>CANQJH010000010.1 GCA_947624195.1 uncultured Clostridia bacterium
AAAAAAATGGCGACCCGAAACGGGCTCGAACCGTCGACCTCTAGCGTGACAGGCTAGCGTTCTAACCAACTGAACTACCGGGCCATAAATGGTGGTCGCTATAGGGCTCGAACCTATGACCCCCTGCTTGTAAGGCAGATGCTCTACCAGCTGAGCTAAGCGACCATTTATCTACTGACTTATTTAGTATACTAAATTAATTCTGAATTGTCAACTACTTTTTGAAATTTTTTTTATTGATTATAGTTATTTTTGTATAAGCCTTGCTTGCTACTTCCCGTAGCGCTAGAGAATGGTAAATGAAGCAAATGATAGCAAGGCTTTAAAAATAACTATATTTATGTTTTTATAATAACTAAGCATTGTAACGAACTTCTTATTATCTTAACAATTCCATAGCTCTTTTCAGTGATTTATCATTTTTTGCATCTAAGTTTCCAGTAAATATCTCATCATCTTTTACTTCAACATCTGGTTTTACGCCTATTTTGTTAATTTCATTGTGATTTGGAGTATAATATTGCTCTGTTGTAATCTTAAGACCGCTTCCGTCAGAAAGCTCATATAATGTTTGGATTACACCTTTCCCATATGTTGTTTTTCCTACTAGTGTAACATTATCTGCTAAATCCTTTATTGCTCCTGCTAGTATTTCTGAAGCACTAGCTGAGTATTCATTTACTAGCAATACCGTTTTCATCGTTATTTTTTTATCTTTGTTTGAGACTATTGTGTTTTCTTTTCCTGATTTGTCTTTTTCTATTAAAAGTGTCTGACCCTTTCCTGTAAATAAATCTGCTATTTCTGTTGCTTCATCTACTATTCCACCGCCATTTGTACGAACATCAATGATTAGTGATTTCATACCTTGAGTCACAAGTTTATCGTATTCTTCTTCAAATTGTTCTGCTACTTTTGTGCCATCAAAGCTTGAAATATAAATATACCCAATATCTTCGTCTAGCATTTGTGATGTAACTCTAATCATGTTAATATTAGCTCTAACAATTTCAAAGTCAATTGTTTCTTCTTGATTGTTTTCGTCTAATCTCCTTACTGTTATTTTTACTTTTGAGCCTATCTTCCCTTTTATGCTATCCGTTATTGTGTCAAAGTCATCTCCATCGCAAGATACTCCATCAACTGCAATAAGTATATCACCTGATTTAATTCCTGCTACTTCTGCTGGTGATTTTGGAAGCGTGTCATATACTACAATTTCATTTGCTACAGTATCTTTTGTTATCTCTACACCTATTCCAACAAATTCTCCTACTGTATCAGAAAAGTACTCTTTCATTTCGTCAGGTGAAATGTACTCTGTGTAGCTATCTCCTAGTGCTGATACATATCCTTTGATAGCTCCTTCTAATAGTATATCTTCTTCGACTTCATCACCCATATACTCTGTTTTTATTTTTTGATCTATTAAATTTAGTTTAGTAAGAAGTTTATCTGAGGCAAATGCATTGCCCAATATTGAAGTGACTTCTTGATTTTTTGTTCCTCCATACACCCATAACATTGTAACTGAAAACGTTACAGTCGCTGTTATAATTATTGTCATTAAACTTTTTAAATATTGTTGTTTTTTCATTTTAAATTATATTCCTTGCATAATAATATTTGGATTTTAGAAGATTATCCATAAACTTTTTCAAAAAGTGCACACATACAAATGATAGATTGTCTTTTCTCAAGATATTATCCTTTGTATAACATATTTATTATTCTTCATTTGATAAATATTTCTTAGGATCGGTTGACACCCCATTTTCTCTTACTTCAAAATGTAAATGCGGGCCTGTTGAGTAGCCAGTTGAGCCAACTTCCATTATTACATCTCCCGTCTTTACTTCATCTCCAACATTTTTTAATAGTTTGCTACCATGTCCATAAAGAGTAACTATTTTTATACCATTATCATTTATTCCATGGTCTATCATAACCATATTACCATATCCGCCATTATTAAATGCAGAATAAATAATTATACCATCTGCTGCAGCATATACTGGATCTCCCAAGGCTCCTCCAATATCAATTCCATCATGGTTTTTGATAATTCCTTGAATTGGGTGAAGTCTATTTCCATATCCAGAAGTAATATACGAAGTTGCATATGTTGGCCATAACATTATTCCGCCTGAATACGAAAGTTCATAATTTGAGCCTAATATTGAGTATTGTATCAAGTTTTCTAGTTCTTCTTGTTGTTTTAAATATGCATCAATATCAGATTTTAACTTTTGCTCACTTTCTGATAAGCTTAATTTATGATTTTCTACAATTGTTTTTGTATTTGTTAATACTACTGTTTGTTCTTCTGCTTCAACTTTTATTAGTTTCATATTAGCTTTCTTTTCTTTTAATTCATTAGAAAGCTTTTGGATTTCTTTTTTTTGCTCAGATATTTCACTAAGAGATTTTGAATCAAATTGTATTATTTCTTTTATTATAAAATATCTTGAAATAAAATCTATTATATCTCTTGAGTTTAATAATACATCTAAATAACTTGTCGTTCCACTCTTGTATAATGCGACTAATCTCTTTTTTAGTAAATTGTTTCTTTTATTATAATTAGCTTCTATTTCATCATATTTTGCCTGTGTTTCACTTACTTGCCTTTGTATGTCTTGGTATTCTACATTAACTTTATCTAGTTTTGCTTGATATTCTGCAATTCTCCCTTCTAATGTCTGTATTTGCATAAGTGAAGTTGATAGTTCTTCTTCAACATATTGTAATTGTTCTTTTGCATGTTCTAAATTTTCCTTTACTTGATTTTCTTGTTCTTGTAAAGTAAGTACTCTATTTGAATAGGGTGCTTCATTTACTTCATTTTCATCTGCAAAAGAGTGATTAACAGAAAGAAGAAAGATTAATAATATTAACATTACGCTTGTAAATCTCATACATTTAGTATTATTCATCTTTCCTCCTTTTACAATATTAACTTATATTAGTTTATTCATTAATTTTATTTTTATTATTATGATGGAGTAGCTGCTCCTGCAGCCATTGTATATCCACCTGGTAAATAATCTAATGGATTTAATGGGCCTTTACTGAAGAATTCTACTGTTGATGAAGCTTGTCTTATTTCAAAATGTAAGTGTGGTGCTGTACTACTTCCAGTGTTTCCTGATGTTGCTATTACTTGTCCTTGTGTTACAAATTGACCATTATATACTTTACTTACTGATAAATGTCCATATAGTGTAACATAACCACTACCATGGAATACCATTATGTAATTACCATATCCATATCTGTCATATGCATTGTATGCATATCCTGTGGCTGATGCATAAACATTTTCATATGAAGCTCCTATGTCTATACCTTTATGCATTCTTCCCCATCTTTGTTTTACTGTTGAAGTTACAACTTTGTTGTTGCAAGGCCATATAAAGCTACCATCAAATTTTAATCCACTTTGTCCATTTCCACCACCATTAAGCTGTGCCTGAGCTTGTCTAGCTATATCTGCTAATTGTTGATTTACTCTTGCCATAGCTGCATTGTACTCATCAATTTCAGATTGTTTAGCTTTTTCTTCTTGATTTAATGAGTTAATCAAACTTTGCTTTTCTCTTTGTTTTGATGTTAATTCCACATTTTTTGCATCTTTTTGTGCCTTAACTGCATCTACTTCCTTTTTCTTTGCTTCCAATTCTGCTTTGGCATCTTCTAATGCTTTCTTTTCATCTGTTACTTTGTTTATTAATTTTGTATCTGCATCAGCTATTCTTTCCAAAGCGTCAATTGAAGCTAATAAATCCATATAATTCGTTGCTCCCAATAAAACGTCTAAATAGCTAATTCCACCGTTTTTGTAAATGGAAACAAGTCTTTTCTTTAAAAGTTCTTCTTTTTCAGTTAATTCTTTTTGTTTAGCGTCTATTTCGTTTGTTTTTTCTGTTATAGAATCATTCAAACTATTTAATTGGCTTTCCAAAGACAATATTTCGTTATTTAGTGCACTTAATTCTTCGGTAATTACTTCCAAATCATCTTGCTCATTTTTCTTTTGGTTTGCTATATTATTTTTTTCTTGCTCAGCTTGCCTTCTTTCTTCCTCTATTCGAGCTTGTTCATTTTCTAACTCCGTTTTTGTAGCACCTAAAACAGCATTTGTCAAATATGTACTTAGAAACAGTATTATAACCATTATTGATATAACCTTATTTTTCATAAGTATCCTCCTTAACTTTTCTAATCGTTTTTTATACTTTTAAATATTTTCTCATTGAAATTGCACTACCCAAAATTCCTATGCCTGTTCCTAAAACTAAGTAAACAATTAATAGTTTTAAGAATATATCTGAAAATCCGTACAAAGTCATATTAATTATCGGAATTACTGGTGATGATAAAATTCCGTTTATTGCTGAATTATATGCTAGTCCAACTACTGCAAGCGTAATTATAGCTGATATAACTCCTATGATAACACCTTCTACTATAAATGGACCTCTTATAAATCCATTTGTGGCACCAACATATTTCATTATTGAAATTTCTCTTCTTCTTGCATAAACTGTAAGCTTTATTGTATATGAAATGATAAATACAGAAATAACTACTAAAATAATAAGTAGTACTACAGTTGCCATTTGTATACCTTTTGCAACAGTTGAAAGTGATGATATAGTATCATTTTGAGCTGTTATCTCATCTACACCACTTATTTGCATAATCTTTTCTTGCACTTCATTATTTAATTCCAAATCAGTCAATGTTACAAAATATGAGTCTGGAAATGGATTGTCAGTTTCATATTCATCTAAGATTTCTAGATTTCCTCCTAGCCTTTCTTTTATTGAAGCTAGTGCATCTTCTTTTGAATAGAAGGTTACTTGATTTACTCCATCTATTTGCCTAATTTTTGTTTCCATACTCGCTATTTGGTCTGATGTTGCATCTTCAGCGATTATAACTCTCATCCCCTGCTGGCTTTCTACTTGCTTCATAATGAAGTTAATATTCTCACCAATTAGGTAGAAAACTCCAAATATAAACATAGTAGCACACATTATGATTATAGAAGCACTTGTCATTTTTTTCTGTTTTCCAACGCTTCTAAATCCTTCTCCAATTAAATATACAAAACTATTGTTCTTCACCGTCATACCCACCTTTTTCATCACGTATAATATTACCTTTGTCTATACGAATAACTCTCTTATTCATTTTGTCAACTATATCTTTTGCGTGAGTTGCAACTACTACAGTTGTTCCTCTTAAATTAATATCATTTAAAAGTTCCATAATACCCCAAGCTGTGTTTGGGTCTAAGTTTCCAGTTGGTTCGTCTGCAATTAACATTGAAGGATTATTTACAATTGCTCTAGCTAACGCTACTCTTTGTTGTTCTCCACCAGATAATTCATTTGGGTAAACTTTTGCCTTTTGCTCAAGACCTACTTGTGACAATACCATAGGTACTTGTCTTCTAATATGCTTTGGTGTTGCTCTAACAACATGCATTGCAAAAGCGACATTGTCGTAAACAGTTTTGTCTGGCAACAATCTAAAGTCTTGGAAAACGATTCCCATACTTCTTCTTAAGTATGGAACTCTACTTGGTTTTAGAAAAGTTGTGTCTTTACCATTAATTATTATGTTACCTGATGTTGGTTCTTCTTCTTTCAAAATTAATTTTATGATTGTTGATTTACCTGAACCTGAACTTCCAACTAGGAATGCAAATTCACCCTTTTCAATGCTAAAATTAGCATTATGTACGGCTTCTAAGCCACCCGGGTATGATTTGCTTACATTTCTAAATTCTATCATTACTGTTCTTCCTTTTTGTTTTAATAATTTAACACACTTATCATATCAATAAAATATTTTAATTGCAAGTATTATTATAAAAAAAATAAGGCAATTTAGGGTGCTTTTGTCAAATTTAGTAAAAAAATAAAAGCTCAAATAAGTTCATTTATTTAAGCTTTCAAATTTTTCTCATAAAATTTATTACAAAGATTTTACAATATCATTATATTACTATTAATTTTTTATTAGATTTAGTAAGGACTTCACATGACATTTTATTTACTAATATAGTATCTTCTATCCTAATTCCAAATCTTCCGGGGATATATATACCTGGTTCATTGGTTACTACCATATTTTCCTTTAGTGTAAAACAAGCTTTTTCGCTTATTATAGGGAATTCATGCACATCTATACCCACACCATGTCCTAATGCATGCAACATGCTTTGATTTCTCGCATTAAATTCACTTTCTAGGCTTTTAGCTATTAACTTTCCTTCTGCATTATCTTTTATCTTATTAGTTGCTCTTTCTTGACATCCTAATATAAAATTATATAAATTTTTTATACTTTCCTCTACTTCTCCAACAAAAATTGTTCTAGTCATATCACTGCAATAGCCCTTGTATTTTGCTCCAAAGTCAATCACTATTACATCACCTTGTTCAATTTTTCTATCTGTTGGTACTGCGTGAGGCTTTGATGAATTTTCACCGCTTGCCACTATTGTTTCAAATGCCACTCCATCTGCACCATTATCTATAAAATATTTTTCTATTTCAAGAGCTATTTCTTTTTCTGACATACCTATCTTAATGTATTCTGTTAAGTGTCTAAAACAGTTATCAGTAATTTCACACGCACGTCTTATTTTAGCTATCTCTCCTTCATCTTTTATCATACGCATATTTTCGATAATGTTATTAGTTTCAACTGCTTCTTTTAGTCTAAACTTTCTTACATAAGTCTGGTACTTAGCATAAGTAATGTGATTTTCTTCTATTCCAATTTTAGAACATTCTGCAAAAAACGCCAAATAATCCTCGTCTGATATATTAGTAATATCATATACAATAATTTGGTCACCAATAGTAATTGATTTATTAACCTCTTCTATGTATCTCGCATCTGTAATTAGCACATTTTCTCTGTCTGTTACTAAAAAAATTCCTTCTACTTTTGTTCCAACCATATAAAAAATGTTAATTGGATTAGTTATTATCAAACCATCTATTCCCATTAACTTCATTTTTTCTCTTAGACTTTGTATTTTATAATTCATAAAATCATCCCTTTTTTTATTTATATAATTTAATTAATTACATGAATATAGTTATTTTTGAATAAGCCGCGCAGGGACCACCCGTAGCGCTAGCAAGGGTCGAATGAAGCAAATTACATACAAGCGCCCAATGGCATATGTATGCTATAGGAAGTACATTAATTGCACAGCCATTAGTGGCATTATGGAATTTGCGACAGCAAGGCATGAAAAAATAACTATATTCATGTATTAAATAGCTTATCAAATAAATTTGAATAACTAAATCTTGTACAAACCTAACGTAAATATTTTAAGTAATATGAATAGCAATAAATTATGTGGCACAAATATAGCTATAAATGTAGCAATTACAATAAATGGTCCAAATGGTATGTATTCGTTTGACTTTTTCTTTTTAGTTAATAGTAAAATTATGCTAATTATTGCTCCTAATAAAAATGAAATTACAGCAATCATAATGGTTGTTGTAAAGCCAAAACATAGTCCTAATGCTCCCATTAATTTAACATCGCCAAAGCCCATTGCTTCTTTTCCCGCAATAGCCCCTCCTATTAAAGTAATAAGTAGGAAAATGCCTCCACCTGCTACAAGTCCTAGCAAACTATCTATAAATAAATTTAAACTTGTTAGTCCAGATATAAATGTAAATATTATGCCTACTTCAAACATCGTAAGAGTAAGCCTATTTGGTATGATTTGTTTTCTGTAATCTATCACAAAAGTTGAAATTAACATAGGTGTAAGTATTAGATATTCTATAAGTTTAATTTTCCATCCAACAAAATATAGTAATAAAATATATAGTATTGCCGTTGAAAAAAGTAGTTTACAATTAATTTTCATATGTGGCAAATAAGTTTTAAAAAATTCTTTTCCAAAAACTTTCTCATGGTTTTCTAGTCTAACATTTGCCCAATTCATAACTTGTCCAACTGCCAAGCCTAAAAGTCCTATAAAAAAATAATATAATATGTGAATATCATTAATGTACATAATTTCCTCCTAATTTTCTTTTGTATAAATTGTGTTTTACTATCAAGACACAATTTTTCATGTATGTTTTAAAATTTTGTATCGTTTTTATGCATATATTTTGTGTAAAACAAACTTTTCAAATTTTCTTTTTATTTCGCCTAACAAAGTTTTCTCTGGTGAAAGAGGTGTAGTCAATATTGAAAACATTTTCATCCTGTTCGCTCCTAATACATCAGTAAAAAGCTGATCTCCAATTTCTGCAATGTATTGTGGCTCCACCTGTAATATCTTTTGTGCTTTCTTTAAGCCTCTTTTAAAAGGTTTCGTAGAAAAATACACATATGGTACATCCAATTTTTGTGCTACTTTTGACACTTTTGGCTTTTTTATGCTGTTTGAAGCTATGCAGATTTTTATATTTTCTTTTTTTAAACTCTCTATCCAACTTTCAATATTATCTAATGGTTTTTTATCAAAATCTATTAACGTATTGTCTACATCTAGGATAACGGCTTTTATATTTTTCTCTTTAAAAAAATTTGTATCAATATCTGTTATCTTATCAAATCTCGCTTTTGGTTTTAGCATATACTTCTCCTTTGAGTAATGAATTTAAGATATTAAAATTACATTATTTATTCCTTACTCTTAAATCCTAAGTTATGAATATATTATATTGATAATTGTTATATATGTCAAGTATATTATAGCAAAGTGAAATGTTATCTGTTCCAATAGTTCCACGCAAAAATCGGCTTAAATCAAATATAAGCCGACTTCACGTTTATAATATTTATATTACTTACAAAATCTATGATTACCAATAGTTATAGTCATAGGTCTTGACCATATCCAAGCATTTGTAGCTGTGTTTGGATTAAAATAATATATTGCTCCATAAGTTGGATCCCAGCCATTAATCGCATCCTGTGCTGCTTTCTTTGCAGTTGCATCAGGAGATAAATTTATTTGTCCATCTGATACACAAGTAAATGCTCCTGACTGGTAAACTACTCCTGATACTGTGTTAGGAAATTTGCTATTTCTAACTCTATTTAGTATAACCGCAGCAACTGCAACCTGTCCAGTGTACGGCTCTCCTCTTGCTTCTGCATACACAAATCTGCTAATTAAATTTAGGTTACTTGAATTAGATGTATTTCCAGAAGATGATGAACTCGAACTAGATGAAAAAATGCCCATAGCCTGCAATGTTTTAGTCCCTGCAATACCATCCACAGTTAATCCAATTTTCTTTTGAAAGCTTTTAACCGCAGCCAATGTTCCACTTCCATATATTCCGTCAACGCTTCCTTTATAATATCCCCAATTTTTAAGTTTTGTTTGAATTTGTTTAACTTCATCGCCTCTTGAACCATATCTAGACAAAGCATAAGCTTCTTGATTTCTAAGCAAAATATTATAAGTTATGAATAGAATTATTGTTATAAATAGCAAAATTCCTGCTCTGAATTTATTTTTCATAAAAAATAGCCTCTCCTTTAAAAGACATTTTTTCCAGAAAAGGCTATTTTATACAATTTTATTTAATATTCACAGCTTAATAATTAAAAACATGAATATAGGTTATTTTTTCATGCCTTGCTGTCGCAAATTCCATAATGCCACTAATGGCTGTGCAATTAATGTACTGTATACAACATGTATATGCCATTGGGCGCTTGTATGTAATTTGCTTCATTCGACCCTTGCTAACGCTACGGGTGGTCCCTGCGCGGCTTATTCAAAAATAACTATATTCATGTTTTTTTATATAACTGTAAATAGTAACTTAAAAGATTCCTATAACATTAGAGTTTTCGTCTAAATCAATGCTTTCTGCAGCAGGAACTTTTGGAAGTCCAGGCATAGTCATTATCTTACCTGTTTTAACTACTATAAATTCTGCACCTGATTTAAACTCCACTGAATTTACTGTTATCTTAAAAGGCTTGTCACACAATAAATTCTTAGGGTCATCTGATAAAGAGTATTGTGTTTTTGCTATACAAATTGGAAGTTTTATGTCACCTATGTTTTCTATTTGCTTTTCAGCTTCCTCTGTATATTCTACTCCCTCGGCACCATATATCGTTTTTGCAACTTTTTCAATTTTTGTTTTTGTATCGTCATCAAGTTCATATGTATTTTTAAATGTATGAGGTTTATCACATAATTTAACTACTTTATCTGCTAAGTCTACTGCTCCTGCTCCACCTTTCGCCCAGTTTTCTAACAAGCTATATTCAACATTTTCCTTTTGCATATATTGTTCTAAAATATCTATTTCCTCTTGAAAGTCATTTTCATATTTATTTATAGCAACTACTGCATTTAATCCAAAACCTTTTATATTTTCAATATGCTTTAATAGGTTGTGAATTCCAACTTTTAAGGCTTCTACATTTTTATTTGAAGCTTCATCTTTAGTAGCTCCTCCATGGTATTTTAATGCTTTCATGGTTGCGACAATAACTACTGCATCTGGTGACGTTTCCATATTTCTACATTTAATATTTAAAAATTTCTCTGCTCCTAAGTCTGCTCCAAATCCAGCTTCTGTTACAACGTAATCTCCAAGTTTTCTTGCCATCTTGGTTGCGATTATGCTGTTGCATCCATGAGCAATATTTGCAAAAGGACCACCATGTATGATAGCAGGGTTGTGTTCAAGTGTTTGTACAATATTTGGATTTAAAGCATCTTTTAAAATTACTGCTAAACTTCCGTCTGCTTTTAAATCCCTACATGTAACTTCTTTTCCGTCTTTGTTGTATCCAACTACTATATTGCCTAGTCTTCTCTTTAAATCTGTGATATCTTTAGCAAGACACAAGATAGCCATAATTTCGGAAGCAACCGTTATGTCAAATCCATCCTCTCTTGGAACTAATCCTTTTTCACCAGAAAGACCAATCTCTACTTTTCTCAAAGCTCTATCATTTAAGTCAACACACCTTTTCCATGTAACCTTTTCAATTTGAAGTTCATTTCCTTGAAAAATATGATTATCTACTATGGCACTTAGTAAATTATTTGCAGTTGTCATTGCATGTATATCACCTGTAAAATGCAAGTTGATGTCTTCCATAGGAGCAACTTGAGAATACCCTCCACCTGTTGCACCACCTTTAATACCAAAAACAGGTCCTAATGAAGGTTCTCTTAAAGCTAGAACTGAGTTCTTTCCAATTTTGTTCAAACCGTCTGAAAGTCCAATAGCCGTAGTTGTTTTACCTTCTCCTAATGGAGTTGGATTAATTGCTGTTACTAAGATAAGCTTTCCGTCTTTCTTATCCTTTAGCTTTTCTAAGTAATCTATTGATATTTTTGCTTTATACTTTCCATACTGTTCTAGGTATTCTTCTGGAATTTTTAATCTCTCAGTTATATTTGTTATTTTTTCTAATTTAACTTGTCTTGCAATCTCGATATCTTTCATAGCCAATCCTCCTTTTAATTAATTTTTTGCATACTAAAACGGTTCAATTTTCAAATTAAACATCACATATCTTTTCTACTCATTTGAAGCAGTGAAGTCTTTTTCCTCTCCATCAATTAAAATGGTAATTTTCTTTTCTGCTTTTTGTAAAATTTCATTGCATTTTTTTGAAAGTTCCATACCTTCTTCAAATTTCTTTACTGAAGTATCTAAATCTAAATCATCTTTTTCTAATTCTTCAGCAATTTTCTCTAATCCTGTTATTGCTTGCTCGAAACTTAATTCATCCTTCATAATTTACAATCCTTTCTATATAAAGTTGCATAATTTGGTTAACAAAAGTTTTCAATAAATCATTGTTAAAGATTTTGTTGCTTTCCAATAAATTATTGTTCTAATTTGGTTAAACTTATATTTTTTACTTTATTTCCTTTTGTGTTACATTTGCCACAACTTTTCCGTCAATATATCGGATACTTATACTATCACCAATATTAAGATTTTCTGCCTTTTTTATTATTTTGTCATCTTTCTCTGTTATCGAATATCCTCTTGCTATTGTCTTCATTGGACTTAAGGCATCCAATCGAGTCACTTTCTCGCTCAAAGACATTTTTGATTTATTTAATTTATTTGTTATCGAAGTAGTTAGTGACTTTATAAAATTATCAATTGAGATATAATACTCATTAACTTTTTGTAAAGGCTCCTTAAATACTCTATTTGTCATACATTTCTCATATCTCATTTTCATAAGTTCTACTTTTCGTTTCAATGCAGTTTTTAATTTAGTGTTATAGGTATCTATAGTATATTTAAGATCAGCTATGTTTGGAACTGCAAGCTCAGCAGCTGCCGATGGCGTTGGTGCCCTTAAATCAGCCACAAAATCTGCTATTGTAAAATCTGTTTCGTGTCCCACAGCTGATATTACTGGAATCTCAGACTCATATATGGCTCTTGCCAAGACTTCTTCATTAAAAGTCCATAAATCTTCAAGTGAGCCTCCGCCTCTTCCTACTATTAGTACATCTGCCAGCTTTTCCTCATTCATTTTCTTAATTGCATCTACAATTTCCTTTTCAGCTCCCGGTCCTTGCACTGGCACTGGTAAAAGTCTTATTCTCACATTTGGATTTCTTCTCGTAGAAACATTTATGATATCCCTAATAACTGCTCCTGTTGATGATGTTAATACTCCAATTGTTTCTGGAAACACAGGAATGGGCTTTTTGTGTTTTTCGTCAAACAATCCTTCAGCTTCTAGCTTTGCTTTCATTTTTTCATATGTTTCATATAAAGTTCCTATGCCATCTTGCTTCATTGCTTTTGCATATATTTGATATACTCCATCTCTTTCGAACACAGAAACAGAGCCCAAGACGCAAACTTTCATTCCATCCTTGGGCATAAAATTTAAATATCCTGTATAACTTTTAAACATAATGCATTTAACAAGTGATTTTTCATCTTTTAAAGTAAAATACATATGACCTGTATAATGCAATTTAAAATTTGAAATCTCACCTTTTACATACACATTATTTAAAAACTCATCTCCATCGATTTTGTTTTTAATATATTTATTAAGTTCTTCAACTGTTATTGGTTTAATATCCATTAATTCTACATTTACCTTCAACTAATTTTATTATTCTAAGTTCTTTTTTACTATACTTGCAAGTACTCCATTTACAAACGCTTTAGAAGAATCATCTCCATATTGTTTAGCAAGTTCAACGACTTCATTGATAACAACTTTGTATGGTAATTTTGAATATAGTATCTCATAAATTGCTAATTTTAATAATGTCAAATCAATTTTAGAAATTCTAGAAATTGTCCAATCATCTTTTATATTTTCTTTTATATGTGCTTCAATTTCACTTTCATTATTTTTTATACCATTCACTGTATCTTCTATGTACTGCACAGCTTCGCTGTCAACAATTTTCTCTTCTTGAAGATAAAGCTTAATGGTTTCTTGTATATTATCTGTTTTTGAAACTTGTAAGCTATATAATAGTTTAAATGCTTCTTCCCTTGTCTGAGATCTATTCATAGTTTTATAAATTCCCCTTTTTAGTTCTACATCTTATCTATAAATTTTTTCAATTTGCCTTTTACATCTTCTTTGTTATGTTGATAATAATTACCTGCCCATATGCCTAGTACTACTAATACAACTACAAGTATTAATTTATATAGACCTGTACAAGCTAAGATTATTGCAATTATACCACCTACTATAGCTCCCCAATATTTGGTTAAAAACTTTTTAAAATCTTCCATTTATTTTAAACTTCCCTTTCTTCGCTTCGCTCAACTCAAAATCCACACTTCAAATATGTGTTTCATAAATCTTCGATGCTGAGGAAGCATCTAACTCTTATAATTCTCTATTTACTTACTGTCTTAGATTTTGGTTCTGCCTTTTTTGTTTTGGCAACTTCTTTGTTAGAAACAGCCACTTTTTTGTTAACTGTTTTATTAGTTGTGTTTACTTTTTTATCTTCTTGTTTAGTCGGATTTTTTTCATCCTCACTAGATGATAAAACTGTATCAGCATTTCTTACTCTAACATTAACATACTTGATATCTAAATCTGTAGTATCTTTAACTGTTTTCTTAATTCTTATTTGTAATTTAGATGATACTTCTTTTATAACTGTTTGCTTCATCACATCTATTTCTACTTCAATAACTATGTCATTTTCTTTAGTAATTATGACATTTGTAGTAGAATCAGTAACATCTGGGAATTCCTTAACTACACCGTCTACCATATCTTTAAGTGTATCAGTTGTAATTAAAAGTCTGCCATCTTCATTTTGCAAAAGAATCCCATCATCATTTGACTCACTTTTATCGAAGTCTGAAAAGAACAAACATCTAGTAGCCAACAACATTAACACTACACAAACTCCTATAACTACATATGTAGATGTTTGGCTAATTAATGCCTTACTAACTAAAATGCTAAAAATTGTTGGTTCCATCCAGCCTAGAGCAATTAAACATATAACTATAGTAATTATTAAAACTATTGTTGAAAATAAAGCTAGTCCTAATTTATCTAAAAATTTCATATTATATTACCTCTCAATTTCTTGCAAGCTTAAATAAGCTTTTTATTGACAATTATGTAAATTATTTATAGTTTATTTTGTATTATTAATTATTTACATTTATAAGTTGTTATTCATAAATAACTACCTTGCAGTTACACACCAATTATTTTTTATTTGTTGTTTTCTTGGTAGCAGGCTTTTTGCCAGCAACTTTTGAAGCTTCCTTTTTCTTTGTATCATTCTTTTTTGTTTCATCTTTTTTATCGGTTGATTTTTCTTGAGCCTTTTTATCTTCCTCTTTTTTAGTAGCTTTTTTATCTTCTCTTGAAGTGCTTACACCTTGAACATGCACATTAACTTCCTCTACGCTAAGACCTGTCATACTTTCGACAGATTTTTTTACTCTTTTTTGTATTTCAAAAGCAACATCTGGTATCCTTGCTCCATACTCAACTATAATGTTAACATCTATTTTAGTAGACTTATCTGTTATATCTACTTTTATACCTTTTGAAAGATTTTTCTTACCACTAAGAACTTCAGATATACCACCAGCAAATCCACCAGCCATATCTGAAACACCAGGAACTTCTGATGCTGCCATACCTGCTATAACAGCAACTACATCATCAGATATTTGTATATTACTACTTTCTGCACTATTTACTTCATTTTCCTTTTTTTCTTTTAAATCTTGTTTATTTTCTTCACTCATATTAAACCTCCCATAATTTATGATATTCTAAGTATATCAATATATTCTTAATTTTACAAGTATTTTTCAATTTATTTTTTATTTATTTTTAATAAAAAAATCGATAGTATGCTAAAAAAACATAAATATATTGTCTTCGAATAACTCGCGCTGAAACTCAACATTTATGTTTTTGTTGTCCAAAAAATAACTATATTCACATTGAATATAGTTATTTTTTCACAAAGCATAACTTGTCTAGCTTTCTTCTACTAATGCAAAATTGTCTGCTCCAACAATTTCCTCTATCTCTTTAAGCACATCATCTGTTGCATATATTGACCCAGAGGATTTCTTATCTTCTCCTTGTACTACATAAATTGCTAAATTATTCTTATCTCCAGTAAAAAATTTAATTGCTCCTCTTAGTTTATTTTTTTGTTCTTCGTTTAAATTGTTAATGTTTATTTCTAAATGCTTTTTTCCATTTGATTTTAGTTCTGTTATATTGTTAGCAATGATACTGATGTCTGTTTCATCTTTTATGCTTACTCTACCATTTACCATAATTAGATTTTCTTCCATTAAAAGGCTACTACATTTATTATAACAGCTTTCGAATACAATTATCTCACAGCTTCCGTATAAGTCTTCTACTGTAACAAATGCCATTACCTTGTTGTTTTTAGTATATTTTTTCTTTACATTGCTTATAACTCCTGCAAAGTTTACTTGCTTACCGTCTTCTAAGTCACATCTTCCTTCTGTTTCAAGTTGTTCTAAAGCTTCTTCTATTTGCATAGTATTTAAATTGGTTGTTTGTTCTAATTGTGTTCTATATTTTTCAAGTGGATGTCCTGAAATGTATATTCCAAGCATCTCTTTTTCCATTGATAATAATTCTTTTTCTGTGTATTCTTTTAATTCTGTGAAAGTGTATTTCATTTTTTGTATGTCATCTTCTGTGTTTGCAACATCAAACATTGTTATTTGATTTGTGTAATCTTTTCTGTTTGCGTCTGCAATAGTGTCTATTATTTGTTCATAAGAGGCTATTAATGTGCTTCTTGTTTTGCCTAAATTGTCAAATGCTCCTGACTTTATTAAACTCTCTATACACTTTTTATTAACAGATTCTCCATAAATTCTTTCGGCAAAATCAGTAAAGTCTTTAAATTCGCCATTTTCTTCTCTTTCTTTTACTATTGCATCTACCGCAGCTATACCTACATTTTTAATACTTCCTAATCCAAATCTTATTGCATTTCCTTTAGCTGTAAATTTCGTGAAACTTTTATTTATGTCAGGTTTTAAAATGCTTAAGTTTAGTCTTTTGCATTCATTGATGTAAATTGGTACTTTTCCTAAATTGCCTAAAAAACTATTTAACATTGCTGCCATAAATTCTGCTGGATAATATGCTTTTAAATATGCTGTTTGATATGCTACAACAGCATAACAAGCTGCATGAGATTTATTAAATGCATATTTTGCAAACTCTGCCATTTCATCGAATATCTTATTGGCTGAGGCTTCATCTATTCCGTTTCTAACACATCCTTGTATTTCAACATTGCCGTTTTCGTCAAGTTTGCCATGTACAAAGTTTTCCCTTTCTTTTGCCATTACATCTAGTTTTTTCTTTCCCATGGCACGTCTTACTAAATCTGCTCTTCCTAAAGAGTAACCTGCCAAATCTCTTACTATTTGCATAACTTGCTCTTGGTATACCATACATCCATAAGTTACTTCCAATATAGGCTTTAAAGCCGGATGAGTGTACACGGCATTTTGTGGATCTTTTTTGTTTGCAATGTACCTTGGTATTTGATCCATTGGTCCTGGTCTATAAAGAGAAACACCTGCGATTATATCTTCTAAGCAGTCTGGTTTTAGTTCCTTCATAAAGTTAGTCATACCCTGACTTTCAAATTGGAATATACCAATTGAATCACCATCTTGCCATAGCTTGTACACTTTAGGATCATTCATATCTTTGTCAAACTCTACGTCAATGCCTTGATTTTCCTTTATTAATTCTTTTGCGTCTCTTATAACCGTAAGAGTTCTAAGTCCTAGAAAGTCCATTTTTAAAAGACCAAGTTCTTCTAATGTAGTCATTATGTATTGGGTTGATATGACTCCATCTCTTGCATAAAGTGGTACATAGTCTACTACTGGTTCTCTTGATATAATAATTCCGCAAGCGTGTGTTGATGCCTGTCTTGGCATACCTTCTAATGCCATTGCTATGTTAAGTAGATTTTTTACCTGCTCATTATTATCATACATTTCTTTTAATTCTCTATTTATCTCTAATGCTTTTGCTATTGTAATATGAATTTCATTTGGTATCATTTTTGCTAAACTGTTTGTTTCTGCATATGGAAAATCAAGCACCCTTCCAACATCACGTATTACCATTTTTGCTGCCATAGTTCCAAAAGTGATTATCTGTGATACGTGGTCTTGTCCATATTTTTCCGAAACATAATCTATTACTTCTTGTCTTTTCTCATAATCAAAATCTATATCAAAATCCGGCATACTTATTCTCTCTGGATTTAAAAATCTTTCAAAAATAAGTCCATATTTTATTGGGTCAATGTCAGTAATTTCTATAGCATATGCAACAATTGAACCGGCTCCTGAGCCTCTTCCCGGTCCAACAGGAATATCGTGTGATTTAGCAAAATGAACATAGTCCCATACTATCAAAAAGTAGTCTACATATCCCATCTTTTTAATTACTTCTAGTTCATATTCTTCTCTATCTTTTATTTCTTGCGATACATTTTCACCATATCTATTTTTTATTCCATCATCTGTAAGTTTTTTTAGATAATCGAAATGAGTTGCATATTCTTCTGGTACATCATAGTTTGGAAGTATAGTATGTCCAAACTCAAATTCCACATTGCATTTTTCTGCTACCTTTACTGTATTTTCAATTGCATCTGGTACAGCCTTAAAATAATCTATCATTTCTTCAGGTGATTTTATATAAAGCTCATCTGTATCAAATTTCATCCTATCTTCATCAGACATCCTCTTTCCAGTCTGTATACACAATAGTACTTCGTGATTATACGCGTCTTCTCTTTTTAGATAGTGTGAATCATTTGTTGCCAAAAGTGGAATGTCCAACTCTCTTGCAATTTGTATTAATTTTTGATTTACTAATGCTTGTTCTTTTATTCCATTGTTTTGAATTTCTAGGTAGTAATCTTCTCCAAAAAGGTTTTTATACCAAAGAGCTGCCTTTTTAGCCGCTTCCACATCTCCACTTGTAATGTCAGATGCTATTTCTCCAGCCAAGCATGCTGAAGAACATACTAAACCTTCATGATATTTTTCTAAAACTTCCTTATCTATTCTAGGCTTATAATAGAATCCATCAGTAAAGCCTAGAGATACTAGCTTTGTTAAATTTTTGTATCCTTCATTATCTTTGGCAAGTAATATTAAATGATTATATTTGCCATCTATCATTGGATCCTTATCTGTTAATTTTCTTGGTGCTACATATACTTCACATCCAATTATAGGTTTAATTCCATTTGCTTTACAAGCTTTGTAAAAATCGATAACGCCAAACATAACGCCATGGTCTGTTATGGCTATAGCGTCCATCCCTAGTTCTTTTGCTCTTACAGGTAAATCTTTTATTCTGTTTGCACCATCTAATAAACTGTATTCACTGTGCACATGTAAATGCACAAATTTCCCGTTTAACATATATACCTTACTCCTTGTGTTTTATAGTTATTTTAATAGTAAATTACACAAATAATTTTTTGTATTATATCATCTAAAAAAAATTTTTTCAATCAAAAAAAATATGAATAAGAAATAAAGTCTTTACAAGTAAAAAAATATATGTTATAATGAATATAGCTTAGAAGAAAAGCATATAATAACATACAAGAAAGTTTCTGAGGGCGGAACAGGCAGCCGCCACCCATTGTTAGGAGATGTAGAAAGGTCAACCTACCTAAACTTTCTTGAAATAAACGCATCTATACTCTTATGAGTTAGATGCGTTTACTTATTGGTAGGGTTCACCTGATTTTTTGCTATAAATATATTGTATAATTAGCACTTTACTCTTTGCTTAATACGTACGCAGTATCTTTTGTTTGTCCGTCGCCTTCACTTAATATAACACCAGGTTTTAATTTAATAACAGGACGTATACCGGCAGTTAATGCACGTGTCTCCTCGTCATCACACCACAAACTAAGAAGTTCCCCTCCGTCTTCGTCCAACATCCAATCCTCATTTCCGACAACTCCAAAGTCTTTGTATAGACCTAAGAATATGCTCGAGTCCACATAAGTATCGTCAGTAAACGATGATAACCAGTAAGCCTGTTTGTTTGAAGGAATAGTAATTCCACATTTCTTCATTTGGTTATAGTCTTCTTTATAATAATCATCTCCGTCGATTACAGGAATAGTACTTGGGTCACCACCCTTCAAATACGCTAGATAACAAAATTCCTCACATTGGTGGTCTCCTGTATTAGGTTCCACAGATACAAAATCAGCTCTACTTCCCACACACCTTATATCTTCAGTTATGTTATTTTCTTTTATATAGTTTGCTGCCTCTGTACGTAAAATAGTAAATGCATTTTTTAATTCTTCTATAGTATTTAGCATTTCACTCTTTACATCTGATCCAAAAGTTATCGACCCTAATGAATCGGCTGATATAATCTGTACGCCGTTATCTTTTTTATTTGTTGTATTATATTCTGTATCATATAATACTCTACATGGTATACTACCTTGTGATGATTCATACATTACCCAGTCTCCTGCTTTTAAATCTGCTACTGTTTTTGGTTTTAATTCTTGTATATCTCCACCATTTCCTATGGTATATGTTTTTCTATCTCCTTTAAATGTCCATGGTCCTGCGTCTCCTCCTTCTAGCTGTCCTTCTTCTAGTGTTCCAAATTCATTTTCTAATGCTTTCTGTACATTTGCTTTTGTTAGTGTTCCTGTTCCGTCTAAAAATGCTGCACTTACCGCAAGCTTTACTTTTTCTTCTTCTGCAACATCTTTTGAAACTTCCACTGATTGGCTAGCCATTTTAAATAAGCCATTTTCTCCTAGAGCAATAGTTAATGTTACTCCTGCTAGTATTAATAATAATATTATTGTTACTACTAGCGCCACCAATGTGATTCCTTTTTCTTTTAATTTTTTCATTTCTTTCCTCCTTAAATTTTAATATTTTATTTATTAATTTTAAAAACATAATATCTAATTATTTACATCATAAAAAGCCACGTATTCTAGCTTCCTCTAAAACACATAGCTCTATTACATTTATTTATAAAGTTTATTTCTTTATTATTTATTTTATTTTTATTGTTTATATCATAATTATCTCTGTTTTCAACATCACTTAATAAACCTGCATTTTTACTTTCTAAAATGCAACTCTCTCTACTCTTGCAAGGCTTTCAGACTTTTTCATCTTTTGTTTGCTCCTTTTATATTATTTTTTTATTTCAACTAAACATATTTTATAACAATAGCTTTTCTTTTGTCAACTATTTTTTGATTTTTATTTTTTAGTTTATTTTATACAACTATAATATTATTTGTCTAATATTTCATGTTAAAATATTGTATATTTATGGAATTTATTGTATAATTATTATATTCAGAAAGGAAAAAATGAATAAGAAAATCGGAAAATTAAACAAAAAAGTTATACAATTATTAAATTTAGAATATAATGAAGAATTACCAATATTATTAGGTGATTCCAATATAAATCATATGCAAAGACAGCATCAAGAAGATTATGAAAAATATGGTCATGATATATCCAATATAATTAATAATCCTACTTATGTGGCAAAAAATCCAACTCAAGGTTCAATAGAATATATAAAGGAATACAACGTAGATAATACATTTGTTTTAGTGGCTGTGAGAGTAAGTAATAAAGGTACCATGTTTGCTAAAACATTATTTACAATGACAGAACGAAAAAAGAATATATATCTAAAAAATGGTTACGCAAAAAAATATGAATAAGAAATAAAGTCTGTCATCTAAAAAAAATTTTTTCAATCTTGACTTTTATACATTTATGTGCTAAAATATGTTTGTCAGTGCATTAATGCACGAGCAGTTAGAAATGGGTTTTCCCATTTTATGTGGAAATAAAATAGAGTTTTACTGCACCATACCTTCTCGGCAGAGGCTTAGGTGCTTCGAGTAACCTCCTTTTAATTCCTTTAGGTCCCTAGGAATCATATGATTTCTAGGGATCTTTTTTATCCTCACAAAATGAGATTGATTTAATCCTTATTTTAAGATATAATTATGTATGTATTAATAGGAGATTTGTATGTTAAAAAAATATTTGGATAAATTAGAGTTTAATGAGATTGTTGAAAGGTTATCAACTTATTGCTACACTTATGTTGGTAAAAATATTGCTAATAATCTTGAACCATATTCAGATTTAAACAAAATAACTAAATATTTAAACGAAACCAGTGAGGCTTGCCATTTAATTTCTTCAACTGGTGCTTTTCCTATTGGAGAAATTATAGATTTAAGTTTACAGTTAAAAAAATTAGAAAGTAACTTGCCTTTAAATGCTAAGTCTTTGTTAGATATTGCAGATTTATTAAAAACTTCTAGGAATTTAAAAGAATATTATAAAAGTTCGGAATTAGACCTAGAATTATTAGGTATATATTTTGATGAATTATATTCTAATTTAGATATTGAGCACAAAATATTTGCTAGTATAATTTCTGCAAATGAAATTGCTGATAATGCTTCTTCTGCTTTATCGTCTATTAGAAGAGCCAAAAAATCGATTGAAGCTAATATAAAAGATAAGTTAAACCATATTCTTCACTCTGGTGAATATTCTAAATATATGATGGATCAAGTTGTTACAATTAGAAATAACAGATATGTTATTCCTGTAAAAGAAGAATATAGAAATAATGTTAAAGGATTTATTCATGATACTTCTAGCAGTGGCTCTACCGTTTACATTGAGCCTATGTCTATATTTGAGATGAATAATAAAGTAAACAGCTTGATAATTGAGGAAAATATAGAAATTGAGAAAATACTTGAAAACTTGACCAATTTGTTGTTTCCGATAGTAAATAATTTAAAACAGACTTATGATTTAATTGGTATGCTTGACTTTATATCTGCCAAAGCTAAATTTTCAATTGAGTATTCATGCACTAAGCCAGAACTTGGTGATTGTATTGATTTAAAAGGAGCCAGACATCCTTTAATACAAGAGAAGGTCGTCCCTATTGACATTGAATTAGGTAGAAGTTTCAATACTTTAGTTATTACTGGTCCAAATACTGGTGGGAAAACTGTTACTTTAAAAACTGTAGGACTTTTGTGTGCAATGGCACAATCGGGGCTTTGCATTCCTACTTGCGAAGGAAGTCAGGTTAAAGTATTTGATAATATTTTCGCTGATATTGGAGATGAACAAAGTATAGAAGAATCCTTGAGTACTTTTTCTTCACATATTAAAAATATAGTTCAGATTATGAATAGCTTTACGCAAGATAGTTTGATTTTGGTTGATGAGCTTGGTTCAGGTACTGACCCATTAGAAGGTGCTAACTTAGCAATAAGTCTGCTTGAACACTTTTACTCTAAAAAAGCTTTTACAATTGCTACTACTCATTACCATGAAATCAAAAATTACTGTATTACTCATGATGGCTTTGAAAATGCTAGTTGTGAGTTTGATTTGGCGACTTTAAAGCCAACTTATCGTTTGCTTTTGGGGATTCCGGGTAAAAGTAATGCTTTTGAAATTAGTAAAAAGCTTGGTATAACTGATGATATTATAAAACGTGCTTCGTCACTTATATCTCAGCCAGATACTGATATAGAAACACTGATGAAACAAATATATGATGATAAATTAGAAATAGAAAAACAACAAAACGAGATACAGAAAAACCTTACGCAAATAGAATTATTGAGAAAAGATTTAGAAAAACAAAATAACGAAAAATTAAAAAAAGAGCAAGAAAAGATAGAAAATGCTAAAAGAGAAGCTAAAGAAGTATTATTGGACGCTAGAAATAAAGCAGGCATGGTTATAAAAGAACTTGATAACACACATGATGTGAAAAAAGCTAATGCACTTAGAAATGATTTGAATAAATCTATTAATTTAATTAATGATAATGGATTAGATTTAAGCGTACTTTTAAAGCTCAATAATCACTATGACACACTAAATGCTCAAAATACCTCAAATAACTCATTTGACAAGGCATCTAGCAGTACATCTCGTAATGCTTTTGGCAATACATCCGGTAAAGTTCATATAAGCAACAACAAATCGCAGACCATATCAACAGAAATTAATTTAATTGGTGAGACCGTTGACTCTGCCATTGAAATACTTGATAAATATTTAGATAATTGCAAAATGGCAAGCTTACACCAAGTCAGAGTTGTTCATGGTAAAGGAACTGGTAAACTAAGGCAAGGAATTCATTCATATTTAAAGAAATCCAAATATGTGGAAAGTTTTAATATTGCCGGCTATGGAGAAGGAGATTATGGAGTTACGATTGTTAAGCTAAAATTATAGCAACTAAAAACAAGACTTTAAATCAAGCGAGCCCTCCTCGTTAAACTTTTTGCTTAGCAATTTGGGTTCACCTCAAAATTAAGCCTTGTTTTTATTCATTTTGTATTAAAAACCACTTAAACGTCTTAATAATTGCCTTTGACAACAACACCTTCTACAAGCACATGTGTTAGGGAAATTATTATTTCCATTATTGTTGCCACCATTATTATTACCACCATTGTTATTGCCACTGTTGTTATTGCCACCATTATTGTTACCACCATTGTTATTGCCACTGTTATTGTTTCCACTATTGTTGTTACCGCTATTGTTATTACCGCTATTGTTATTACCACTATTGTTATTACCGCTGTTGTTGTTACCGCTGTTGTTGTTACCAGTATTGTTATTACCACTGTTGTTATTACCACCGTTGTTATTTCCGCCGTTGTTATTTCCGCCGTTGTTATTTCCGCCGTTATTGTTTCCACCATTATTTCCATTGTTACCGTTATTATTGTCTAAGTCATCTAACCTATCAAGTATATTAAGTATAGCTCTATAAATCAGTGCAGTAACTAGCGCCAATATTCCATAGGCAATCGCATATATTATAAAATCAATTGTAAATGCGGTAAATGTTACTATTAAGAATATTGCGAATATAATTGCTGCTACTAGTAATGGATTATTAAAAATATTTTCTAGTGCTACTGCAAATATTATTGTTACGAGTGGAAATACAAAAAATAGTAAGATTGGATCTATCATTTATCTTCCCCCTGCTATATTATATTTACAATCTCACTATTTTGTTAACGTAATTATTAAATTTTAATTTATTATATGACTACATATTAACTTATTTGTCTTCATACTCCACATTGACTAAACATAGTCCTGTTGGAGGAAGTGTTTTCCCTGCTTTTAATCTATCCTTTGCATCCAAAATTTCCTTTACATCTTCTGGCTTAATCTTTCCTTCTCCAACCTCTACAAGTGTGCCACTGATTATTCTAACCATGTTGTATAAAAATCCATTTCCAGTTAGTGTAATCGTTATTATATCTCCACGTCTTTCTACCTTGGCATCATAGATAATTCTAACACTACTTTTACTGCTTGTTCCGACTTGCTTTAAATGACTTGAAGTCATGCTCTCCTATTAGATATTTAATTCCTTCATTCATTTTAGTTTCATCTAATTTTATTGAATGATGGTACTGCATATTTCTATATATAGCAGTTCCTTGCTCTGAATTATTTATTGTATATTCGTACGTTTTCTTTTTACAATTATATCTACTATGAAATCTCTCATCTACTTCTACCGCACTTTTTACCCTGATAGATTTTTTTAATTGAGAGTTTAGAGCATATGGTATTTTTTCAATTGGAAAATCTTTTTCTATTTTAAAATTTGCAATTTGACAAATAGCATTTACTCCTGCATCAGTTCTCCCTGATGCTATTAAATCAACCTTTTCTCCAGTTACGCTTTCTATGGCTCGCTCAATTTCTCCTTGTATGTTTAATTTATCGCGTTGCTTTTGCCAACCGTTAAAATCTTTTCCGTCATATTCAATTATTAATTTTATATTTCTCATATTTGCTCCTACTATTTTACATTATTTTCCATATTATGTAAATAATAAATTCATTATTTCACTTGATTTTTCTATTAATTTATGATATAATGATAAGTGCAAAAATATTTTGGAGGTGAATTTGCCAGTGAAAACTATTCATCTGGTAAAAGAGTACGACAAGTTCAAAGTTTCTGTACTAGATCCGTCTGATTATCCTAAGTTTCGCCGGTTACTAAAAGGTGGAGAATACGAAGAGAATTTTCTGTACATTATTCCTATCGACATTAATTGTATATACAGTTGTAAGGGATTTTATATTGAACATCACAGAATTTTCTTTTCCGGAGACCCCTGTGGAGTAGGTAGCTACTACATGGTTTTCCGTGTAAAACGCTTCAGAAGCAGGTATTGCGGATCTTTGTATTCGCATTACTATTTTGAAGTTCTCAATGCCAAACAACTCTTATATCATACAGACAAGAATCTATACTTTGGTTTAAAAAGATTGACTCCTGCAACGTATAATGAAGGGTATGATTGGATTGACCGGAGAGAACTTATACTGCCTAGGTAAGAAACACTTTGTTTGTTGTACCAAAATTCTCTTACAAAAATTTGACTTCAAATTTTTGTAGCAGGCGGCGATTCTAACGAGTCACCGCCTGCTTCTTATATTCTATAAAAGTTCATTTAATGTTTTCATTAGTTTTTTTCTTGTTTTGAACTCTTTTTTCTTTTTTGTTTGCCATAATAACTTTAATTTCAGAAATTTTATTTTTTCTTTCTTCTGGACCAAATCTAGCAGTTACTAAATTTTTAATTAATATTCTTTTTAAAGCATCTTCTTCAACATCTATAATTAGTGTTCCATCTTTTGCAATTGAGATTTTGCCTGTTTCTTCTGAAACAACAACAGCTATTGCATCTGATTCTTTTGAGATTCCAATTGCGGCTCTGTGTCTTGTTCCAAGTCCTCTTACAACATCTTTATCATCTGTTAAAGGCAATATACAAGCTGCAGATGAAATTTTGTTGTTTGCAATTATTACTGCACCATCATGTAAAGGTGTTTTTGGTACAAATATATTTACTAAAAGTTGTGGGGAAATCTCTGAATCTATAACTACTCCTGTTTCAACTATATCTTGCAATCTTATATCTCTTTCAAAAACAATTAACGCACCAGTTTTTGATTTTGCAAGTTCAGAAACAGCTATTACGACTTTGTATATATCCTCTTTTGTTTTATCTCTTAAGCTCTTATCAATTCCAAACATTTTGGTAAATGTACTAGAGCCAATTTGCTCTAATGCTCTTCTTAGTTCTGGTTGAAATATTAAAAGCAGTGCTATAACTCCATATGTCATAAATGATGTTAGTATGAAATTTAATATTCTAAGTTTCAAAATGCCACTTAACAGTGTAATAATTACTAATAATACAATTCCTTTCATAAGTTGCATTGCTCTAGTCTTTTTAATTAGTTTAAAAAATGCATATATTAAATAGCATACTAATATTATGTCTATTATTAAAGTTATAATTTGCCAAGGATGAGCTTGTAGCTCCTGTATATATGATGGAAAATCTATTCTCATTTGTTTATTTAATTGTTCAAACATTTTTACTATCTATTCCCCTTCTTTATTTTTTAGACTTATATTTTAGGCTTATATTTTAGACTTATATTTTTTGCTTTTTTAATTTTAAATTTTTTATCTTTAATTTAATAATATATTTGTTATATTTTTATAATTTTACATATTTAATAAATAGAATAATAATGTTCCACAAGTAGCTAACATCATTAATAATGCTAATAATAAAGCTATAAGTCTAACTGCACCCTTTGCTGGGTCAAAATGTCTTTTTTTCTTAACTACTTTTTCTGTATTACTTTGTTTTTCTTCCATTTTTGTCTCTCTTTCATCAAATTTTTATTTAAAAAGTAAACTTATATTTTTTATGTTTACAATAAATATTTTAGCATTTGCTCATTTTAAAGTCAACAATTTTTAATTAGTATTTTTTTTATTGTTTTTGATTATGTGTCTATATTTTTATGTTACCAACGTGCAATTAATTATACTATATTTGTAGTATTTTTATACAAATTGCACTTAAATAAATTCCTCCCAAACCAAATTTGCCAAATCCAATCCTTTGCTAGTAAGTCTTACGTTGTCTCCATCTATTGTTATTAGATTTTGTGTAAGTAATTTTGTTATTTCTTTTTGGAAAACATCAAATACTTTTTTACCAAACTTTATCTCGAAATTTGTTAAATTTACTCCGTTAATTTTTCTAAGTCCTAATAACATATATTCGCTCATCATCATCTTTTTAGTTTGCTTTTCTTCTATTTTCACATTTTTAAAGTTTTCTTTATTTTTTATATTATTGATATAATCTTCTAAAGATGAGGTATTTACATACCTTGTTGCATTTTCATATGATGCACCCGCTACTCCAAAGCCTAGGTATTCAGTTTGATTCCAGCAGTCTAAATTATGTTTACATTTTCTATCCATTTTTGCAAAGTTTGATATCTCATAATGAATATATCCATTTTCTTCAAGCTTTCTTTTGGCATACCAATACATATATCTTTCCATTTCTTCGTCTGGAAGTTCTACCTCTTTATTTTGGGTCATTTTTTCTAGTTTGGTATTTGGCTCAATTATTAAAGAGTAAACTGATATATGTGGAATTTCCATATCAATTAATCCTATTAGTGTTTTTTCTATATCATATATATTTTGACTTGGAAGTCCTATCATTGTGTCTACATTTATATTTCTAAATCCAGCTTTTCTTGCATATTGTATTGTCTTCTCAAATTCTTTATAATTATGTATTCTACCAATCTGCTTTAAAATATTGTCATTTGAAGTTTGAAGTCCTATACTTAGTCTATTTATCCCCATTTGAAAATAATCATCTAAGCCTTTTTCCGTAGCTGTTCCTGGATTAAGCTCCATTGACACTTCCGCATTTACATCTAATTCAAAGTTCTTTTCAATTTCCAGTAGAAGCTCCTCTATATATTTTGGCTTAATATATGAAGGCGTTCCTCCTCCAATGTAAATGGTTCTTACATGATAATTTAAGTTGCTTCTTAACCTTATCTCTTCCTTCAGACAACTTATATAGTCTTTTATTAAATTATCTTTATTACAATAAGAAGTAAAATCACAATAATTGCACTTTTGCTTACAAAATGGTATGTGAACATATATACCAATATCTTTCATCTACTACTCCATCTTTTTATAACTTCACTTATTAATTTCTATTGATTATTTCTTAACTCATCTGCTAGCTTTTTTATTGCTGCTAGTCTATGGTTAACACCTGACTTACTTATGGACTTTTCTAAAAGCTGACCTAATTCTTGCAAGCTTGCATTTGGATTTGCTAGTCTTACATTTGCAAGTTCTTGCTCTTTTTCTTTTAATTTATCAAATTTATTTTTTGCCTTAATTAATTTTATATCTTCTATTTGTCTTACAGAGGTCGATATAGTTTTATTTAAATTTGCTGTTTCACAATTGACAAGTCTATTTATTTTATTTCTCATTTCCCTAATAACTCTTTCATCTTCAAAATCAAGCACTGACTTGTTTGCTCCAATAAAAGCAAGAAATTTTGAAATATTTTCTCCATCTTTTATATACAAAATAGAATTCTTTTCTCTTTTTAATAGCTTTGCCTCTATATCACTTTTGCTTAAAACTTCTCTAATATATTCCGCTTCCGTTTCTTTATCAAATACAACTTCTAAATGATAAACATTGCTAGGATTTGTAATAGAACCCGAACTCATAAATGCACCTCTAACTAAAGCTCTATTTTCTTCCTCAGTCATCTCTTGGCTATCCATATTTATGTTTCTTTTAATTGTAATGCAGAAATTTTTTCCTTGCATTTCTATTTTATAATCATTTTCTCCGCAGTTGTTTAACAGTTTAGCAAATCTATTAATATTGTATTGATTTTCAGTTATAAATTTATTTGAAGAATTTGTGATTAAATATCCTTTTAGCTCTGCTTTTACAATTTTTTTATCTGACAAATTATTTAATTTGCTTAATTCCTCTTTTATCTTTGATGAAAATGAATCCATTTATTTCCTCCATATTATCACTCTGTCATTTCCAGATAAATCTTTGATGCATTTTGAATGTTCAAATAAACTTTGTACTTCTTTCTTTTGATCATATCCTATTTCCATAAGTAAAGTCCCATCTTTCGCCAAAAAACTTTCTATGTTATCCCTAATTATTTTATAAAATCTCAGTCCATCTTCTCCACCATCTAATGCAATTTTAGGTTCATTTTGGACATCCTTGCTTAATTGCTTTATAACTTCTGTCTTTATATATGGTGGATTAGATATGATTAAATCAAATCTTCCTTTTATTTTATCAAACATATCTGACACAATGAATTTTATTTTATTGCTGCTTGCTTCATTGTTAGAATTAATTAAATTATCATTGCCACGTGACTTAATTACATTTTTATTTTTTAACACACCATTGTCTAATTTAATCAACTTTTTATAATTAATTTTAGCAATATCTAAAGCTTCTTTGCTTATATCACTTCCGATAATCTCCACATTTTTCGCGTATTTGGCAATACTTACTGCTATTGCCCCACTTCCTGTGCATAAATCTAGTATTCTTAATTTTTTATTGCTAGCATTTATTATTTTCAAAGCTTCTTCTACTAAAATCTCTGTATCTGGCTGTGGTATCAATACATTCTTGTCGACATAAAATTCTAACCCCATAAAGTATGCTTTTGATGTTATATACTGCAATGGAATACCATTTTCTAACTCGCATAGACTTTTCATTAACAATTCTTCTTGACTTTGGTTTATTGGACTATTGCTATTCACAATAATATATTTTTTGTCCACATTTAAAATATATTGAAGCAATGTATTTGCTTCAATATGATTCGTTTTTTTACTTGCTAAATCTAATGCTTCTCTTACTGTCATATTTTTCATTCCATTCTAAAAAATCTTATCAAATTAGATTTCTCTAATTTCTTTACTATTTTTCCCTTATAGATTGTATCTCCTATCTCAGAGTCCTCTAACGGAATATCTAAATATACATTTGCTACAAACTTTTGATTATAATTATTTATTATAATTATGTCAAATGCCAAATTGCATTTAATTGAGTTTAAGTACACTCCTGTTTTTCTAAGTAATTCTCCATCAAATCTTAAGTCTGAACTAATATCTGAAATGATTTGATTTTGCTTAATATTCATATTTTTATATTCAAGTATAATTGGATTTGAACAGTCTGCATAAATTTGAGCTTTTGAATAATCTAAATCCCCATCATTTAATATGTTATATTCTAGCCTGTCATTTATTATAGTATTCTCATCCTTAGATAGTTTGCCGAAGCCCTCTACATTTTTAAAATGTAAACTTGGATTACCAAGTTCAGGACCAGAAAATCTAACATTTTCTATGTATAATTCTTTTATAGAGTTTTCGTAATTAAGTTCATTTTCTGATCTATTATTAATATAAATTGCTATATCTGTAAATTGATGAATATCCAAATTCCATATAGCCCTGTCTTCCGTATGGCTATCAGCGTCACTGCTACTATACATGTATATTTTATCTATGCTAAAAACTGTTTTTAAATTAAGCTTAGCAAAATCATCTACTTCTTGTGCAAATTTTTTATTACTTATCAATAAAATGATTGCATAAACTGTCATCACTATTGTTATTATTGTTAGAAAAATTGTTAATATTAGTTTCTCTCTCGTGTAATTCGGCTTTTTCCCATTTACTACAACAGTAGTTTGTTTCTTCATATGTGCCTCCTATTTTCCATAAAATACTATATAATTTTTACCATATTATGTTTCTTTTGTATTGATTTTTTTTCAAATTTATGATATTTTAATATTAGTAAATAAGTTAATAATTTTCCCTGCGTGGTGCGTGTAGATTAGAATTTTAGAACCAACAGATAGATTAAAGGGAGTCTGCCTTTAGATGTGGCGTGTATGCTTAACGATATGATTTAAGAAACCCATGAGCATCTAACAAGACACCCACCTGTGAAAACAGGCTCTTAAAATATCCGATCTTACGGCTAATGTGGGGCTTTTTGTTTGTATTAGTTTTAGTTTTAATTTTAATTTTAGTTTTAGTTTTAATTTTAGCCTTGGAATTATTATGGGTTTGAATTTTGTGTTTATTATTACAATATTATTTTTCTTTTAAGCTCTCCGTTTTCTATTTGTCCTATCCCAATAAATTTTTCATGATTATATATATTAACTAATTTATCTTCACTTGTATTTATGTTCACCGAATCTAATTTAATTGGAACTCCATTAAGTAGTTTTTTCAAATCATTGCCCTCTATATTAATAGATAAGTTTTGTTTATTTTTTTCACTTTCATTATATAACAATATATCTTTAATTTCTATAAATTTATCTTTATCTTCTACCTTGAATTTACCTATTCTCGTTCTTCTTAAAGTCTTCATATATCCGCATGTATCAAGCTTTTGAGCAATATCTTCACAAAGTACTCTTATATAAGTTCCTTTTGAACATACCACTCTAAAATTTATTTCACTTTTATTATAATCTAAAAGTTCTATTTCATCAATACTTATTTTTCTTGATTTTCTTTCTACAGTCTTCCCCTGTCTAGCCAGATTATATAATTTCTCTCCATTTACCTTTATTGCAGAATACATTGGTGGAATTTGATAACTTTCACCTAAAAAACTATTTAACACAGTTATTATTTTTTCCTTATTAATATCCTCTGGAACAAGTTTTGTTTCTATTATGTTACCTTCGCTATCACCTGTATCTGTTTTTTCGCCCAAATGTATAGTTGCAATATACTCTTTGTCATGCTCCATTAAATAATCTGAGAGCTTTGTTGCTTCTCCTATTAAAATTACTAAAACTCCTGTCGCCATTGGGTCTAATGTACCAATGTGTCCTACTTTTTTAATGTTGTATTTTTTTCTTATATCCCTTACCATATCAAAAGATGTTTTTCCAAGAGGCTTGTCTACTATTTCTAGTCCGTGCATTTTTTCTCCTTAATTAAATTAAGTTTACTATTATTATTTTAATTGTCTCTTAATTTCTCTTACTAATTTTTCTCTAATTTGTTTTGGAGTGCCTTGCATGGTAACTCCTGCTGCTCTAAGGTGTCCGCCTCCGCCAAACATTAAGCATACATCTGATACATTTACATATTCATTAGCTCTTAGAGATACTTTGTATCCATCATCAGTTTCATGTAAAAATATAGATACTTCTACTCCTTCTATATTTCTGCCTTCATTTACTAGACCCTCATGGTCTCCGGTCTCAGCTTTAACCTTTTTCTCATCTTTTTTATTTATATATGTATAAGCTATTTTTCCGTCTTCTAAAAATTCCATCCTATCCAAGGCTATTTTTCTTAACTCAAAGCTAGACCTTGTATTAGTAGATAGAAGCTTTTTATATAATTTAACTAGGTCTACACCTTGTGATAAAAGGCTTGATGCGATTTCAAAAGTTTCTGTTGATACTCCTGTATATTGGAATCCACCTGTATCTGTTACAATTCCAGCCATTAGGCATGTTCCAATATCATGAGTAATCTCCCAATTATAATATTTGAAAAGTACATACATAACTTGGCTACAAGCTGGTGAACTCATGTCTACATAGTTAATATCACCAAACATTGAATTGCTACTATGGTGGTCTATCACTATTCTTGTTTTGGCGTCTTCAAAATATTTTGACCATCCGTCTAATTGCTTGATTGAAGCTGTATCAACCGCTATTGCTAAATCATAATTGCTTTTGCTTCCTTCTGTTTTTATTTCTTCAATTCTAGGCAAGATTTCAAATACTCTTGAGTATTTTGGAACTATTAATTCCACATCTTTATTCATTGTTTTTAGCTCTTGATATAGTGCCAAGCTTGAACCCATGGCATCTCCATCTGGATTTTCATGGGTTAAGATTACTATATTTTTGGCTTTATCAATTTCCTTTAAAATTTCATCTAATGTTGACATACATAAACTCCTTACATACTTTTAAATTCGTATAACTATTTATTGTCATTTTGTGTTTTATTTTCGTTTTTTAGACTTTTTAAAATATTGTCGATTTTTTCGCCATATACTATTGAATCATCATATTCGAATACAAGTTCAGGGGTAACTCTTAAATTAATTATTTCAGCAACTCTGCTTCGTATAAAACCTCTTGAATCATTCAACCCTTTGATTGTTTTATTTAAATTTTTCGAATTTAATACACTTACATAAACTTTAGCATATCTCAAATTTGGCGTTACCTTTACTTTAGTAACACTAATCATACCAGTAGCATTTGGATTTTTTAATTCATAGTTTATGACTTCGCTTATTACTTTTTTTAGTTCTTCATTAACTCTGCCAAGTCTATTTGTATTTTTGTTCATATTGAAATTGCATCCTTTCTTTGTCTGCTATCTTTTAACTTCTTCTTGAATATAGGCTTCTATTGTATCTCCTTCTTTTAAGTCATTATAATCCTCTATTTGAAGGCCACACTCAAATCCCTTTGATACTTCTTTAGCGTCATCTTTAAATCTTTTTAATGAAACTAGTTTTCCTTCATGAATTACTATTCCTTCACGAATTACTCTAACTCCTGCGTTTCTTTCTAACTTACCATCTGTAACGTAGCATCCAGCAATAGTACCAACATTGGTAATTTTGAAGATTTGTCTTACTTCTGCATTTCCTATATTAGTTTCTTTATAAACAGGTGCTAGCATACCTTTCATTGCATCTTCTACATCATCAATTGCTTGGTAAATAACAGAATATTGTTTTATTTCAACATTTTCCTTTTCTGCTAAGGCTTTAGCAGCTCCAACTGTTCTAACATTAAATGCTATAATAATTGCATTTGCTGCTTTAGCAAGCTGTACATCAGACTCTGTAACTCCACCTGCATTTGAGTGTATAACTTTTACCTTAACTTCTTCATTAGATAATTTTTCTAAAGAACCCTTTAATGCTTCAGCTGTTCCTTGAACATCAGTTTTTACAATAATGCTTAACTGTTTCAAGTCTTCACTTTCCATCTTGTCAAACAAATTGTCTAAAGTAACTGCATCATTATTTGCAATTGCTTTTTCACGGTTTGCCAATCTTCTTTGTTCAATTAAGTGTTTTGCTACTTTTTCATTTTTTACTTCATAGAATATATCTCCAGCTTCTGGCACTTCGTGTAATCCTGTAATTTCAACTGGTGTAGAAGGTCCTGCTGTCTTTACAAGTTTACCCTTGTCATTTTTCATTGTTCTAATTTTACCTATAGCTGTTCCTAGAATTATTGTGTCTCCAACATTTAATGTTCCTCTTTGAACAAGTACAGATGCTATCGCACCTTGTGTTTTATCAAGTCTTGCTTCAATTACAGTTCCTTTAGATTGTCTATTTGGATTTGCTTTTAAGTTTTGCATATCTGCAACTAACAATACCATCTCTAAAAGGTTATCAATATTTATATTATTTTTTGCAGAAATTGGAACAAATACTGTGTCTCCACCCCATTCTTCTGGTACTAATTCGTATTTCATTAATTCTTGTTTTACTTTATCTACATTTGCAGCAGGAAGGTCTATTTTGTTTACTGCTACTATTATTGGTGTATTTGCTGCTTTGGCGTGGTTTATAGCTTCTATGGTTTGAGGCATAACGCCATCATCTGCTGCAACTACTAGAATTGCAACATCAGTTATTTGCGCTCCTCTAGCACGCATGCTAGTAAATGCCTCATGTCCTGGTGTATCTAAGAAAGTTATCTCTCTATTATTTACATTTACCTTATAAGCACCTATATGTTGTGTAATTCCACCTGCTTCTCCTTCTATTACATTAGTTTTTCTAATTGCATCAAGAAGTGATGTTTTACCATGGTCAACGTGTCCCATTACTACAACTACTGGTGGACGTGGCTCTAAATCTTCTTCCTTATCTTCAGAGTCATCAAACAATATATCTTCATCTTTTATTTCTTCTTTTTTAGTTGCTGTAACTCCAAAGCTATCAGCTACTAAGTATGCTGTATCAAAATCTAGGTCTTGGTTAATATTAGCCATGATTCCTAAATCAAATAATTTCTTTATGACTTCTGCTGATGTCTTTTTAAGTTCAATTGCTAGATCTTTTACTGATATATTAGTTGGAATAGTTATGTCTTTTAATTCAAATATCTTTTGCTTTCTATCTTCGTCTTTTCTATCCTTTTTTCTATTTCTCTTTCCTCTTGCAGTTGTTAAATCATAATAATCTAACATTCCGCCTTCTTGGTCTTCAAACATATTTGATAATCTATTTACTTGCTTTAAGTCTCTTAATTTATCTCCATCAAAAGACTCCTCCATGCCTCTTCTAGTTCTTGTCTTTTTCTTTTCTTCTAAATTACGATTTGCTTTTTGTTTATCTATTATTTTTAATGAATAATCTTTTTTACTATTTTTTCCAAACATTTCTATAGGAAGCATATCATTGTTGTAGCTTCTATCATTTTGACGGTTGCCTGCTGGTCTTTTATAATCTTTCTTAAATCCATTTGCATTTTGATTATTATTTCTATTAAATGAAGGTCTATTATTAAAACTTCTATTTTCACCATTTTGTGAGAAGTTTCCTCTTTGATTTCTATTATGGAAGTTATTACTGTTTCTGTTATAAGAATTTTCGTTATTTCTAGGTCTATTATATCTTTCCTCTGAATTAGTATCTTGATTTCTATTAAATCTTTCTTGACGATTATTTCTGCCAAATTCTGATTCTTTATTATACATAGGTTTTCTGGTAGATTCAGCTTTATTTATTATCTCTTCTTTTTCTTCATGTGCTTTAACTTCAACAGGTTTGCTAACTTTCTTAGATTCTTCTGGTTTTACTTCAGCCTTTTCTATTTTTTCTACCTTTGGAACTTCTTTCTTTTCTTCTTTAACATTTTTTGGCTTTAAGCCAAATAACTCATTTACTGTCATAGGCTTAGAAGGCTTTTCCCTATAAACTATATTGAAATCTTTATTTCTTCTTTGAGTATTAAAGCCAATTCCTGATTTTTGCTCCTCTTTAATAGGTGTTGGTTTCTTTTCTTCTTCAACAATAACTTCTCTTCTTATTATAACTTGGCCAGTTGTCTTTATCTCTTCCTTTTCTTTTTTTATATCTTTTTTATCTTCTTTTTTTATTTTTTTCTGGTCTTGATTTTTACTTTCTTTTTTGCTATCCTTTTTTGTTTCTTTTGCATTGTCATTTTGAACTTTCTCATTTTTGACAGCATCTTTGTTTTCTTTTTTATTGGTTTGTTTTTTATTTAGTTTTTGTTTTATTTTTTTAGCATCGGCTTCATCTATTGAGCTTAGATGACTTTTTGCTTCAATTCCAAGTTCTTTTGCAATCCCAATTAAATCTTTATTATCCATATTTAGTTCTTTTGCAATTTCATATATTTTAACTTTACCCAATCGATTCACCTCCTAAAATAATTTTGTTAGACCTTTCTTCTTTTATTATAAACTTTTTCAATATTACACTCCTATTGACCTTATTATTATTTTATATAATTTTTTACAGTTTTATTCCTTTTTTAGGCTATTTTGCCTATATTTTCCTAGCTTTACTTAGTTTTTTTTAGTGGATTTTTTTGATTCTTTTTTTGTCTCGTCAGCTTTTGCTTTTTTAGTTGTAGATTTTGTGGCTTTCTTCGCAGTTGTTGACTTAGATGTTGCTGACTTTGTTGTTGCTTTTGCTGTTGCTGATTTAGCTGTTGCAGCCTTCGCTACTGATTTTGCTGTTTTTGATTTTGTTGCAACTTTCTGCTTAGTCTCAGCCTTCTTTTCATCTGACTTAGTTGATTTCTTTGTTGTATCCTTTTTAGCTGTCACTTTCTTTTCTTTTGACTTATCTGATGTGGCTTTTTTAGTTGTAGATTTCTTTGTTTCTTCCTTGTCTACGTCTTCTTTTTTTGCTGAAGATTTTCTCTTTGATTTTTTGTCTCCTGTGTTAATTGTTTCTGTTTCTTCCATTTCTACTGCTTTTGAATCTTCTTCATTTTCCATAACTTCTACAGTTTCTTCAACATTTTCTTTTAATTCATCCGAAGCTTCCTCTTCCGATTCTGCTCCATTTTCTTCTTCATTTTGCATTTCTTCTAGCATTTGTCTAAATTGTGATTCACTCTTTATATCTATTCTCCAGTCTGTTAATTTGGCTGCTAACCTAGCGTTTTGTCCACCCTTACCAATAGCTAATGACAATTGATCATCAGGAACTATAACTTGTGCAAAGTTTTCATCTTCTCTTATATCAACAGCAAGTACCTTTGCAGGTAACAATGATGTAGATATAAATATTGAAGGATCTTCGTTCCATTCGATAACATCTATTTTTTCTCCATTAAGTTCATTGATTATGTTTTGAATACGTATACCCTTTTGTCCAACACAAGAACCTACTGGGTCTATATTAGGATTTGGGGAATATACTGCTATTTTGCTTCTTGAACCAGCATCTCTAGAAATACTTTTTATTTCGATTAAACCCTCATATATCTCTGGTATCTCTATTTCAAATAGTTTTCTTATAAATTCTGTACTAGCTCTTGATAATATAATTTGTGTTGAGCCTTTAACTCCTTTTTCTACACTAATTATACATGTTTTTATTTTATCATTTACTCTATATCTTTCTGTTGGTATTTGCTCTTTTCTAGGCATGATGCCTTCAATTCTACCTAAATCAAGTATAACTGCTCCACCATCAGCTTTTTGTACTAATCCAGTTATAATTTCTCCCTTTTTATCTGCAAATTCATTGAATATCACATCTCTTGAAGCTTCTCTTATTTTTTGTGTTATAACTTGCTTTGCAGTTTGAGCTGCTATTCTACCAAACTCCTTTGGCATTAATTCAAATTGAACAACATCTCCAACTTCATAGTTTTTATCTATCTTTTTCGCATTTTCCAAAGTTATTTCAAATTTTTCATTTTCTGGTTTTTCAAGTTCTTCTACTACATTTTTTTCTTGATATACGTGCATTTTTCCATCTGATTTATCAAGAACTACTTTTACATTTTCAGTAGTACAGTCAAAATTTCTTTTATAAGCAACTACTAAAGCTGACTCAATTGATTCCATTAAGAAATCTTTTTTGATTCCATTAGTTTTTTCTAGTTCATCAATTGCTAACAACATCTCTGTTGTGTCTATCCCTTTGTTTACTACTTTGACATCTTTCTTTTTCATTTTAATTTTCCTCCCAATTATAAATGTTTTTCATTTTTGAAATATTATTTTTTTCAATGCTAATTTGTTGTTTATCAATTTCTAAATAAATATTGTTCGCGTCGAAATCTTGTAAAATTCCTGTAAGTATTTTTTGCTTGTTAATTGCTTTATACAAGTGTACTTCAATTTTGTCATTTTTAAACATTTCTAAGTGTCTATCTTCTCTGATCCTTCTTTCTAAGCCCGGCGATGATACTTCTAAAAAGTATTGTGATTTTATCAAATCTTTTTCATCTAGAACATCTGTAATGCCGTCATTTACTTTTTCGCAATCATTTAGCGAAATATTATCTCCATCTAAAAAGATTCTTAAATAATTGTCTTTTCCCTCTTTTTCGTAAATGATGTCATAAATTTGATACCCTAAGTTGTTGATAATTGGCTCTACTAATTCTTTGATTTTGGTTTCTATTGCTGTCATCTTTTTCCTCTTTTCTATAGATTTATCATAAAGCAAAGAGTGGAATTTGTTTCCACTCTTTGCTCTCTCTTATGTCATATGCTTATTATACTATCAATTTATTTAAAAGTCAACAGTTTTTATTAACTAACCTTTATCTAATCCTTTTCGGTAATTTTATATTGCATTTTTATTGCATTCTCAGTTATAATCTAGTTAATCTAATCACATTTTCGTTTATTATTTCATTGTAATGTGTATATCTCCAATTTCTGCTTTTAATTCTCTTGAAACAATATTAGTAATCTGAGCGACTTGCTCATCAGACAATTTGTCCTTTTGTTTTACTACTACGTTTATGTTGTTATCATTTATAAGAAGAATTACATCTTCAAAACCTTTAGTTTTAATCAAATTTTCGGCTATTGATATTGCATTTATTCTATCATTTATATTTTTTATTTCATTAGAAGCAACTGTCTTCTGGTCTGTTGGTATCTTTTCATTTTCTAGAATTTTCTGGTATGCTTCAAGCATTTGTGAATACATTGTCTGCCTTTCCAATCTTGTTTGAGTGTAGTAATCTTGATTAGAGTTAACTTCTACATTACTGCTTGAATTCTCTCCACCATTACTATTTGTTTCAGTAGTTGTATTTACATTGCCATTACTATTAGCTTCAGCTATTCCATTTGCTTCATTGTTGTTAGTTTCAGCTTCTTCACTATTATTTGTTTCAACTGCATTTCCTTCACTATTTGTATTTGTTGTCTTCTCTTCATTTGTATTATTTTCTTTGTTGGTGTCACCTGCATTTGTATTTGCTGTTGCATTACTATCCGCTACATTACTACTTACTAATTGTGCATCTCCTAATTCTGCAAGTGATATGTTTAGTTCGTTATTGCTATTATTGTAGTTCATATATCCTGCTGTAACTAGCATTAATGCTAGTGTTAACAATACAATTTGATTTTTTCTAAAAATTGTTTTAAATGCTTCATTTTTACTAAATTCGAATTTCTTTATATTTTTTGCTTGGTTATTTTTATTTTCTTTTTCACTTTGGTTTATACTGTTTTCTCTAATTTGATTTGCTCTATTTTCACTACGTTGTTTTGTTACAAAATGCTTACTTTCACTTTTAGGCTTAACCCTCTTTCCGGTTTTAATATAAGTTATTTTCATCCTACTTCCTCCTCCATTTTAAATACTTGTATTTTATGTGTTGCTAGACCTGTAGCAGCTTCTATAGCTTGAACTATATTTGTTTTTACGGTTGGATTTTCTGCTCCTTCTGCTACAATTATTGCTCCTTCTACTTTAGGACTACTTATACTTTGAGTTATGGGTTCTTTGCTTCCATCTGTATTTTCTTTAAACACTACTTCTTTTTGAGATTCAGTTTCCGTGACAGTTCTTGTGCCTCCACTACTATCTGTTTCGTTTGTATTACTTGAGCTAGAATCTTCATTATATATCGGCTTAAGCTCGCTTGTTTCTGAATATGTAATCATTACCTTTACTTTACCTACTCCAGAAATCTTGGCTAGAATTTTTTCAAGTTTTAATTCGAGTTCATCTTCTTTATTATTACTTGAAACCTGCATTACATCTTCCTCTTTTATTCCAGTGTCATCAATAGTTTTTTCATTATTGCCATCGCTCCATATATAATTAATTGCAACAACTGTAATAATTAAAATTATTATTAACACTACAATATTTTCAGTTTTTTTCTTTCCTTTAAACATGTTCTTTAGTTTTTCTTTGTTAAACATTGTCCTCCGCCTTCCTATTCTATTATTATACTTTTTTTATCTAAACCATAATTTTCGCTTAAATAATCAATCAAATCATTTTTGTCACTTGTAGCCATACCGTTCTACTGGTTTTTGTGTTATGTCAACGTCAACAGAATTTATATTTGTATCAATTTTATTTACTATTATTTTATCGCCTTTGCCTTGAGGTTGTTCATCATTATTTTCATAAATTTGAGATATTTTTATTTGTAAAATGTTACACTCATCATCAATATCTATATCAATGTTATTTGCAGAATATCCTTTTGCTTTTAATTGAGATTTAATATTTGTAATGACTTTATTTTTAAATGTACTTTTTATATTGTCACTATATATATAGTTTTCATTTTTATCGTAGTTTTTGGTTTCAGGGTCTTGCATATATTCGTCCAGACTATAATTATCAAGATTAATGCCTTTTCCCACGACTGGACTTAGCACTGAAAATAAGATATAGATTCCTATTACCACTTTTATGTATTTTTTATTTTTATTTTCTGGAAGAAGCATTTGGATAATTGTCCCTATTATTATTGCTATAATTATTCCTTGTGCCCAAGTGCTGATGTTTGTTATCATTTGTACTCCTTTCTTTTTATCCACTATTTTGTTCCTTTAGTTTATCCCTTACCTTTGTACCTTAATCTAAATTTCCAATTTTACTGATACATTAATCCACTATTCGTAATTCTCATAACTATTGCAATTCCCACTATCAGCATTGCAGTAATTGTAAACATTATTGCTAAAAACACTTTAAAAGTTCCTCCCATTTGCTCTATTAGACTAACTATCTTTTTATCTGCAATTGGCTCGCAAAGTGCTGCTCCAAGATAATATGTAATTGTTAGAGCGGTTAAATTAAGTATTGGTCTTATGCAAATGCTTGCTATAACAAATATTCCAACTACTCCTACTGCATTTTTAATTATATTTGTATAACCTAAAACCGTGTCTATTGCATCTCCTAAAATTCCTCCAACAACTGGTACAGCATTTGACAGAACTGACTTTCCAGCTTTTAACGTCATACCATCTAATCCACTTGATATGTTTCCTTCTAATGTAGTTAAACTGAAAAATAAAGTTAATATGGTAGTAAGTACCCACACCGAAGTTTTATTCAAAAACTTAGATAGCTTTCCTACTTGTGCATGTTCAGATACCTTTGAAACTATCCCAAGTGCCGTAGACACTAAGATTATTGGTATCAATACATTAGTAATAAAGTTTCCTATAAAAGTTATTACCAGTAACAAAATTGGCTCTATTATGTGTGATGTGGTTACATTTCCTGTTGCTATCATCAAAGTAGTAAGCAGGGGAATTAGAGAATTTGAAAATGATGTCAAATCATATATAGAATTTTTTATATCTGTTATAATGCTTGAGAAATTACTCATAACTAGAGCAACAATCATTACATATTGTATGTAATAAGCAATTTTTGCTACTGACTCATTTCCTAGATTTTCGCTAATGGCTTTTAATATGCTGTGAATAATTATAACTACAATTATTCCAGTCATCATTGAAAGTGCTGATTTTAGATTGTCTCCTAAAATGCTGATTATGAATTTCAATATTTTTTTATTGTCTAAGTTGCCTGACTTACTCCAATTAAAAACTTCTGTAACATCTATATCATCAGTGTATTTACTGGCTTCAGACAAAAACGTACTTATTCCAAAAGATTGCTCTTGAGCTAGCAGTTCCTCATCAGAATTATCGGCAGAGTTAGTTGCAAGGCTAGATTTTGGCAATGCGCATATCATCAGAAAAATTGAGATAATTATTATTTTTCTTTTCATTAGTTACTCCACAATTTTTTATAAAGTTACTTTTTATTAATTCACAACTTTTGTATTATCTATGGTAATATTTTGAGCACTGTTTCTAATAATGCTCTTATTATCGGTATTGACATTGAAATAATAATTACTTTTCCTCCTATATCAACTTTGCTAGCTACAGCTGATTCTCCTGAGTCTTTGCATATGCTTACTGCAAATTCAGTTAAGATTGCTATTCCAGTAATTTTTATTAAAATTTTCAAAAACTGACTATTTATATTTGCTTTGCTTGCTATATCTTGGAGCATTGTAATTATTCCTGAAATTGAATCGGTAATCATCAATATTATAATTACACCAGCTATAATAGAAACATATATTGTAAATTCTGGTCTGTATTGTTTTAAAATTATGATGATTATTAATGATATAAGTCCAATTCCTATTATTTTAACAATATCCATATGCTACTCCTCTTTGTTTATTTTTTTACAAATTGAACATTGTTCTTACAGTGTCAAATAACCCACTTACTTCTTTTATAACCATTGTTAAAACAATAATAAGTCCAGCGAGTGTCGTCATCATAGCTTGATCCTCTCTGCCCGCTCTTACCAAAACTTGATATAATACTGCAACTAATATTCCTATTGCAGCTATTTTAAATAATAAATCTATTCCCATATATTTTTACTGTGTGATAAACTATCACTTTCTCCTCTCTTAAGATTAAACTAATATAATTACAAGAGCTAGTCCCACTGTTGCTCCTAATGTTCTATACATTTTTTCATTTTTAGCTTTCTCAATTTCTGCTTCCTGCAATTTAGTCTCTAGAAATTTCAAAGTCAATCTAATTTCATTAACTTGTCCATCTAAATCTGTCTTTCCTAGCATTTTTGCTAAACCTTTTAAAACTTCTTTATCCTCTTTTGTAAGTTTGGTAGTAGACTCATCTATTGCTTTTTCCCATGCAACGCCAGCAGACATTAATTTCATATTCTCTGAGGCTTTTTCAAAAATGTCGCCAATGTTACCTTTTACATTTTGAGATATTTCCTCAAACACATCTGGAATTGGCTCATATGTAAATTTTATTTTTTCTTCAAAAATATTAAGAGCACTTTGGAATTGCTTCAATTCCTTTACTCTCGAATAATACTTTCTTGAAATTTTTACTCCCAAGAAAGTAGATAATGCAAATATTGCAGTTAAAAGTGTAAATTTAATTATTAACATTTTTTGTTTAATCAATTTCATAGAAATATTGAGCTTGTTTATCAAAGAAATGCTAATTTATCATAACTGTATTTATCTATTAAATTGATTAATTCCTTTCTGACTTGTTATTTGACTAAAAAAATCATGTCCATTTTTAAAATCCTGTTTTATAAAAATATATTCATAAATTAAGTATTTATTACATCTTTTCATCGTCACAAATGTATATATTATTCTTTAATGTATATATTTGTTTTATAATCCCCTTTTTTTCTAAAAAAAATATTTTATTAAATATTTTTTCATCAAATAATTCTTTAAGATATTGGTTTAATTTCAATTCTTCAATGCTATCTCCGTGAGCTGTAAAAATACCTTTTACTCCTGAGCAGATTCCATAATTAATAGCCTCTACATCGTCCTTAGTTCCGATTTCATCAGTCGCAATAATTTGCGGAGCCATTGTTCTTACTGCAATTTTCATACCTAAACATTTTGTAACATTATCAATTACATCTGTTCTCAAACCTACATCATTTTGCGGAACACCTTTATACATAGCAGCAATTTCTCCTCTTTCATCAATTAGAGAAATGGTGTATCCACTATTACTTAAATTTCTAATTAAATCCCTTAGCACTGTAGTTTTACCGCATCCAGGAGGCGACATTATAAGAGTATTATTTATTCTTCCATTTTCCATAACACTTTTTATAATTTCATCACTAGCACCAATTATTTCTTTTGCTATTCTTATATTTAATGAAGAAACATAATTTATATTAGTAATTTGTCCATCCTTCATAGCAACATTACCTGTAATACCTACTCTATGTCCTCCAACTAATGTTATGAAGCCATTACAAATTTGATTTTGATATGAATAAATTGAATTATCGCAAAATACTTGAAGCATAGAAAGTATCTCTCTGGTTGATACTATGTAATCTGTAACTACCTCATTATCTGTATATTTTAAAATTATATTTCTATGTGCTCTAATTCTTATTTCTTCTATTTTTTCTGTATCAATGGCATTAGCTACTTCTCTTGGTAGAACGCGAAGAATTGTTTGTAAATTTTTTACCATACTTGTCCCTTCCTTTTATCCAAAATAAAAAAACAGGCATATACTAAAATATATGCTTGTTTTTTATTTTTATAACTTATTAAATTTAAAACTTTATAGTGCTGTTGCAATAAAGTTATTTCGCCTTTTATCAAGTAGGCAATACTTTATGCCTTTTTCTACTCCCAGTTATGATATACGTTCATTACATCATCTAAGTCTTCTAGGCTATCGATTAATCTTTGAACTTTTTCTTCGCCATCACTATCCAAAGGTACTGTTGTAGTAGGAACCATTTGAACTTCGGCTTCTTCAAATTCTAATCCTTGATTTTCTAAAGCTTCTCTTACTGCAGAGAAATCTGCTGGATCAGTTGTAATTTCATAGCACTCATCATCACTCTGTACATCCTCAGCGCCATTATCTAATGCAATCATCATTATATCATCCTCTGTCATAGTTGTTGTTGTTTTATCAATAACGATTACACCTTTTTTATTAAACATATATGAAACACAACCTGTAGTTCCAAGATTTCCACCTGCTTTATCAAATAAATGTCTTACGTCAGCTGCTGTTCTATTTTTGTTGTCTGTACTAGTTTCAACTATAAAAGCAACTCCCATAGGGCCATATCCTTCATATGTAATCTCTTCGTAGGTTTTATTGCTTCCTTCTCCTGATGCCTTTTTAATTGCATTTTGTATTGTATCATTTGGCATATTGTTTGCTTTACATTTTGCTATAACATCTTTTAATTTAGAATTACCAGCCGGATCAGGTCCACCTTGCTTTACTGCTAATAAAATTTCTCTTCCTAATTTAGTAAATATTTTTCCCCTAGCTGCATCTGCTTTTCCTTTTTTGGCTTGTATATTGTGCCATTTGCTATGTCCTGACATGACTAATTCCTCCTTTTTTAGTATTTAAGCTAAATTTCTAACTTTATATATAATAACACATTTTTTTATTTTTGTGTAGTCTTTTTACGGATTTTTATTTTTTTATTTAAGCAACAACTTATTATTTGTGAATTCATTATATAACAAAAATATCAAATTATCAAATCGTTTTTTACTTTATTTTTTTCTTTTTTTAAATCTTTATAAAAAATCTTCAATTCATCTAAAAATTCTAAACACCTTTCTATTGCATTTTCACCTTGATTTAATAAGCTTGAGTGAGCTGAAATTCCATTAAATATTAGTTGTAGTTCTAATAGCCCTTTACTACTGTTCATAACAATATTGTTTGTTGGTTCTCCTATAATTATATAATTAGGAAATTTTTCAAATTCAATCAATTCTTTTATTCCAGCAAAATTAATTTCCTCATCATATGTAAAATATACTTTTATTCCGTATCTTAATTTATTCCAATCTGTTTCTAATATTGCTTGAATAATTGAGGCAATCCCACCCTTCATATCACAGGTTCCCAATCCTATTAGTTTTTCCTTTTTTTTAACTAATGTAAATGGATTCGTAATCCATCCTTCTTCAGATATTACTGTATCAGTATGGCCTAAAAATCCTAATCTATTTATTTTTTTGTCTAAACTCATTACTAAACATTTACTTTTATATTCTGTTTTAAAATTTTTTTTATTTAATATTTTTTCAATATAATTTATAATTTTAGTATTTTCTTTATCTTGTATCGTATTAAATTTCACTAATTGTTCTAAAATATTTTCTACATCCATAACTAATCACTCCTCTATTACCTTTCCTTCTATAGTTGATTCTTTTATATAATCTTTTGTAACGTTCAATTTTATATTTAAAAAATCCCCTGATGGTTGCATAATTTTAAAGTTATCTATTCCATATTTACTATATTTGTAAATTGCAGTTGCAAGGCTTCCACTTCCACATGCAGTTTCATAATATAATGTGTCAATTGCTTTTACCCAAATGACGGGATTAATTTTTAAATTTTCTTGTTCTTGCTCTAACAATATAATTCCTATAGCTTTTTCATTTGTTTTAAATTTTTTCATAATTCCTTTCAATTTTAATTTTGTTTCTTTTTCATTTTGTTTTAATCCTCTTATATATTTTTCTGAATCTCGTTCACTTAATACTATTAATAAAATACCATCCAACTTTATTAAATTATAGCAATCTTTTTTATTTAAAATTTGATTGATTTTTTTATTAATTTTCATTGTTACATAAACATTTTTTTCCTTATTAATTCCACCTAATATTTTTTGTTTTGTTCCTGATACTGTTATTTTTATTTTTCCCTCCTTTCCTTGTAAATATTGATATATTGCACATCTTGTAGCATTTATGCAAAATTCTCCTCCTGCCATCTCTAATTTATAATTTTGTTGATCTATAAAACCTACTTGTTCTATCCCTATATTAGTATTTAATATATTATCATTTATTTTTTTTCTTTCTTCTTGTGTATATTTATTTCCAATTACTATGGCTGTTTTATTTCCACCCGGATTGAAAATTTTATAATTAAGTTTCATTTTATTTGTTGTTTCTATAATGAATTTCTTTTCTACTTTATTATCCATAGGAATAATATCTACATCTACAATATTCATTTTAATCACCTTTCTTTACTTAATAATTATGAAATTACAATATTTTTATATAAAAAAAAGATATACAAAAAAGACTAATTGTATTGATTTAATTTCCTACAAATAGTCCTTTATTGTATATCTTTCATATTTTTAAAACTATCGTAGGTACAAAATTTTTAGCCTGTACCTACGCACTAAATAATGCTTAGTTACAAGCTCCTACGATGATGATGTAATTGTTTTAAAAATATTTCTAATTTCATAATTATTTTCCTTTTTCTTTAATATAGTTATATGTTAGCATATTTGTTTAGTTTTGTCAATTTATCAATATATTTTTCCAATTTGTTATCAAGAAAATTTTTATATAAAATATCTTGAGCAAAAAAACAAGATAAAACATTCATTTTACCTTGTTTCTTTAATTAATCATCTACTTTAGTAAAGAACCTAATTGACCATAAACCAGCGATTCCAACTAGTGTATAAACTATTCTGCTTATTACGCTCATTGAACCAAATAATGTTGCTACTAGGTCAAATCCAAATAAACCAATTAATCCCCAGTTTATAGCACCGATTATTACTAATACTAATGCAATATAATC
>CANQJH010000011.1 GCA_947624195.1 uncultured Clostridia bacterium
AAAATTTATGATTTTTGTTAAATTGTTGCTAGGAGGAAACCCTTGTTATTACTACATTTTAATTTTTCGTCATAAGAGAATATGGTTGTTATTACTAACGCAACTAGAGTTATACCTCTTTCTTTTGAACTTAAGATTTTTGCTTTCATTTGTTTCTCTCTCCTTTTTTACTTTTTATTGTTCACTTAAATAAGTTATTTATACAGCTTTTCCACATTTCGTTCATTCTGTCCAGATGTTAGTTTTTCTTTATTTTATTTCTAGCATATTACTCTTTCTCACTCGTGTCAATATGATAATTTTTTATGTTTTTATATTCTGGAAATGTGCTAAATTAAAGGATATTCTGCATTTTTATAACTTATTTAAATTATTATTAAATATATAGATTAATAATAAATTTTTTCACTTAAAGTATATGGTATTGCTACATTTTTGTCAATAGCATGTTGATAAAATTTTTTTGAGTTTTGATCTTCTTAAATCAGCCCAAAAGCATGATAACATTGGATTAAAAGTAATTTTAAATTATTATTAAACTATATAATTAATAATAATTTTTTTATTTTAATCAAAACAATAAAAATAGTTATCTTCGAATAAGCCGCTTTAGTCGCCACCCGTAGCGCTAGCAAGGGTCGAATGAAGCAAATTACATACAAGCGCCCAATGGCATACATATGCCATTGGAAGTGCATTAATTGCACAGCCATTAGTGGCCTTATGGAATTTGCGACAGCAAGGCATGAGAAGATAACTATTTTTTATTGTTTTAATAATTTAGTAATTAATAGATTTTTTTTAAACTGTTCTTCCATAAGTTGTGAACAATAATAAAAATACCACCAAAAAAAGCAGAATTTCGGTATTTCCATTGCCAAATAAATTGTCTAGGAAATTTCCGTCATTGTTTCTGCCACAGCAACAATTATCGTCCATTTTTGTACCTCCAACTTTTTTATACCATATAGTATGCTTTTTTCATATTTTGTGTTACAATAATATTGATAAATTTTAATTAAATTTGATTAAAGTAATAAAATAAGTTAATAAGAAAATATTATAAAAACTAAACACATATATTTAATATAATTGGAGGACTTTTTAATGTCAAAAATAGAATTGCTTGCTCCTGCTGGAGATTTTGATTGCTTAAAAGCTGCTGTTCAAAGTGGTGCTGATAGCGTTTACTTCGGTGGAGAACTTTTTAATGCTAGGTCCAGTGCTACTAACTTTAACAGAGATGAACTTCGTGAGGCTATTAGATATGCTAAACTTCGTAATGTTAAAGTTAATTTTACCTTAAATACTTTACTTAAAGATGATGAGCTTGAACCTGCTGCTGAACTTGCAAAATATGTTTATTCATTAGGAGCTGATGCCATACTTGTTCAAGATCTTGGGCTTGCTAAATATTTAATAGATAATTTCCCTGAAATGGATATCCATGCAAGTACACAAATGTCTGCTCATAATTTGCAAGGTGTACTAGAACTTGAAAGACTTGGTTTCAAAAGAGTAGTTTTGTCAAGAGAACTTTCACTTCACGAAATTGAGTATATTTGTCAGCGTTCAAATATAGAAATAGAAACTTTTATACATGGAGCTCTTTGCATTTCTTACTCAGGTCAATGCCTATTCTCAAGCTTAGTTGGTGGACGTTCTGGTAATAGAGGGAAATGTGCTCAAGCTTGTAGACTTCCTTATGAACTTGTTGAAGAAGGTTCTGATAAAGTAATTGATAAAGGTTACCTTTTAAGTCCAAAAGATTTATGTGGTCTAAGCTTTATTCCTAGCTTAATCAACGCTGGCGTTAAATGCTTTAAAATTGAAGGTAGAATGAAAACTCCTGAGTATGTTGCTACTGTTACTCAAATATATCGTAAATACCTTGACTTGGCGGAAAGTAATGAGCCTTATGTAATTGATGATAATGATATTAAAGAATTAATGCAAGCGTTTAATCGTGGTGGCTTTTCTAGTGGTAACTTAGATAATGAGCCAAATAATGACTATGTTTATTCTGAGAAATCAAATAATATGGGGCTTTTCTTAGGACAAGTTTCTAGATACAATTCTACTAAAGGATTAATTACTTTTAAAACCAAAGAACCTCTTTCTATTCACGACACGGTTTGCGTTCAAAATGAAGATTACAAATACACTGTATCAGAGTTGATGATAGATAAAGAAAATATAAAGCAAGCAAATGTTGGAGATAAGATAACCATTGGCAGAATTAAGGGCAATATTTCATTAGGCGACAAAGTATACAAATTAAGTGATTATACTAAAGATAAAAGTATTATGGAATTTATAAATAAAGAAAACAAAAAAGTACCTCTATCATGCACATTAACTGTAAAAAAAGGTTGTCCTATTTCAATGGAAGTTAATTCAATGGATAAAGAGGATGGTACATATTTCTCTATGTCTGCTTCTCAGTCAATTGACTTAATTCCAATTGATGCTATCAGTAATCCAATTACTCGCGAAAGAATATTTGAACAAATCAACAAAACCACTGATACTCCATTTGAGTTTAAGAATATCAAAATTATACTGGATGACAATACATATATACCTAAAATATCTGCAATTAATAGCTTAAGACGTGACTGCATAGACAGTTTGATTAATCAAGCGATTTCACGTTTTGAAAGAAAAGATGAAGTCATTTCTTTTGATGAATACAAAAAACCTGTTAATCCAACTCTAAAGAAGAAAAAGGTATTTTACTCATTAATGTTAAATAAGATTTACCCTGAATACGATTATACTAAACTTCAAAATGTAGATAAATTGTATGTTCCTATTAGATATTTCTTAAGTAAAAGATTTGTTGATATATTAAATGTGCTTAAAACTAAGGGAAGTTTATATGTTTGCACCCCTGTTATACTTAAGGATAATTATAGAAATATAACTTTTAATAGATTAGAGGAAATTATCGAAAACTACGGCATAAAGGGAATTGTTATTTCAAATATTGCTAATACTAACAATATCATTCAAGTAAATAAAAATCTAGAAATTGTAGGCAATTATTCTTTAAATGTGTTTAATAATTCAACAATTGAAGAATTAAAAAATATAGGAATTAATGTAGTTACTCTTTCACCTGAGTTAGACAAGGAAACATTGCAAAATTTAGCTAGTAACTCAAGCCTGCCTACTGAGCTTACAGTGTATGGTAGGATTCCTTTAATGAATATTGGATATTGTTTTTTGGGTAAAGCTAATAGATGTTTCCCTACTTGCGAAACATTGTGCAAAAAGAGTAAATATTATTTGAAAGATAGACTGGGTTATAAATTTAAGATTCATCAAGATAATGTGCAAACAGTTACCACTGTCTATAATAGCAAGATTTTATCTATCCCGTTTGACGATATAAATATCGATGTTGCAAGAATTAGCATTTTTGATGAAAGCATTGATGAGATAAATAATATAATTGACACAGTTAGAGCTGGTAGTATTTTTACTGGTGATGAATATACTTATGGAAATTTTAATAGATTAGTATAAATGCGAATACAGCTTTTTCATTATGAGCAACACTATACAATACGCTATAATAAAAAGTACAGTTAAATGAACTCTACTCTTCTAAAAATACTTAACTTTAAAGTTTAGTTCATTTTACTGTACTCTTTTATGTTTTTTTCAGCAAATCCTGCTATATCTTCGTCTTGAAAATCATAAGTCATTTCTTTATTGTATGCCTTTTCATAGGCCTCTTTTTTAAGTTCATAATCTTTTTGTCTCATAATATCCTTATTTTCTTTTAAAGATAATTTATCATCTGGATATATTGGAGGCATAATATGCAAAGTATATTTTAATTTATTAAAACCATCTGCCTCATACTCTTCAGGTATTTCCCTCATTTCGACAAAACAAGGAATTATTGGAACATTAAATTTAGCTGCTAAGTGGTATGCTCCTGGTTTCAAATTTCTTATTTTTTTATAATTAAACCACATTTCTTGCTCTGGATAAATTAGTACGAAATGTTTTTCATTAAAACACTTCTGCAAAGCAGGCATAAATTTCTTTTCTGTGTATTCCTTATTTTTGCTTAAAGGAATAGTATTGAAATTATTCATTATAAAGCCAAATTCGCCTTCCATAGCTAAATTAGATTCTGTGATAACAATATTAAATTTATTATATTTTCCTAATTTTTTGATGCAATAGATTATTGGCGTACTATCTTTTGGGCTAAAATGGTTAGAGGTTATGATAGCTCCGGTTTTTATATTTTCAATATTTTCAAGTCCATCTATTTCAGTATTTTTGTTAAACATATCTACATAATTGTCTATGATTTTTCTTGCCATTTTGTTTTTTACTTTGCTCATAGGTGACTTTTTAAAAATATCATATTTTAAAACTTTTTCTTGGATAAAATCTTCTGTAATAGCTGGGTCTCCAATTTCAGCTTTGTTGTTTAGCTTACCCTCTGCCAAATTTCTTTTAATGTTTTCTATTACTTCTAATCTATCTTTTGCCTTTTCCACTTTTCTAGATTGCGTTAGTATAAAATACCAACTTTCCCCTTTCTAACATTTCGCTTTCTTCTATTACAATCACATATCCTGTTTATTTTAATTCTTGTATTTGTAATTATAAGTTTTTAAACAGTTTCGTCAGTTGCGTTCATAATTTCTACGATTTCTGCATCATCTTCTTCTAGGTCATCATCTATATCTGCAAATTTAAATTCAGATTTTACAATTTGTTTTGTATATTCAACTAACTTGTCTCCACCAGCCAAATCTGCCTTCTTTTCTTCATCAGTATAATCTTCTAGAGTTTGTCTTAATTCATCGTAGTATTTAGTTTCCTTAGCATATTTCCAAAAGCTTTCTTGGTATGGAACATCTGAATAGTGCCATGGTTTTCTAAACATATTGTAATGAATTAAATGTATGTCATTTATATCACATTGCTCGCCATAGTCAGGCATTTTATTCCATGTCTCAGGTAGATAATAGACTCTTCCTTTACAAAGAATATTTAAATAGTCTTGGTCTGGAGCTGCTGTATCAAGGTTATAGTTTAATAGTCTGTATAAAAATTTTTCTTCTATTTTTGCCTTTCTCATTTCTCTTAAATTCATCAACAATACACCAGAATTAAAATATTCTTTAGGCTCGATTCCTAAGCCTTCTTTTGAATATACTCTGAATTCCGGTACAGAATTAATTACTTGGTCTGTTACTCCTGCTACCAAATTGTCTCCTATGTCTAAGTTATATAATTTTGCAATATCGTCTTGTAAAACAATATCAGCATCTAAGTATATTGCTCTTTCATATTCTGGAAACATTGAAGGTATAAATAGTCTATAATATATTGTTTCAGAATAATAGTCTCTTAACCTTAGTGATAAGTCTTTACTTAGTTTTGAAGTTATGTGACTAATATTTTGGAAACTAATACGTACATTACTTGTTTCTAATCTTTTTACTATAGCCTTTCCTTTTAGACTCATACCCGTATGTAAAATTATTATTCTATAATTATTCTCTTCACTGCTGTTTGCTTCTAAAGAGTGTATTGCAACAGACAGACAAGGTATATAATTGTCATCTGTTGAAAAGAATACAGGTATCTCAGATTTTATTTTTCTCATAATTTCCTCCGCTTTTATTTTCTTTATATTGCTTGTTGATTTCTAAATATTCTTGTAAAATATCCTCATAATCAAATATTTTATATTCATTATGAACTCTATCTATATGCCATGGCTTTATATTAACTAACCTGAAAAATGGTAACCATTTTATTGTCATACTAAAATGTCTAATAATTGTATCATCTTTTCTCTTTTTCTGCTCATTATATTTGTCTGGGAAATAAATTTTTTCTTTGCAACATTTATATATAGCAGTTTGGTCTGGCATAGCCATTGTTCTATTTTTAACCATGTCTCTTGCTTTTTCAAAGCTACCATTTTCTCTGATTTTTTTTAGATTCATTAATACAACACCAGAGTTTATGTATTTTTTATTTATAAAATGTCTGCCTATCGCATCAGTAGCTACTCCGACTTCATAATTTGTCATATCTGTATCAAATATTTCTTTTATATCTTTATAACATACAATATCACAGTCTAAATACAAAATTTTGTCTGGTAATTCTGGTATTTTGTCACTAAAAAGCCTTATTAAAATATATGGAGTATAATGCGTTTTCATATTAGCTGTTTTCATCATTTCTTGCTTAAACATTTCTGTAATATCAATTAATGTTACATTGCTAGATGGATTTTTGGCTTTTACAATTTTGTTTAAAACCTCTACCTGATTTTGTGTAAATGGCGTAAATGCTGGATCAAGCTCGTGTAAATCAACTGTAAGAACATATACGTTAAGCTGTTCATTGGTATGTTTTGTAATTGACAATAAACTTATTATTATTCCATCCATGAATTTGCCATTTAAGCAAAACATAAGATTTATCATTATTTTATACCTCTTTTTAGTTTCGATATTTTATGTAAATCATTTATAGGTTCATTTAACATTTGCTTTAGACATATCATCCTTTTTTATGTATTTGATGTATTCAAAAGTACTATTTTTGCTTCTTTCAACCATTTTATTGTACACAGTATCTCTTAAAGTTTTTTCTGCCTCTTTTATGTTCTGCGAATTATCTGGGTAAAATGGACCATCTATATAAATTACAATATCTGGCTTATCCTTTTTACCCTCTTTATATGTGCAAGTTACAGAATAAACTGGAGCATTAAGTTTTACTGGATATTTAAATGATATATCTTTAAAATCTCTAATTTTTGTATAATAAGGCCATACATGAGCCTCAGGGTAAATAGCAATAACTCTTTTTTTAGCAATATGTTCGCTAATAGCTTTTAAAAAATTTTTGCTACTTTCCATATCTCCTGGTATAGGAAGTGCTCCCATCATTTTATTTGCAGTCTTTAAGCCTTTTATTGAAATATTATTTGGATGAGCAACAATATATGCCCTTTTAGGAAAACTTGTTAACGTAGGCGTTAATGTATCAAGTATTTCCTGTGTATGGTTTATATATAAAAAATATCCACTGTTTTTGCACTTTTTTAAGACTTCCTTATTTTCAATTTTTAAGTTAAATTTTAGTTTGGAATAAATACAAGCTAGTGGTAATGCAATTAATCTGTAAACAATAAATGCCGCTATATTCCAAAATGGATTTTTATGTATGTATTTATAACTTCCATCTATTTTTACAGGATCAATTTCTTGTTCTGCAAAGTCATCATTTAACTCGTCTTGGTAATATATTATTTTTTTATTTTCACTCATACATTTTGCTTTCATTATAATTATAATACTTCATAATAAATTTTAATACAAATAATATAAAAAATCAACAAATTCGACAAAATATTTTTGTATAAGCCTAGGGCTTATTCCAAAATAACTATATTTATGTTTTTTGCTTCAGTTACAAACTGTAACTAATCCTCCCATTCCATTTCGTAATCGCCTATTTTGACAATGTCTCCGTCTTTGATGCCTAAATGCTTAAGCTTGTCTGTTAGTCCAATTTCATTTAATTTTTTATGTAAATAGAATAGTGATTCATAGTCAGTAATATTTACTCTTCTTATTATTCTGTCGACTGGCTCGCCTTTAACAATAAATACACCATTTTCAACTGTTACAGTATATTCATCTCTCTTATCTTCTTCCAATGTATATACTTTTTCTTTTGAAGAATCTGTATCTATTAAATTTTCTTTTGGAAGAGTTTTTAGTGTATCTGATACATACTTCATTAGCTTTTCTATTCCGTCACCAGTAAGAGCTGATATTTTAAATATTTCTTGATTATTTTCTTTAGCTATTTTTTCTAATTCTTTATATGCATTTTCATCTGTTATCATATCAGATTTATTTGCGACAATTATTTGTTTTCTCTTCGCCAACTTTTCACTATATTGTTTAAGTTCATTATTAATTGTTTTATAATCTTCTACTGGATTTCTTCCCTCTGTTCCTGAAACATCAATGAAATGTAACAATAATCTGGTTCTTTCAATATGGCGTAAAAATTCAATTCCAAGTCCAGTTCCTTTGCTTGCTCCTTCAATAATTCCAGGTATATCAGCTATTACAAAGCTATCTCCATACTTAGATGTAACTACTCCTAAATTAGGTTCAATTGTTGTAAAGTGATAATTTGCAATTTTAGGGCTAGCTGATGTTACTTTTGATAAAAATGTAGATTTTCCCACATTAGGAAATCCAAGTAATCCTACATCTGCTAAAAGCTTAAGTTCAAGAATAAGCTCCTTTTCTTCACCCGGTTCCCCATCTTGAGCAAATCTTGGAGCTTGTCTAGTTGAAGTTGCAAAATGTGAATTTCCAAGTCCACCTTTTCCACCTTTTAATATTAAAGCTTCTTCTTCCGGATTAGATAAATCAGCTAAAATTTTCTCTGTTTCTGCATCTTTAATAACCGTTCCGATTGGAACTGGTATATACAAATTTTCTCCGCTTTTACCACTTTTATTAGAACCTTGTCCATTTTCTCCATTTTCAGCTTTAAATTTCTTTTTATATCTAAATTCAATAAGAGTATTGGCATTAGAGTCAACTTTAAAATAGACATTGCCACCTTTGCCACCATCTCCACCATCAGGTCCTCCAGCGGCAACATATTTTTCTCTTCTAAAAGCTATAGCTCCGTTTCCACCTTTGCCTGCTTTAGCATATATTTTTACATAATCTGTAAACATTTATAATCTATATCCTTTCTCATATTCCATACATCTAGTATATCAAAAATATCATCAAGGGTAAACCTCTTGACGATATTTTTTATTTTTGCTTTATATATCCTATATATATTCTTTTAATTTCTTACTTCTACTTGGATGTCTTAGTTTTCTAAGAGCCTTTGCTTCAATTTGTCTAATTCTTTCACGAGTAACATTAAATTGTTTGCCAACTTCTTCAAGAGTTCTTGCTTTTCCATCATCAAGACCAAATCTTAATCTTAGAACTTTAGCTTCTCTTGGAGTCAAAGTTTTCATTACGTCATCTAGCTGTTCTTTAAGCATTGTATATGATGCTGCATCTTGTGGTGATGGTGAATCATCATCTTGTATGAAATCTCCTAAATGGCTATCGTCTTCTTCTCCAATTGGCGTTTCAAGTGAAACTGGGTCTTGAGCTATTTTTTGAATTTCTAGAACTTTGTCAACTGATATTTCCATATCTGCTGCAATTTCCTCCGGACTAGGTTCTCTACCGTTTTGTTGTAGCAGATGTCTTGATGTACGAATTAGTTTATTAATCGTTTCTACCATATGCACTGGTATTCTTATTGTTCTTGCTTGGTCTGCTATAGCTCTTGTTATAGCTTGTCTTATCCACCATGTTGCATACGTACTAAACTTAAATCCCTTGGTATAATCAAATTTATCAACTGCTTTAATTAATCCCATATTGCCTTCTTGAATTAAATCTAAGAATAGCATTCCTCTTCCGACGTATTTTTTCGCTATACTAACAACCAATCTTAAATTTGATTCTGTTAATTTCTTTTTGGCTTCTTCATCATTATTTAAAATTCTTTTTGCTAATTCTAATTCTTCTTCATAGCTAAGTAACGGGATTTTTCCAATTTCTCTTAGATACATTCTAACTGGGTCGTCAATGCTAATGCCGTCCATGTTATCCATATCTAAATCTTCAACAGATATGTCTTCTACTTCTTCTAAGTCTTCTGCGTCAGGCTCAATGTCTTCAATATCGTCTCCTACACTTACCCCCATTTGCTCAAAGGTTTCAAATACTTTTTCTATTTTGTCTGGGTCAATATTTCCAAGTTGTGTAGCAAGTTCTTCATAAGTTACCTGACCTTTCTTTTTTAATTGGTCAATTACCTTTTTTATTTTTTCAGTTTCTTCATTATTTAATTCTTGCTTAGTTTCACTTTTAGCATTGTCAACTTTGGGTTCTTCACTTGTCGTTACGATTTGTTCTGCTTCTTTTTCTCCTATATCTTCTATTTCTGCTTTTTTACTATTTTTATCCGTTTTAGATAATTTCTTTGTATCTATTTCTTCATTATTAGTAGGAGATGTATTTTCTTCATTTTCAGCTTTTGTTTTAGATGCTTTTTTGCTTGTTTTTTCTTTTTGCTCTTCTGCCTTCTTAGCTTGTTTTTCTTCACTTTTTGTATCTGGTTTAACTTTTTCGTCTCTTGCAGTAGGATTATTAGCTTTTAGCTTTTCCTCCTCTTTAGACTTCTTTTTCAATTCTTTAGCCTCTTTTTTAGCTTCCTTTTCTGCTTTTTTCTTTAATGCTTTTTCTTCCTTTTCTTCTCTTTGTAATATTTTTTTAGCTGCTTCTTTTTCTTCCTTTTTCTTTTTAGCAATTCTAGCATTATCAATTAAATTAATAACATCTTTTACATTGTCTGATTTTTTCATTTTTACCTCCTATTTCATCTTTGCTAGTTCAATAATTATGTTGTTTAATTCCGCTTCTAGCTTAGATACATCCTCTTCCCCCAAATTTTGCCTATTGTTAAGTAAAACTATTATTTCATTTCTACGAGCAATCTTTTTTTCTTTCAGATAGATTTTTTCTATATCCTCTATAGCTTTGTTTACATCAGTAATTCCAAAGTCTTCTGCTAATATACCACTTATGTAATTTATGGTTGCTTCATCTTGAAACCAGTCTATAACATTTTCCATATTAGCTTTTTGCTCTATTTTTTCAAATAATGTATTTATTATGTATTTATTATTTTCAATTTTGATGCAATTTAAATCAACTGCACTTTTTATTTTTTCATAGCTTGTCTCACTATAATTGATAAGTAAATAAATCAACATCTTTTCTCTTCTTTGAGTTGCTACATCTACTTTTTCTTCCTTTTGTGGAATAGCCGTAACTGTTGTCTTTTCAAGAACTTTTTGGCTTGTCTTTCCTCTATACAGTCTTTTATTTATCTCAGCATCAATAGAATTTTTGGAAATATCGTATTCTTTAGAAATCTTGTCTATGTATATTTCTCTTTCCATAGTGTTGTCAACTTCTGATAAGACCTTAGCTATCTCATTTAGAAATTTAATCTTATCACTTGTATTGTCAAGGTTTAAATCCTTTTTTAGATTTTTAACCTTATATTCTACAATTGATATGCTATTGTCCATGCATTTTCTAAATCGGTCTGGACCGTATTTTATAACATACTCGTCTGGATCTTTTGCACCAGTAATTTGGAGAACTCTCATATCGATGCCCATATTTTTTAGTATGTCCATACCCCTCATAATAGCTGTTTGTCCAGCTCCATCTGCGTCATATCCTAGAATTACTTGTTCACAGTTTTTTCTAAGTAATCTTCCCTGTGCGTCTGTCAAAGCTGTTCCTAAAGAAGCAACAACATTTGTAATCCCTCTTTGGTGTAACGAAATTACATCCATGTAGCCTTCAACTATTAGTATCCTTTTAAGCATACCACTTTGCTGCTTTCTAGCTACATTTAGTCCAAAAAGATTGCGTGATTTGCTATATACGATATTTTCTGGTGAATTAATGTATTTTGGCTTGCTGTCGTCCAAAACTCTCCCACCAAAAGCAATTACTCTGTTTCTAATATCTTGAATTGGAAACATGATACGATGTTTGAATTTGTCATATAATCTGCCACTTTCGGACTTGCCAATTAAGCTTGAGGCAAGTAATTCTTCTTGTCCAAAACCTTGTGACTGTAAATGCTTTAATAATTCGTTGTTATCGCCTGCATATCCTATCAAAAAAGACTTTAGTGTATTATTGTCTAATTTTCTCTTTTTTATGTATTCTTGGGCCAGTTTTGATGTTGGTTTATATAAATTTGCATGGTAGAATTCTGCTGCTTCTTTATTAACTAGATAAACTTTTGATTTCAAATTTGCTATTCTTTCATCTTGTGCATTTGATGATTTGGGTAGTTCCATGCCTACACGTTCTGCAAGCATTTGCACACTTTCCACAAAACTTATATTCTCTATTTTGCTAATGAAGTGAAATACATTGCCCCCAACTCCACATCCAAAGCAGTGAAATATTTGTCTATCTGGAGAAACAGAAAATGATGGAGACTTTTCATTATGAAATGGACATAGTCCAAAATAATTGCGCCCCTGTCTTTTTAAAGTAACATATTGTGATATAACATCTACTATATCATTACGAGTTCTTAGTTCGTCTAATAATTCATCACTATATCTTACCATAATTCTACCTTTCTTTTCTCATATTTATAATATTCGACAAATATAACTTAAATCCTTCTTGTTTTTAAAATTATGTAAATAAAATGTTTTACATAATTCTGTAATTTTTTAATATTTTTTTATTTGAAGATTTGTCATATGTGAAATCATTTTATTTGTGATATTTGGTTATACAAAGCAAAAAAGATACCATGAACAGTATCTTTTTACTTAATTCTTATTGATTTTTGTAGACTTAGGCATTTACATTTCCATCAAAAGGAATAAATTTGCTAACTGCATTTTGTTGTAGATCAATTTTAGCCTCTGTTGGAACTTTAAATTCTTTATATGACATATCTATTTTGTTATCTACTAATTTTTCAATTTCGTCTTTTGAGGCATGCTCAGCTAGTACCAATTCACTTACCAAAATAAGCTTAGCATTGTTAAGCATCTTTTTTTCTCCAGTAGATAAAGTGCCTTTTTCTTTTTGTTTGAAACTTAAATTTCTAACAACATCAGCAACTTTGTATATATCTCCTGTTTTCATTTTATCTAAATTATCTCTGTATCTTTTATTCCAGTTATCAGACATTTCTGTCTCATTTTGCTCTAATAACTTTAGTACTTCTCCCGCACTTTGGCTATCTATAACACTTCTAACTCCCATTTCTTCTGCCTTGGCAGTTGGAACCATTACCATAACCTCACCTGGCATTTTTATAACATAATATTGTTGTTTCTCTCCTAATATTTCTTTTTCTTCTATTGCGTTAATTGTCCCTGCACCATGCATTGGATATACTATATTGTCACCTATGTTAAACATTTATGTACTCTCCTTTCCAACTTTGGTCTATTAAGAGATATAAGTCTCCTCTTTTACCACACTATTATTATAGCACGATTTTGAAAAGAAGTAAAGAATTTTTTTTATTAATTTTTTCTTCCTTTTAAAACTGGAATTTAAATTTTCACTTCACGTTAATTTTTTCTTTTTTCGCATTTTTTATGTAATTATCTATTTACTGGTTGAGCCAAAGCCACCTTTTCTCTCTCCTTCTGCTGTGTCTGTATCAGTTACAAAATATTTTTGGAATATTCCTTGACCTATTGCGTCTCCCTTTTTAACTTCTACGTCAACATCTTTTATGTTGTAAAAGGCAAACATTATGTGTCCGTCATTTTCTGGATTGCCATAATAATCTTTGTCCACTATTCCTACACTATTTGCTAATACTAGTCCCTTTTTCTTTGGATTAGAACTTCTGTTGCAAAGCATTAGATATTCATCATCTTGCATGTATGCTTTTAATCCTGTTTTAATTAGAGTAGGAGCTTGTCCCGGTTTAAATGCAGGTATTATGCAGTCTTCTGCCGCTTCTATATCATATCCTGCTGAATATTTTGTTTTTCTTTCTGGAAGATTAATTCCTTTATCTTCAAATCCTTTTGCTACTTCAAATCCTCTTAATTTTTCCATTATTTACTTCCTTTCCTCATTTCACTTAGAAACCGTACATCACAATATTATTTAATAAAGTTCTTGAAGCCGTGATTCTAAGGAATAATTTTATAAAATATTTTTTACTTACTTTTCATTTGTATTTTATTTTATTATGACAATTATGTCAATAACTGCATAGTATATTATATATAAAAATATAAAAATTGAGGTGCTAAAATGCTTAGCTTAGATAAACTACCATTGAATCAAACTGGCAATATACAAACTATTAAATGCTCTGGAATTCTTGAAAGGAGATTACTAGACTTAGGGTTAGTAAAAAATACTCCGATTACAGCTCTATTCCGTTCTCCTTTAGGCGATCCTACCGCCTACGAGTTTAGAGGAAGTATTATTGCCATTAGAAGTGACGAAGCAAAAAATATATACGTAAATTATAAAGTTTAAAATTAAAGAAATAGTGGAAAATTTAAAGTTCTTTTACTTTATATACCACTATTTCTTTTGAGGTTATTTTGTTTTATGTTGCTTTTTATTTTTTTAGTTCTTTTTCTGCTTCTTTGTAGTCTGGCATATATTTTTCAACCATACTCCAGAATTTCTTTGAATGGTTCATATATCTTAAATGACAAGTTTCATGTAATACTACGTATTCTATAGCTCTTCTGCTATACATCATAAGATTTTGATTAATAGTAATTTTTTTGTTTGAAGAACAGCTTCCCCATACTGATTTTACTTTTCTAATTCTATATTCTTCAGGTGCTAATCCTACCATTTTTCTAATTTTCTCAAATGCTTGCTCTACTTCTTTTTCTGCAACCATATAGTACATTTTATCTATCATCTTTTTTATTTGCTCTGTGTTATCTTCATCTGCATATCTTAGAGGTAATATAACAACTATTTTATCGTTTTCTACGTTAAGAATTGCATTGTTTATATCTTTATAATATAGATTCAAATAGTAGCTTTCACCCAATATTTGAAATCTCTCACCATCGGCATACTCTTTTGCTTTTCTAGGAGATACTTTGTATTCTTCTAGCTTTCTCATAATCCAGTCTCTTTTTTCTTCAACTACACTTTGAATTTGACTAGCTGTTGCATACCAAGGTGCTTTGATTACAACTTCACCATTTTCAATTGTTATATAATAATTCTTTATTCTAGCTTTACTTACTGTATATGCTATTGTTTTGTTTTGATATTTAATATTTTTCATAATTAATATCTCCTCTCGTGCTTTTATCAAGTCTTTTGTGAAATTGTAATTATGTCATCTTCGTATGTTTGTTCTTAAAACTTCTGTTCGATTTTTATTTTAATATTATATTTAAAAAATGTCAATAGTTTTTTGTAAATTTTTTATTTTAAATGTAAATTTTTTTATTTTCAATAAGAATTATAAATAGATAACACAAAATATAGAAATAGTTGTCTATTAATAAGCCTCGCTTGCTACCAACCTGAGCGTCAGCGGAAGGCGAATGAAACAAAAACAAATAGGTATGTTGATAGTGTAAAATAAAGTGTGTAAGTTAAAGGTACCAAAACTTATGCACTTTACTTTTTTATGCAAAAAAATATATAATAAAGAAAATGGAGGAAAATTAAATATGGGAAAAAAAATACAAAGAGATCCAAAAAGTGTCGCACTAGCACAAGCAATATTAGAACAATATAGACCAGAAACAAAAGAAGATGTACAAGATGCAATGAAAGATATATTTGGACCAATATTTGAAGCAATGCTACAAGGAGAAATGAATGCACATTTAGGTTATGAAAGTAATAATCATGACTACAAAGAAACAGAAAATCGAAGAAATGGATATACTAATAAAACTCTAAAGACAACATATGGAGAAATACCAATAAATGCACCAAGAGATAGAGATGGAACATTTGAGCCAATAGCAATACCAAAAAGAACAAAAGATGTATCAGGAATTGAAGATAAGGTATTATCGATGTATGCAAAAGGAATGAGTCAACGAGATATAGCATCAACAATAGAAGATATATATGGCTTTAATATATCAGCTGAAGCAATATCAGAAATAACAGATAAAGTAATAGAAGAAGTTACAGAATGGCAAAATAGACCATTAAAGAAGTTTTATGCATTTATGTTTGTAGATTGTATGTATGTGTCAATAAAGAAAGAGTATGAAACAAAGGAATATGCAGTATATACGATATTAGGATATGATGCTAATGGAATGAAAGATATTCTTGGAATCTGGCTAAATGAAACAGAAAGCAAACACAATTGGATGCAGATATTCGATGAATTAAAAACAAGAGGTGTAGAAGATGTCCTTTTCATATCTATGGATGGAGTATCAGGCTTAGAAGAAGGAGCAAAAGCAATATTTAAAAATGTAGTAGTACAAAGATGTATAGTACATTTAATAAGGAACTCAATAAAATATGTTCCAACAAAAAATTACAAGGCATTTACAGCACAATTAAAGAAAATATATGGAGCACCAAGTTTAAAGGCAGCAGAAGCAGAATTTGAGAAATTTAAGCAAACATGGAGTGAATATCCAGGAGCAGTAGAAGTATGGACAAGAAATTGGAAACATGTAGAGCAATTATTTAATTATGGAAGTGCAGTACGAAAGGTGATGTACACAACAAATGCAATAGAGAGTGTAAATTCAAGTTTTAGAAAAGTAACAAAAAGAGGATCATTTCCAAATGAGATTTCATTATTCAAATTACTTTATTTACGAGTTACAGAGTTGTATAAAAAATGGAAAGATAGACCAATATCAAATTGGGCAATGGTAAGAAATCAGATTGCAATGAATCCAGAAATGCAGGCAAGAATAACAAAATATGAAAATATATAACAGGAGGTAAAAAGATGAAAACGGATAGATATATAAAAAATCTAAAGGAAAATTTTGTTAGAATAACAACTGCTCAAGAAAAAGCAATTATAAAATATTGGGGCAAAAATATAGGTAATGAATATACTGATCAAGATGTATGGGAGCAGACTAGAAAAGTCATAAATAATGCTTAAAACCAATATTTAACAATTTATTAAATCTTCAAATTATTGTTACTTTAAAACTTTGACAATATTAAAGTTTATTTGATGAACCTTAAGCACAATATTATGTATACTACCAATCACTCTAATGAAAAAATAAAATCAGTGACGATAATTGACACTGATTTATAAAAAATTTTAATTTTAAAAAAAATTACACACTTTACTTGACAAAGTCGGTATGTTTTTTAACACACCTATTATCAGTTCTCTATTTAATTAAATCTAACTATATATTTATGAAATTAGCATTTAACATTAAACAGCTTGACTTTGCATTTCTTTTTTTATTTTTGCTAGTTCTTGCTCATTTGCATTTGTGTATTCTTTTATTAAATCGTCTTTTACTTTGCCCTTTATCATTTTTCTTATAATTTTAAGTCTACCCTCAGTTAAGCCAGACTTCCTGCCTATGCTTTTGCCTTCCTCAAACCAGCTATCTCTTTCTTTTATTAATACTTCTTCTATATGCATCATTTCACTTTCCCTCCTCTTGAATTTTTTTAGAACTTCCTCTAGTTCCCTTTTATCCTTTTTAAAAACTTGTGACAATATTATTATTATATATTTTTCTATTTTTTCAATTTCTTTTGTGCTTAATTTTTGATTCATTATTTTTGAATACATTTCCATTATCTTGTCTGTACTTTCTGCTTTTTCTAATAACAGTATTTTTGATAATAATGTATTTTCTTTTAGTAATTCTTCTTCTGGTATTTTGCTTGCTTCTACTAACTTATATTTTGTATATCCTTGTTTTGTCCAATACTTGAGTGTCTTTTTTGCTTTGAATTCGTTTTCACTTTTTTGACTTTCTTTATTCCAGCTCTCTTTTCCTGTGTACAGTAATATTCCTATTACACTTGGTTCCTTATATGTTTCTTCTCTTATTTTACTTTTATCTAGGGCTAATCTTGTTACTTCTACTTTATAATCAAAAAATCGATATTCCATTTCTGATTCTTTTTTACTTTGATGTTCTATTATTATGTATATATCTCTATCTTCCTGTTCAATTTTAGCATTTGTTTTTTCATCTTTTACTACTTTATATACTACATCTGATATTTTATTTTGTAATTTACTATTTACAAAACTACTATTATAATTAATTATATTTTTTTCTGATAACTTTTCTTTTTCTTTTAAATTTAATGCTTTATTTATAAAATATGCTCCTTCTTCTTTATCTAGCAAAACATTTCTTATTATTTTATCATGTGGATTATTTATGTATTCTTGTATATACAATACTTCTGTTCCTCCTTTATTATAGAAAATTTTTTCTTATTTTTCAATACTTTTTAAAAAATATTAATTATTTTTCGTTAGAGTTTTTATTTCAATTGTTTTTCATTACTTTTTGTTATTATCAGCTGTGAATTGTAACTTAGAAATTCATTTATTTTTTCACTTGATGTATTTTCCGTTAGTGATAAAACTGTAATTTATTTCATAATAAACACAGTCGTATTTGAAAAGATTAATCTTATAATTTTAAACTTTTAATTTGGGAATTTTTTTAGAATCTCAAAATTAAATGAATAAACTGATTTAGATATGCAAATATGTACATATTTGTCGTTATTATATACCATATTTTGTCATATCGCAATATAAAAAATGAAAATTTTTGATAAACTCGTCGACAAAATTCGACAAAAATGAAGTGCACCCCATTCTCATGACAAAGATAACTATTTTTATGCTTCATAATTTATATTAAATTTATAGCTCAAATTGTTATTTAGTACAAGTACACCTCATACAATTCTGTATGGAGGTTTTTTTATGGGACTTACTAATTCTTCAACTGGGAGTAGTTTAAATAACAATACCGGATTTGTTGTTGGCTGTGATTATAAGATTACACTTGCTGGAAACCCTAATACGGGGAAATCAACTATTTTTAATAGTTTAACTGGTATGCATCAACATACTGGAAATTGGACTGGAAAGACGGTTGAAAATGCCACAGGCATTTGTACATATAAAAATAAGAAATATCTATTTGTTGATATTCCTGGTACATATTCACTTATGGCTGATTCTGAAGAGGAAAAGATTGCACGAGACTACATAGCTTCTGGCATATCTGAGGTAACTGTGGTTGTTGTGGATGCTACCAGATTAGAAAGAAATTTAAATTTGGTTTACCAGATAATGAATTTAACAGATGATGTAGTAGTTTGTGTAAATTTATTGGATGAAGCCAGTAAAAAGGGGATTACCGTTGATTTAAAGAAATTATCTAAAGAACTTGGTGTTCCTGTAGTTGGAACTATTGCAAGGAAAAAGTCTACTTTGTTTAATTTACTTAAAACCATTAATATGGTTTGTACCGGTAAACTCATCTGCAATCCAAACAAAGTGACATTTACAGAAAATCAAGAAGAAAATATAAAGCATATTTTTGAAAAGGCTCATAGTGTAACTGAAGCTGTTTGTGTTTTTTCAAATCAAAATTACAATGAAAGAGATAAAAAAATAGATAAGATTCTTACTTCTAAACGCTTTGGCATACCTATTATGATTCTCTTCTTTTGTTTAATATTTTGGATTACAATTGTTGGAGCAAACTATCCATCTAAGTTACTTTCTAATTTATTTAGCTTCATTAAGCCGTACTTTGCAGGATTTTTGTTATTTATAAAAGCTCCTAATTGGTTGTTTTCGTTACTGGTTGATGGAGTTTATACAACTGTTACTTGGATAGTAAGTGTTATGCTACCTCCTATGGCGATATTTTTCCCACTTTTTACTTTACTGGAAGATTTGGGATATCTACCTAGAATTGCTTTTAACTTAGATAAATGTTTTAAAAAATGTTGTAGCTCTGGAAAGCAGTCTTTGACAATGTGTATGGGCTTTGGTTGTAATGCTGCCGGAGTCATTGGCTGTAGAATTATCAGTTCGAGAAGAGAAAGACTTGTTGCTATTTTAACAAATAATTTTGTACCTTGTAATGGTCGTTTTCCTTTTTTAATAACTATCGCAACTATTTTCTTTAGCGGAGCTATTGCGACAGGTGAAAGTTTTAAGAGCAGTTTAATTGCAACTTTTGTCGTTTTTGTAGTAATTTCAATTGGTATTTTATTTACATTTCTTATATCAAAATTACTATCTTTAACATTACTTAAAGGGAAAACGGATGGCGCTATCTTGGAACTTCCACCATACCGAAAACCACAAATAGGACGAATCTTAGCAAGTTCAATTGTTGACAGAACTTTATTCGTTTTAGGAAGAGCTTTGAGTGTTGCTGTTCCTGCTGGTGTTGTTATTTGGATTTTATCTAACATAACAATAGGCGACCTTAGTTTGTTAACATATATAGCAAATTTCTTTGATCCTTTTGCAAGGCTTATGGGGCTTGATGGATACATTTTAACTGCATTTTTGCTTGGACTTCCGGCTAATGAAATTGTGCTTCCTATAATTCTTATGTGCTACACTAGAGCAGGCACTCTTGTTGATATGGAAAATATACAGAGCATTTTCACTATACTTTCTGCCAATGGCTGGACTATTATAACTGCAATTAATGTTATGTTATTTTCATTACTTCACTTCCCATGTGGAACTACATTATTAACTATAAAGAAAGAGACTGGTAGCTTTAAGTGGACTGCAGTTGCTTTCTTAATTCCTACAATTTGTGGAATACTTACTTGTATGATTACTAATTTAATTTATGTTATTTGTACTTAGTTACGCAACAAACAGGCAGTGATTATACCTAATCACTGCCTCAGATTGTTGACAAACCCTAGATTTTTTTCTAGGGTTTTCTTAATGTTTTATTTTTTCTTTTATAAATCTAAAAGGGGTTTTCATCACATTTATAAAGAAAGCTAAATTTATTTTATTATATTTTCTTATTTTGCCAAATCATACTTTTGCTTTGGCTTATTTGTGTTTTTTAATTATTTTTGTCCTATTTGTTTCTTTAAGTATTACTTTCCTAATATATTAAATTTGTCAACATTTTTTCCGAGAAAATGTGGAAAATATATTGACCGTAAATTGTAAAAGTAACATCAAGTTTATAATATAATTAATATATTTAGGTTTTACATTAGGTTTATTGTAAGACTAATAGCCAAAACTTAAAGGTTGTCAAAGAAAGAAATGTATAAAATGGCTTGCTTACCTAATCCTGCTCCTTTATGGCATTTCTGTAATTGACAATTATAGATATTTTATAATTGTGTTTAGTTGTTAATCACACAAAAGTGGATTAACAACTTAACAAAGCTAAAATAATGTGTTATAATAGGTTTTGTAATTAAATACTGTTATTGTTATAGCACATAATTTTCAAATAGAAGTTAATGTTACTCTACTTTAATTAACTTAAATTTGATTTATTTATTGTGCTTATTTATATATATTTTCATTTTACACAAAATATTAAGATAATGAGTTGCTTTCATTGCTTATTTTTGCTTACAAATAGCATTTAATCGGTAACTAGAAGTTACTTTTTCTATCTATATTTTACTTTTTCAATTAACCTATTTAAAAATATATTATATTATTGAAAATTAAACTTGACATATTATTTTGCATATAATAAAATATTATAGTTATAAATTAAAATGATTAATAAAGGTGGAAAGATGGACGTAATAGATATTTTAGAAAAATTAGTTTCTTTTAATACAGTGAGAGATTATGAGAACAAACAAATTTTAGATTATATAGAAGAAACATTAAAATCAATAGGTTTCCAAACTGAATGTAAAAAAAGGTATTTAATAATGTCTTATGGCAAAAATCCAAAATTAGCATTTATAGGCCACACAGATACTGTAGAATATATTAACTCTTGGGAAACAGATCCATTTAAACTAACTAAAAAAGATGACAAATTATATGGATTAGGTTGTTGTGATATGAAAAGTGGTATAGCTGCATTTATAAAGGCTTTAATGGAAATAGATTTAAAAAAATTACATAATGGCATAAAAGTATATTTCACATTTTCAGAAGAGCAAAATTTTGAAGGAATAAAAGAAGTTATATCAAGTGGTGAAACATTACCAGAATATATTTTGGTTGGAGAACCAACTGGAAATATTATAGTAACTGGATGCAAGGGTTTATTAGCATATGAGCTAAATTTTAAAGGAATAAAAGTTCATTCTAGTAATCCTGAAAAAGGAAAAAGTGCAAATTCTTCATGTATAAACTTTTTAGTTGAATTAGAAAAATTTTATAATGATAATATTAAACCTGACAAAAATCCGAAATATGAAATTTCTTATACAACAATGAACATTGGAGTAATAAATGGTGGAAGTGCAATAAATTCTGTTTCTGCAAATTGTAAGGCTACTTTGGATTTTAGAATAGCAAAAGATGAACATATTGGTATACTGAAAAATAAAATAGATGAATTATCTAAAAAATATGATTGTGAACTTTGTATCTTACAAGAAATCAAATCTTGGTATAATAAAATACCTTTTGCAAATAGTGATTATACAGCAAATTATTTTACTGAAGCCAGTTTTATAAATGGAAAAAGGATGATATTGGGAGCCGGCCCAGTAACAGCTCACGAAGTAAATGAACACATAACAATAGATAGTCTAAAGAAATTAACTGAGCAATACAAGGAAATTATAAAAGAAGTTTGCGAATAATCATAGTAAATTAATGAAAATCACAATAATCTAAAATAAAAATTAACCATAATGATGCCTTGTTTTAAAAAACACATTTTATACTGTACAATTATATTAACAACATTAAATACTTGTCCTTTACATAGGTCAAGTATTTTTTTTGATAATTAAATATTTATAAGATAATGAACAAGCTGTCTCACATATTCATTATTTTATACCGTCAAGTGAAAAAGTAAATGCAATTTGTAAGAGAAGTTGTAAGAAACAGCCAGTGATTATTTATAATCACTGGCTGTCCATATCTTCGGCACATTAAAATAAATCAGAATGTGACCCTGTCCTAAATGCTGTTAACACTAATTCATTTTTATCTATCTTATAGATTAATAGCCAATCAGCTTGAATATGACATTCTCTAAATCCGCTTATATCCTCCAGTTAAATAGTGGTCTCTATATTTTTCAGGTAAGGTTACATTGTTAGCTAGCATTTCAACAACGTCATGTAATAATTTTAATTTTAACCCTCTTTTCTTCATCAAGTTATAATCTTTTTTAAACAAATTACTGTATTTGACTGTTAACAAAATTATCAATCCTCTTTTTCTATGTCTTTCCACATTTCTTTTAAATCTTTATATCCTTTGCTTAAACCTATGCCCTTTTCCGCATCTTCCATTGCCTTTATGGTTTCAGCATTTAATTTTGGTATTTTAACTTCAAAAGGAATACTTTCTGTTAAAATTATTTGTCTTAATAACATATTGATAACATTGGTAAAATTTGTTCCTAAATAATCTAAAGTTGCTTTTGCTTGTTCTTTTATTTTTTCATCTACATTTACATTTATTGTAGCCATATTATCACCTCCACAATATATTATATGTATATTATAACATATTATGTATGTAATATCAATATTTTTTAATATATAAATTTTATATAAAATTTAAACATCAGTTTTCTTATGCATACAACACGATTTCGTTGTTCTTTAATGTTTTTTGCACATCTATTACTCGCTGGTTTGACGAACCTTTCCATTTTAAAGTTGGGTCATGCAACTCATCCACATATTGTCCATCAACTAAGACGTCCAAGTATTTTAGAACCTCTTTGTCTTTTAAATCCTTATCAAATCTAAATCCAGACCATACCCATACACTTTTATTTGGATATTTTTGTTTGAATTGCTTAGCTAATTCCATTGTAGCATCTATATTTTTAGGGTGCATTGGCTCTCCACCTAAAATTGATAGTCCTTTTATGTAGTCTTTTTCACCTAGATTTAAAACTTCATCTATGGTTTCTTGTGTAAATTCTTTTCCGCCTTCAAAATCCCATGTTTCTTGGTTGAAGCAATTTTTACAATGGAATTCGCATCCTTGCATAAATACAGAAACTCTGACTCCCGGTCCATTTGATATATCCATTTTTCTAATTACATTATATCTCATTTTGCATCAGCTTCCTTATTATCAATATGTAAAACTCTTTCTTTTATTTCTTGTGTTCTACCCTTATTCCAAAAGTTTGTTCCAATATAACCGCATGTTCTTCTTGCTACATTTAATGTGTTGTGGTCTCTATTTCCGCAATTTGGACAATACCACTCTAAATTGTCATCTATTAAAATTTCGCCTGTATATCCGCATTTTTGGCAATAATCTGATTTTGTATTTAGCTCTGCATACATTATGTTGTCATAAATAAATTCCATAACTTGCATAACTACTTCAAGATTATTTTGTAGATTTGGTGTTTCGATATATGAGATAGCTCCACCTGGGCTTAATCTCTGGAATTCACTTTCTAGTTTTAACTTAGTAAATGCATCGATTTCTTCAAATACAGGAACGTGGTATGAGTTAGTTATGTAGTTTTTGTCTGTAACTCCTTCTACTGTTCCAAATCTCTCCTTTAAGCATTTTGCAAATTTATATGTTGTTGATTCGATTGGTGTTCCATATACTGAATAGTCAATGTCCTCATCTTCTTTCCATTTCTTGCATGCATCATTTAATTTTTGCATAATTTTTAGTCCGAATTCTTTACCTTCACCGTTGTCTGTGTGTGAATGTCCTGTCATGTATTTAACGCACTCATATAATCCTGCATAACCTAGTGAAATTGTAGAATATCCATGATGTAATAATTCATGTATACTTTCTCCTGGTTTTAATCTTGCTAATGCACCATCTTGCCATAGTATAGGTGCTACATCACTTGTAGCATTGCTTAATCTCTTATGTCTTATTTGTAATGCTTTATGGCAAAGTTCTAGTCTTTCATCAAATATTTCCCAGAATTTATCCATATCTTTTTCTGAAGAAAGAGCAACATCTGGTAAATTGATAGTTACAACACCTTGATTGAATCTTCCGTAGTATTTGCCTTTTCCTTCAACATAGTTTTTAGCATGAGCTATGTTTCCTAAATGCATTGTTCTATCTGGTGTTAAGAAACTTCTACAACCCATACATGGATAACATTCTCCGTCTCCATTTTCATTTTTCTTTAATTCCAACATAACTTTTTCTGAAATATAGTCTGGAACCATCCTCTTAGCTGTACACTCTGCTGCAAGTTTTGTTAGATAATAATATTCTCCGCCTTCTTTTATGTTGTCTTCTTCCAAAACATATAGAAGCTTTGGAAATGCTGGTGTAATATATACACCTTTTCTATTTTTAAATCCAAGAATTCTTTGTCTCAAAAATTCTTCTATTATCATTGCCAATTCTTTTTTGTAATCTTTTGTTTCATTCATATACATAAATACACTTAAAAATGGTGCTTGTCCATTTGTATTTGTCATTGAATTTACTTGATAGTTAAAGGTCTGTACTCCATCTTCTACTTCTTTTCTGGTGTCTTCCCATGCAAATTTTTCGCAGTCTTCTTTATTTAATTTTCTTTTTTCATATTTTTTATAGTATTTTTCAAAACTACTTCTTACAAAAGGTGCTAAGTGAGTAAGTGAAACTGTTGCTCCTCCGTAGCTTGAAGATGTAACTGCTAAAATGATTTGTGTAGCAATAGTTGCAGCTGTTATAAATCTATGTGGTTTTTCTATCATAACTCCATTAATTACTGTTCCATTTTGTAGCATATCATCAAGATTTATTAATTCACAGTTATGTAAAGCATTTTGTGCAAAATAATCTGCATCATGGAAATGTATTATTCCTGCGTCATGAGCTTTTACAACATCATCTGGAAGTAAGAATCTTCTTGTTATATCTGTACTTGTTATTCCAGCAAGATAATCTCTTTGTGTTGTAACTACTTGAGCATTTTTATTAGAGTTTTCATTATTCCAGTATTCGTTCTCACCTTCGATTAATTCTTTAATTGATTGGTCAGTTGTATTAGCTTTTCTAACAAGCTCTCTTGTATAACGATATGTAATGTATTTTTTAGCTAGTTGGTATTTATCAAATTCCATTAACTTCTCTTCTATGATGTCTTGTATATCTTCAACTAAAATTCTTTTCTTCTTTAAGTCTTCAATGTATTGCACAATTTCTTGTATTTGCTCGTCTGAAACTTTTTCATCTCCTTTTACTTCAGCATTTGCTTTGCTTATTGCTACTACTATTTTGTTTGGATCATAATCAACAATGTGTCCATCTCTTTTAACTATCTTCATAATTTTTCTCCTTTTTTTATTATATTTTTCTTTTGAAGCTAAAAAAATTCTAACAATAAATTTGCAAAATAAAAAGGTGCTATTGCACCTTTTTTGAAAATATGCTAAAATATTTTTGGTGATGAAAATGTTAAATCCTTTTGAAGGGCTTTCTAGCTTGCAAAGGGCTAGATTGCTTATTAAATTAGAAAGTCATATTTATAATTTTAATAAAAATGAAGAGATTTTTTCCAAGTTAAAAAATACGAATATTCTTTGTATTTTAATAGAAGGTCATGCAAAAATTATAAAGACAAATGACCTTGGCGAAGAAATCTTGGTTGAAGAATTATTTGATAATGATGTTTTTGGTTCAAATTTTTACGGTATAGATAGCTCTGACTGCCAAATCATTGCATTGGAACCTTGCAAGGTTCTTTTAATTGACTACAATAAATTAATTAACATAAAAAATGTTAATTACCCATATTATAACATTTTTATATTTAATTTGTTCCAAATAATTAATGACAAATTTAAAGAAAATAACGACAGAATTCTGATTCTTACTAAGAAAAACATTAGAGATAAATTATTAGCTTTTTTTGAAAATGAATATAAGAAAAATCATTCTCAAGTTATTTATTTACCTAGTAATTTTAAGAATTTGGCTGATTATCTTTCTATCAATCGTTCCGCTATGTTTAGGGAATTGAAGAGCTTAAAAGATGACAAATTCATAAAAATTAATGGTAAAAAGATTACATTATTGCACATATCTAGTCTTATGAATAATTATTATGTATAATGAAAAAATTTTTTTATAACTTTTTAATAGTTTGAAGGATAGTAATTCACAATTACTATCCTTCAATTTGTATTACATATAATCATTAAAACTAAGGTAATATTTCGCCTATTAGGTCATACTCTGATACGTCCGTCACTTTACATTTTACGAAAGTGTTTATCTCCGCTTCGTCTTGCAAATATATGTATCCGTCTATGTCAGGAACGTCCATATATGTTCTGCCAACAAAGTATAGCTGATTATCGTCTGATACTATTGCATCCTCAATTAAAACATCAAATTCTTTTCCGATAAACTTTTTAAGGTTAGATTTTGATATTTCTTTTTGAAGCTTCATAATTTTATTGTATCTTGATTTTTTTGTGGATGGGTGAATTTGATTAGCCATTTTTGATGCTCCAGTTCCTTCTTCTTTTGAGTATGCAAAGCATCCCAATTTATCAAATTTAGCCCATTTTACAAATTCATATAATTTATTAAAATCTTCTTCTGTTTCGCCAGGAAAACCAACCATTAATGTGCTTCTAATAATAACTCCTGGTATTTCTTTTCTTAATTTTGTAATTAGTTCTTTTGTACTTTTTTCACTAGATGCTCTGTTCATTTTTTTCAAAATTTTGTCTGATATGTGTTGCATTGGTATATCAAAGTATTTACATATTTTTTTATTTTTTTTCACTTCATTTATTAGTTCGTCGGTTATTGTTTCCGGATATGAATATAAAAATCTAATCCACTTTACTCCGTCTATCTTGCTAATTTTATGTAGCAAATCTGCCAACATAGGTTTTCCATAGATGTCAATCCCATATTTAGTAGTATCCTGTGCAATAATAATAAATTCTCTAATACCTTGTTTTGCTAAGCTTTCTACCTCTTTCAAAATATCTTCTTGCTTTCTACTCGTGTATCTTCCTCTTATATAGGGGATAGCACAAAAAGTACAAAAATTGTTGCAACCTTCTGCTATTCTGATGTAAGCAAAATTACAACCTGTTGTAATTATTCTATCTAAAAAGTCCAAATTGCCTGGTTTATTGTTTTGAGATAACTCCTTTTTTCTATTTGCAATTGATAATTCCAATTTATCTTGCTTGTTTTGTCTAGTTGACTCTTTTTCTCTACTTTCAATTGGTAAGTTCAAACTATCTGATTTAACGCTTCTCAATAAGCTTCTGCCGCTGCTTTCAACTAACTCCTCTACTTGTTTCCAAAAGTTTTCGTATTCACTAAATTTAACAAATAAATCCACCTCTGGCATTTCTTTTGCTAGTTCTTCCTTATATCTTTCTACCAAACAACCAGTAACTATTAAAAATTTACATTTTTGTTTTTTGTACTCTGCCATTTCTAAAATCGTATTTATTGCCTCTTCTTTTGCCGAACCAATAAAGCCACAAGTGTTAATTACAATTATGTTTGCTTCTTCTGGGTTATTTACTATTTCATAAGATTTTTTCTTAAATAATCCTATCATCATTTCTGTATCAACTAAGTTCTTGCTACAACCCAATGATATAAATCCTACTTTCATGATTTGCTCCTTTTGCTACTACATTTAGTGTTAGTTAGACTTGCCTAGTATAGAATTTAATCTGTCAACTCCTCTAACTAATTTATCATAAGTCTTTTTATCTATATCACTTTTGTCTCCGTAATTTGCAATTTCCGCCTTCATATCTAGAATTTTAAATCTATTTTCTTTATATTTTGCTCCTTTGTCTAACATATACACAGGAGTATAATCTACTTTATAAAGTGAAGCTTTGCCTTCTTTATCAACAAATATTTGAATATTTAAGATTAATTCAAGGTTTGCATTTTCTACTGTAAAATCAGATGTGTAGTCACCTATTGAATATGCTATAAAACAATCTTGGAAATCACTATTTTGAATAACTTCCATTTTTTGAACTGCCGATGGATGAGCACCTATAATGATGTCTGCACCTAAACCTACTAAATATTTAGCTTGGCTTTCTTGGTAACTACTAACTGTATTTGTATTTACATCGCCCCAGTGCATCATAACAATTGAAAATGCTGCATTTGCTTCCGCATATTCCAAATCTTGTTTTACCAAATCTTCTTGATAAATGTTAACTCCAGTTTTTTTATTGTCATATGTATAAGCAAGTATTGCTATTTTGGTACCTTTTATTTCTATTATTTTAACTCTTTCTTCTGGCGTTTCTGCTGACTTGCCAACAGTATCTATTCCAATGCTTTCTAAGTAATCTTTAGTTGCATTTAGTCCTTCTATTCCGTTATCTAAAGCGTGATTATGTGCTAGGCTTACGAAATCAATTCCGCTTTTGCCAACTGCATTTGCAAAGTCTTTGGTGTCTTCTGTTATTGTAGTTTCATAAGTACCCAAGCTTAAATCTACGTCTTCTAAGAGCCTTGATATGTCGGTAAATATGCTATTATAGTCTCTTCCATATTGTCTTAAATTATTACCACATAAAATATCCCCTACAGCGGATAATCTAATAATTTGATTAGTTTTATAATTTTCTAAACTTTCCATCTCTTTTGAAGTTGCTGAATATATTTCATCTATTTGAGCCTGAATTCTGGCTTTTTCTAGGGTTATTCTTCTTTTTTCATTTACATTTAAAATTGTCATGATGAGTACACATGCTACAATAATTAAAATTAGAATACCACTTAACTTTAAAAAAGTTTTGTTACTTAATGTTTCCACTATTACATTATCTTTTCTTCTTGTTCTTGCTCGTCTATTTGGCATTTTGATTAGTTTTTGCTAGCTTTAGGCTAACATTTTCTCCTTGTATAATAGATTTAGGTTTTTAAAAGGTTACCTATAAACTTTTATATCATGTCACTTAAGCGAGATGATTTTTGTATTAACACTGCTGTTTTTATTTTTGCTTTTAGCTTATTTATGGTGTATTTGTAAACTTTAGCTCTCTTTTAATTTATCTACTGTATACTTGTAGGATTAGCTCTTTCTTAACTTATCTACTGTATACTTGTAGGCTTAGCCTTCTCTTAACTTATTTACTGTATATTTATAATCTTTAGCATTTATTAATGTTGTACCAACAACTGCAATATCTATTCCTGCTTCTTTTAATTCTTTAATATTGTCAAGTCCTATTCCACCATCAGCTTCTATCTCTGTATCTAAATTATTTTCCTCTATATATTTTTTTAATGTCTTAATTTTCTCAATCGTTTCAGGAATAAGAGCTTGTCCTCCCTTGCCTGGTTCTACAGTCATTACTAAAACATTATGAATTAATGGTAAATACTCATATACGTCTTCTACATTTGTGTTAGGCTTAATTGAAATTCCAACTTTAGAATATTGTTTTATATAATTTATTAAATCCAATACTTCTTGTTTACCCTTTGCCGCTTCCAAATGAAATGTTATACATTTAGGCTCATTTGATGAAAAAATATCCACATACCTTTTTACATCTTGTACCATTAAATGTACATCTAATGGAATATTTGTTATATTTTTTAGATTATCAGAATATATTTTCATAATTTCTGCTGTATTGTTTTTTACAAATTTTCCATCCATTACATCTATGTGAAAATAATCTATATGTGCTAATTCTAGCCTGTAAAATGTATGAATAGCTTCTTCCTCTTTTACACTTAAAATAGATGCTGATATGTCCATGGCGTTCTCCTTCCCATTCATTCTAATTTTATCAAAATTTTAAATCTTGGTCAATACAAAAAGGCTACAAATTAATGTAACCTTTTTACTCATGTAATGAATGAATTAACAATTCAAATTATTCCTTAATGTACCATACTGAGTTGTCTCCCCAATCATCTATGTTAGCTTCTTTTTTGATAGTCTTTGTCATATTTCCTTGTGCTATTTTGATTTCAATTGACTGAACTCCTGAACCAGTAACTGTTCCTAAATCAACATCAGTATCTCCAACTTTAGCAGATTTTCCACCAACTAAAGTCTTTCCATTTACTACAACCGTAATTGTTACTGCATTAGAGCCCTCTGAAGTTGTATTTGATGAATTTGATACAACTGCTGGAACTTTTTCTAAAACTAACTTAATTGTTTTGCTCTTATTCTCTACTTTATTTACTTGTATCTCTATTTCTGTACCTTCTGCAACTTCTTCTCCTGAATTAATGCTTTGAGAAAGTACTTTTCCATTTTCTTTTTCATTATCTGTTGCATAAGATACTTTTGTTTTTAGATTTGCGTTTACTAATGTAGCATTAGCTGTACCCTCATCCATACCTATAACATATGGTACTTTGGTCTTAGCTGTTCCACTACTTACAACTACTTTTACCGTATCTCCTGATTTTACAAGAGTTCCCTCAGTTACATCTTGACTTACGACATATCCAGCTTGAACCTTATTGTTATTTTGTACTTCTTCAACAAGCTCTATTCCTATCTCTAAAGCTGAATTTCGTACGTCTTCTATCTTTGAGCCTACAAAGTTTGGTAACGGATTTGTTTCAGGGCCTTTACTTACAACAACTTTAATTGTTTCTCCCTTTTTCATTTTATCTCCAGCTTTAAATGGTGGTTCTTGAGAAATTATTCTTCCCTCTTCAACTTCGCTACTTGCCGCTTCTGTTGTTTCTATTTTCAATTCTAATGAATCTACTTTTTCTTGCACTTCGCTAAGTGTCAAATTTACTAAGTTAGGAACTTCTACCTTTTTGCTAATACCTCCATCAAGAGCTATTTTTGTAATTAAAAATACTATTACAAATAATAAAATCAATCCTAAAATAAATATTAGTATTTTTGATTTTGGATGTTCAGCAAAAAATCCTTTTTTCTTTTTACCTTTATTTTTATCATCAACTGCTTTCATTACTCTTGTGTATTGGCCATTTCTATTTTCAATAATAACAAAATCTCCATCTGGATCTTTTAAAGCTTTTGCCAAATCATTTAACATTTCTGTTGCAGTATTATATCTTTCATTTGGATCTTTTTGCATTGCCTTCACTACTATTTGATTTACCGCAGTAGGAATATCACCATTTAATTGAATTGGCTCTGGTGCCTCTTCTTGCATATGTTTTAGAGCAACTGACACTGGTGTATCTGCATCAAATGGCACTTTACCTGTAAGCATTTCATACATTACTACACCTAATGAATATAAGTCAGATTTAGCATCAGTCATACCACCTTTTGCTTGCTCAGGTGAAAAATAATGTACTGAGCCTATTGTTGTTCCAAATGCTGTAATAGTTGAATTAGATACAGCTTTTGCAATTCCAAAGTCTGTTACTTTAGCAACTCCATCCTCTGTAATTATTATATTGTGAGGCTTTATATCTCTATGAACAATACCATTTTTGTGAGCTTCTTCAAGTGCTGATGCTATTTGCATTGCAATATTTACAGCCCATTTCCAAGATATTGTTCCATCCTTTTTTATAATTTCTTTTAGCGTTTTTCCTTTTACCAATTCCATAACTATGTAGTATAAATTGCTTTCTTCTTCAAATCCTACATCATAAATTGATACTATATTTGCATGAGACAATCCAGCTGCTGATTGAGCTTCTGAATTAAATCTTTTTATAAAATCAGAATCAGTAGTATACTCATCTTTCAATACTTTTACAGCTACATATCTATTAAGTACATGGTCTTTTGCCTTGAAAACAGTAGCCATTCCGCCGTTTCCTGCTTCTTCTAGGATTTCATATCGATTTCCTATTATTTTTCCAATTAGGTTCATAATAATTTTCATTCCTTTCTCGATTCGTTTGTATAGCATACATCATAATGCACACTATTTGCAAACAAAAATCCTTGATTACCTTATGATTATTGCAGTTATGTTATCATTTCCACCTAGGTCATTTGCCTTTTGCACTAATAATTTTGTTGCATCAGTTGGGTTTTCTTTAATAATAGTTTTAATTTCTTGTTCTGAAACCATATTTGTTAAACCATCTGAGCACATAAGTATAATATCATCTTTTATAAAACCATGCACAGATGCATCAGGCTCAACAAAAGTTGTGCATCCAAGAGCCTTCATAAGCATATTTTTCTTTGGATGTTTCATACTCTCTTCTTTAGTAATTTTTCCTTCATCAACTAATTGTTGCACATAACTATGGTCTTTTGTAATACGTCTTATAACTTCTTTTCTTATTCTATAAATTCTACTATCTCCAATATGTGATATAAAAGCTTTGTTTTGATATATTAGACATATATCCAATGTTGTACCCATATTGCTTATTTCACTATTGCCTTGTGATTTTTCATAAACTATCATATTAGCATATTGTGTACTACTCTTTACTAAGTTCAATAAGTCGTCTTTATTTTTTTCAAAATTGGTTTGGATATAGTTTTTTGCAGACTGAACTGCAAGTTTACTTGCTATTTCGCCACCATTATATCCACCCATACCATCTGCTAATATAAACAATTGGATTTCATCATCTGGATAACTAATATAAAAGTAGTCTTCGTTAATTTCTCTAGCTTTTCCCACATCAGAGGTTGCAAAAGCTTTTGGCATTAATAATTTCCTCCTAATTTACTTTGTTATCATTAGTTTTTATTACTTAATGTTTTGCCTCCTAAGTTGTCCGCAAGCTGCATTTATATCTGAACCCAGTTCTCGCCTAATTGTTGCAACTATACCGCGCATTATTCAAATAATCTCTAAATTTCATTATATTTTCTAGCGAACTTTTTGTGTATTTTCCATTTTCGATTTTATTGATTGGTATTAAATTTACATGACATAACATTCCTTTAAGTAGTTTGATTAATTCATCTGCGTCTTTTAAATTGTCATTATTGTCTTTTGCCAATGCATATTCAAAAGAAATTCTTTTATTTGTTTTATTTATATAATACTTACATGCTTGTATAAGTTCTTGTATATTATATGCACTATTGACTGGCATCATACTTGAACGCACTTGATTATTTGCACTATGTAAAGATACTGATAATGTGCATTGCATATCTGCATCAGCAAATTCATATATCTTAGGTACAATTCCACTTGTTGATACGCTAATATGTCTTGCACCTATATTAAGTCCTTTTGGATTATTTAATATTTTAATTGCATTTATAACATTATCATAATTATCAAATGGTTCGCCAATGCCCATAAACACGACATTTGACACTTTTAAGTCTGTGTCCTGCTCAATAGCTAAGATTTGCTCTACAATTTCCCCTGAGGTTAAATTCCTTATAAAAGGAATTCCTGTTGATGCACAGAATTTACATCCCATTTTGCATCCAATTTGTGAAGAAACGCATACTGATTTTCCAAAATGATATTCCATAAGAACTGATTCTATCGCATTTCCATCTGATAATCCAAATAAATACTTCTTTGTACCATCTACGGATTCAAGCTTTTTGACGATTGTGTAATTACATATGTCAAAATTTAATGCTAATTTCTTTCTTAACTCCAGTGACAAATTAGTCATTTCGTCAAAGCTTTTTACTTTATCTACATAAAGCCATTTAAAAATCTGTTCTGCTCTAAAAGGTTTTTCTTCTAAGAGTTTTAGTTGTTCTTTTAGTTCTTCTAAATTATAGTCTTTTATGTTTTTCAAATATTAAATCCTCTTTTCGCTTACAATCATAACTTGAAATTATGTTGTTAAAGATAAATTTTATTATCCTATTATAATTTATATCACTAATTTAATTTTATTGCAATATTTTACTTGCATTTTTATTACTTCCGTAGTATAAAGGCCCTCTATCAAAATTTTGGAGGTTGCGCAAATATCTAAATATTAATGTTCAAATAAGCACAACACTGGGACTGCGTATGCAGTCCCAGTATTTTGTTTTTTATTATTCTTCTATTTCCGTTGCTTTTATATGAACCTCCTCAAGTTGTTCATCCGTAACTACGCTTGGAGAGTCCATCATAACATCTCTTGCTTTTTTATTTTTTGGAAATGCAATAACTTCTCTAATATTACTTGAATTAGCAATTAGCATTACCATTCTATCCAATCCAGGAGCACATCCAGCATGAGGTGGTGTACCATATTGAAAAGCAGTATAAAGTGCACCAAATTTTGTTTTAACATCTTCCTCAGTATATCCAGCAATTTCAAAAGCTTTAACCATAGTCTCTGGATTATGATTTCTTACAGCTCCAGATGAAAGTTCATATCCATTACATACCAAGTCATATTGATAAGCTAAAATATCTAAAGCATCTTTATTATTTAAAACATCTAAGCCACCTTGTGGCATTGAAAATGGATTGTGACTAAAATCTATTTTTTCTTCATCTTCATTGTATTCATACATTGGAAAATCTACTATCCAACAGAATTTGAAAACATCTTTTTGAAGTAAATCCAGCCTTTTTCCTAACTCAATTCTAACTTGGCCAGCTATTTTTTGAGCAGTTTTCAATTCATCTGCAACAAAGAAAATGCTATCTCCTGCTTTAGCTCCTATTTCAGTTTTGATCTCATCTGTTACGAATTTAGATATTCCACCATTTAGGTTATTGTCTTCATCAACCTTAACCCAAGCTAATCCCTTGGCGCCCAATTCATTTACTGCAAATTCACTCATTTGATCAAAGAATTTTCTACCTTGTTCGGCTCCATTTGGTACTATTATAGCTTTTATAGTTTTACATTTAAAAGCATTAAATTCAGTATTTGCAAATAATTCAGTAGCATCTTGTATAATCAATGGATTTCTTAAATCTGGCTTATCTATTCCATATTTCTCCATAGCTTCATTATATGTTATTCTTACAAAAGGACCTTCATCGACTTTCCATGAACTATGCTCTTTAAACACCTTTGGTAAAACATTTTCCATAACAGCAAATACGTCTTCTTGAGTTGCAAATGACATTTCAAAGTCAAGTTGATAGAATTCTCCAGGTGCTCTATCAGCACGAGGGTCCTCATCTCTAAAGCATGGAGCTATCTGATAATATTTATCAAATCCTGAAACCATAAGTAATTGTTTGAATTGTTGAGGTGCTTGAGGAAGTGCATAAAACTTACCAGCATGCAATCTACTTGGTACTAGATAATCCCTGGCTCCCTCAGGAGAGGAATTAGCTAGTATAGGAGTTTGGATTTCTATAAAACCAAGTTCATCCATATATTTTCTAAGAGACTTCATAATGCTTGAACGAAGCAATATGTTATTATGTATTTTGTCATTTCTCAAATCCAGATATCTATATTGAAGCCTCAAATCTTCCTTAACATTTTCAATATCTATTTTTTCTGAATTAATTTCAAAAGGTAATGAGCTTTTACATTTGCCTAATATTTCTAAATTTGAGACTTCTATTTCTATATCTCCTGTAGGCATTTTAGGATTTTTATTAGAACGCTCCCTTACCTTTCCTGTAATGCTAATTACAGTCTCTGGATTGACCTCTGCAAAAGCATCTTTCATTTCGCCTGAAAACACAAGTTGAGTAATGCCTTTTTCATCACGTAAATCTACAAATTGTATTTCGCCTAAATTTCTAATTCTTTGTACCCAACCTGCAAGCATTACCTCTTCGCCAACACTTTTTAAATTTAATTCTCCACAATTATGATTTCTATACATTAATTTGCTCCCTTTTTATCATTTCATTTTTTTACGCCCTTTATTTTATCATATATTCATCGTATTTTCAATATAAAAATTCTACAATAATATATTTTATTAACCGTAACAAATTGACATAATTTGATTTATTTGCTATAATTAACATGTATGTAGAAATATCTACAAATTAATTTTTGGGAGGTTATGCATCATGTGTAACGAATCACCAAGTACGCAGAATGAAGACCGCCGGTTCAAGCGTTTCGAAGACGATGTGACCAAAGAGTACTATTCTTACAACATTAAGCTCCGCACCAAATTTTTGAAGGCAATTGACAATGATCCATTTTTGATTGAAACGTGCACTAATGCAATCCACAATTTTAACTTTTATTCATTCTCAGAAGCTCGCGTTTTTCTTTGGAAGATGAAGTTCACTCCTGAAGCTGTTCTCGACCAACTTGGCTTTACCACCAATAAAGATGATTACCAATACGTATACATCTCAGAGGATATTGCCAATAAGTTGTATCACGAACTTCGGTATCAGTATTCCTTAACTCATGAGGGATTTTTGAAAGTTCATGAAATCCCATCATGTCAGGAACAATTTACGGCACTCAACAATGCAGTAGAAGCAGATATTGTAGTGTATTTCACCATTTGCTACATCTGCAAACAAAATTGTACGAACGATTACATGGTTGAAAAATGTATTGAACTTGTTTCCACTGGTGAAGAGGCAAAAATTCAGGAAGGACTCCGAGCTATTGGTTTTCCTTACATGACAGCAACTTTTGTAGCACCATATGCTCAACAGATTGCTGACCTTGTTAGCGCCCTTAACAAGAACTATAAAGAACAACTTTTACAAGACGCTGATGCAAGTGAATTTGTCTCCACACATGAAGACAATGAGGAAGAAATCCAAGAAGACGACTTTTATCTTTCTTTGGAGGAAGACACACCGGACGTAAGTGATAGTTCAGATACTCCCACAACGGAAACTGAAGAACCAAATGAGCAAGAAACTTCAATTCCTTTTACCACAATTGAAACCCTTTTTAAAAATCGCTCTTCTATAAAGGCATTTCTCAGAGCCTATGAGGATTTAAAGGATCATGACATTGATGGTACGTGGGTCATCAAGAACTTTTACACTATTCAGGCTCTCTTCAATGTTGCTGATAGCATTGTAGAATAACCTTCTAAAAAGACACCGAGATCTTTTCGGTGTCTTTTTCGTTTTATTATTTTTATTATTTTTGTAATTTTTGTCTAACATATTCATAAATCATTATTCCAGTAGCAATAGAAACATTTAAGCTTTCTGTTTTTCCCAACATAGGAATTTTAACTCTTTTATTAGCCATTTCTTGAATTTCTTTAGAAACACCATTTGCCTCATTTCCTATTACTACTACCTTTTTATGATAATCAACATCATATATGCTATTGTCTGTATCTAGTGAAGTGACTACTGTTTCAAAGCCTTTTTTACTTAAGTTCTCTAAGGCTGTTTTTAAATCTTCTACTTCCACAATATTAACTCTATATATTGAACCCATTGTAGACCTTACAACCTTAGGGCTATAAGCATCTACAGTATTCTTGGAAACTATAATTTGCGCTAAGTTTGCAGAATCCATCGTTCTTAAAATAGTTCCTAAATTGCCTGGGTCTTGGACTCCGTCTAATGCAATTATATAATCAGCATTTTCATCAATAGACTTATATTCTTGTTTTTTTATTACAGCCAAAATCCCTTGAGGAGTATCAACATCAGACAACATATTAAAAACATTTTCTGTAACTGTAATAGTTTTATAATTTGATAAATCCATGTTTAGGGATATATCCTGTTTTAAAACTATAAGCTCAATATCTTGATGTTCGCTTATGGCCTCCTCGACCATTTTCATTCCCTCAACTATATATTTTTCTTTTCTATATTTCTTATCCTTGAGCTTTTTTACTTCTTTAATTATTTCATTTTCTTTGCTACTTATTATCATTTTGATTATTGATGTTAGTTGTAAGTTCTAACACTCACTCCTTGTATATATTTAGGTTTTTAATTAAGGTTCTACCCATAAACCATTGCCTTTAATGTATCTAATCACTATTTTAAAACTTTCAAAAAATCTTTTGTGTTTTGCATTTCGTTGTCTTTCATTTTTAGTGTCACATAAGGTTTTCCTGTTGCAGAAAAGTTAATGTTATTTTTGTATTTTTCTAACAAAATATCAACATTATCATGATTAAATTCATTAAATGTGAATACAATTCCCATAGGTCTTGATTGAATTTTTATAATCTTCTTTTCTCTTGCCAAATTCTTAATACGAGCGATTTCAATTAGATTATTGACTTCATCAGGCACATCACCATATCTATCAATTATTTCATCAATTATATTTTGTAAATCTTCCTCTGACTTGCAATTAGCAATGTCTTGATAAATCTCTATTTTTTGACTTGCATCTTCTATATAGTCTTCTGGGATATAAGCTGAAACAGGCAAATCAATCGTTACATCAACACTTTCTTCAACTTTTTCACCCTTTTCTTCTTTTATAACTTCATTTAAAAGTCTGGTATACATATCATACCCAACTTGCTCCATATGACCACTTTGGAACTCCCCAAAAAGACTTCCTGCTCCTCTTATTTGCAAGTCCCTTGTTGCTATTTTAAATCCAGAACCAAACTCTGTAAATTCTTTAATTGCCTTTAATCTTTGGCTTGCATCTTCACTAATCATTTTATCTTTTCTATAAGTAATATAGCAATATGCCTGTTTATCACTTCTTCCAACTCTACCTCTTATTTGATACAACTGAGCTAATCCAAATCTATCAGCATTTTCAACAATCATTGTGTTGGCATTTGGTATGTCTATTCCAGACTCTAAAATAGTAGTGCAAACTAACACGTTTATTTTTTTTTCAATAAAATCTTGCATTATTTCTTCTATTTCTTGTCCAGACATTTTACCATGAGCATAACCCACTTTAGCTTCAGGCACTAACATATCAAGTTCTAATGCTTTAGTCGCAATATCTCCTACATTATTGTGTATGTAAAATACTTGCCCTCCTCTTTCAAGTTCTTTTGTTATAGCTTCACGAATTACTTCTGTATCATACTCTAATACGTAAGTTTGAATTGGTCTTCTATTTTGTGGTGGCTCATAAATTACAGACATATCCCTTATGCCAACAATAGACATTTGAAGAGTTCTAGGAATTGGGGTAGCAGTCATTGTAAGAACATCAATGGTTTCTTTATATTTCTTTATCTTCTCCTTAGCCTTTACGCCAAATCTATGCTCCTCATCAATAATAAGAAGCCCCAAATTATTAAACTCAACATCTTTACTAAGCATTCTATGAGTACCAATTACAATATCCACCTTGCCAATTTTTAATTTTTGAACAGTTTCTTTTTGTTGTTTCACTGTTCTAAATCTATTTAAAAGTTCTACAGTTATTGGATATTCTTTCATCCTCCTTTTGAACTCTTGGTATTGCTGATTTGCAAGTATTGTAGTAGGAGCCAAATAAGCAACTTGTTTTCCATCCATAACAGCCTTAAATGCAGCTCTTATAGCAACCTCTGTTTTTCCATATCCTACGTCACCACACAAAAGTCTATCCATAGGTCTTTGGCTTTCCATGTCTTTTTTCACTTCTTCAATACATCTTAATTGATCAGATGTTTCTTGATAAGGGAAACTATCCTCAAATTGACTTTGCCAAGGTGTATCCTTTGAAAAAGCATACCCTTGTGAATGTTCCCTTTTAGCATAAAGCTGAATCAAATCTTTAGCAACAGCCTTTAAATTACCCTTAACTCTAGCTTTAGTCTCTTGCCACTCTTTGCTACCTAATTTATTAAGCTTAATACCATCCTGCGCACCAATATACTTCCTAACATTATCAAGATTTTCGGTAGGCACATATAAATTATCCCCACCTTTATATGTAAGAATAATATAGTCTTTAGTCACGCCCTCTGTTCTAATAGTTTTTACGCCATTAAAAACAGCTATTCCATGATTTCTATGAACTACTAAATCTCCAACCTTTAAATCAGCAAAAACAATTTTTTCGCCTTCTTTGAATGTGCTATTTGGTCTTTTATACTTTCTTTTTGGAGTATTTAAAAATTCATCACTACTTATTACTTCTAAATTGGTTTCTTTATTTTCAAATCCACTAGAAATAGCACCAATTGAAACCACTATTTCTCTTGGTTTTAAGATAATATTATCCAAATCATCTACTTGAACAACACTACCATTTAGATTTGATTCTTCTATATCTTTTTCTATAAGCTTAGAAATTTTATTTCTATTTTCTTTATTACCCGCTAAAACAACTATCTTTTTATTTAGGTTTAAAGCCTCTTTAACACCAGTTTCAAAATTCTTGATGTCACCTCTAAATAGATTAACTTCTCTAAAATCAAAGTCATTATTAACATCATCAGCTTCTTTTAAATTAACAACATTTCTTTCTTCAAAATTGTATTTTATAATATTATCTAAAGCTTCAGGAACTTCTCTTTGCTTTTCTATAAGCTCTTTAACTAAATTCTTGTTATCAGCTTTTATATTTTGTATTCTCTGATTAATCTTTTCAGGCTCATCAACAAATATTTTAAAGCTTTTGGCGTAATCTAATATACTTCCAGAATCCTCATAAAACTCATTAAAATATTTTTCTATCTTGCTTTCATAATTTCCTGATTTTATCTCCTCTAAGTCACTTGCTATGTCCTTATTAATATCTACTTTGTGTTCTTCAATATTTTTGCAAATTTCCTCTAAAGATTTTTCTAAAATATGTTCTTTTGCAGGATAGATTTCCACATTTTTTATTACTTCTGTGGAACGTTGAGATGAAATTTTAAATTTTCTAATCGAATCAATCTCATCTCCCCATAATTCTATTCTCACACCTTCTTCTTCACTAACTGCAATATCTAAAATATCCCCTCTAACGCTAAACTGTCCTCTATTTTCAACTAGTGGAACTCTTTCATAGCCTAAGGAAACTAACTTTTCTTTTATTTCATCCAAAGAAATTGTACTATTATCTTGAATCTTTATAATATTTTCAAATAAACTCTTTTTGCTAATCATCTTTTGCATGACAGATTCAATAGTAGTAACCACTATAAGTGACTTTTGGGTATCCATTTTTCGTAGAGTATCAATTCGTTTATATGATATATCATTGCTCTCAACATCATAATCATAAACAGAAATCTCTTTTTTAGGGAAATACACTACATTATCTGAAAAATAATTAAGATCCCTAATTAATTTTTCAGCCTGAAGCTCGTTATATGTAATAAGCAGGATATTCTGTGCTTTTTCTTTTTGCAATAATGATAATAAAATACTTTTAGACACGCAAACTAAACCCGATAAGGTTATCGGGTAGGTGTCTTTTTTTAAGAACTCTTTATACATTTTCGTTTGTGATAAATCTCTTAATATGTAGTTCATATTATTCCCTTTGCTTTTTTAATAAAATTTCCTTTCATTTTGCTAATATAAACTATATTAAACTGCTTGTTTTTTATATTCTTCTAATGCCCTTGAAATTTGGTCTGGGCATGATGTTGGCTTAAAACCACATTTAATACCTTTTAATTTTTCAATCACTTCATCAACAGGACGTCCTATTGCAAGTTTTGCAATTCCTTGCAAATTCCCATGGCATCCACCTACCACTTCTAAATCAGTGATAACTCCATTTTCTATGTTGAAAATCATTTCTTGAGAGCAAACGCCCTGTGGTCTGTATCTATATTCCATATCATATTCTCCCTATATAATATTTTTGCAGTTATGATTTAATGACTTTATAAGCCTTTTTATAACTATAATTAATTATACTATATTTTGTCCCAAAAAGCAACAAAGAATTCATGAAGGTTTTTCATTCTTGACTGGAATTTACTTTTACAATTAACCAAACTTTTACAGGTATAAGTTAAAAAGTAAATTCCATTTAATCATATCGGCTGAGACATTTTAGTGAATAATCCTTAAAAAACTGTTGACAATAATATAAAAAAATTGTATAATTATTATTGTTACACAAATGGCGAAGTAGCTCAGCTGGCTAGAGCATTCGGTTCATACCCGACAGGTCGGTGGTTCAAGTCCACTCTTCGCTACCAATTTTTTTAACGTAAAAAACTAGCATATTTTCAACAATATTGAATATGCTAGATTTTTTATTTTGTTCGACATTATAATTGCATAGTCCTTTACAAATTAAAGTTAAAAATAGGTATCATTAGTATTAAAAAAGTATATAAAGTAGCCATTAAACCGTGAAGAAATTTGCCTAAAACGTATTTTTTTATAGAAAGCTTACTTTTTGCAATAATGCTCAAAACTTGTAAAGTAATCGAGATGCCACCAAATCCAAGAATAAAGCTAGATAGTATGATGTTAGTTGAAATATCCTTGATATGCACACTAGATATATATTTCAAGCCATTAGTGAATTCAATAAGACCATTTAAAAATCCTAAAACTAAATCTTTATTTAGTCCACAAATCTTTGATATAAAGCTTGCTAAGAAAATTAGAATTTGTGTTCTTTCTAGTATTGAGATGATTACTGAAAATATAGTAACAAATCCGCCAATCATTAGTATTGTCTTGATACTACTTAAAATACTATTTCCAAGGACCTCTCCAAGTTCTGAAAATCTAATATCTTGTTTTTTAGTAAATCCTACATTTTCTTTTGGTAAGATATGATTTTTTCTTCTGGAAAGTAGTCCTAAAATAATGCCAACTGTAATAGAAGCTGCTACATGTGTAAATAGCAATATAAGACCTATTGTTGAATTTGCATAAAAACTTATTCCAACTGTACCCATAATAAAAAGAGGTCCGGAATTATTAGTAAAGCACAAAAGTCTTTCAGCTTCGTCTTTAGTGCATGACCCATTTAAATATAAATTAGATACTATTTTTGCTCCAACTGGGTATCCACTAATAAGCCCCATTATAAACGGGAAAGCACCGAATTCCTGGCACATTAAAAATAGGTCTCATTAATTTATCTAATATCTTGCTTAAATAATAGACTACATTCGTTTGGCTAAGTAGCTCAACTGCAACAAAAAAAGGAAATAATGATGGAACAACATTGTTAGCCCATAATTTTAGTCCATTTGCTGTTGCAGTAAGATTGGAATTTGAGAAAATTACTAAAAATAACACAAATAATGCAAAAAGCAAAGATATAAAATTCTTTTTTATTAAAATCAAAATTTTCATAATCAATAATTATGCATGTACGAATAATTTATGATAACAATATTTGGATTGTAACATTATATATGCAATGAAATATTGAGAAAAACTTAGGAAATCTAGGGTTTTCCAACAATCTGAAACAACCAGTACAAATGTACTGGTTGTTTCTTTTCTTATTTTAATTTAAATTTCAATATGACTTTTTAGTAGTAAGCTTCTACCAAGAGCCGCCTCCTCCTCCGCCAGAGCCACCTCCTGAGAATCCTCCTCCGGAGAAACCTCCTCCACCGCTTGAACTGCTTGATGGAGATGATGTCATTACAGATTGAGCTGTCCTCATAGTATTATTCATAAAGCTATTGAACACAATAAAGTCAAATGCAGAATTTGAATAGTACCAATTTGGTGCTTCCATTGCAATAGTTTCAAATTTCTTCATCCATACGTCTGATACTCCCAAAACATAAGTATATGGTAATATGTTATAAAAATATTCTGGGTCTTGATTTACTAATGCTTCTAGTTTTTCTTTTTCTGCGGTTTCAAGAAATCTTTTAAATCCTCTTATTTTTCCTAATATCTCATTGCCATATTTAGTTCTTTTGCTCATTATTTTTGCAAATATGGCTAGTATTACAATTGTTATAATTCCTATTAAGTATAAAGTAAGTATTAGTGGATCTTCTACAATTATAGGTAGTAGCATTGATAAAAACGGTACGCCTGCAAATCCCAATGTCCAAAATACTATAAAAACTTTTACTGCTATATTTGGGTTAGAAGACAGGGTTGATATAAATACCAGCAATCCTATACCCATAAATAGTGAAGGCATGCCTATTTCCATCATTCCGCCATATTCATAACCTACTTTAATAGTGATTAGTACAAATATAGCAATTGCAGCTAGTATTAGCCACTTACCTTTACTTGAAGCAGTTTTTTCAAATATTTTATTTTTATTTTCCTTGCTGTTAATTTTTCGTGTTACTTTTCCAATAGTCATGTAAAAGCTATTGTATAAATCTGAATCAGTAACAGAGTCTTTGGCTACAAATAAGCCGTTGAAGAATATTCTTTCAGCTTCATTATTTCCATCATAGTCTTTTAATTTAGTAATCCTAAATCCTTTAGATACAGAGAATAAAGATTTTTTCTCTGTTTCTTCTATTTTTAAATACCCTTTATTGGCTAAGTATATCAGTAATGAAACAGCATCTTTATTTTCTACACTTCCTTTATATAAGAAGCCTATTTCTGCTGAATTATACCCTTCTGGTGGGTAAAATTCTACTGTCTCAACTACTTGATCATCTTTGCCATATTTAGACCAAAGTACAAAAGCACAAATTATACTTGCTACACATAAAATAATTATCCCAACTATTGCAAAATCTATACCACGATTAGCTCTAACAAAATATCCTTCTGGTAATGTTAATCTCACTGTCAATGCTTCACCAGCATATAATGTAGAATCAAATGTTCCCGTTATCACATTATCATTGACTGTATAAGACACATCTGAGCTTCCAGATGTACCATAATATCCACTAGAAAATCCTAACAACGATTTATCAAATTCCTTAGGCATAGTTATGTTGAAGCTTATATTACTAATACTAGTATCCCATTCAGTACCAATTAAATTATAATATAATTCATCAGCATCTTCGAGTGGGTCTTTTCCTAAATCGTAAGTGTATTTAATTGTATAGGTTTGGCTTCCTTTAACAGTTCTATCACTGTCACCAATTTGTATAACTCTATAGCCATTTTCATTTTTTGTTGTATAACTTTTATTCACACTAATATTGGTTATTCTGGCTCTATTATTTGAAGTTGTACCATCCTCTCTAGTAACTGTATTTTTTAATGGTATTTTTCTATATATACCGTGTTTTGGTATATCAAAAAATGCCGTTATCTGTTCAGTAATGTCAAATGTATTGTCCTCATTTACTACCATGTTAATATCATAACTTTCAATTGTATAATCAGATACAGCTGAAACTTTATTAGATATTAAAAATGAAAATATAGCAATGAAAATAATACTTACTAACAATTTACAATATTTTTTCATTAAAAACTCACCTTTACATTTTCTTTTTCTTCTTCTTTTGTTTCAAACATTTTTGCCTTTTCGAATTTAAACATATTTGCTACAATATTACTTGGGAACATTAGAATTTTATTATTTAATATTCTAACTGCACCGTTATAGTATTTTCTACTGTTTGCTATATCTTCTTCTACTCTATTTAGACTAGCACTTAGTTCTGAGAAATTTTGGTTTGCCTTTAATTCTGGATAATTTTCAGCAACTGCCATTAACTTAGATATATTTTGAGATAACTGCTCATTGGCCTCGATTTTTTTGTCCATAGGCATATCATCATAGCTATTAGCTCTTAATGAAGTAATATTCTCAAAAGTCTCTTTTTCATGTGCAGCATATCCTTTTACCACTTCAACAAGGTTTGGAATTAAATCCCATCTTTTCTTTAAATATACATCCATTGTTGAAAAAGCTTCTTCAACAGTATTTTTGGTTTTTACAAAACCATTATAAGCCATAATAACATAGATAACAACTACAGCTATTATAGCTAAAATTACATAAACAAAAGTCATTTTTTTGTCCTCCTATATTTTTTTATTTTAGATATTTTTTATATCCTATTTTTCATAAGCTACTCTAAAATATCTAATAAATTTTATAACTTTAGTATAATATATTATTACTAAAAAATCAATATAATTTAACTGTAAAATTAATTATTGCACTTAATTACAGAATTGCATTTACTTTTTCACTTGACCTTATTGCAGTTAATTTTATTTGCAAAATTTCATTTATTTTTCTACTTGATGATTATTTCAATTACTTTACAGATTTTTTATTTCAAAATTCTTAAAGTAAGTTTTTTAATTTAGTTGATTTATCTATTCAAATATGATAATATCTTTGTAGTTTCATGATAAAATAGTTATAAATTGGAAATTATTTATATTGACTATATGTTTTTAGGAGGAAATAAGATAAAATGAAAGAGGAAAAAAATAATGATAATAAAAAAATTAAAATTGTTAAAGGACATTCTAAAGATTTAAAGATATCTGATGTTAAGGATAATTTAACTTTTGAAGTTCACAAAAATGATGCTACAAAAAATGGTGAAATCATTGTTCCGGAAAACAAGGATACTAATAATTAGAAGTTTCTGTTGCAACTAATAAAAATAAATAATTAAAAAATAATAAAATCTTTTAAATCTCATTATGAAAAAACTTTATTGTGTCTTTTATAAAATAAAAAAATCTGGCAACAACCTATTTTCCAAGCAGGGTAACCCACAAGTATCGTCGGCACTTTGGAGCTTGACTTCCGTGTTCGG
>CANQJH010000012.1 GCA_947624195.1 uncultured Clostridia bacterium
TCAAACTCTCATATTAATTTCCTTTCATTAATTTACATTAACTTAAGGTATATTTTGAGTCTTAGCTCATTTTAATTCTGTTTTGATTTGGTAGTACTTCTTTCCCTTTTATATAATACATCTTGTATAAATTATACATTACATAATTATACTACTTGGATTTTGACTACCGCAATTTTTATTGGTTTCTCAAAAGATTCATTGTTTATTTTTCAATGTACTTTAACATTATACGTTCTAATAATTTTAGAAGCATAACGTTACCTATTATACTATGCTCTTTTCCAAAAGTCAACAGTTTTTTTACTTTTTATTAAAAAACTTTTTTCTTTTTCAATTCACTAAAATTTTACTTACATAATTACATTTTTTAATTGATAAAAAATTTATAAGTAAACAATTAAAAAATATGATATCTGTTTAAATTGAACTGTAATTAAATATACAATGTTTTGGTGAATTCCGTATAATAAAGAGCAAAAAATAAAAAATTAGTTTTCTACATTTTATTTAAGTACTTCAAACTAATTTCTTAAGTTCACTTCTTATATTATCATAATAATTTCTTTAAGTCAAGAGATTTTTTCAAGAATTTTAAATTTTTGTAAAGTTTTTGTAATATGATTTTTAATTACATTTATGCATTGTCTTGTTTTACCATTTTATAATTAAAAAACTTACTTAACAATAACTTTTTATATTTCACAGAACTAATATTTCCAGCTGAGCAAGAAATAAGCTATGTATTTTAGATTACTCTATAACACATAGCTTTTTTCCATCGTCTATCTTTTCATATTTTACAGAAATTGCGTTGTCAATCTTTTTAAAATACTATCACATTATTTTTGTGCATTATCTATACCACTAACACATTTATCATAAATAAATTGTTTCAAATCTTCCATATTGTTGGTTTCGTAATATGTGGTTAATTTTTCGCCAAAATTAATATCTTCATTTACTGGTACACTAATAATGCCTTTTCCATTTTCAATCATTAATTTGTTTGCAAATAGCATCGCTGTCCTTTTATTACCATCTGAAAAGAATTGAGTCCTCATTAAATAGCACATTATAGTAATTGCTCTATCTGTATTATTTTCTATCTCTAGTAATTTCTCTATATTTTTTGAAATCTCTTCCTCATTTGGCAATTCAGGTTTCCAATCGGTTCCTCCAATATTTACATCATATAGCCTCATTTCACCTGCTCTATCAATCAAATTACTACCTACTAAACTATTGATTGATTTTATAAAATTCAAATCATTTTTACTATCTAATGAATTTAAAATAAATATCCAAGCGTGCTTTAAATTATTAATTAGCTGGATTTCATCTATTCTTAATCTTGCTATGTTTCCACCATCATATAATTTTTGAGTTTCTGGATATGTAACGTCCACACCTTCAATATGACAACTTTTCCAAATACTATCTACAATATTTCTTTTAGCCCAAAATATATTTTGTTCTCTTGTCATATTATATTTATCTTTCATATTGAATTTCAATCCCTTCTTTACTTTACATAGTTTCTTTTTGATTTTACTATAATATTAGTATAGCATAGCTAACAATATTTATCAACATTTTTAAATTATTATTAAACTATATAAATAATAATAATTTTTTTATTAAATACTAAAAGCATAAAAATAGTTATCTTTGAATACACCACGCAGACATGAGAAGACAACTATTTTTTTGTATATCATTTTTATTTTTTGGAAATAATACGTGTACAAACATTTAGATAAAATAGCTTATCACTATGTGGCTATCAATGATTATGTACTGAAAGTGAGGACTTTTATTTGATTAACAAGGTAGAGATTTGTGGAATTAATACTTCCAAATTACCTATGCTGTCAAATGAAGAAAAAGAAGAACTTTTAAAAAAGATAAAAGATGGGGATCACGAAGCTAGGCAGAAATTTATTAATTGTAATTTGAAATTAGTTTTGAGTGTTATTAAACGTTTTAAATCAAGAAATGAAAATGCTGATGATTTATTTCAAGTAGGTTGCATACGGATTAATTAAAGCTATTGATAATTTTGATATTTCGCAAAATGTTCAATTTTCAACCTACGCTGTGCCGATGATTATTGGTGAAATACGAAGATACTTAAGAGATAATAATCCAATTAGAGTAAGTCGCTCTACTAGAGATTTAGCATATAAGGCTTTAATGATTAAAGATAAATTTGTAAAGGAAAATCAAACTGAACCTACCATAGAGCAAATCGCTCATGAGCTTGATGTGCCAAAGGAAGAAATTGCTTTTAGTTTAGATGCTATACAAGACCCTGTTTCTTTGCAAGAATCTGTTTCTAATAGTGATAGCGATAACTTGTGTATAATTGATCAAATTAGTGATAAGAAAAATACTGATGAACAATGGACTGAGGGAATTGCAATCTCTGAGGCTATGAAGAAATTGTCTGAAAAAGAAATGATAATTATACAAAAAAGATTCTTTGATTGTAAGACACAAATGGAAGTTGCGGATGAGATAGGCATTTCTCAGGCTCAGGTTTCTAGGTTAGAAAAAAGTGCTATTAATCACATAAAAAGAGCCTATAAGTAATATAATTATTTTAAGAAATAATTTTGGCTTTTAAAAGGAAGGGATGCAGTTTATGGCTCAAAAAGGTATGGATTTTAGGCATAAGGAAGTTATAAATATTACTGATGGGAAAAGGCTGGGATATGTTCAGGATGTTTGTGCTGATTTAACAACTGGTAGCATTACTTCTATCATTGTTCCAGGTTCTTCTAAAGCTTTTAGCTTTCTTTCTTCTAATAATGATATAGTTATCACTTGGGACAAAATTCGAACTATTGGCGATAATGTTATTCTTGTTGAAATTTAAAAAGCAACTCCTAGAGTTTATCTGGGAGTTGCTTTTATTGACAAACATCAACATTTGATAATATATTAACTGCATTTTCTTTGTCATTGGCATACATACTTTTATTGCCAAGCCTCATCCTGTTTTGCTTAGTATTTCTTTTTTCATTTTTCCGATAATTTTCTTTTCCAATCTGGATATATAACTTTGTGATATGCCTAGCATATCTGCGACTTCCTTTTGTGTTTTTTCATCTCCTGTTATAAATCCAAATCTTAGCTCCATTATATTTTTTTCTCTTTTGTTTAATTTTGATATGGATATTTTTAATAGCTTTTGGTCTACTTCATCCTCTAGCCTTCGAGATGTTATATCTTCATCTGTTCCTAAAATATCTGATAATAATAATTCATTTCCATCGCTGTCTTGATTAAGTGGCTCGTCTATCGATATTTCTGACTTTATGCGATTGCTTCTTCTTAAGTACATTAATATTTCATTTTCTATACATCTTGACGCATATGTGGCAAGTTTAATCTTTTTTGCCATATTAAATGTATTGATTGCTTTCATCAAGCCTATTGTTCCTATTGAGACTAAGTCTTCTATTCCAACTCCAGTGTTTTCAAATTTCTTTGCTATGTATACAACTAATCTTAAATTATGTTCCACTAAAGTTTTTCTAGCACTGTCGTCTCCCTTATCTAGTTTAATTATTTCCTTCTCCTCTTCTTCTGGGCTTAATGGTGCAGGTAAGTTCTCACTTCCTCCAACATAAAAGATTTCTGGAGAATAAAATATCTTTTCAATATCTTCTATTTTTAAAATCCTATTACACACTTTGTTTAATTTTTCTAGTATTTTCACGTTCTTTCCCTCCTTCAAGTAATTCTAGACCTATTAAAGCAGAATAGTTTTTACTAATTTTTTTGTCATATATTCCTACAATTACATTGTTAGTTTTTACTTGATTTTCATTGTATTTTATTTTTATGTATTGTGGCTTTATTCCAATAAGCATACCATTCTGTTTTCCTATTGATTTAAAAGGTATTAACCTTATTTTTAAATTTTCATCACCTCCCATTAGTTTTTCTACATCTACAATTTTTTCAATTATATTTTTTTCCACTATAATTACTGGCTTCTTAGATAATGGGTCTTTTAGAGTGTTGCCAGAATCTATGTAACCTTTCATTTTTACTTTTTGGTTGTTTATTGCTATTTCTAAATCACACAATAAATCTTTTATTTTCATCTGTCTTTTATTTAAACTAAAAGAATATTGTATTATTAAAAATCCTACTATTCCTGAAATTAAAGTTACTTTCATTGGATAAGTGCCGACTAATACTCCATTTTGGAAATGTATATTTTGTGGTGATATCATGTAGAGCAATGCTAGTGCGCATCCTCCTATAACAAATGATGTTAGATAAAATAGTAATAAATTTTTAATCATTTGCTTTATGTTTTCATTATTAAATGCTACATAAATCATTATGCTTGAGAGAAGAATTTTCATAAATGGAGTCGAGTATATGGGTATTAAATTTAGGTATGAAATAATGGCGTAAATCGCTCCTATTATGCTTGAAATGATTAATTTTAAATTCTTCATTTTTCTTTTTTGTACAAAACCCGTGGCATACAAAATTATGTAGTTCATTAAAGTATTTTCAAAAAAAATTATATCTAAATAAATTGCCATGTCCTTATTTTAGTCTCTTAGATTTAAAAAGACTGTCAAATTTTGAAACTTGCACACAAAAAAAGACTTGCCTTTTTAGACAAGTCTTTACTCATTTATACATTATTAGACTTTTTTTATAAATAACATAAATATAGTTATTTTTGAATAAGCCATTCTAGCCGCTAAATTATTTGTTTAATCCTTTACTCTTTTTTAAGAAAGGTGGTATGTCAATATCCACACCTATTCCACCTTCTGATGGTATAGGAGTTGATTGAGTTTTAATCCATGGTTTTGCACCAATGCTTGTTTCCTTTGCTCCTGGCTCTTTATCAAATCCTGTTGCAATTACTGTTATGCAGATATCTTCATCTAAGCTCTTATCAACAACTGCTCCGAAAATAATATTTGCTTCTGGATCTACACTTCTTTGTACTAATTCTGCTGCTGTATTTACTTCATGTAATCCTAAGTTTTCTCCACCAGTTACATTTATAATAACTCCTCTTGCACCCTCGATAGTTGTTTCTAGTAATGGACTTTGTATTGCTTGTTTTGCAGCATCTTCTGCTCTGTTTTCTCCAGATGCTCTACCTATTCCCATGTGTGCCATTCCTGTATTAAGCATTACGGTTTTAACATCTGCAAAGTCTAAGTTTACTAAACCTGGTATTTTGATTAGGTCTGATATACCTTGAACACCTTGTCTTAATATATCATCAGCCATCTTAAATGCTTCTAGCATTGTTGTTTTTCTGTCTATGATTTGTAGTAATTTATCGTTTGGAATTACTACTAATGTATCAACTTTACCCTTTAAGCTGTCTATTCCACGCTCAGCTTGAGTAAGTCTTTTCTTTCCTTCAAAAGTAAATGGCTTTGTAACAACTGCTATTGTAAGTATGCCCATTTCTTTAGCAATTGATGCTACTATAGGTGCTGCTCCTGTTCCTGTTCCTCCACCCATACCAGATGTAACAAATACCATGTCAGCTCCTCTAATTGCTTCTGAAATCTCTGTTTTACTTTCTTCTGCTGCTTGAGCTCCTATATCAGGATTTGCACCAGCTCCTAAGCCTCTAGTGATTTTTTCACCTATTTGAATTTTTGTTCCTGCTTTAGAAAGCATAAGTGCTTGTTTATCAGTATTTATAGATATAAATTCAACTCCTTCAATTCCTGAGTCAACCATTCTATTTACTGCATTATTTCCTGCTCCACCTACTCCAATAACTTTTATTACAGCGGTTTCATCTGTTTGGTTTAAATTTTCTTCATAGCTATTATTATCCATTAACATAACTCTTTCCTCCTAATTTATTATACCTATTATACTTTTCTTATGATTATTTTTGGAATTATGAGTAGAAAAAGTCTTTTACTCTTTCTAATATATTTTGTAATAATCCTTCGTTGGAATTTATATCTAAGCTGCTAGATACTGTTTTTGAAAAAGGTCTTGACGCTATATATCTAACTAAAGCATAAGCTGTTGCATAATTTGGCTTTACCAAACCTGCTATCTTTGATGTGGCCATTTTTACTGGTATATTTAATGTAATTTTGCCAACTATATCACTTTTGCTAATATTAGTAATGCCTTGACCTGTTAAAATTACATTATTTATATATTGCTTTATGCCTTTGTTAGTTACATCCCTATTTACAAGTTCAAATATTTGCTCAATTCTTGCTTCTATTATTTCAACAATATTTGAACTTCTAACAATCTTTTCTCCGCCTTTTACAGTATTTAGAACAACTTCAGTATCATTGTCCATGTATGACTTTAAGGCTAGTCCATATTGTCTTTTTAATTTTTCAGCCTCTTCATGAGAGATATTTAATACCAATTCTATGTCGTTTGTTATGTTATCTCCACCAATTGGGATTCCGCTAGTATATAAGAATTGCTCTTCATCGAAAATTCCTATATCGGTGTTTTCTGCTCCTATGTCAAGTAACATTACATAATCATTTTTATCATAGTCATCTAATACTAAATTCTTCTCTGCTAAGGTTATTGGAACCATTCCATCAATATCTAAATCAGCTTTTCTAAATATGTTTGAAATTGTTTTTATGTACTCTCTGTCGGCTAAAACAATTTGTGCATCTAGTATAAATGTGTTGCTAAATGCTCCAATTGGGTCTTCAACCTTTTTGCCATCTTGCAATGTGAAATTATTTGTTACAATATCAATTATTTGTTTTCCTTCAGGTACGTCTATATCTTTAGCTTGCATTAGTGCATTTGATACATCCCTAGAAGATATGCCTGAATATTTATCTTTAGCTCCCTTTGTAACACTATTTTGGACTATTGTGACATATTTGCCTGGTACAGTTACGTATGCTGAGTTAATCCTCATATTCATCTCTTTTTCTGCATCTTTAACAACATTTGAAATAGATTCAGCGAGTTTTGTTTCGTCTACTATTTTACCTTTTTGTATGCCACTACTCTTTTTACTGGTGTTACAAATGACTTCAATTTGATTGAAATTATTGACCTCACCGACAACTAAGCTAATCTTAGAAGCGCCTATGTCGATGCCTACAATGATATCTCCTATAGCCAAAGTAATTTACCCCCAGTTCCTATTTCTATTTTTCTTGAATAAGAATATATTATTTTTTTTTAAAAGTCAATAGATTTTGAAATAATTTTGTAATATTTTCGTAATAATTGTCACATATGTTTCTTCTTCAACTTTTCTGACACTTTGTTTAAGTAAAATCTTCTAATAATTCCTAGGTTGTTAAACATTCTGCCGACAAAAACTATGATTGCTGCTAAGTAAATGTCTACATTTAATCTTTGTCCAAGATATGTTAATAACATTGCTATTATTGCATTTACAAAGAAACCTGAGATAAATACTTTTAAATCAAAATTTTTCTTTATGCTTGAGGCAATTCCTCCAAATACAGAATCCAATGCTGCTACTATTGCTATAGCTAGATACTTTGACGCACTGTATGGTATAGTTGGGATTAGAAAGCCTATTATTGCGCCTAATACACCTCCGATTATAACTGTTAAAATCATCATAACTACTCTACCTCCTTCATTTTATTTGCTGTGATTTCTTTAGAATACTTGTTTATTACAACATTATTGGATTCTTCAACTGTTATTTCCAAGTTGTTTACTCTCATTAAATCTACAAATCCGCTATTTTTTAAGTTTAGTGTACTCATTAGATACGATTTATCTCCTATTACCTTTACAGTGTAAGGTGAACTTATTCTTGCGTCTGCGTTCATCATAATAAAGCTATTGTTTATTGCAGAGATTTCTGTCAAATTAATGACTCTGTTATCATTTATTGATATGGCCTCAGCTCCTGCGTATTTTAGTTCATTTATCAATGTTAGTAAGTCCGAAGCTGAATATGTTGCTTCATCAGTGTCTTTAAGAGTTATAATTACTCCTTCTCCCTGAACATCTGTAAGTCCAAGAAGTGTTTGGGTATCTTTTAATTCTTTATCAAGTAATTCTGTGGATTCTTTGTCATTTTCCGTTGTTTTGATATATTCCGATATAGTGTTTTTGTTTTCTTCGTATTGCTCCATTGTTTCTTCATATTTTGATTTGTATGAAGCAATTTGGGTTTTGAGTTCATCACTCCTTAAACTCTCTATATCTGATTCTTGCGATCTATCTACAGTTTTGAATTGTATAAACATTGAGCAAACTAAAAGTAAAGTTATCAAGCCTACAATTATGGATATTGTTATTTCTTGCTTGCTATATTTTTTCTTCATAATTACTCACCTCTATCCTTCATGTATTTTCTTGTAAGAACTCCGCTAAATTTATTAATTTTTATATGGGATTCTTTCTTTACAATGACAGATAAATTATTTAATCTTAGCTGTTGCAAAATTCCTCCCGCGCGCTCTACTGCTCCGTACAATTCTTTCTTGTTGTCCTATTGCTTTTATTACACATGGTGAGCTTATTTTTTCTCCATTTACCAAGATTACATTTCCTGCACAAATTATATAAGTAGAATTGACAATTCTTTGTCCATTTATCTCTATTGCTTCTACTCCTGCATTTGCAAGCTCATTTACTATTTCTCTTAAATTGCCATCATGTATTAATAAGTTACTAGCATCTAAAACAAGTGAATTATTTTGTCCATCTGCAAGCTCTATAACTATTCCTTCACCTTCTACATTTGTCAAGCCAAGTAGCATATTGTTTACTTTTAGTTCATTGTTTTTTTGCTCTGCATCGCTTGCATTTGTAGTGGCTGATTTTCTAATAATATCAAGTTCTTTATTTGAAGCTTCTAATTGGGCTACTGATTTATCATATTTTTCTTTCCATTGCAATAGACTGTCTTTTAGTTCATCATTTGCAAAAGTTTGTGATACTACTGAATTTTCTATTGTCATTGTTCTAATTTGTAAAGTTAAAGCTAATACTAACACAAAACACGTTATTCCTATCCCTATTCCTAATGATTTATTTTTCATAGTCAAATTCTTTCCTTTCTTTGCTTAAATGCACACATAGTTATGAACAAATATTCTTCACTTAATTATATCTAGCATAAGGATTTTTGTTTTTAAAGTCAACATTCAAAAACACAATTCCTTCTTTGTCTTTTTCCTTCTCCACAATTGATTGCAAATATAGCATTTTTATATCTAAATTATCTGTGCTTCCTAATTCAACCGTTTTTCTTTCACTTTCTAAATATAATATATAATTTGAATTATCAGCAATATTGATTGATGTAATATACTCTTGTAAAGAATAATTTTTTGATGTATCTAGTATGGTATAAATTTCGTCTAAGCTTTTTAAATCTTCCTCGCATAACCTATTGCCCGGTTTTATCTGGTCCTCTGGTGTGGCGTATCCTCTAATTTTTTGCTTGTCCTGTATATTTTCAGATGATATTTCTAATATATATCCTTTTTCATCTATATAAGCAAATGTGCTACCGAACTCAAGCAAAAATTCTATTTTTCTTTCTTTAACTGAAATTGAAAAGGTCATTGGTAGCTTTCTATTTATTGTAACAGTGTCTATATATGGATTTTCTTTTATTTTAGTTATCGCTTGTCTTTTGCTTGTACTAAATAAGTTACTTCCTTTTTGAACTCCAGATAGACTTATTATTTCATCACTAGATATTTTTTCATTTCCATTTACTTCTATCTTTGCTATATTAAATATAGGTGATAGCAACAATAGTATAATGCCTGTAATTACTAGTATAACTAGAAATATATACCCTGTAATTTTCTTTGCTTTTTCTCTTCTCTTTCTAGCTTTAATTGAGATCTTCTTTTTATGTATTTTTCTTTGCTTTTCTTCTAGTTTCTTTTGCTGTTTTATCTCTTTTTCTTTTATTGACTTTTCTTTTTTCTTTTGTTTTTTTATTTTGTTTAATTTCTTTTTGTTGATTTGTGGTGTCTCATTTAATTCTAAGAACTTGTCCTCTTTGCTTTTTGTTGCTTTCTTTGGTGCCACATTTTTGTTGTCTTGTTTTTTTAATAAATTTTTAGTTTTCTTTTGTGTTCTTTCGTCAGGAATTTCCAAATCATAGTTAAAGATTGTACTTTTTTTATTTTTTAGGTTTGAGGCACCTTTTGTAGGTGCCTTTTTATTTTTCTTAGTACCTGTAACCTTCTTTTGCATTTATACCACCTTTTCTAATTTTATTTTGGCTCCTAATTTCTTTAATTTTTCTTCAAGATTTTCGTAGCCTCTTAGTATATATTCTGCATTTTCAACTATTGTAACCCCTGTTGCTGAAAGTCCTGCTAATACTAATGCTGCTCCTCCTCTTAAGTCTCTACTACTAACAGTCTCTCCTTTTAGTTTGCTTGTTCCTGTTATTTCTATTATATTTTTGTCTTCGTTTAGATTTATTTTTGCACCCATCTTTTTCAAATCCAATGCATATTTAAATCTATTTTCAAATATATTTTCTTTTATCATTGATGTTCCTTCTGCTTTTGTCAAAACAGCACTAATTATTGGCTGCATATCTGTTGGGAATCCTGGATACGGAGCGGTTTCTATATCTATGCGTTTTAGTGTTTTAGGTGCTTTTAGTGTTATGCTATTTTTATTTATTAAAATATTACATCCCATTTCTTTAAGTTTAAATAATACATTTAGTAAATTTTCGGGGTTTGTGTTTTCAATTTTTATTGTCCCATTTGTTATTGCAGCAGCACATAGCAAAGTACCGGTTTCAATTCTGTCAGTCATTATTCTATAATCTGTTTTATGAAGCTTTTTTACTCCACAAATTGTAATTCTGCTCGTACCTGCACCATACACTTTAGCACCCATCCTATTTAGGCATTTTGCTAAATCTTGTATTTCAGGCTCTTTTGCAGCATTTAATATGTGAGTAACACCCCTGCAATAAACAGATGCTAATATTATATTTTCTGTTGCTCCAACACTTGGAAAGTCAAGTTTGATTTTCGCTCCTATCATTTCTTTTTTTGTACTGCAATGTATGTAGTCTTCTTTTTCTTCTATTTGCACTCCCAAATCTTTAAAAGCTTTTAGATGTAAGTCAATTGGTCTTTTACCAATATTACACCCTCCTGGATACGAAAATGTTGCTTCTTTGAATCTTCCAAGTATAGCTCCTGCAAGCACTACAGTTGAACGTAGTTTGTGCATTAAATCTTTTGGTATGGTTTTGTTATGCATATCTTTGCTAGATATACTAATTCTACCATTATCAGCATACACTTTGCAACCCAATAATTTAAGTATTTGCAATGTTATTCTTGTGTCTTCTATATCCGGTATATTGTAAAATGTCACAGGCTCTGGATTTAGTATTGCAGTAGCTATAATTGGCAAGGCTGCATTCTTTGAGCCAGATGCTTCTACAGTGCCTTCTATTTTACTATTCCCCTCTATTATATAACTTAGCATACTATATCTACCCTTTCTTCGCTCAGAATCCGTACTTCAAACATTTGCTTTGCAAATTATCAAACTACGTTACTGAGGATTTATACTAACTGATATATAGTATGTCAAGTTTTTATTTGTTGTTACTCTATAAGAATTCAATCTTCGTTTTGTGCCTGGCTGAAACTCTTATATTTTTCTTTATAATTTAAATTACCTATTAGCTTTTAAATCAATAGAAAGCAATTTACTTATACCATTTTCCTCCATTGTTATTCCATATACTGTGTTTGCCGCTTCCATTGTACCTTTTCTATGTGTTATAACCAAGAATTGAGTATTCTTGCTAAACTTCTTCAAGAAGTCTGCGAATCTATATACATTCACATCATCAAGAGCAGCCTCAATTTCATCTAATATACAGAATGGTGCTGGATTTATTTTAAGAATTGCAAACAATATTGCTATAGCTGTTAGCGCTTTTTCTCCACCAGATAAAAGCATCATATTTTGCAATTTCTTTCCTGTTGGCTGAGCTTTTATATCTATGCCACACTCTAAGATATTGTCTTCATCTTCTAGCACAAGCTCTGCTTTTCCGCCACCAAATAACTCTATAAATACTTCATTGAAATATTTATTTATTAATGCAAATTTTTCTTTAAATTGCTTTTTCATATTTTGAGTCATTTCTTGAATTATGTCTCTTAACTTAGCCATGGTGCTTTCTAGATCTAGTCTTTGCTCTCCCATTGTTTCGTATCTTTCTTTTGTCTTTTTGTATTCTTCAATAGAAGAAACATTTATATCTCCTAAGTCTTTAATTTGTTTGTGTAATTCATTTACTCTTTTTTGAGTTTCTTGCACATTTTCAGGCTTTTTATAATCCTTTACATTATTTGGAGTAACTTCATAACTATTCCACAATTCATTTATGGTATCTGTTATATCCTGTTCTCCAGATGTAATTTTTATATCCACTTTAACTAGCTGTTCTTTGATATTTTGGATTACCTCAAATTGATTTGTTATTTCTTTTTCTTTTTGCTCTAATTCATCACTCTTCTCAGCTCTTGATTTTCTTAAATCTTCTGATTTCGTAGAACTATTTTCTACTTCTTCTTTAATCTTTTGAATTGAATCTTCCAACTCTTTAATTGTATTGTGCAAATCTTCATTTTGTTTAAGACTTTCTTCTATTTGCTTTTTCTTATTATCAATGCTCGTTTTAGAATTTTGTATGTCTTGATTAATTCTTTCAACCATTTCTTCAATAGACATACTACTTTCATCAAATGAAGATACAGAAATTCTCAAATTAGTAATATCTAGATTTAAATCATCAATGTACTTTTGATCATCTTTGTTAAGCTCAGAAAATTTTTGTATTTCACTGCTTAGAGCTTCTACTTGTACATTTATTTCGGTAATTTTATTTTCTAGTTCTTCTTTGGTAGCAATGCTTTTTACCATATCTTCTTCTAGTTTTTTTATTGTATTTTGAACTTTAATTTTGTTCTCCTCTAGTCTAGCAATCTCAGCTTCTACTCCATTTAATTTTTCTTTTTCCTGAGCATACACTATCTCTGCCTGTTGCATTTCGTTTGTGGCTTCTTCTATTTGATTTAGAATATCTTTATTTTCTTTTAAGAAATTTTCTTTTTCTTCTGATTTTTTTGCAATCTTTTCATCAATAGATTTTATATCTTTTTCTAGTCTCTTTATTTCTGTGCTTCTTCCTAAAATGTTGACTGTTTTTTTGTTGTAAGAACCTCCACTCATTGCTCCTGATGGATTAATCACATCTCCATCTAAAGTTACTATTTTGAAAGAATATTTATTGTCTTTGGCAAGTTTTATGGCAGATTCCATATCTTCTGTAATTACAGTTCTGCCAAGCAAATTTTCGATTATTCCTTCATACTTTTTGTCTGCTTTTACAAGCTCTGAGGCTATACCTATAACTCCCGCATTTCGGTTGTATATTTTATCTAATCTTTTTCCTTTAACAGATGATATTGGTAGAAATGTGGCTCTTCCAAGGTTATTTTTTCTTAAAAACTCTATCATCTTTTTGGCGCCTTGTTCTGTCTCTGTAACAATGTTTTGCAAACTTGCTCCAAGAGCCATTTCAATTGCTAAGCTGTATCTATCATTTGTAGAAATAATATTTGCAAGCACACCTTCTATACAGCCTTTTAATTCTACGTTGTTTTCACAAGCAATAAGCAAATCCTTTACACTTTTTGCATATCCTTCTTTTTCACGTTCTGTCTCAACTAAGAAATTATACCTAGTTTGCTTCATTCGCCTTTCATCTGTAAGGTTGGCTATAATTAACTCATAATCTTTTGTCTTTCTTTCAAGTTCGTCTTTTTGGCTTTTTATCTTTTCAAGAGCTTCTTGCTTTCTTGCCCTATCACTGTCAACTGTATTGAAATGTTTTAGCATTACATTTTTTTCATCACGTTTTTGGTCAAGATTTGAGATTACAAGTCTTAAATCTTTTTCCTCTTGCTTTTTTCTTTCTGTGTAATTTTCATAATTTGTATCTTGCACAGCAACTAGGTTTTGATTCTCGTATTTCTGCTCTGTTAGAGCTTCAACCATTTTCTTCTTGTTCTCAATCTCTAATTCTTTTCCAGTCAATTTTTGAGTAAGTACATCTAATTCTTTTTGTTTTTCTTCAAGCTCTTTTTCAAACTTTTCTTTGTTTTGAACTAAGCCTTCTTTTTTAGATTCTTTAGACTGCTTTTCCTCTTCCAAATCACTGATTGTTTGCTCTGCTACTGTTATCTCGCTTTCTAATCTTGATTTGTTTTGTAAATTATTTTGTATTCTTTCATTGCTTATATTAATGTTTGACGTAATCTGCTCTATCTTTGTCTTACTCTCAAAGCTAAGATTTTGCATTCTTTCAATTTCTTCTGTGATATTATCAATTTGATTTTTAAGTTCTTCTTTTAAGTTTTGCATATTTGATAACTTTTCATTTTCATCAGTTGCTTGATTTTCAAAGATTTCCTTATCATTTTTTAATTTTTCAAGTTTTTCTTTGTATGTATCAATTTTATATATAAATAAACTTATCTCTATGTTTTTCAATTCTTCTCTTAAATCCAAGAATTGCTTTGCTTTTTCAGCTTGCAACTTTAATGGCTCTAAATTAGCTTCAATTTCTGATAATATGTCATTAATTCTAATTAAATTTATTTTAGTTTGCTCTAGTTTTTTCTCTGATTCTTCTCTTCTTGTTCTGTATTTTACAATTCCAGCAGCCTCTTCAAAAATGTGTCTTCTATCTTCTGATTTACTGCTTAAAATTTCATCAATTTTGCCCTGTCCTATAATAGAGTATCCATCTTTGCCAATTCCAGTATCCATAAATAGTTCAAGCACATCTTTAAGTCTACATGCATTTTTATTGATATAATATCCAGACTCACCTGTTCTATAAAGTCTTCTTGTAATTGTTACTTCGGCATATTCTATTGGTAATGTTCCGTCTTCATTGTCAATAACTATTGAAACCTCAGCAAATCCAAGTGACTTCCTGTTTTGAGTTCCAGCAAAAATAACGTCTTCAGATTTTGTTCCTCTTAAAGACTTCATACTTTGTTCACCCAATACCCATCTAATGGCATCAGATATGTTACTTTTCCCAGACCCATTTGGTCCAATTACGGTCGTTATGCCGGGTTTAAATTCTAATGTAGTTTTATCTGCAAATGATTTAAACCCTTGTAGCTCTAAACTTTTTAAGTGCATTTATTTTTCCCCTTGTCGATTTTTGTTGTTTATTTAATTTATGTTCTTTTAACCTTTTTTTAAGTGTTTTATAGTTTTTATAGTTTTTTATTTTACTTTTTATTATACTTTTTTATTTTACTTTTTTCTTTTAGCTTTTTACGAATAACGAATTTTTTTACATTTAAACTTTACTTTCTAATTCAGCTAGAAAATCAGTACAACTTTCCAGCTCCATTACTTCTTTCATATCTATATTTTTGTAATAATCCTTTATGCTCAAATTATCGCTCACTTTTTTAAGAGACGCAAGCTTAATATCATACATGTCACATATTATTGCTAAAGAGTGTAGCTCCATATCAAATATAACATCTTCTTTTATATCACTCTCTGTCACAAATCCTTCTGCTGAGTAACATGGTAAATTTTTAATAGAATTTACAGTAATTAAATTTTGGTTTCCAACATCCATGCTATATTTTTCTTCACCCGGAATCTCCCATTCTAAATTGTAACACTTTGCTATACTAACCCAAGTTCCAACTTGTTCATTACTTGAGCCTGCATAGCCAATATTAATAATTAAATCAGGCTTAGCGTTGTTTTCCAAATACTTTACAATCTCTATCGCAGTCTTTTGCTTGCCTATCCCTGAAATAAGCATAGAGATATTGTCTGAAGAATAAAGTTTTTCGCCAACTTTAGATAATCCAAGTTTTTTTGCTATTTGTATTGCTTCCTTTTCCATTGCACAATGCAATAATTTTTTTTTCATCAAAATTTTCCCCTTGATAAATAATAGTTTGCTTATATAATTATCTTTCTAAGCTATCCCCATTTTGTTCTTCATGAGTGGATAAGTTTTTCATAGACTCGAAGTCTTCCTTCGCTTCTCTTATTATAGCTCCCATTCCACTATATTTTCTTTCGTCATAACATCCTTTGCTGTCATGTTCTTCTAACTTTTTTATATATAATAGTTTTGCTAATTTTTCAAATTCATCCAATGATGAAAATGTTCTTGCATATGCTTTTCTTTTATCATCAAATTGTTTTCTTTGTATTTCTATTTCTCTTGCCAATCTATCTTCGTCTTCATATTCTTTGTCAGTATATGCTCTGTCTCTTACGCCAAAATCAATAGAATATTTTTTGTGTGCTAAATTATCTATCCCTTTCATTTGTAAATATAAATACTCTAATTCTTTATATTTTTCTTCCATAAGATACTCCTCGTCTATATTTCCAAAATAATTATACAAATAAAGAAAGAAAAAATCAAGATTTTTTCTTTCTTTATTATTACAAATTGCATTTATTTTACAGAATGCTTTTAACTTTTACTTGACGTGAATAATCCATTCTCTTTTTGTAATTGTTCATTTTCTTTCCATTAATTGCATAGCTTCAATTGTTTTATTTACCCCCCATTGGTGGATTAACTAGTGGCTTTTGAGTCTTTGTTATAAAAGTTCTTCTGTGCCTTTTATGATAGTCCACATATTCTTGAGCTCTGGTAAGTCTGTAAATGTCATTTCTTCTTTTGTTGTTGGATGAATTAGCGAAAGCTTATATGCCCACAAGCACAATTGTTTATTTGAATCTCTTCCGTGGTATTTTCCATCACCATATATGCTGTGACCTCTACTAGAAAGTTGTACTCTTATTTGATGATGTCTTCCAGTATGTAAATTAACTTTTAATAGTGAAACATTTTGAGCCTCATCGTATTTTATAACTTCATAATCTAAACTTGCTCTTTTGGCGTTTTTCTTATTTTCTCTAACTACATAGCTAGTATTATTTTTTTCATCTTTCCATAGATAATCTTCAAGAACTGCTTTTTCTTGTTCCATCTTGCCATTTACAATTACTAAATACGCTTTTTTGAAAGTTTTAGTTCTTACTTGCTCGCTTAGTCTTGCGGCTGCTTTAGATGTTTTTGCAAATACCATTACACCACCTACTGGTCTATCTAATCTATGAACTAATCCCAAATAAACATTTCCTGGTTTATTGTACTTTTGTTTTAAATAATTTTTTATAATTGTAAGCATATCCACATCTTCTGTCTTATCTGCTTGTGACGGAACATTTGGCATTTTTTCAACTACAATTATGTGATTGTCTTCATATATTATTTTCATTTTAATATTCCTTTAATTAATATCTAAAATTATTTCATGGTTATTACTATTTTTCTTCATATCTTTGAATTTTCATCTTATTAATTCTCGTTTTCCCACCTGCCGTAGATTCCGCAAGGTAAAACTAATCTTGAATTTTTCATCGGAAGTCCTATTTCTCCGTTAGAGAATTTTCCCTCGAAACTACTTGCATTTTTTGCAAATGCAATTCTAAGCATATTTTCTAGCACTTGGCTTGATATTCCTGTTGTATAAGAGTTTATCAAAAAGAACAATGGATTATCAGATAACACTTTCATACATAAAGTTATTAATTCAGCAATGTTATCTTCAAATTTCCACACTTCCCCGTTTGTGCCTCTTCCGTAAGAAGGTGGGTCCATTATAATCGCGTCATACCTATTACCACGTCTTATTTCTCTATTTACAAACTTTACAACATCATCAACCAAAAATCTAACAGGCTTATCCCTAAGTCCTGATGATGTTACATTTTCTTTTGCCCACTCAGTCATACCCTTAGAGCTATCAACATGAGTAACTGAAGCTCCCGCATAAAGGCAAGCTACAGTTGCCCCTCCTGTATATGCAAATAAATTTAATACTTTTATAGGCCTATTACTTTTTTCAATTTTATTGATCATCCAGTCCCAGTTAATTGCTTGCTCAGGAAATAAGCCTGTGTGTTTAAACCCCATAGGCTTTAGATTAAATGTTAAATTCTTATATGTAACTTGCCATGATTTAGGAAGCTTGCTTTTATATTCCCAAGCTCCTCCTCCTGAATTACTTCTTTTATATATTGCATCAGCTTTTTTCCATAATTCTGGATATGTTTTTTCTTTCCATATTATTTGTGGGTCTGGTCTTACTAGGATAATATCTTTCCATCTCTCTAATTTTTCACCATTTGCCATATCTAATATTTCGTAATCTTTCCAATTATTTGCTACTTCCATTACTATTTCCTTTCAGGAATTTTATATCTATCATTTATTATATTTATATCGTTTATTGCGTCTTAATTATTAATCATATGTAGATAATTTATTTTATCTAATTTTTCATATTTACATTATTGATAACAACTTTACAAAGTTAAACAATAATCCACATATAATAGCTTGTACTAATATTGCTAAAACAATTAAAATCTTTAAAATTTTTTTGCCCATAATTTCCCTCCTATTTAAAATATATTCAAGGATTATGGTTTGTATGATTAAAATCGTCATTGCAATTTTTACATAATATCTTAATTTTCGATTTTTTGTTCTTAAGACAATTTATTTTAGTTTTTATTCTTTAGTTTTTAGAAAATTATAATTTACTTTTCTTGTTTTAATCATATTATATTTTACTTTTTTGTTTTAATCAGATTATGTTTTACTTTTATGCTTTTAATCATTTCTTAATGAAATATTAGTACACTATACATTATAGACTTTCTATAATAATTCTTGCTAATTCCTCATTTATTCCTTTTACTTTTGTAATTTCTTCAATGCTTGCTTTTTTGATATTTTCAACACTTCCAAATTCTTTTAAAAGAGCTATCTTCTTGACTGTGCCAATTCCTTTTATATCATCTAACTTAGACTTTGTCATTGATTTGTCTCTTAAAAATTTATGATATCCAATTGCTGTATCGTGTACTGCATTTTGAAAATTAGTAATCAAATTAAATATATCTTCAGAAATTTGGATTTCTTGTCTGTTTTCATCCATTAATGCTCTCGTTTGATGTTTATCGTTTTTTACCATACCATAAACTTTTATATCAAGTTTTTTGCCTATCTCTTTTTCAACATTTTTTATAGCGTTTAATGTTGCTTTAATTTGTGTAATACCACCATCAGCTAAAATCAGATCTGGAAGATTGCCAAAGCCTTTAGAATTATCATATTTATCTTTTAGTTCTTTTGGTAATTTTGCCTTTTCGTCATTGCTTAGTTTTACTGAGTGTCTGATTCTTCTAGTTACAACCTCTTCCATACATTTAGGGTCATCTTGACCATATACAGTTTTAATTTTAAATCTTCTAGATAGATTCTTCTTAATCTGACCATCTACCATCACACACATACCAGCAACCATGTATTCTCCAGAAATATTTGAAATATCAAAAGATTCGATTTTGCGTGGGAGTCTGTCCAAATTTAATGTATCTTTTAAATCAACAATAACATTTTTGTTAGACTTTTCTTTGTTGTCTAAGGTAATCTTGGCGTTATTTTCTGCCATTTCAACAAGTCTAGCTTTTTCGCCTTTTTGTGGAACTCTTATTTCAACCTTGCGATTTGCTTCATTTGTAAGCCATACTTCTAAAAGTTCTCTTTCCTCAAAATCATCTCTTACCATTATCTTATTAGGGAAAAATGTTTTTCCTGTATAATACTGTTTTATAAAGTTTGAGGTGATTTCTTTATTTTCTTCATCATTTAATCCTTTTAAGAAAAAGTTATCTCTTCCAACCATTTTACTGTTTCTGATATAAAATATTTCTATGCAAATTTCTTGTTCAGTTCTCGCTATGCCAATTACATCAATATCATTATCAGATATATTTGAAACCTTTTGCCTTTGAGAAATACTTTCAACTGCAAAAATTTCATCTCTAAGCTGTGCAGCCTTTTCAAACTCTTGCTTTTCTGACATGATGGTCATTTCTTTTTTTAGCTCTTTTTGAACTTGTTCTGTTTTTCCTTCTAATATTGCAATAATCTGCTCAATTTGCTGTCTGTATTCTTCTTGTGAAATATAACCCATACATGGAGCTAGGCATTTTTTTATATGATAATTAAGACAAGGTCTATCTTTATATTTAAAGCTTTTGCATTGCCTTATTTTAAATTTAGATTTGATAAAGTCAACCATTTCCTTAGCTGCCGTTGCATCTGGATATGGGCCAAAATATTTTGCTCCATCATTTAATATTTTTCTTGTTATATACACATCTGGGAAATCAGCTTTTACATTTATTTTTATATATGGATATGTTTTATCATCTTTTAAAAGCACGTTAAATTTAGGCATATTTTTCTTAATTAGATTACATTCTAATATAAGTGCCTCTGCTTCATTGTCACAAACAATATACTCAAAGTGGTCAATTAATGCAACCATATTTAATATTCTTTGAGTTTTGTTTGTTTTTCTAAAATATGAAGTTACTCTCTTTTTTAAATTAATTGCCTTTCCAACATATATTATTTTGTCATTTTTATCATGCATAATATATACACCTGGTTTTTGTGGCAATTTTTTAAGTTCTTTTTCTATATTAAACATACTTAAATTATAGCAAAAATTGCAATAAAAAGCAACCAGCAAAAATCAAAGCCACGCAACTGAACTTGCACAATTTATTTTTTTATTGTATATTATATAATATTAAAGAGCGTACATATTGCAACCTGTTAATTAATGTGAAAGGAGTAATTAATTATGTGTGGAATTGTTGGATATATAGGAAATAAGAAAGCTACACCTGTTCTTATTAATGGTTTGCTTTCATTGGAATATAGAGGATATGATTCAGCTGGAGTCGCTGTGCTTAATCCTTCAAATGATAATTACATATTAAACATTATAAAAGATAAAGGTAGAGTTAAGAATTTAGAGGCAAATCCAGAATTAGAAAATTTAATTGGTAATGTGGGAATTGCTCATACTAGATGGGCTACTCATGGTATGCCTTCAAAAGGAAATGCTCATCCTCATTTAGATAACTCTGGCAAGTTTGCAGTTGTTCATAATGGAATTATTGAAAATTATCTTGAACTAAAGAATAAGCTTCAAGATAATGGATATAAGTTGTACTCAGAAACTGATACAGAGGTTATACCAAATTTGATTCATATGAATTACAATGGTGACATTTTAGAAGCTGTTTCTAAAACTATGAAGGAATTAAAAGGAAGTTATGCTATAGAGGTTATCTCTCCTCTATTCCCTGATAAAATTGTAATTGCAAAAAAAGATAGCCCTCTTGTTGTTGGAATAGGTAAAGATGAAAACTTCATTGCCTCTGATATTCCTGCTGTCTTAGCTCATACTAATAACTTTTATTTCATGGATGAAGAAGAAATTGCTGTTGTAGAAAAAGATAAAATTAAATTTTACAACCTTGATTTACAGGAGGTTCACAAGGATATTAAAAATATTGAATGGGATGCTGAGAGCAGTGAGAAAAATGGTTTTGAAGACTATATGTTAAAGGAAATCTACGAGCAGCCTCAAGCTATTCGTGAAACCATAGGCTCTAGACTTTCTGTAGATAAACAAGTTGAACTTGGATTAGATGAAATAGATTTTAGCAAATTTAATAAGATTTATATTGTAGCTTGTGGTACCGCTATGCATGCTGGAATAGCTGCAAAATACGCTTTAGAAAGATTTTGTAAAATATCTACTGAAGTTGATATGGCTTCAGAATTTCGTTATAGAAATCCATTAGTTGATGAACATACTTTGTGTATCTTCATTAGCCAGTCTGGTGAAACAGCTGACACAATAGCTGCTTTAAAGTTGGCTAAGTCAGCTGGTGCTACTACAATCTCTGTAGTAAATGTTATTGGTAGTTCAATTACTAGACTTTCAGATTATACAATATATACACATGCTGGTCCTGAAATTGCAGTTGCTTCTACTAAAGCTTACACTTGTCAAGTTACACTTCTTAATATTTTAGCAATTAATATTGCTGAATCATTAGGATACAGTTCTAATGAATTAAATCAGTTTAAAGTAGATTTATTAGAACTTCCTGATAAGGTAAAGATTGCTTTAGAATCAGCTCAAGAAGTAAAATCATTTGCTGATAAAACATGTACTCAACAAGATTTATATTTTATTGGTAGAGGATTAGATTATGCTGTATCAATGGAAGGCTCTTTAAAATTAAAAGAAATATCATATATCCACTCAGAGGCGTATGCAGCAGGTGAGTTAAAGCATGGCCCTATTGCTTTAATTGAAAATGGAGTTACTGTTATTGGGGTCGCTACTAACCCTGTTACAACTGAAAAAACTCTAAGCAATTTGGAAGAAGCAATTACTCGTGGTGCAAATGTTTTAGTCGTTACTAATCAAGATATAAGAAATGATAAAATTGGTATGTTATTGCACATACCAGAGACACATCCTTATTTATCGCCTATTATTTCAGTTGTACCACTTCAATTATTTGCATATTACATTGCCAAAGCGAAAAAACTAGATGTCGACAAACCTCGTAATCTAGCCAAATCTGTTACTGTTGAATAATACTAACCCTATTAGTAAATAAAATACTAATAGGGTTTTTTATTTTTGCTTTTTACATATTCATTATGTAGTAAATTTGTAGAAATTAATTTATTTATATTATTCCAAATATTTTTAAAAGTACTAACAAAACCGCTCCTGGTATTCCAAGTATGCCAACGACTACAGAGTTTATTATACTAAATCCAATATGGAAATTAAAAGAAGTTCCGACTAAATTAATTAGGAATATAATTAAAGCTCCTAGAAGAGAGTTTCCTATTAGTTTTATAATTTTTCTTAAAGGAAATGAAAAATACTTTCCAAATACAATTAATATGGCTATACATGCAATAAATGCTAAAATAATCCTATTGTCCATCTTTACTCTCTTTCTTTTTTTAGAACAAGGTTTGATTTAAAATAATTATTTTAAACCTTGTCCTGTCTTTGATTTAATTGTATGATGTACAATATATTTTTATGATAAATTATTTAAGCTAATTTTTCTACTTCTATTCCTCTTACTTTGGCCAACTTTATTAGATTATCTAATTGTGACTGTATTGACTTGATTTTGTATATATAGTAGTCAATTAATTCGTTGGTGTTTGCAAATTCAAAATTTCTATTTGCAATAGTTAGTTGCGCTCTAGTATTTATAATATTTCTCAATATTTCTTTCTTTTCTTCCTCTTCACTCATTTCTATAAAGACTTTATCTGTTAAAAATTTTTCTTCCATTTTTCCTCCAAAATTTTAGCAATTTACACATAATATTATATTCTCAATAAATTCCAATTATTCAATATATAAAAAAATAAATATAGTTATTTTTGAATACGCCGCGCAGCGACCAACCGGAGCGTAAGCGTAGGGCGATTGAAGCAAATTACATACAAGTGCCGTTATGGCATTATGGAATTTGCGACAGCAAGGCTTGAAAAAATAACCTATATTTATTTTTTAATTATTTTAATTATAATTCATATGAAAATTTTCATTTTTATTTCTCTTTTCCATCTTGTAAAATCTCTAAATAAATGGTAAAATATTAGCTATATTTATAGGCTTTTTGCCTAAATACATTTCAAGGAGCAATAATATGATTGATATTAAATTAATTAGAGAAAATCCCGATATGGTAAAAGAAAATATCAGGAAAAAGTTTCAAGATCATAAACTTCCACTTGTTGATGAAGTAATTGAGCTTGATAAGAAAAACAGAGAAGTTACTTTAAAAGGAGATAATTTAAGAAATAGTCGTAACTCCTTGAGCAGTCAAATTGGTATGCTTATTAAAAATGGGCAAAAAGATGAAGCTGAGAAAGTAAAAAAACAAGTTCAAGATATTAATAAGGAACTTGAAGAAAATGAGAAATTAGAAGAAAAATATAGTGAAGAAATAAAATCTAGAATGATGAAGATACCAAATATAATGGATCCATCTGTTCCTATTGGAAAAGATGATACTGAAAATGTGGAAGTTCAAAGGTTTGGAGAGCCTGTTATTCCCGATTATGAAGTTCCTCATCATGCTGATATCATTTCAGCTTTAGGTGGACTAGATAAGGAATCAGCTGGACGTACAAGTGGCGTTGGATTCTATTATTTACTTGGCAATATAGCAAGACTACATGAAGCAGTACTTGCTTATGCTAGAGATTATATGATAAATAACGGATTTACCTACGCAATACCACCATTTATGATACGTTCTGATGTTGTAACAGGTGTTATGTCTTTTGAGGAAATGGATGCTATGATGTATAAAATTGAAGGAGAAGATTTATTTTTAATTGGTACATCTGAGCATTCAATGATTGGTAAATTTAAAGATCAGATAATAAAAAAAGAGCAGTTGCCAATTAGGATGACATCTTATTCTCCATGCTTTAGAAAGGAAATTGGTTCTCACGGATTAGAAGAAAGAGGTCTATATCGTTTGCACCAATTCGAGAAGCAAGAAATGGTAGTACTTTGTGAACCAGAAGAATCTATGGACTATTATAATAAAATGTGGAAATTAACTGTAGACTTCTTTAGAAGTATGAACGTTCCTGTTAGACAATTAGAGTGCTGTTCTGGTGATTTAGCAGATTTGAAAGTAAAATCTTGTGATGTTGAAGCTTGGTCTCCAAGACAACAGAAATATTATGAAGTTGGTTCTTGTTCAAACTTAGGTGATGCACAAGCTAGAAGACTTGGTATTAGAGCCAAAGGTGATAAAGGAAATTATTATTTGCACACTTTAAATAACACTGTTATTGCTTCTCCTAGAGGTTTGATTGCAGTTGTTGAAAATAATTATAATCAAGATGGAAGTGTAACTGTTCCTGAAGTATTAAGACCTTATATGGGCGGACTTGACAAAATTGAACCAGCAAAATAACCTTTCATTTCTAAGTGTTTCTTGCAAGTGAAGTGAGAAAGGAATTAAATTTAAAATGATAGTAAAAAATCCAAAATTTGAAATATCTGCTGTAAGTGAAAAACAATATCCAAAGGGTAATCTTCCTGAAATAGTATTAGTTGGGAAGTCAAATGTAGGTAAATCTTCTTTCATAAATACAATGATTAACAGAAAAAACTTAGCTCGCACAAGTAATACCCCAGGCAAAACAAGGCAAATCAATTTTTACAATATTGATGATAATTTTTACTTTGTTGATTTGCCTGGATACGGATATAGCAAAATGTCTAAAAAAGAACAAGTAGTTGTAGGAAACTTTATTGAAGATTACCTAGTAAAAAGTAGAAATATTAAATTAATAATATTTTTACTAGATATAAGGCACAACCCTACTGCTGATGATAAATTAATGTATGATTTTATCATACATCAAAACCTACCTTGTATTATTATTGCCAATAAAGCAGATAAAATTGCTGTTACTAAAGTGGATGCTCAAGTTGATTTACTGAAAGATACATTAAATCCGCTTCACGATTTAACCTTTTTACCTTTTTCATCTGAAAGAAAAATCTATACCGAAAGAGTATGGGAAGTACTTGATGCTTTCTTAGAAAAATAACATATGTCAAAAAAATCCTATTTAAGTAAATGCTTACAAAAAATCCTATTTACTTAAATAGGATTTTTTGTAAGCATTTACTTGGTACCTTGTAAAAAAGAACGTAGGCTATTTGCCTACGTAGTACTTCATAATTTCGAGCCGTACTCTCTTATGTTTGTATGTATATTAAAACATCGTTTTTTGGATAATTAGTTTTATTTTAACCTGTTTTGTAGTCTTGCTACTACCTCATCCTTTCCGAGTACCTTCATTATTTCATAAAGGTCTGGTGTATTTCTTCTTCCTGTAATAGCAACTCTTAAAACTGTACTTACATCTCCAACATGACCTGGCCACTTTTCTGGATTTTGTTTAAATTCCTTTACTTCTCTAGCATATCCACATTTTTCAGCTGTGTCTTTTATTTTGTTAAACCATGTATCTTTGTCGTCATTTTCATCATAAACTTTTAGGTACTCTTCTATAACTTTTTTAGCATCCTCGCCTTGAATCTTATCAAAATCAAATTCTTTAGGCTCTTCATACATATAATCAATATTTTCTTTAACCTCTGCCCATTTTGAAATGTCTTTTCTAGGCTTTTGGTTGCCTCTTTCAATTCCTAATACTTTTAATGAATACTCTTTATCTTTCAACATTGCCAATAGTTCTGGGCTATATTCCTCTGCCCACTTTAATGATTTTTCATAAACTTCCTCTGCAGACATTTTTGAAATTACAGTTTTCCCTATATCTAAAAGCTTAACCATATCAAATAATGCTCCACTAACACTCATTTTGTTTAATTGGAAATCAAATTCTTCTATTGGTTTATCTGGATTTGCTCTTCTCCAATTTTCAAAAGTTGAATTTGCAATATTTAATAAATATTCTTTTACTGCTTGTGGTGGTATTCCCTCTTCTTTATAATAAGATACTGCAGCTTCTGGGTCTTTTCTTTTACTTAGCTTTCTTTTATTTCCATTGTCATTTTTCATTATTGGTGAAATGTGAGCATATTTAGGAGCTCTAAATCCCATTTCTTGAAATAGTTGTAAGTGAAGTGGTACTGATGAAAGCCACTCATCACTTCTTATAACGTGCGTTGTTCTCATTAGATGATCATCTACTGCGTGTGCAAAGTGATATGTTGGAAGTCCATCAGCTTTAATTATAACTATATCTTGGTCATTTTCTGGGAATTCAACATTTCCTTTTATTATATCTTTGTATTTTATTTTTCTATCTTCTCTTCCTGGCGATTTAAATCTTATGATGTAGCTTTCTCCGTTTTTTATTTTTTCAGCCATTTCCTCTACTGTAAGGTTCCTGCATTTAGCCCATACACCATAATATCCAGGTCTTATTTTTGCATTCTCTTGCTTTTGTCTTATTTCTTCAACTTCTTCTGGAGTGCAGAAACAAGGATATGCTCTACCCATTTCTATCATATATTTAGCAAATGCTTGATATATATCTTTTCTTAGACTTTGCTTATAAGGTCCATATTCACCTTTTTCTTCGGTGTCAGAAATCATTCCTTCATCTGGCTCCATGTCAAAGTCCTTTAGAGAATTAACTATTCCAGTAACACCATTTTCTACTTCTCTTTTTTGGTCTGTATCTTCAACTCTTAAGAAAAATACTCCTCCTGTTTTCTTTGCAGACATCAATGCTACTAATGCTTGATATAGCCCTCCAATATGTACAAATCCAGTAGGACTGGGAGCAAATCTTGTTACTATTGCTCCCTCCTGTAAATTTCTTGGTTTATACTTTTCTTCATAGTATGAAATTGGTTTTGCGTCCGGAAAAATTAAATTTGCTAAATCTTTATAATCCATAATTTTTATCTCCTCGTATAATATGTTTATAAGGTTTATTTAATATAGAACATACCTTTTTTATATTTTAAATAACCTTTTGTTTGATATATTACAAAATTATATACAATTTTTATTACACTTGCATTATAATTGGTAAAATCATAGGGTTTCTCTTTGTTTTGTCAAATACGAAATCTCTTACATCATCCTTTAATGTTGATTTAATTGTTGCCCAGTCTGTAACATGATTTATTTCTAAATCTCTAATTTCATTTCTAATAAAGCTTTTTACTTCTTCCATTAGATTTTCAGATTCTCTTACATAAACAAATCCTCTTGAGATTACATCTGGTCCTGAAACAATTTCTCCTAATTTATCCATAGACATAACTATTACAATTAATCCGTCTTGTGCTAAGTGTTGTCTGTCTCTTAGTACAACATTTCCTACATCGCCAACACCAAGTCCGTCAACCATTACTCTGCCTGATGGAACTGTTCCTGCAAGTTTTGCTTCATTTTCATTAAGTTCTATTTCTCTACCATTATTAGATATGAATATGTTTTCTCTAGGTATACCCATCTCCATAGCAGTATCTCTATGTGCTATTAATTGTCTATACTCTCCATGGACTGGTATAAAATATTTGGGTTTTGTTAATGCCATAATAAGCTTCTGCTCTTCTTGGCACGCGTGTCCTGAAACGTGAACATCAGCTAATGCACTGTATACAACTTCTGTTCCTAATTTTAATAATTTATCAATTACTTTTGATACAGCTTTTTCATTTCCCGGAATAGGATTTGCGGAAATTATAACTAAATCATTTCCTGTTAATGTAACCTTTTTGTGGTCACCATTTGCCATACGAGTTAATGCTGACATTGTTTCGCCTTGACTACCAGTTGTCATTATAACAAGTTCTTCTTCTCTATAATTCTTGATTAAATCTATATCTATAAATAAGTCATCTGGTGCGTCAATATAATTTAGTTCTCTAGCTGCATCTATCATATTCATCATACTTCTACCTGATACTGCAATTTTTCTGCCATATTTAACAGATGAATTTACAATTTGTTGAACTCTATGCACATTAGATGCAAATGTAGCAACTACTATTCTTTTTTTGCATCCTTCAAATAATTTATCAAATACTGGTCCTATAGACTTTTCAGACATTGTAAATCCTTTTCTTTCAGCATTTGTACTATCTGAAAGTAATGCTAAAACTCCTTGCTTTCCTAATTCAGCTAATCTTCCTAAATCAATCATTTGTCCGTCAATTGGTGTATAATCAATTTTAAAGTCACCTGTATGAACTATAGTTCCAACTGGTGTATGAATTGCAAGCATTACTGCGTCAGGAATACTGTGTGAGCTTCTAATAAACTCTACTTGCATTTTTCCCGCATTAATCGTTTCGCCTTGTTCTACGATATTCATTTTAACCATATTTGCAATATGCTGTTCTTCTAATTTGTGCTCAATAAGCTTTGCTGTTAGCCTTGTTGCATAAATTGGCATATTGACTTGTTTTAATACATAAGGGATAGACCCAATATGGTCCTCATGACCGTGGGTAACAAACAATCCCTTAATCTTATCTTTATTTTTAACTAGATAGGTTACGTCTGGAATAACTAAGTCTACTCCAAGCATATCATCTTCTGGAAATTCCAAACCACAGTCAACTAATATGATTTCGTCTTCATATTCAAAAACTGTTATATTTTTTCCGATTTCATCAAGTCCACCTAGAGCAATTATTTTCAAATTACTTTTTTTGAAATTAAAATCTAGTATTGATTTATCCCTCTTTATTGTATTTCCTTTTCTTTGATTTCTTCTAAAATTTGTTGTTTTTGAAATTGTTGCTTCTGCTGACTGTCTTTTCACACTCTTTGGTTTAACATAACCATCTTGTTTTTTTCTTTTATTTGTGTCCATTTTTCTTTTATTTACAGGCACAAATGTATCCTTTTGTTTTTCTTCCATTTTAATCTTCCTCTCTATTTTTAATATGTTTAAATAGAGATAGTTTATGTAGAAACTACCTAATGAACTACTTAGTTTTTTCTCTCATACTAAGTATTATTGACTTTTCTCTCTTAATTAAACACATTAAATAAAATCTCTTCTTTATCCTATTCGGATAACAACTAGTATTATTATACTATATATTTTTTTTGTTGTCAAATAACATTTTGGTAAATTTTTCTGTATGTAAAATAACTACAGTAATAGCCACTACATAAATGAACTGATTATTACGCTTTTATAGCACCTTCAAATGTTAGACAAAATCTAACATTTAAAGGTGCATTTCATAATTTATGTAGTGGCTTTTCTTATAACTCATCTAAGATTTCTTGCCTTGATTTTGTACCAATGTATTTATAATCATTTCCTTTAAATTTAGGATTAAACTGACATATTGATTTGTATTCACAATACATACAAGGAGTATTTTTTTCCTTTAAATCATAATAAGGCTTTAAATCAATTCTTCCATCTAAAATTTCTTTGGAAATCTGTTTTATAATTTTTTGAGTATATTTCTGTGATTTTTCAAATTCATCTCTAGTTACTGTATTAGATTTAGAATAATTAATCTCTCCACTATTATTTAAAGTAACTGGTATAACATTAGACTTGCCAGTTGTTAAATTATTGTCCATTGCTTTTACAATGTTTACATCTGCTAAAATTAGCCCTTTCATTTTATAGTTTTCTTTAATTAATTTTTCTATTTCTTCTTTTTTTAAATTTTTAACGCTTCCTAAAATTTTAGGTTCTAATAAAGTAAAGTACAATGCTCCTGCTGGTTGCAATTCTTCATCCTCACTACAAATTGCGTCCACATAAGTTATTAGTTGTAACTGAAGCCCTGCTATTACCTTGTTTAAATTAATATCTTTGCTAGACGATTTATAATCAATTATCCTTATGTATTTGCCATCAGGCATTTTTGCAATATCAACTCTATCAATCTTACCTTCTATCAAAACCTTTCGTCCATCATCAAGTTTGATTTCAATAGGAGGAGTCTCCCCTCTACCAAAATTTAATTCTGTGCCTAGGACATCAAAGCTACTATCTTTTAGACTTTCAATTATGTACTTTAATGACATAAATATTACTTTTTTTAGTCTTTTAACAAGAATTCTATATTTAGCAGTGAGCATAAATTTTCCACCGTGTTGTAATTCCTCATCTATAATTTTATCTAAAATTTGTTGTATCTGCTCTTCTGAAATATTTTTCACATCTGTAGTACTTCTAAAAAACTCATCAATTATATTATGCATAAATGTACCAGTATCAACAGGTTTAACATCTAATTTTTCTTTGTCAGATAATTTTAAACCATATTTTAAAAAGTATGAAAAAGCACAAGCTCTGTATGTTTCTAGCTTTGAGACACTTGTTTTTAAATTTTCGCCATACAATTTTGCAATTTTTTCCTTATCAAGAACTTCTGGAACATTTGAAAACTTAAGTCCCATAATTGCTGCTTCTAGCTTTTCTGGGTAATTTTCCTTGTACCACTCATATACCTCGTTCCAGTTCTCATTTTCGAGGTTATTTAATAGTTTAGAAAAGGTTATATTTTTAGTAAGCACTTCGTCTTGCAAGCTACTATTTTCTATTAATTTTGGGAATATCCTTTTTAATTTTGAAATCATCAAAGATTTTCTTAGGGCTTTGCCATCAATATCACTTGAAGCATATGATATAAATAACTTCTTTTCTGCTGTTGTAAATGCCCTATAAATATTAAAGTTTTCCTCATATAGCTTTTCTTTGCTACCTTTTGCAAGTTCAAACCCTTCTTCTTTTAGATTTTCCCTATCTCTATCATCAAAAAATCCCTCTGACTGCATTGTACTTGGAAATACACCATCATTTACACCAATTATAAAAACTGCTTTTACTTTATGAGTTCTACTTCTATTAACATCTCCCACAGTCACTTTATCTTGAGTTTGAGGAATTTGCCCCAACTCTTTTGATGAAAGTCCTATTTTTAATATTTTAGAATAGTGGTCAAAGGTTATATTTTCATCACCAAAGATATATGTGATTTCTCCTAAAACATCATATATAATTTGTAAAGCTTCTAACTGTTCTTCCTCTAAACTTTCTTTGTCAATTTGTTTTTCTAAAAAGTCAAATAAATTTACACTAATCTGTTTTGCGGTCTTTGTTCCTTTTAAGCTTTCTTTTAACTCCAACAGCGGTTTTACAATCATTTCTTGCTCTTTGTTAAAATTTACATCATCAACTTGATTGGCATTTCCAATATTGTCATTTAATAATCTGTCATTTGCTAAGTTATCACTTATTAAGTTATTATTTACTAAGCTGTCATTTACTATGCTGTTATTTACTAAGCTATCATTTGCTAAATTGTTATTTGTCACGTTTCCATTTATTAAATTGTTATTTGACATATTGTTATTTACAGATTTGTTTTGCTCGTAACTCCAATGTTCTTCAAACCATCTTTTGCCTTTGATTCCCCACTTTAAGCAATAGTTTTCTAACTCGTAAACATTTTCTATATTCACAAATCCTGTTTTTATGTAATTGAACACCGCTTCATATGACCAATTTTTTATAAATATATCAAGAATCGATAAAACATATTTTATTATTAAATTTTGTGTTATATCCTTTTTGATATCAATGAAAACCGGTATCTCGTATTCTCCAAATATAGCTTTGCATAAACTTGAATAATCATCTATATTTTTACAAATTACAGCTATATCTTTGTAACGATAATTTTCATCTCTAACAAGTTTCACGATATTAGTCGCCACATTTTCCACTTCATCATACTTGTTGTCACCTAAATATAGTTTTATATTTTTTAACTCATCTTGGTAAACTTTATATGGAATTGCAAAAAGGTTTTCTTCTAGGTGGTTAAGTTCACTATTTTTGAATCTATATTTTTGAGTAAGTTTTACTTGATTTTCTTTATCTATATCACTTATTTGACAAAGTGACTGTATTGTTTGTTTGTTATCATAAAAAATATCAAGTTCTGGTGGTTTGGTAATTTTAAGTTCATCTGTACAAACTGTAATGTAAACTTCTTTTGCTATCTTATCCAACTTAGAAATTACTGCATACTCCTGCTTTGTAAAACCTGCAAATTCATCTATATAAAAAACAGCATTATCAAACAAATGACTCTTTTCAATGTTTTCTGCTAAAATTGTCAATACATCATTTTCATCTAAGAAATTATCAGGAATTTTGTTTTCCAATGCCTTGTACATAATTAGCATATCATTAAGTTTAGCTTTTAGATATTCGTTTTTGGTTTCGTCTTTTTTATTTTCTAGCATCTGGACTGTAATATTATGCTTTTTAAACTCTGTAATTTGTGTAATAATAGTATCCACGTTCTCTTGCGATTTGCCTAAAAATTTTAAACTTTTTTGATTTTTAGATATTGCATCAAAAATAATCTCAGCCTTACCAGATTTGCCTAAATTATTTAACTTATTTGGTATGCAAGCATTTATTACTCTGTAAGCCATCCTTTCAAAAGAAAGCACTTCGCAATTTAAAGTAGCACCATTGTCTAGCTTGTCCAACAATTTTTTTTCTGCAGTAAAAGAAAACTGTTCTGGTGTAATTATATATATTTTATTAGCATCAGATTTCTTTATTTCATCAAAAATATATTCACTTTTACCTGTCCCTGCTACTCCATATATAATTTTCAAAACAGCCTCCTTGTTTTTTTAGCTTTATTTAGCAACTAAACTTTTTTAGTTGACTCTCATTTTTAGATTTATTTAAGCCTCCCTTTTCCAGTAAAACAAATACTGTTGGGCTAGTCCCTGCAATGCTCCAAACTTTTCATCAGCTAATCTTTGTATCTCTTTTTTGCTAACTTTATTTTCATCTGGATTATGTATATAAAGTTCGTTCATAACTCGTCTTACCCATACATCAATTGGAAAAACATCAAATCTTTTTAAATCTGAGAAAAGTAAAATACAGTCTGCAACTTTTGGACCAACTCCCGAAAGTTCTAAGAGTTTTTCTCTCGCTTCATTAGTTGGTATGTTATAAAGCTCCTTTAAGTCAAATTCTCCACTTGATATCCTCTTAGTAGTTTCATATACTCTTATATCTCTAAAACCAAGTCCTAGTTTTCTTAAATCTTCCACACTTGCTTTTGATAATTCTTCAGCTGTTGGAAATGAATAATAAGTTTTACCATCATACTCAATTTTTTGTCCATATTTTTCTGCTATTCTTTCTATGATTCCTTTGATTCTTGGTATATTGTTATTAGCTGAAATTATAAACGAAATTATCGTTTCCCATAAATCTTGGTTTAATATTCTTATTCCTTTTCCATAAGATATACTATTTTTTAAGTTGTCATCAACAATTTCAAGCTTTTGAATTATGGTTTTGTAGTCTCGATTTAAATCAAAGTAGTCATTTATTTTTGAAATGTCTTCGCAGTTTCCCGTAAAGATAATTTTCTCACCCTGCTTATCCACATTTAATACATTTTTGTGGAAAACACCAGTATAGCTTCCATTTTCTTCTCTATTCCATCTAAAACACTGACCACATTCAAATATATCTTTTGGTTCAAAGTTTTGTACATCTACTTCAAATTTCATATTTACAAGCTTATGTAAGTATACAAACTTACATCTCCTTTCTTTGCCTTACTCAGCGATAATTTTGTCGTATATTAAATACTTGCCCAAAAATAATATAAAATATTTTTGTCTACATCATAGACTCCAACTTCCCATCCGGTTGCTTCTTCATCTGTAAAATTATATTTTTTATTTTCGTCGCTTGTTCTACACACCTTTGAATAATGATAGTATCCGTTTGTTATTGACATTACCTCTGGATTATATTCAAAAGAATTTAAATCGTCATCATCTAATCTTTTTTTACTCCATTTTAAACTGTTTTCTAATGTGTTTACTATCTCCTTTCCTTGTTCTTCATTAAATTTATATGTATAGTAATCAACACCATCGTTTTGTGGGCCACCTCTTACACTGTATATTTCTCTAGTTTCATAGTTATTTGTTGGTATTCCTAAGATTTTATTATAATTCTCATGATGATTAAAAGGCTCATTTTCCAAATCTACTATATCCATACTTCGTACAATATTCTATATCATTATCTGTTATTTGTAATCCTAGGTTTTTATAATCAGTATCGCCTTTAATTGCATAAAATAATTTAGTTATATTTATGGTTATTATAACTATTATAGCTATTAATAACAAATTTATAATTAATTTTTTATCTTTCATACATTCTCCCCGTATTACATTGAATAAAATACTGCATATGCTGTTAACTACAAGTCTAAACTATTTGTATCTAAAAGAAAGTTATATATTCCCATAGTAGTGATTCCGTAATCATCTCTTCTTGGCATAATATTATCCTTTACAACAATAATCTTTTTAAATGAATCATCAATACTCATAAGCGACTGTTTTTCTTGTTTTTCTTTTTCTTCATTATTAATACTAAATGCTGATTGAATATAATATTTTTTACTTTCTTGTGTTGCAATAAAATCAACTTCATAATTTTTAAATACTGTTTTTCCTTTATCATCTGTATCATAAATTTCAACTACGCCTACATCAACATTATAACCACGGATTTTAAGTTCATTATATATGATATTTTCCATTATGTGATTTTCTTCGGTTTGTCTAAAGTTGAGTCTTGCATTTCTTAAACCAATATCTTCAAAATAAAATTTATAAGGAGAATTTATATATTTTTTTCCTTTTATATTATATCTTTTTGCTTTGTTAATTAGAAAAGAATCTTCAAAGTATTCTATATATTTATTTATTGTTTTATCACTAATAACCTTGTTTTTTTCACTTTTATATGTGTTAGATAATTTTAATGGATTTGTAAGTGAACCTATCGAAGATGATAGAATATCTAAAAGTTCATCTAATTCTTCTTTGTTTCTTATTTTATGTCTTTCAATAATGTCTGATACATATACCTTTTCAAATAAAGATTGCAAATATTCAGATTTCTCTTGAGGTGTATTATATGATAGTATAAGTGGCATACCTCCATAAGTAAAATATTTATCCCAAGCTTCTTCTTTTGTTCCTTCATATACTGAGAAAAATTCTCTAAAACTTAACGGATAAACGTGTATTTCATCTCCACGTCCTCTAAATTCTGTTATTACATCAGAGGATAAAAATTTCGAATTGCTCCCTGTTACATAAATATCAACATTTTCAATGTGCATTAAACTATTTAGTACTTCTTCAAATCTTTCTAAATATTGAAATAGAATTATATAAAATTACTTTTGTAAAGTCAATATTCTATTACGAATTTTCTTGGAATTCCAACTTTTTTCGTAATAGATTTTTATGCAATTAAAAAATTTATAAGGATTTATAATTCTACATTAATTTGATGATATTGCATTAAAACGTTTCTACTACTTTGATTTCAAACTTTCCTGGTTTTAAATTTTCATCTTGCTTTACTATAACATCTACTTCATACATATCTTTTAATTTTTTTATATTTTCCTTCTTATGACCTACAACGTTGTTTATGTCCTCAGCGTTAACTTTTATTTCAACAGTTTTTACTTTCATGTTAATCTTTTTTATCTTTTCTGCAATGCTGTCATACCACATACTTGCTTCAACTAATTGTCTAAATGCTGGATGATAAGGTCCTGCTACCACTTCGCTTTTTTCTTGTTTTGGATCAGTTATTTCTTCAGTATTTTGCAATCCTATACGGATAACGTTTATATGCTTTTTTCTAAACATATATGTAACTATTTTTGCTCTTTCTACAGCTTGCTCAACTACTAGTGGCTTATATTCTCCGATTTCATACTCATGTTCTAATTCAGTTCCTTTGATTACTAATACAGGATATATTCTTACCATTTTTGGTTTCAACTTAATCAAGTCCTTCGCTGTATTGATTTCATCTAATTCTGTGCTTTCTGGCATTCCTATCATCATTTGATGTCCTAATGTAAAGCGATACCATCTAATTAACTTTGAAGCTCTTATTACATCCTTAAAAGTATGGTTTCTTTTGCTTTTATTTAATATATAGTCGTTAGAAGATTGAACTCCAAGTTCTATAGTTTTTACATGATATTTTTTTAGCATTTTTAATATATCTTTATTGATGTAATCAGGTCTTGTAGAAATTCTTATGCTTCCAACTTTTCCTTTTTTGATATATTCATTTGCTGCCTCCAAAAGTTCTTTTTGAATTTCCACATCAATACCTGTAAAGCTTCCTCCAAAAAAAGCAACCTCAACGTATTTATTATCGTCTTTAAAATTTTTCAAATAATATTCTATTGTCTTTTTTACATCTTTGGCTGTAACATTAGTCTGCTCTCCGCTAATCTTTTTTTGATTACAAAATGTGCAATCATTTGGACAGCCTAGATTTGGAACAAATATTGGTATGATATATTCTTTTTTCATTTAAACTTCCAGTCCTTTCTAAAGGAACACATAAATATGAAAGATTATTTTCTTTCAGACTAGCTTCCTTTCATATATCCAATAATAGCTTTTAGTATTTAACTAAAATTGTTTTTGCCATTGTTATTTATTTCATTTTTTCTAATAGTTCAATTATTGTATAACTTCTAAAGCTTTTTTTGCTGCTTGCATTTCTGCTAGTTTCTTACTCTTTCCGGTTCCTGTAGCTAAAGATTTATTGTTTAAAATAACTTCTGCAGTAAATGTCTTATCATGGTCTGGCCCACTTTCATCAATTATTCTATACTCTAAATCTATATCACCATTTTTTTGCAATTTTTCTTGTAGCACAGTTTTATAATCTTTTTGTCCAACATTTTTGCTTGCAATTTCTATGGCGCTTTGTAAATTGATTAGTATAAATTCTTCTGCTTTTTCCAATCCTCCATCAAAATAAATTGCTGCTATAATTGCCTCAATGCTATCGGCAAGAATTGTTGGTTTGTTTTGACCACCATTAATCGATTCACTGTGCCCAACTTTGATGTATTTAGATATATTGTGTCTTTTTGCCACTTTATATAAACTATCTTCGCAAACTACCATTGCTCTTAACTTTGTTAGATCTCCTTCTTTGAGTTTTGGATATTTATCATATAAATATTTACTTGAAATAAACTCCAGTATGCTGTCACCAAGAAATTCAAGCTTCTCATTGCTACTTACGTGGTGCTCATTTGCATACGATGTGTGTGTTAATGCTTCATCTAATAATGCTTTATCTTTAAAAGTATATCCTATATTTTCTTCAAGGTTTATCATAAATTTATTCCTTTCCTTCTTATCCATTAGAGTTAATATAATAATGAATGATTTTTCCTGAAAATGATTTCTCTAATTTACCTTATACTACTTCGTTATTTCATACTAGATTATACTATAAAATAACAGCATTATCAAGAAAAAAAGTTACTATTCATAGTTTTTTATTAATTCACTTTACTTTTTATTAATAATGTATGGTAAGTTATTTTTATTCACACAAAAAAAGAAGGCTTATTTCCTTCTTTCTTTTGTTGCTTATAAAATTTTTCCAATAAATTCATTAAACAGTATGTTCCTTTATATATTCAACAACGTCACCTACTGTTGCAACTTTTTCAGCATCACTGTCTGGAATTTCCATATCAAATTCTTCCTCTAATGCCATTATTAATTCAACAATATCAAGTGAGTCAGCTCCCAAATCATCTATAAAAGATGCTTCTGTTGTTATTGATGATTCACTAGCACCTAATTGTTCAACAATTATCTTTTTTACTTTTTCAAAAATTTCCTCTGTATTCATTACCTTGTCACCTCCCCTCAAATTTTATATTTTCCATTTCAAATTACATTCAATTTTATTTTGTTAAAGGCATTAATTAAATTTTCGTGCCTCACCTACAAAACATTTAGTAATTATTTCTATACTCATACAATAATACATTGAAATATAATTGTCAAGTTTTTTTATAAAAAATATTTTTTGTTTTTAATTTTAGCCTATTTTATAGTGTTTTGTTTAATTCTTGCTTTCTAACTCTTGTATAAAATCCTTAATTTCTTGCATTTTTTCCTTATTAACTTCTGACTCATAAACCTCTCTTAATTGCTCAACTGCTTTATTTTTTACAAATGTTTCAGCTTGTTTTATTGTAAATTTAAATAATTTTTCATCACTACTTCCGTGTGCTTTTACAACTGGTTTTTGAACACCTAGAAACAATGCTCCTCCATATTCCTTGTAGTCAACCATTTTTGAGAATCTCTTAATTGATGGAAGTGCTGATAAACTTCCTAACTTACTCCATATATTATGCATTAAACTCTCTTTTAATGATTTTTTTACAAATTTCCCTAACCCTTCTACTGATTTTAAAAACACATTTCCTGTAAAGCCATCTGCTATAACAACATCTACACCACCTAAGAAAGCATCTCTACCTTCTAAATTACCTATAAAATTAATGTTTAATTCATTAGAATATTTTTTTAATAATTGATATGAATTTCGTACTAACTCGTTTCCTTTAGTTTCTTCGGTTCCTATATTTAATAGCCCTATTTTAGGATTTTCTATCCCTAAAGTATTGTGCATATAAATAGTAGACATTTGAGCAAATTGCAATAAATTAATTGGCTTGCAATTTGTATTTGCACCACAGTCCATCAAAACTAGTCTTCCATGATATGATGGAAGTATACCTGCCAAAGCTGGTCTATCTATTCCTTTTATTCTACCCACTAAAAGTGTAGCTCCAGTAAGTAAAGCACCTGAATTTCCGGCAGAAATAAACACATCTCCATCTCCGTGTTTTAGCAGATTAAATCCTACAACCATTGAAGAATCTTTTTTGTTTTTTATTGCTTGAGTTGGTATGTCTTCCATTTCAATAGTTTCTGTACAATTGTGAATAGATAGTCTTGGAGAAATCTCTTTTAGACTTTTTCCATAAAACTCTTTTGCCTTTTTATTGATAATACTCTCGTTTCCAATTAAAATAACTTCAGATTTAATTTCATCTATCGCGCTTACAGCTCCCTTAATTGTAGCTTCTGGTGCATTGTCTCCACCCATTGCATCTAATAATATTTTCATATTTCATTCATATGATATACAGTCACAATTTATGTATATCATAACCCCTTTCTTTTATGGCTCGATATTTTATTTCATTTAAATTATACTTTTACATACGGTCTTTTGTCAATATTGAAGTGAAAAATCAAAGTAATTTTACTTTTACAGAATTGCATTTACTTTTTCACTTGACCAATTTTACTTTTACGCAATTGCATATACTTTTCACTTGACCAAGTATATTGTAATAATAAAACACTGAATTTAAATTGCTCGTATTCTAGAGGTTTTGATTTATGTTAACCAAATTTGTATTTTTTGTTAATTTGTGTTATAATAATAGTAACCTCATAGAGGAAATCTTATAAAAAAAGGAATGTTCAACAATGACAGGAAAGCACTTTGATACCAAAACCAACACCAGCACCAACAACAATAGCACCAACACCAGCATTACTGCAGAAGAGATCAAGGCTTTCGTATTTGCACAAAATCTGGATAGACGTCAGGGACGTGCAGAGGAAGTGCGGAAGGTAGTACGTAAGTTTCTATCTGACTGGGCAAAGGTCGGGAAAAAGTACAGCAAGATTTTCAAGCTTCCCAAGTCCTTTACCCGCATGGATGTCACGACTGCAGTCAACTACCTCACGGAGCAAGGCTTCAATGTCAAGATCGATAGGAACAAGAAAGGCAGGTCTATCCTGACTGTCAAGATCCCGATGTAAAGTTCCGAACAAGCAAACCCACCATGGTCTTCCACGGTGGGTTTCTTGGTTTATATTTTTCTTATAAAAAACATAGTAGAAAATCCACTATGCTTTTTATTTTGTATTATAAACTTAATTATTGTAATTCAACTGTTGCTCCAGCTTCTTCTAATTGTTTCTTTAATTCTTCAGCTTCTGCTGTTGCTACATTTTCTTTAACTGTTTTTGGAGCTCCATCAACTAAGTCTTTAGCTTCTTTTAGGCCTAATCCTGTTGCGTCTCTAACAACTTTGATTACTTGGATTTTTTGTGCTCCTGCTTCTTTTAATACTACATTGAAGCTTGATTTTTCTTCAGCTGCTCCAGAGCTAGCTCCACCAGCTACTGGTGCTGCAACTGCTGCTGCAGATACTCCATATTTTTCTTCGATTTTCTTTACTAAATCAGCTAATTCAACTACTGTTAAGCTGTCTATTGATTCTAATATATCATCAACTTTTGCCATTTTAAATTCCTCCTTATTCCTTGCAAACATGGCTGTTTGCAATTTTAATTTTTATTTTCTATGAAATAGTTATCATAGATTATTTTTAATCTTTTTAGATTAGATTTAACTTAATTTTTACTTTAATTTAATATTTAATTGTTAGCTCAGTATAACTTTGCTTCAAATTAATTGTTTATGCTTAGGCTAACTAAGCATTTGCTGGAGCTGTTGCTCCTTCTTCTGATTCTTTCTTAATTCTAACTTGATCAATTGCAACTGCAACTTTTGAAATTGTTTGCAATAATGAACCAGCAAGTTTTGAAAGAAGCTCTTCTCTTGATGGAAGTTTTGCAAGTGTAACGATTTCGTCAACACTCATAACTTTTCCTTCAATCATACCACCTTTTATTTTGTAATTTTCATGTTCTTTAGAGAACTTGTAAACTACTTTTAATGGTGATAAATAATCTTCTGTTGAAGATACTATTGCTGTTGGTCCTTCTAATAAATCATCAAGACCTGTTTCTCCATTTAAATCTAAAGCTCTTTTTACTATGTTGTTCTTAGTTATTTTGCATGTAGCATTTGCTTCTCTTAGAGATTTTCTTACTTTAGTATCCTCATCAACTGTTGTTCCTCTGTAATCGATTAGAAGTACTAAATTTGTGCTTTTTAAGTACTCTGCTAATTCTTTTACTTCAGTTTCTTTCTTTGCGATATTTTCTTTGTTTGCCATCTTTTACTTTTTCACCTCCTCTAAATTTTTTCTTTGTGTATATTTTTAACTAATGTACTAAATTAATTTAACTATATTCTTTCTCAGCTTTTTAGTAATAGCTTTTTAGAATATAAAAAGTTCAATCTACAAGGCCATGAGGCTAAATAGATTGAACTTTTATAGATTCACTCTTATTTTAACCTCGGTAGGACTTCCTTTATGCCTACTGTCTTTGGCTATCTCAATTTAAATTATTTTTGATCAATATACAAACCAGGTCCCATAGTTGGTGCTATTGATACACTCTTGATGTATTGACCTTTAGCTGCAGCTGGTTTTGCTTTGATTATTGCTGACATTATTGCATCATAGTTTTCTTGTAATTTTTCAGCACCAAATGATACTTTTCCGAAACCTAAGTGAATAATGTTATTTTTGTCTAGTCTATATTCAACTTTTCCAGATTTAACATCTGAAATTGCTTTGGTAACATCCATTGTTACTGTACCTGATTTAGGGTTTGGCATTAATCCTTTTGGTCCTAATACCTTTCCTAATCTTCCTACAACTCCCATCATATCTGGTGTTGCTATAACTACATCATAATCAAACCAATTTTCCTTTTCTATTTTAGGAATTAATTCTTCAGCTCCTACAAAGTCTGCTCCTGCAGCCTTTGCTTCATCAGCTTTTGGTCCTTTTGCAAATACTAAAACTTTTAATGTTTTACCAGTTCCATTTGGAAGTACTACTGTACCTCTAACTTGTTGATCAGCATGTTTAGAGTCAACTCCTAATTTAACATGTAATTCAACAGTTTGGTCAAACTTAGTTTTAGGCATTTTTTCAATTATACTAATTGCTTCATTTGCAGAGTATAATTTTTTTGAATCTACCAATTTTGCACTTTCTTGGTATCTTTTACCTCTTTTCATTTCTACCTCCTTTGGTCATATCGAAGCTTACGCCTCTCCCAATTAAAATTTAGTAATTGAAATACCTTGTGGAAAAATTATATTTTATTAATTTCTCTTCCAATTCTATATTAATTACTATGCTTCTACTGTAACGCCCATTGAACGAGCTGTTCCAGCAACCATACTCATTGCAGCTTCTAATGAAGCAGCGTTTAAGTCTGGCATTTTTTGTTTTGCTATTTCTTCAACTTGTGCTTTTGTAAGATTAGCAACTTTTTCTCTATTTGGCTTACCAGAACCTTTTTGTACCTTTGCAGCTTTTTTGATTAATACTGCCATTGGTGGTTCTTTTGTAATAAAGTCAAATGATTTATCTGGATGAACAGTAATTACAACTGGGATTATTAATCCTGCTTGCTTAGCTGTTCTATCATTAAATTGCTTTACGAAGTCCATAATGTTAACTCCGCTACCTCCTAATGCTGGTCCAACTGGTGGAGCTGGTGTAGCTTTTCCTGCTTCAATTTGCAATTTGATGATAATTTCTTTTGCTTCTTTCTTATCTGCCATCTCTATGCACCTCCTTCTGGTTTGTATATAAAAAATAATTTATATAAATGATTATGTCAGTGTAATTATCACTTACAAATCACTATATGCTTTAACTAGGTTTTTCTCAAAAGCATTATTCCATAATAAATGCTTTTGGGTTTGTTAGTTTAATTAACTTTTTCTACTTCTGAGAAATCTAATTCAACAGGAGTTTCCCTACCAAACATTGATACTAAAACTTTGACTTTACGTTTGTCTTTATTTATTTCAGTAACTGTTCCTGTAAAGTCTGCAAATGGTCCATTGATAACTTTTATGTTGTCATTAACTTCATAATCAACATTAACTGACTGTGTATCAAATCCCATCTTTCTTATTTCATAATCAGTAAGTGGAATTGGGTCTGTTCCTGATCCAACAAAGCCTGTTACACCTCTAGTATTTCTTACAATGTACCAAGTTTGTTCTGTAACAATCATTTTAACCAAAACATATCCTGGAAATACCTTTTTTATGTTTGTTTTTCTTTTGCCATCTTTTATTTCTATTTGTTCCTCCATTGGAACTATAATATCAAAGAAGTAATCCTGTAGTTCTCTGTTTTTTATGGTCTTTTCAAGGTCTGTTTTTACTTTGTTTTCATAGCCTGAATATGTATGAACAACATACCATCTTGGTTCTAAATCGTAATCCTTTTGAGACATAATTGGCCTCCTTTAAAATTTACTTTAATTAAAACTTATTCTGCATTATCAGTTTCTGCATTTAGGTCAACACCTTCATCTGATGTTTCATTGTTATCTTCGTCTGATGTATTGCCTTCTGAAACTCCATTTTCAATAGTTTCATTTACTTCATTAACAATTTCTGTGCTATTTTTAATTTTTTCAAGTTGTTTTACTTCAAATGAAGTTAAGCCCTCAAAAACCAAATCAAGTAAAAATACAATAACAGAAACAACTATAACTACTACTAAAACTACTGTAGTATTACTAGTTAATTCTTTTTTATTTGGCCAGATAACTTTCTTAAGCTCTGCTTTAAAATCTTTAAACCAATGCTTTTTATTTTTGCTATCTTTTTTTTCTGCCTTTTTTGTTATTTTTGAATTTTCTTTACTTAATTTTTTAGATTTCTTATCTTTTTTTGAAGCAACATTTTCTACTATTTCTTCATTTTTTGTTTCTGTTGTTTGTTCATTTTCTGTTACTTCTTCTTGTATTTCTTCTTTTTCAACTTTTTCTACGGGTGTAGTAGCTTTTGCTACTTTCTTATTGCTATTTACCTTCTTCTTTTTCTTTTTAGCCATTTCGCTTCCTCCCATTTAAATACAAGGACTATTATTTTGTTTCTTTATGTGCTGTTGTTTTTTTGCAGAATTTACAATATTTTTTTAATTCTAATCTTTCAGAATTATTTTTTTTATTTTTGTCTGTAACATAGTTTCTATTGTGGCATTCTGTGCACTCTAAAGTTATATGCTCTCTTGCTCCTTTTGTTGCCATTTTTTACACCTCCAGCATAAAAATCTTTTCTAGCGTATGTGCAAATCACATACGCTAGAATATTCTATCATAAAATCATAGTTGTGTCAACCCCTCAGCTCGCATTTTTCAATAGTTTTTTTTACATTTCAGAATACTTTTATAATAATTTTGAAATGAAATTTAGTATTTTGGAATTATTGTAATTGTTTTGCTACTTCTTCAGCAAAATTTTCTTCTCTTTTTTCTAGTCCTTCACCTTTTTCGAATCTAGCAAATCTTACAACTTTTCCGTTCTTTTCAGATACCATTTGTCCGACCTTTTTACTTGGATCTTTAACAAATTCTTGATCTAATAAGCATATCTCTGAATAGAACTTTCCAAGTCTACCAGCTACTATCTTCTCTGCGACTGCTTCTGGTCTTCCTTCATTTATTACTTGTGCCTTTAAGATTTCTTTTTCTTTCTCTAATCTATCTGCTGGTACATCTGCTTCACTTAAGAATTCAGGTTTTGCTGCTGCAATTTGCATACATACATCTTTTCCAACTGTTTCATCAGCACCTTCTAATTCAACTAGAACACCGATTTTTCCCTCACCATGAATATAACTAACTATCATACCATTTTGAGTTTCATATCTAACAAATCTTCTAATGTTCATATTTTCTCCAATTGTTGCTATCTTGTTTGTTAAAACCTCTTGTACAGTTAGATTAGAATCTTCTATTGATTTTTGAGCTAATAAATCTTCTAAGTCTTTTGGATTATTTAATGCAACTTGTTTAACAACATTTTTTACAAACTCTTGGAAGTCTGTATTTTTAGCAACAAAGTCTGTTTCAGCATTTACTTCTATTAGAGCTCCTACCTTTTTGTCTTCTGAAACATATGCGTTTACTAAACCTTCTGCTGCTATTCTGTCAGATTTTTTAGCTGCTTTCATTATTCCTCTTTCACGTAATAATTCTATTGCCTTTTCTTCATTTCCATCTGTCTCTGTCAAAACTTTTTTGCAGTCCATCATACCTGCACCTGTTTTTTCTCTTAATTCCTTAACTTGAGCTGCAGTTATCATACCTTTATCCTCCTTAAAATTATATTATTTTAATTTTGCTTTTTGAAATAATACATATTGCTCTTAAGAACTTATCTTTTATACTTATTCCTCTGAGTCTGCTACTACTTCTTCCATTGACTCTGGCTCTTCGCTTACTTCTTGTTCTTCAACTTGTTCGTCAACGGTTTCAGCAGTTTCTAAGCTTTCGCCTTGTTTTCCTTCAATGATTGCATTTGCCATAACATCAGTAATTAATTTAACTGCTCTTATAGCATCATCATTTCCTGGAATAACGTAATCTACATCATTAGGATCACAGTTTGTATCTACTAATCCTATTATTGGAATATTAAGCTTTCTAGCTTCTTGAACAGCAATGTGTTCTTTCTTTGGATCAACTAAGAATATAACATCTGGAATTTCAGTCATTTCTTTAATTCCACCTAAGTTTTTATTAAGTTTATCCATTTCTTTTCTTAATAATACAACTTCTTTTTTAGGTAAAACTTCAAAAGTTCCGTTTTGTTCCATTGCTTCTAACTCTGTAAGTCTGTTAATTCTTTTTCTAATTGTACCAAAGTTAGTTAAAGTTCCCCCTAACCATCTTTCATTTACATAGAACATACCGCTCTTTTCAGCAGCTTCTTTAACACACTCTTGAGCTTGTTTTTTTGTTCCTACAAATAGAACTTTCTTTCCTTCCTCTGCTTGCTCTCTCATAAATTCGTAAGCTTCATCTAATTTTTTAGATGTCTTTTGTAAATCGATGATGTGGATACCATTTCTAGCTTGGAATATATATTCAGCCATTCTAGGATCCCATCTTCTTGTTTGATGTCCAAAATGAACACCAGCTTCTAGTAATTGTTTCATTGCAACTACTGCCATTTTTAATTCCTCCTTTTTGTTTTGTTCCTCCACAAATATCAATCATATAAAACTACCATTTTTCAGGCATCAATTTCATACTCCATTTGTGTGTGTATTTTTCAACGTTTAATATTGTATCAAATATTCTAATAAATTTCAAGTGTTTTTTGTAAAATATTACATCTGATGTTACAGGATAATGGTTTTAATAAAGAAAAATACTGAAAGTTAGTTGTTGTAATAGTTTTGCAACAAAAAATTAA
>CANQJH010000013.1 GCA_947624195.1 uncultured Clostridia bacterium
ATTATAATATGGCTAATTATACTTGCAATATAAATGGCATAACTGACGGAAGCAACTATAAATTTTCTTTTATTCCTGTTCTTCCTGTAGAAAGATACATAAATAAAGAAAGTGAAAAAGAAAAAGTAAAAATAATATTTTACAAAGAAAATCAGTGGAAAGAATTAATTGTTGATAGAAGTCAACTTGCAATTAGCCAAAAACTGCTATTATTAAGTGATTATGGTCTTGATGTAAATAGTGAAAATGTAAAATATTATATAAGGTATTTTAACGATATTTTGAATATAAACAACATAAAAAAACTTGACAGTGTTTCTCATGTCGGATGGAAAGAAAATTGCTTTATTCCATATGATAGTCATGGAATATTTGACGGTGTAGAAGATTTTAAAAATATTTATCAAGCAATTTCTACTAAAGGAAATTATGATAAATGGAAAAAATGTGTAAACGAATTACGAAAAAATAAAATTATAAAAATTCTCATGGCTGTAACTTTAGCAAGTCCATTACTTGAAAAGCTGTCATTACAACCATATATTGTGAACTTGTGGAGTTCTCTTAGTGGAAATGGAAAAACTCTTTCATGTATGATAGCGATGTCAATTTGGGGCAATCCAGAAATCGGAGCTTTGAGATTATCAAGCAATAATACTCAAAATTATTATATAACTATAGCTTCATTTATGAGAAATATAACTTGTTATTTTGATGAATTGCAAATTGTTAAAAATTCAAAATATCTTGATATGGAAAGTCTTGTTATGGATTTATGCAATGGCACAGAAAAAGGTCGTTTAAATAAAAACAGTCAAGTTCGAGAAGTTAAAATTTGGTTCAACAACTTTTTATTTACAAGTAATAACAGAATTGTTGATGAAAACGCTGGAGAACAGCTATATAACAGAGTTATTGATTTAGAAATAAGTAATAAAATAATTGAAAACGGTCAAGAAATAGCAAGAATAATAAAAGAAAATTACGGATTTGCTGGAAAAGAATATATAAAATATGTTGAAAGTTTAGGATTCGACAAAATTTCAAAAATATTTAGCGAAATATATAATAAAATTATGACTAATACAAAATCAACAAGTAAGCAAGCTTCTTCACTTGCCAGTATATTATTAGCTAATAAATTAGCAAATGAATGTATTTTTAATGACGATTATATTTTGCAAATTTCAGATATAGTAGAATACATAAACAATAGCGATGAAATAAAAACATCTATAAAAGCCAAAAACTACATAATAAGCATTATAAATGCGAATTATAAAAGATTTGATGAGAATAACTATGGAGAATGTTGGGGAATTAAAACAGAATATTTTTGCGCAATTAATAACGAAATTCTATTTCGAGAATTAAAAAAAGGAGGATTCGATTTTAATACTGTAAAAAAAGAATGGTCTGAAATGGGATTTTTAGAAAAAAATAGTCAAGGAAGATATGTTCATAATACACAAGTACGAAATGAGAAAGGAACATTTGTAAAGTTGAGATTGTAACAAAAAATGTTAGTGTAAAAAACATAAAAAATTCTCGCAAACAATTGAAAAATAAAGAAGTCTAACAAAATAACGTTTTTTTAGAATGATATACAGACACATGCGCGCGCGTATATATATGTATTAATATAAAAATATGTTAGTTTGTTAGTTAATATGTTTTTTTACATTATTTTATAATGATTTATATATAAAATAATGTTAGTTATATGTTAGTTATATGTTAGTTATTTATAATTTATGTTAGTTATTTAATATTATAATATAATAAGGAGGTATAAAATGAACGAATATAATGAATTAAAAAGATATAATGATTTAGAATGCTCTATTCTATCTTGCATATTAATAAAACCAGATTTTATGGAAAAAACCGTATTAGAAGACAAGCACTTTGTCAATTATCAAAAAATATGGATATTTATGAAATCATTTTATAAAAAGTTTGGAAACTTTGATTTGACTCTTATGTGTTCTGTATGTAAAAATCAAAGAAAATTATTAATGTATATAAAAGACTTGATTATGATGGAACCTACAATTTGTCATTTTCAAGAATACGAAAATCAACTTATTTATTTATTTAATGAAGAAGAAAAAGACAAATGGATAATAAAAAAAACATATGAAACCACATGCGATTTATGGACTAGAAACATAACAACAAAAGAATTTAAAACGAAAATTGACGATATTTATTCACAAGCAAACGAAATTTTTAAAAAATATTAAAAAAATGTTGAAAAAATATTTTATATATGTTATTATTGAATTGAAAAGGAGGTATAAAATGTTTGCAAAAATAAAAAATCATTTTATAACAAGAAAAAAATATAACTCTTTAGAAATTAAATATTTGTCTCTAAGAGAAGAAGTTGCGAATCTTGTTACTGAATTACAAACACAGAAAAAAATCAATGAAATTGAAAGAAAAAAATTCAAAGAAAACGTTGAAGAACTTGCTAAAGAAATATCTAAAAAAAGAAAGGAGCAATAAGAATGAAAAATTTATATTATGAATTGAATCAAGAAGAAATAAAAATGATAAAAGAAATTGAAGAATTAACAGTTACAAATTTTGAAATAAAGGATAATCTTATTGAAATAGATAACTTGATTCAGTCCTTATATAATATTTTTTATGAGTATAAACAAAAAGATGAAGAATTTAGAGAATACAAGGAAAAGGTTAAAAATAATTATGTATTAAAAGAAGAAGACCCGTATGAAGAATATGGAATAAGTAAGAAAGAATTTTATTAAAATGGAGGTTATGAAAATGGAAATTAAAAATAAAATAATTACATGGCTTTATTTATTATTAATATTATTATTTATCACAGCTTTTTTATACATGATAACTGATTTTATGAGAGACCATTATTGTTTTACAACACCTTATGAAGAAGTGAAAGAAAGTAAAATATGTGAGGTGTATTTTAATGAAAAATAAAATGATAACAATTTATGAATTAATGGGGCTTATTAAGGACGATAAAGTACCTAAAAAAATAAAAATAGATAATAGAGAATATGATTATAATTTAGGTGATTATTATAGTACTAAAGGTGTTAGTTTATTAAATGATTATAATTTAAGATTATGTAGTATCGAAGAAATACTAGAAGCAAAAGTTGAAATTCTATCAGAAGAAAATGAAATGAAAGAAATGATTTATCAAAAAGATAGAAAAGTTGAAATTTTATATAGTGGTACTTATAAAGGATATGACTTTTACATTATGAATTTAGGGACACACCCTACTGCTTATGTTAATGTATGTAATAACAAATTATTAAATGGAAAAGAATGCGATAAACTTGATATAGATGTTCATGGCGGTTTAACATATAGCGAAGACGAGCTATACATTAATGACGAAAAAGAAAAAGTAAAAGGTTGGTTTATTGGCTGGGACTATGCACATTATAACGACTATGCTGGCTATGAAATGGATATGCGAGAAGAAATAAGAAGCAATGGCAAAAAATGGACTACCGAGGAAATCTATGAAGATGTAAAAGATGTTATTGAGCAATGTATAAATTGCAAACCATTTATTGAAATAAATGATATAAAATTTAATAACAAAGAAGAAGCTATAGACTATGTAAATAATTATTTTATACCAGAAAAAAATGATGAGTGGGAAGATATATGCGAATTGCTTGATGATAGTAGATATAATTTTTCTGACAGGCAAAATGGTATGACACAAGACGATAGAAGATTATTGGATAGCAATTTTAAAACTTTAGGAGAAACAATAAATCAACTTATTAAAAATCAACGAAAAATAATAGAAAAGTTGGAGAGTAAAAATGAAAAAAGAAATTGCTGATGAATTAGTTAATTTATATAGAAAAAGTGTTGATGATAACAAAGAAGATTTTATGACTATTTTATCAATATTAAATAAATTATGTTCTTATTTATTATATAAAAAAGTTTTAACAGAAGAAGAAATAGAAAAAATTTTAAAAATAGAAAAGGTTGGAGAGTAAAGATGAGTGAAGAAGAAGCTATAAAATTATTGAAATATAAAACTCTTATGTTTAGTAATGATGTTTATCTTGGAGAATCTTTAGATAAACAAAATATAGAAGCAATAAAAATATTATTAAATTATATTGAGCAATTACAACAAGAAAATAAAGAACTAAAAGAAATATATAGTAATTTAGAAGAAAAATATATTAAAAATACGATTTGTTGCAATGAGCATGATTGTTTATTATATAAAGATTATTTTAGAGTACAAACTATTTTATTTGAATTTGAAAAGTGGCTTGAAGAAGAAATAAAAAGAACGAATGATTTAATAAATCCTAAAAAGGGAACTAAGCCTTATGGATTAGAACTTGATATTTTAGAAACTACTAGAAATAGATATACAGATTGTAAGCTTAAATTACAAGAATTGAAAGAGGGTAAGAAATAATGTATTTATGGATAAGGTCACAAGATAAAGAAAAACTATTAAAAGTAAATGATATAGCAATAGAAATGAACATGATTTATGGATATTTTGATAAAAATACGGAATACGAATTGTTAGGTACTTATAATTCAAAAGAAAGAGCTCTAGAAGTATTGGATGAAATACAAAATATATTAAAGGCAAAATTTATGGTAAGAATGGACGGCAATTTAAAAAATATAGAAAAATTTTTAGATATTAGTAATTTCTCTTATATACAAAGTCACGAAAATGCAGATATTAAGATTATTAATACTTATGTTTATGAAATGCCAAAGGAGTGATAAATAATGAGTGCTAAAGATAACTTAAAATTATTAATATCAACAAGTACGCAACATTTTAACTCTATGGAATTTTCTAAAAGAAAGGATTATGCTTTTTATGGTAGAATAGATAGAATTTTAGAAATTGAACACTATAAAAAAAAATTAAAATCAGCATATCAAAAACAACTTAAAGAATTAAATGAATGGCAAAATAATTTGATTGAAAGTGGTATACAAGAAGCTAGAAAAATGGGGTGGTTAGATGAATAAAGATATTACATTGGAAGATTTAGGTTTTAGTTTTGAAGAAATAAAAAAAATAAATCATGATATTCTTTATAATGGAAAAGTTATGAAACATAAATTTATTTACAGATGTAAACCAAGTATAGAATATAAATATTCTTGGTTAGATATTGAATTCAATTTATTAACAAAAGAAATAAGTTTTTTTCAAAATTCAATGAACGGTGGAAATAAACCTATAGTTGTTGGAGAAGATTTACAACAAGCAATACATAATAAATATAAAGAATTAGGGTGGTTAGATGAATAAAGCAAATAATCAAATCAGAAGAGAAGAATTTGAAAAAAGAAGAATATATAAAGGAAGCAAATCATTTTGTCAAGAGGGATATGATTGCCCAGTATTTATGAATTGTTTATTAGAAATTAATCAATTAAAGAAACAATTGGAAGAAAGAGACAATGTTATTGATAAAGTATCAGAAAGACTTAAATTGTTAGGAAAATATGATGGAGAAACTTGTACTAGAAATTTTAAAATGATGAGTGCAGATTTTAACCACTTATTAGAAATATTAGAAAGAGGTGCAAATAATGAAAATTAAGAAATTTTTTATGATAGTACTAATTTTACTTGCTTTTGTTACAATGACAGGCTGTGCGTCATTCGATAGTTGGAGTAAGAATTGGGAAAGTGAAACCAATGGAGGACTAGAAAGAATTGTCAAAGTATATAGTCCTAACGGTCAATTGTTATCTACTTATGAGGGAAAAATAAATATACAATATGACGAATCAAGAGTTATTTTTCAAATAGATAGAGATAAAAGAATATCCATTTATAGCGACACAGCTATTGTTGTTGTAGAAGAAAAATAAAGGAGTGAAATAAAATGAAATTAGAAAAAGAAGTTAAATTACAATCTTTTAAACCACAAGAGGAAGGCATTTGTTTAGCTAATGTATGTATTGATAATCTTAGTAAAGAAGAAAAAGAAATATTTTTTTCATCATTTTACAAAAAAACAAAAATAAAATTAGAAATAGAAACACAAATACTTGATGAAGCCGAAAGGAAATATTTAAGTGGTGTTATTAGACCTTTTAGAGATAGAGTACGATATATAGAAAAATATGCTTATATTTGTGATGGAAATAAAAGAGAATTTATTTCAATTAGTACAAATGGAGGTATAACGACATTACCATATTTTAAAGCAGAAACAATGTATAAAGGAATGACAGCCAACAAAGAATATACATTAAAGGAACTCGGATTATGAAAGATTTAAAAATATTTACTAATAATATTGAACAAAAAGCAATAGACCAAATTAATTTGTTACTTGAACAAGAAGCATTTAAAAATAGCAAAATTAGAATAATGCCTGATGTTCATGCAGGTAAAGGATGTGTAATCGGTTTTACAGGTGATTTAGGTGATAAGGTTATACCTAATATAGTTGGTGTAGATATTGGTTGCGGAATGTTATGTGTTGAATTAGGTAATATTGATATTGATTTAGAAAGATTAGATAAAATTATTAACAATTATGTACCTAGTGGTATGAATATTCATGAAAAACAAAGATATAAATTTATAGAAATGGAACAATTATATTGCTTGAATAAATTAAAAAATAAAGATAATTGGTTAGAAAAATCAATGGGAACTTTAGGCGGTGGGAATCACTTTATAGAAATTGATATTGATGAAGATAATAATAAATATTTAGTAATTCACACAGGCAGTAGAAATTTAGGAAAACAAGTTGCTGAAATTTATCAAGAAAAAGCTATTGAATATTGCTCTTATAAAAATGAAATGCAAGAAGAAAAAAATACAATAATTAAAGAATATAAAAAACAGGGTAGACAAAAAGAAATTCAAAATGCATTGATTGAAATAAACAAAAAATATGATGGTAAAACTAAACTTCCTAAAGATTTATGCTATTTAGAGGGAAAAGATAGAGAAGATTATTTACATGACATGAGATTGTGCCAAGAATTTGCTAAAGATAATCGATTGTGTATAGCTAAACAGATTTTATGTAATTATTTTGAGTTACCTTACTATGAAGGCTATAAAAGTGTAAGATTAAGAGAAATACCTACTGAACCATCATTTTTTACACAAGATATGATAGAAAAAGATTTTTGGTATTTTCAATGTATTCATAATTATATATCATTTGAAGATAACATTGTTCGTAAAGGAGCTATATCATCTAAATTAGGAGAAAAGGTTATTATACCTATGAATATGCGTGATGGTTGTATTATTGGTATTGGAAAAGGTAATAATGGTTGGAATAATTCTGCACCACATGGAGCAGGTAGAATTATGTCTAGAATTAAAGCAAAAGAAATTATAAATATGGAAGATTATAAAAAATCAATGCAAGGTATTTATACTACATCAGTAAATGAAGAAACAATAGATGAAGCACCATTTGTTTATAAATCAATGCAAGAAATAATTGATTGTATAGGGGATACAGTAGATATTATTAAAATTATAAAACCAATTTATAATTTTAAAGCAAATGAATAAGTTGAAAGGGAGTAATATTATGAAGTTAGAATTAGGAAATTATGTAAGAGATGAAAAAGGAAATATTGGAAAAATAATAAATCAAAAAAATGATTTGTTAGAAATTGATAATGGCTTGATAACTTATGGTACCTTTCACCCAGAAATTATAAAAGCAAGTCATAATATTATGGATTTAATTGAAGTTGGAGACTATGTTAATGGTTCTCCAGTATGCTTAATTAAAAAAGATGAAAAAGATAACACTTGGATATATACAGATAGCAATTATAAAGTTGGTATTTTAGAAAATGAAATTGAAACAATTTTAACTCACGAACAATTTGAAAATAATTGTTATAAGATAGGAGATGAATAAGATGTGGTTTTATATTACTTGTATAGTTATAATTATAACTATTACAATAGAAACAATATTTAGAATGAAATTTAAAAAAGATATATACAAAATTTATTTAGAACATGATGATAACATTGATGGTTTAACTTATGATATTTTAAAAGAATTATTTGATATAGAAGATAAAGGAGATGAATAAAATGGAAAAAAGAGAATTTATCAATAAATTGGAAAATGTATTTGTTGGAGATATAAAAGCTTTTTATGAAATATTACAAGAATATACTAACATGCAATATAAAATTGATAGAGCAATAAATTATACAAAAAGACATTTTAAAGAAGTGGTAGCAGATGAAGAAGCACAAGAATTAATATCAATTTTACAATATGAGGAAGTGAAGTAAATATGTTAAAAATTCGTGATGGGGGTTGATTTAAAAAAATTAGAAAAGTTTGGATTTAAAAAATATGAATATGGATATTCAACCGAAGATACTTATGTGGCTATTAAATCACCTAACGGATATGAAAGTAATAGAGAAATATGTGAAAATTCACACGAAAGTACTCCAACCTATGCCGATACATTATACGATTTAATAAAAGCAGATTTAGTAGAGAAAGTAGATGAATAATGAAAAAACTATCTAAAATAGAAAAACTAGAATGGTTAAAAAATTTTTATAAGCAACAAATAATACAATTACAAGAAGAATTAAAAGAAACAGAGCAAGAACTAGAAAAGGAAAAAATACTCGTCAAAAAATAGGAGGAACAATGAATTTTACAAAAATAATTATTATATTACTAGCAATTATTTTAATATGTATAATATTTTCAATATATTGTTGTTTGATAGTTTCAAAAGAAACAGATGAAAGGATAGATAAAGTGTTAGAGAAATATTTAATTGAAGAATATGAAAAAAATTCAATAATAGAATTAGAGCGTAAAATAAAGAGTGGAAATCTTAGTCCTTTAGAGTCATATTGTTATTATATGGTACTTATCAAATTAAAAAAGAAATTGAAAAAAAGAACATGTCAATTTTGATATATTCTTTTTTCGTGTTATAATTTGATTAAAAAGAGATAAAATGAGGAGGTCTTATGAACACTATAAATGTTAAAGTAAGCTTTAAAAATGGCGTTTGCTATAAAGATGGAATCGATTTAATTACAGGGGATTATAATTCTACAAAAATTATATTCAATTTTGACATTGAAGATGGAACTAAAATGTTTGAAATGAAAAATCCATCTGGAGAGATTGTATTTTTGAAAAAAATAGAAAATAATGAAGTCATACTTGTAGGACAAACAGAAGATGGTGAAAACGCTTCGTTGTTTAAAGAAGCTGGAGAATATATATATGAAATAAGTTTATATGATGGAGATAGTAAATTGACGTCTGCATTTGATAAACTAATCGTAAATCAAGAACAAGTTGTTATTGATGGAAAAGTTGTTGATGTATATTTACCTGCATTTGATGAGCTGATGAATGAAGTTCATAATAGATTAAAAGAGATGGAAAATATAAATATAACAGCTGAAAAAGTTGACAAAACGACAACTGTAGAAATAACAGGAAAAGATGGAAAAACAAAAACGATCGAAATTTACGATGGTAAAGATGGAAAACAAGGAGAAACTGGAGCACCTGGAACAACAGTTTATTCTGAACTAAGCGACAAGCCATCAATAAATGGAAATGAGCTGAACGGAAATAAGACAGGTAACCAATTAGGACTTGCTAATTTGACTGACATAAAAGATTTTATAAAAAAAGATGTTACAAGTCTTGACAACTTTTATGATAAAAAAGAAATAGATTCTAAAACAAAAGACTTTATAACTAAAACTGTAGACAATCTAGAAAATTATTATCTAAAAAATGAAACTTATAATCAAAGTGAAATTGATACTAAAATAAGCACAATTATTAGTGGAAGTTTTAAAAAGGTTGACGAATTACCTGAAAAAGGAGAAAGTAATTATATTTATTTAGTTCCAGCCGATAAAACTTTTGCACAAAATATTAAGAATGAATTTATATGGCTAGATGAAGAACAAAAGTTCGAGCAAATAGGAAGCACACAGTTAGATTTAGAACCATATGTCAATATTGACACTTTAAATAAGAAGTTAGAAGAATATGTAACAAAAAACATGTTAGATAATTATTACAAAAAAACTGAAACATATTCTAACACCGAAATTGATGACAAGATAGATGAAGCAACACGAGACTCATTACAAGGACTGGAAAGATATGTAAACCCTGACGACAATTCTCAAACAATTGTAAACGTAAAAAATAACTCTGGAGCTACTGAATTAATAATGGAAATAGACAATTTCGATATTGAGACAGACGTTGCCGTGAATGGAGTTGTAGGTTCCCTAAAAGGTCAAGACTTTGAAGACAGAATAAAAGACTTAGAAAAAAATAGTTATGATAATATTTATGATGAAAAAGAAGGCTATCCTATTATTGCTGAAAATGCGAAACAGTCAAAAGTTAAAAAAATGAAAATATATGGAAATAGCGAACAAGAAAATTTAAAAGGTTATCAATTGTTTGATTTAGATAAGGCTTTAAATGTAAATTCTGTTAGCAAAGGTGGTGCAACAGTTACAAAAAATGCAGATGATGGAACATTTATTATTTCGGGTAATGGAAATTTAACTGAAACTTTTGCTGGAAATTATACTGATTTTAGCCATGAAGAAACTATGAAATTGCTAAAAGAAGGAAATTTATATTTAAAATGTGAAGATAGTTTGCCACGTGTTTTTGTTGAATATGTTTCTGATACTGCTAAAACTTTATTAATGACTAATGAAGGTGGAAATCTAAAAACAAAAAGTATTACTGAAAAAATGATTAATGAACCCAATGGAGTATTGAGATTATCATTTTATGGAGCTGAAAGTTCCGAAATTATTCCAAATACTATAAAGCCAATTTTATATCAAGAAGGAGATGGAAAATGGGAAAAATTTACTAATGGAGAAGAATCTCCTTCTCCTGATTTTCCAAGTGAAATTCGAAATGTAGAACCTATTAAAGATAACGATGAAAATAGTTATTTTTTGAAAGGAAAAATTACGGGAAAAAATTTATATAATATAGAAAACAATCCATTGAAAAATCAATTATTTTATGATAATAGTGGAAATAAAGTTTCTTGGGCTGAAACATGTGGTATTGAAAATTATATAGAAGTAAAAAGCGAAACTAAATATATTTTAAGTAATGATTTAGAAAAAAATTCAAAAGTAGTTTTTTATGATAAAGATAAAAATTTTCTAGGAATTGGTGGAAATGTTTTCAAAACTCCTATAGAAACTAAATATATTTTATTTGGATTTGGAAATATAATAGATAAAAATTTTCCTTCATTGATTCAATTAGAAGAAGTAAATGAAAATGAAAATACAGCAACTGATTATGAACCATACAAAGAAAAAGAATTATTATACAATATGGATAAAGAAAATTTATTCGATAATAAATTTAGACAAGGAGATAGAATGGGGACATCTAGAAATAATTGCGTAAATAGTGAAACTAACTTATTGCTAGAAAATAAAAGTTATACAGTTGTAAATAATCTACCAAGTACTTTTAAATATGCAGTTATAACCAGTTCACATCCTTTTCCAAATGATATAGATAAAATTTATGATAGTGGCTGGATACCTTGCCCACAAAGTAAAACTTTTAATGCAAATGGAAAATATTTTAGTATTTTAGTTTCATATGCTAATGAAAATAAAATAATTCCATCTGATATATCTGATTATAATTTTAAACTATTTGAAGGAGACAGTCCATATTTTGAATTATCAAAAATAGAAAATACAAAAGATGATTTAGATTTTATAAGTGGGGTATTGAATAAAAAAATAGAAAAATATGTATTTAATGGTGATGAAAAATTTTATGCTAACCAAATTGGAACTGATAGAGTTGTTTATTATGTGAATATATTTGAAAATAAAAAAGTAGGAGAAAACAACGCACTTTGTTCTCATTTTAAATATAAAGGAGACGCTCAAATTAATACTTTAGGAAATAGTTTTTCATTTAACAATTTACCACAATATAAAAATTTTTTATATTTTCAATTTGAAAAAACAATAGTTCCAGAAGATAATGTTGAAGAATGCAAAGCATGGTTTAAAAAACAATATGATAATAAAACACCTGTTACAATATATTATGAATTGGAAGATTCAAAAACTTATCAATTAAATCCAAATAATATAGAATTATTTGAAGGATATAATAGAATAACAATAGAAGATAAGTATGGAATAATTAAAGAAGCAGAAATAACATATTTGACATCTATAAACGATAAATTCGCAACGATTGAATATGTAGACAATGCTATTTCTAATATATTAGGAAGTATGAATACAAAACTTAGCAAATTAACAGATGTGGAGGCTGAATAAATGCACACTATAGATGAATATTTAAATCAATTAGAAAATGATAGAAAAGAATTGAATAAAAATTTGATAGCAATGGGAGCAAGTTGCAATGAAGAAGAAACGTTCACGTCTCTTTCAAAGAAAGTACTAAACATTCCATTCATGGTATATGATGGTTGGGATACTGATTTTGATTTTAGCAAAGTAGAAATGTCACGGGAGGCAATGGTAACTATTTTTAATAGACTTGCTGACGTAAATAGTTCAGAAGAAAAAAAGACAATAATAATTGGCAAAGAAAACAGTGTTAAATTAACTGTAGAAGACATGAGAATTGCACAAGAAAAAGGTTGGGACATTTATTTTCAGTAAAAGACAATTTATGTCTTTTTTTTATGGTATAATTATTCTAGGTGATAAAATGAACAATGCACTTATTTTATGCGATACTAGGCAACAAAAAGATAAATATATAACGGACTATTTTGACAAAAACAATATTCAATGGGTTCGCACATGCTTACCTAGTGCCGATTATATGACAATTCGATATGATGATGGATTTATAAAAGATTATTCAATACTTATAGATACAAAAAAAGATTTAGAAGAACTAAGTGGTAATTTATGCAATGCAACGCAACATGAAAGAATTAAAAGAGAAATACAGAAAGCAAAAGATTTGGGCTGTGAAAAATTTGTATTTTTAATTTGTGATGACAAAATAAAATCGGGCGATGATTTAAAAAAATGGACGAGTAAAAGAACAAAAGTAAAAGGAGAAACATTATATAAAATAATGAAAACTATGAAAGAGAGATATAACATTAATTTTATTTTTACCTCGAAAAAAAAATCTGGAGAAATTATAATAAAATTATTTAACTTGCAAAAATAAAAAATATGTGTTATTATTTAATTGTGCATGTAGCACTAACCCCTATTATCTTTAACTTGTTATTACAGAAAAAAATAAGCTTACTTTATACTTCCTGGCTTATTTTTTTTCTTTTTTTAAGTAAATAATCTATAATAGACAAAAAAAATAAAAAATGATATAATTTTTAAAGAAAAAAAGTAGGTGTAAAATGGAAATAATTAACAAAAAAATAAGTGAGTTAAAACCTTATGAAAAGAATCCACGTAAAAATGACAATGCCGTTGATTATGTGGCAAAATCGATAGAAGAATTTGGATTTAAAGTTCCTATTGTAATTGACAAAGATAATGTCATAATTGCTGGACATACTAGATACAAAGCCAGCAAAAAACTAGGATTAGAAGAAGTTCCTTGCATTATTGCAGATGATTTAACAGAAGAACAAGTCAAAGCATTTAGATTAGCTGATAATAAAGTCAGTGAAATGGCAGAGTGGGATTATGATTTATTAAATATGGAACTTGATGACATAATTGATATTGACATGGAAGACTTTGGCTTTTTAGATTTAGACGTTGAAGAAGAAAAAGAAGTTGAAGAAGATGATTTTGATGTAGAACCTCCTGAAGAACCTAAAGCAAAATATGGTAATATTTATCAATTAGGTGAACATAGATTGATGTGTGGTGATAGTACAAAAGAAGAAGATGTGGATTTATTAATGAACGGAAAAAAAGCTGATATGGTATTTACTGATCCACCTTATGGAATGAAGAAAGAAAAAGATGGAGTTTTAAATGATAATTTGAACTATGATGATTTACTTGAATTTAATAAAAAATGGATACCTTTAACTTTTAATAATTTAAAAAGCAATGGCTCTTGGTATTGTTGGGGAATTGATGAACCTTTAATGGATATTTATAGTAATATTTTAAAACCTATGGCAAAAGAAAATAAAATAACTTTTAGGAATCTTATAACTTGGGATAAAGGAAATGGACAAGGTCAATTAAGTTCTGATTTTAAAATGTATCCTATTGCTGATGAAAAGTGTTTATTTGTTATGTGTGGAGTTTTAGGTTTTAATACAAATAAAGATAACTATTTTGAAGAATGGGAACCTATTAGACAATATTTAGAAACTGAAATTAAAAAAATTGGTGAAAGTGACAAAAAGATAGCAAATGCACTTGGATATAAAGATGGTAGAACTGTAAATCATTGGTATAGTAAATCACAATGGAGTTTTCCAACAGAAGATAATTTTAAAGCACTTTCTAATTATACAAAAAGTAAGGGACTAGAAATATTTAAAAATAAAGATGAAATAAAAGCAGAGAAAGATGAAATAAAAACAGAATATAAAAAAAGAAAAGCAGAGTATTATTCTACTAGAGCTTATTTTAATAATACACATGATAATATGAATAATGTTTGGCATTTTAGTAAAACTAGTCAAGAAGAGAGAAAAGAAACGGGAGGACATGTTACACCAAAACCTATCGCTTTATGCAGTAGAGCAATTAAAAGTTCAAGCCGTGAATGTGAAATTGTTTTAGATTTATTTGGTGGCAGTGGTTCAACACTAATTGCTTGTGAACAATTAAATCGCAAATGTTATATGATGGAACTTGAATCAAAATATGTTGATGTTATTATTGAACGTTGGGAAAAATTTACAGGTAAAAAAGCAATTAAAATAAATTAAAAAAAGGAGTTGTTATTTATGTCAAAAATGGGAAGACCTAAAATTGAAATAAATCAAGAACAATTCGAAAAATTATGCACTATACAATGTACTGAGGAAGAAATCGCTGACTTTTTCAACTGTTCTGTGGATACAATAAACAATTGGTGCAAAACAACATATGAACAAACTTTTTCGGAGACATTTAAAAAGTATGCAAGCAAAGGGAAAATGTCACTAAGACGCATGCAATTTAAGCTTGCAGAAAAGAATGCTTCTATGGCAATATTTTTAGGTAAACAATACTTAGGACAGAAAGACTATGTTGAAAACACTATAAACAATAATGGGATTATAGATGATTTGGTAGGAGCATTAAATAATGTCAAAAAATCTAAATGAAATGCTAAATCCAAAACAAATTGATTTCATGCTTGCAGATGATAAAGTAATCAACTTATTGACAGGATCGGTACGTAGTGGAAAAACTTATGTATCGCTTTTAAAATGGGCTATATTTGTAGCAACAATGCCCGAAAATAGCGAATTTCTTATGACTGGTAAAACTATTACTTCATTAAAGCGTAATTGCCTTGGTTTATTACAAGATTTAGTAGGTAAAAACTTTACATATTCTACTTCGCAAAAAATGGGTGTGTTATTTGGTCATAAAATATGGCTCGAAGGTGCTAACGATGAAAGAGCAGAAAGTAAAATTCGTGGTATGACTTTAGCAGGTGCTTATGTTGATGAATTGACACAAATACCATTTGAATTTTATTCTATGTTACTCTCTCGTTTATCTATTAAAGGTGCAAAGTTATATGCTACTACAAACCCTGACAGTCCGACACACTGGGTTAAAGAAATGATAATTGATAATGATGAGATAGAAAAAGCCGTTTGGAGTTTTACATTTGATGATAATGAGATACTTAAAAGAGAAAATGAAGAATATTTTAATAATCTTCGACAGCAATATCAGTCAATGGGTGGCGTATATTTCAAAAGATTTATTCTCGGGCTTTGGTGTGTCAGTGAGGGCTTAATATATCAACAATTTGCTAATAATCCCGACATGTTTATAAGAGATGAAGCAGTTGATAAAAATGGAAATAAGATTAATTTTTTAATTGTTTCTATTGGAATTGACTATGGAGCAACAGAAGGGCAAACAACTTTTAAAGCAACAGGAATAACGCCTTATTTTAAGGAAGTGTGGACTTTAGATGAAGTAAATTTACAAGGATTATATTCTCCTGATGATATATATAAAAAATTTGTTGAATTTTATAATCAAATAGTTCAAAAATATAATAAAGTAACGCATTGTTTTGCGGATTATGGTGCTTTAGGACAAACCTTAACATTTGGTTTAAATAGGTATTTACAACAGCATAGTATTCCTTTACAAGTTCAAGATTGCATTAAGGGAACAATTTTAGATAGAATTTATTTAGACCAATTACTATTTGCACAAAGTAGAAGATTTATATTAAGAAAATGTAAATATTTAATTAATTCCTATCAAAATGCAGTATGGAATGAAAAAGGCAATGATGAGCGATTAGATGACGGGACTTTTGATGTGGATTCACTTGATGCCCACGAATATTCTATATTTCCATTTTATGATAAATTGACAACTAATATAAATCCCAATTATTATTGATAAAATATTCAAAATTTGTTATAATTAAATTGTCTAGATAGAGTAAAGGTATTTAATGATGAGCAAGTCTATCTAGACAATAAATCTTGCTTGTCATTAAGTACCTTTATTTTATCTTCATAAAAAGGAGATAATAAAATGGATAAAAAATATATAGTTTATAAACATACTAGTCCTAATGGTAAAGTATATATTGGAATAACAGGAAAAACTGCTGAAGAAAGATGGCAAAATGGTAGAGGTTATAAAGCAAATAAACATTTTTACAATGCTATTAAAAAATATGGTTGGGATAATATTAAACATGAAATTTTATATCAAAATTTAAAAGCAGAAGAAGCTTATAAAATCGAAAAAGAATTAATAAAAAAATATCAAAGTAATAATTTAAAAAATGGTTATAATAAATCTATTGGCGGAGAAAAAACTTCTTTAGGGTGCAAACAACCATTAGAAGCAAATTTAAAAAGAAGTAATGCACTTAAAGGATGTATTCCATGGAATAAAGGTATTCATACTACCAATAGTGGCTGTTTCAAAAAAGGAGATATTCCATGGTCTAAAGGTAAAAAAGTATCTGATGAAGTTAAAGAAAAAATAAAAAATAAAAGTAAAGGCAAACATTATTCGCCAAGAACTGAATTTAAAAAAGGCAATAAACCATGGACTACTGGCAAAAAAATGACAAAAGAATTTAAAGAAAAATTAAGTAAAGCACATTTAGGACAAATTCCGTGGAATAGAAAGAAAGTTATATGTTTAGATAATAATATTATTTATTCAAGTATAGCAGAAACTTCAAGAATATTAAATATAAATGAAACTAGTATTACAAGAGTTTGTCATAATAAACAAAAAACAGCAGGTGGTTACCATTTTAAATTTTATGACTAATATTAACCCATTTTGATAGATTTTTAATTTAATGATATAATTTGATAAAAGGAGAATTAATTATGATAAAAAAATATAAAGTTAAAACAGGCAAACAATTATTAAAAATGATACTAAAAAATAAAATAAAGAATCAACTTATTTTAGAAGATTTTAGAGGGAAGGATATTTTAGGATTATACATAGGAATTGAACATCACTCTACTGGAAGAATTATGAATTTAGAAGAATTATTAAGTAATAATAAATTCTATATTTATAAAAATACAGAAGAAAATTATAAAGTGCTTGCTAATCAAGTTAGTAAATATAATGTTAATTTTAAATAGGAGGTTGACTAGATGAAATTAGAAAAGTTTTTACAAGACAATTACAATTACAATCCCGAAATAAAAGACCAAGTTAAAAGTTATTATGAAGTTTGGAAATCATGGTATCAAGGTGACACAAAGTTCCATCATTATTTTATATACAATGGTAAAAGAAAAATACCACAAAAACGATATACAATGAATATGGCAAAACAAATAAGTGAAGACTGGAGCGATATTTTATGGAGCGAAAAATGTAAAATATCAATGGCTAATGATGAATCACAAAAGCAATTTAATAATTTAACAAATGATTTGGACTTATATACTATTATTAACCAAACACTTGAAAAATCAGGAGCTTTAGGAACAGTTTCAACAGTCGTAAGTGTATATGATATTATTCAAAATGAAGACGCTATGACCTTAGACGTAAGTAAAGCTAAAACTAGAGTTGATATAGTAGATTTTGATTTTATTTTTCCGTTGACTTGGAACAACAAAGAAGTTACAGAATGCGCTTTCGGAAGTATTGAATATATTAAAGGAAAAAAATATGTTGTATTGTCAGTTCACAAATTAAATGAACAAGGAAATTATGTTATTTACAATCATTTATTTAGAGACAGTAATCAAACACTTACGGAAGTTACTATGGAAGACACAGAAAAAGAATTTGATACAATGAGTAACATTAAATGGTTTAGTATATTTAAACCTTTACTTACTAACAATTTATTTAGTAATTCTCCTTTTGGAATTCCACATTTTGCTAATGCTATTAATAACTTAATGGCTGTCGATATTTGTTTCGATGCTTTAAAAAATGAAGTAAATGATGGACGTAAAAGAACGTTTGCTAGAGCTGACATGTTTAATTATGATGATGGAAAACAAGGATTGACGTTCGATCCTAACGACACGACACTTTATCAGTTACCTAGCGGTGCAACTAAAGATGATTTGATACAGACTGATAGTGATACTTTAAGAACAAATAGTCAAATAGAAGCTTTAAACACAGAATTGAATTTGCTAGGAAATCAAGTCGGATTCGGGGAAAATCATTACCACTTTGACGGCACTAATTTAAGCACAGCAACAGCCGTTGTTAGTAGCAATTCAAAACTATTTAGACGCAAGAAAAAACTTGAAATTGGATATGAAAGCTCTATTTATGACTTAGTGAATGCAATTTGTTATGCTTCCAGTAAGTTTGGAAAATATAATATAGACACAAAAGACATGGTTATTCAATTTGATGACAGTATAGTGGAAGATAAAGAAGCAGAAAGTGCAAGAGCAAGAAGCGAAGTTACTTTAGATCTAATTTCAAAAGTTGAATATCGTATGCGTATATTTGGAGAAACAGAAGAAATCGCTAAACAAAAAATAAAAGAAATACAAAAAGAACAAGCAACAACAGAACAAATATTAGGCAATAGTAGCAATGAAGAATAGCAAATTTACTACTTAATAAATAAAGGTTTAAAAAAACTTTTATTTTTTTAACAAAAATTAACAAAATTTGTTGACAATTTAGCAAATATATGTTATTATATAAATGTAATAAAGAAAGAGGGAAAGATTTATGAAAGAATATGTTAAAGGAATACACAAATTTATAGTTACAAAAAATGAAAAAGGTTTATATGATTATGAAATGCAAGAATATAGTGAAATATGTAATGTATGGATATATTTAAGTAAAGATAATAACTATCCAAAAGAAGTATTAGAAGAATATTTAAATATAAAAATTGATTTTTAAAAAAAAAGAAAAAAAATGGAAGAATTAGAAACCAAATTGATTGAAATGTTAAAAGGATACAATTTTAAAGAAATGGAGAAATTACTAAATAAAACAGAATTACCAGAAGCAAGAGGTGCAATAATGGACGCTATGGAAAAATATCATGAAGAAGAATTTGTAAAATGGTTAGAAAACAATTAAATAAGAAAGGATAAAATTAAATGAAAATAACTAAAAGTGTAAATATGCAAAAAGAACTATGGAAAAAAATAGAGAAAATTGCAAAAGAAAATAAACGTAGCGTAAGTGCTACTATTGAATTGTTAGTTGAAGAATATTTAAAAGAACAAGGTGATAATATTGATAGATGAAAGAGAACTTGAACAGCTTACAGAAATATTAGTAGACAGAATAGAACAAGCTAATCTTGTTTTTTTAGAAGAAATTGGAAATTCTATTAAGAAAATAGGTAGTCTTACTCCTAGCAAGGCTCAACAATTAGTACAAATATTAAAATATGGTGGTAATTATGAAGACATTATTTATAAAATATCTCAAATAACAAAACTTAATATTCAAGACATTGATAAAATATTTCACAAATTTGTTAAAAAAGACAGAATGTTTTATAAACAATTTTATGAATATAGAAATATATATTTTCCGAGTTATGGAGAAAATAAAGCTTTACGCAGGCAAGTTCAAGCACTTGCTAATATAACTAGAAAAGAAATGACAAATTTTATGCGTACAACTGCTCTAGGATATTCCATAAAAGACTTAAAAGGAAATACTGTTTTTATGGGATTAAGAGAAACGTATGAACGGATTCTAGATGAAGCTATATTGAATGTAGGGCAAGGAAAAGAAAGTTTTGATATAGCTATGAGAAATACTTTGAAACAGCTTGGAGGAAGTGGTTTAAAGACTGTTGATTATCAAGGACGTTCAATGCGTTTGGATAGTGCAATTCGCATGAACATTCAAGGAGCTTTAAGAAACTTACACAATGAAACACAAAAAATATACGGGAAAGAATTTGGAGCAAATGGCGTGGAAATTAGTGTGCATAGCAATCCAGCTCCCGATCATGACGAAGCACAAGGAAGACAATTTGAATTAGATGAATTTAAAAAGTTGCAAGAAAAAGGTGTAGCAAAAGATTATAAAGAGAAAGTTATTGATTTACATAAAGAGTTAAAAAACAAAAAAGAACAGAGTATATCTTTTAGACCAATAAGCGAATATAACTGTTATCATTATGTATTTGCAATTGTGTTAGGTGTATCTCAACCACAGTATGATGACGAACAATTACAAAATATAATTGATGAAAATAACAAAAAAATAGATATAGATGGTAAAAAATACACAAAATATGAATGCACTCAATTGCAACGAAAATTTGAAACAGCGATTCGTAGGCAAAAAGATATACAAATTTTAGCACGTGCGAGTGGTAATGATGATTTAATTTTAGAAAGTCAACAAAAAATAACTCAGCTAACTAATAAATATCGTGAAATAAGCAAAAAATCTAATTTACCTACTAAAGCAAATCGTTTACGTGTTAGTGGCTATAAAAGGGTTGCAATTAAGAATAAAAAATGATATAATTAGTTTACATTATTAGTGGCGGAATAGGTAGACGCTAATCAGATATACGAGACTTCGTTCGGTGAGACCGCGTAACGATATAGACAAACGAGATAGCGAGAAAGAATACCCTTAATTGGCACTTTGTGTATTACCTCAAAAGTTCATTGAGATATGGTTGGTATGGAAGTTCTTCCCATAGATTTGTCAGAAGGTTAAAACGAGGCATCGGAACACGCCTATCGTATATTATATAAGGTGCAAATCCTTATCTAATAATGTTTCAAAGCAATAATTGCGCAATGATATTACTTCTTTAGGAAGTAAGCTAAAAAAAAACGATTGAATCGTTTTTTTTTAGTTGTAAAAAAAATATTGAAAAAATATCAAAAAAGTATTGACTTAATATCTTTTATGATATATAATGAAGTTGTAATAAGAAAGTGAGGAGAATAAAAATGAAAAAAAAATATTTGAAAGAATGGATCGAAAAATTACTATTGCTAGTATTAGCTGTATCAGTATTATTTTTAGCAGGAGAAACTCAAAACATTGTTATGTTTATTGTTACTAAAGCGATAGCAATAACAGTTATTATTATTGATTATTCAATTTTAAATAACCACGGAAAAATATTTAATGAATTAACAAAAGGGGAATAAAAATATGAAAAAAGAATATAAAAACGAAAATGTAATATGCCCAGATTGCAAATATCAGAATCATAAAGAAAATGTGGAAAGATACGGTACTTGCAAATTATGTGGAAGAATTTTAGATGAAAAAAGCAAATTCAATTATGAAATGTTTAAAAAATTAAATTTATGGAGGTATAAGAAAAGATGAGGTTATGGCATTATAAATTGATTCCAGTATTGCCTAATAAAATGTTAGTCAGTCAATGGCGTGAGTGTATAGCGATAAAAAGGCAATGGGAAAAAGGAATTTTGAAACATAGGTTAGTTAGTTATGTAAAAAAATACTATCCAATAGCATTTTTAGATTATGTTAATTTAGTAGTTAATGAAATGAAAAAAAGAAATATAAAATATAATTTTTCTTTATACAATGAAATACAAGCATTTTGTTTTATTCCAATAAATGTAAGTAATAATGAATGTTATCCCGAACATAACGACCGATATTTAAGGCAATGTTATTATAACTTACAAGAAAAATATGATAGGGGTATTATTACTAAAGAAGAATGGAAAAAGATAGAAGGTGTAATTGATGAAAATAATTAAAAAAGGAAAATATACTGATAAAGTATATAAATGTAATTTTTGTGAATGTGAATTTGAAATTGATGATAATGATATCCAAATGGAAATTTTTAGAAACTCAATTAGTGGTAAAATAATGTATAAAAAAATAATAATTAAATGCCCAGAATGTGGAAATGATATAATAAATGAAAGAGTTGATACTGATGATAATAGCAATAATAATTAGCATACTAATCGGCTATTTTATAGGAATTGCAAGTTGTTTAATACAAGTAATTATAATAGAAAATAGAGAAAATAAAATGATAAAGGAGATTTTAGATGATGACTAAATTAGAGTTAATAAAAGAAAATTCTGAGTTAAAATATGGTATAATACAGTTAATTGAAAATATAAAAGATATTAGAGAATATCAAGAATTAAAAAGATATTTAATTGAATTAGTTGATGGAAAAGAAAATAAAAAACCTAATTTTGAAAAAAAAATAAATGAAATTGAAAATAAAAAATAATCAATTTTGCAAGATTTAAAATTTATGTTATAATTTCTTTAGATAGAAAAGAGGTCATAAAATGGATTGGAACAGTTTACTTACAATTGGTCTAGCAATTATAACTATTTTAAATTTTGCATTTGGAAGAGGAGATAAAAATAACAAAGATACAGCCGACAGAAATTATAGACAAGGTATATTAGACCAACAATTAAAAACAATAACTGAAAAACTAGATAAAATTGAAAGAAAGTTAGATAACTATGACAGTGAAATAGATACTAGAATCGACAATAAAATAGAAGTTCATTTAAAGGAATATCATAAAAAGGAGAAAAAATATGAGTAATTTTAGTAATGACATGAAGAAAGAAGTTGAGAATATAAAGAATAAAGTAGAAGAAATAGGAACTGAAAAACAATCTCTTGCTTATGAAATGCTTGTTGAACAAAGAAAACAAAATAAGAGGTTATTTATTATTAATATTATTTTATGTTTTATGCTTTCTGGACTTATGTGCTATACTATTTGGCTTTTAAATGATATAACGGTGGTTGAAACAACTAATGAAGAATATAATCAAGATATTAATGATACTGGAGATATAAACAGTAGTAATATAGTAAATGGTGGCGATATAAATGGCTAGAATTAGACAAACTTATAGAAAAACAACCACTAGAAAAAAAACAAGAAAATCAAAAACTAGAAATTGTCCTACTTGCGGTCGTTTTATGAAAAAGTAGGTGTCTAAAATGTTAAATTTTGATTTTACAAAAGAAGAATACGAACTCATAAAAGAAAAAGCAATGTTAAATGCTCAACTTTCAAAAATACTAGAAATGAAAATAAAAGGTTATTCTAATGTGGAAATAGCAATGGCTATTCCTTTAAGTGAAAGAACACTAAGCAGAAGATTGAAACAATTGAGAAAGAAAATAGAGAAAGTCTTATGACTTCTTTTTTTTGTGGCAAAAAAAGTGGCGAAAAAGTGGCAAAAATGTGTCTTAATAATGGCAAGTTATTAATTGAATATTATAGTAAAATTCTAATCAGAAAGGAGATAAAAGACATTTATTAAAACATTTGTCTATTATCTTCTTTTTATATTTTAAGGAGGAAAAATTTTTATGAAAGAAAAAATTAAAGAAAAGATAGATGAAGTTACAAATTATATTTTAGGAAAGGAAGTAAAAGATATTACTATTGATGATTATAATATTTTAAATGCTGAACTAACTAAAATAGAATTAGAAGAAACAAAAGAAGAAAGAGAAAAAAATAATAATGAAATGGTACAAGCAATGTCAAAAGTTCTTATGACTAGGAGTTGATAAAAATGTATAACAATCAATTTGGATATAACCCATATTATCAACAAATAAAATATCCAACGGCAATGCCACAGACAATGCCACAAGCAATGGATTTTAATATGGCACAATTTAATAATCAAATGACATCTCAACCAATCCAAAATAGAACTTTTTTGAATGGAAAAACTGTTGATAGTCTAGAAGTAGTTAAAGCTATCGAATACCCTTTAGATGGAAGTACAAGCTATTTTCCACTAACAGATGGAAGTGCTATTGTTACTAAACAACTACAAAATGATGGCTCTTCTAAAATAACTATCTTTAAACCTGTAAGCGATGAAAGTGAAAAAGTTAAATATATAACAAATGATGACATGGAAAAGGCTTTAAAAAAAATTGATTTAAGTAAATTAGAAGACATTGAAGATGGAATCAAGGAAATAAAAAAAGAATTGAAAGAATTTAAAGAAACTAAAAAGAAAAAGGAGAATTGATATGAATAATCCTATGGAAATGTTGAAAGCAATTAAAAATCCTAAACAATTTGCCATGAACATAATCAAAAAAAATGGAAATCCTGTTTTTAATAATTTAGTAGAAATGGCTAATAAAAACGATATGGAGGGATTGCAAAATTTCGGAAGAAACATGTTTAAAGAACGTGGGCAAGATTTTGACAAGGAATTTTCTGAATTTATGAATACTTTTAGAAATTAATTTTTATGGTTTTATATATAATTTGCAACTCCATAACTATTAATTTAGAAAGGAGAATAAATTTATGGAAGGAATGTTAAGTCCTGCGGATATAGCAGTCTTAAGTGGAAACAGAGGAAATAACGGAAACGGAAACAGTGGGTTCGGTAATGGAGAAGGAGCTTGGTAGAAATCTGCCAAGGGTAAATCGAGGTATTAAGCGGGAAAGCTGAAATGCTAATCCGAACCGAAGGCTATACAAAGTATAGTCAGGGACAGAGCATAGGTAGTGAAAAGATATAATCTACCCAAGAGACCTCGACAAGTGTTTTACTTGAAAAGATATGCCGAACTATAACGAATAAGTAAGTTATAGAAATATAGGATAAAAAGCCTATATGATAACAAATTGGGATTATTATTTTCTTGATCTTCGCTTTCCTTGGCTGGGGTCGTAATGGCTTCGGTGGAAACAACGGAGTAGGAACAGACGGAAGTGGCGCTGCCATGAATTATGTGCTTAGTTCAGATTTTGCAACACTTCAACGTTTAATTGCAGATGGTTTTAATACTGTAAATTCTGGAATTAATCAAGTAAATCAAGGCGTTTGCAATTTAGGCTATAGTACTTTGGAAAACTTCAATACTACAAATATGAATGTTGCTACTGGTTTTGCTAATTTAAATAATGCCTTATGTAATCAATCTTTCCAAATTGAAAGAGGAATTACTGGTCTTGGAACTCAATTGCAAGGTTGTTGCTGTGATTTAAGACAACAAATTGCTGACACTTCATGTGCTACTTTAGGCGCTATTAAAGATGTAAACTATGGAATTGCAATGCAAACAAATGCTTTACAACAAACATTATGTAATAGTACACGTGACATAATTGACAATCAAAATGCTAATTACCGTGCTTTACATGACGAAATTACTGCTAATAGAATTGAAGATAAAAACGCTCAAATCACCGCTCAACAAAATGAAATTAATGCTCTTAGATTATCTGCTAGTCAATCTCAACAGAATGAATATCTCTTAAATCAACTACGTACTGGTTGCCCTGTAAACGCTCAACTTGTTTGCGGAAATACACCAATTCCAGTTCAATATATTGGTGCTGGTTGTGGTTGCAACACTGGTTGCGGTTGTGGAAGTTATTAATAGTAAGACCTATTTATAGGAACCTCGAGTACGAGAACTTGCTAAAATTTTATAAGGTATAGCAAGTCTATACCTTTTTATTTATTTAAAAGAAAGGAATGATATTATGATTCAAAGCTATCAAGAAACTATAGAAACTCTTTCAAGCAATTCTTCGCCTATTACATTTCAGACAGATTGTATAAGAACTAGAAGTGCAAATTGTTGTGGCTGGTTACAACATAGTGAGGGTTCACCATTGTATAAAATATTAAATGGTGGAAATTATAGAGTTACATTTAATGCGAACGTAACATCGGCAACAGCTGGAAGCGTGGCATTAGGTCTTTATATGGACGGTATTTTGCTTCCAGGTACAACTACAATCGCTCAAGTTACTACTGCTGGTGATTATACGAATGTTTCATTTAACAAAGTTGTTCCTGTATGTTGTAGGGGTGACGCTACTTTGACTGTTCAAAGTGTACCTAGCATTTTATCAACGTTAACTCCTACGCCAACAGCAACTCAAATTCCTATAATTCAAAATGCAAATCTAAGTATTACTAAAATCAATGGATAACAAATACAACGATTTTATTATTGACTTAGTAAATGTTCTTTCTTTCGCTGTAGGATTGCAAAATATAGAACTTAACAATAAACAGATACAAGACTTACAAGAACATTTAAACAATCAAGATAAACAATATGATAAAATTTTGAAATTATTGGAAGAAAAAACCTCAAATGAAAGGAGGTAGCTTATGGAACAAGAACAAATAGAAGATAAAAACATGCAAGAAGAAGTTATTTGTCAAGTTGAAAAATCAATAAAAGAAATTACTGATAGTGGATTAACACCTACTAATTTAGATAATTTAGGAAAATTAGTTGATATTCACAAAGATTTAAAAAATGAAGAATATTGGAAAATAAAGGAGGAAATGAAATATATGAGATATGGAAACTATGGACGTGGAAGTTACGGACGTGATGAATATGGAACATACGGAAGAAGAAGCAGAGACAGCAGAGGTAGATACACAGAAGGAAATTCTTATGGTCGCAGATACCGTGGACATGATATGCTAGATGAAATGTATGGCGCTTATACAGATTATATGGATAGTGAAGAATATGGAAACTATGGAGCAGGAGAATCTATGCAAAAAATAGAAATCATGGCAGATTCTTTGATGGACTTTATTCAACACATTAAAAGAGAAGCTAAAACACCAGAAGAAAAACAACTTATTGATGAGAAATTAAGAGAAATCGGTAGAATGTAATGTATGAATATTACAACGCAAATGCCATAGGTAAATTAGATGAAGATTGCACTATTCGTGCTATTTCGTGTGCTACTGGTAAATCTTGGGACTATGTGTATGAACATTTAAGTGATCTAGCTCAAGAACATGGAACAATGATAGACAATGCAGAATTCATACTTAACTATTTAAACAGAAGATATGAACCTGTCACTCGGCTAGGATACACGGTAGGAGATACTGTCAATATGTATCCTTATGATACATTATTAATAACGATGAAGGGGCATATTACATGTTCTAAAAATGGTACTATATATGACACTTGGGATTGTCGTAATCGAAAAGTAGAGTATGCATGGTTTGTTGACTAAAAAAAACATTTTATTGTTAAAATATAATATAATTAATAAAAAAAATGCACAATAAAAAATAAAATACTGTGCATTTTATGGGGGTGTAGCCAAGTGGTTAAGGCATAGGACTGCAAATCCTTGATCGTAAGTTCAAATCTTATTGCCCCCTCCAATTATGTAAAATAAGTCAATTTTGACTTTTTTTTTTATTTATGATAAAATTTAATTCGAGGTATAACAACCGTTATCAATTCACACGTCTTCGTGGGACGTAAAATTAACGATAGGAGGAGATATTATTATGACACGTGAATTTTTAAAAGATTTAGGACTAGAACAAGAAATAGTTGATAAAATTATGAAAAAAATGGGTTCTACAATTGAAGATAGTAAAAGCAAAGATGACAAAATTTCAGACTTAGAAGCAAAACTTGTTGATTTAAAAAGAGAAAATAAATCTTTGAAAACTGACAATGGAAATCTTAATTTAACTATTGAAGAAAATAAAAAATCTTTAGAAAATTTGCAAGAAATAACAAATGAAAATAAAAATCTTAAAGCTGAAATAAAAATGAAAGGAAGCAAAGTAAAAGAGGAATTTAGTAAATTTGTTATGAGCGAAGTTATGTCTCAAGTTGATGAAAATAACAACTTCGAAACTGTACTTGAAAATTATAAAAAAGAAAATCCTCAATATTTTGGAGAAAATGTAGTTAAAAAAGTACAAAGTTCTCCTAGTGTTGGAAAAGGAGAAAATAATCAGACCACGGCTGATGATATTATGAATAATTTATTACGTGGAAAAATATAATTAGAAAAGGAGAAGAAATATGGCTCAAGGAATTGTAAGAAGCGATGTTGAAACTTTAATTGAACCACAAGTAGTACAAGAAATTTTTGACAGTGTTACTAAAGATTCAAAATTTATGCAATTAGCTAGACGTTTAAATAATATGACTAGCGATACAACTAAAATTAAAGTTGTAGATGAATTACCATTAGTTTATTTTGTAAATGAAGAAAAAAACAATGGTAGAAAAAATTTAACAAGAATGGCATGGGATAATGTATTCTTATATGCCGAAGAATTAGCAGTAATTGTTCCTATTAAAGAAAATTTACTAAATGATGTTAATATTAATGTATGGGGAGAAATTAAACCAAAATTAATTCAAGCGATTGGAAACAAGATTGATGGTGCTGTTTTATTTGGTGTTGACGCTCCAAAATCTTGGGGAAAAGGTTTAATACCTACAATTATTGAAAAAGGTAAAGAAGTTACTGAAACCGGAAAACTTTATAGTGACATTAATGATGTTATGACTAAAGTAGAAAAAAGTGGATATAATGTAACAGGACTTGTTGGAGGAGTTGGACTAAAAGGAAAATTTCGTATGATGACAGATACGACAGGACAACCTTTAGCAAATACTGAAATTGGTTCTTTACCAAGAATTTTTGTCGATAATGGTGCATGGGATAACAATAAATCAATGTTAGTTGCTGGTGATTTTAGTCAAGCAGTGTATGCTATTAGACAAGATGTTACTTATAAAATTTTAGACCAAGCAGTTATTCAAGACCCATCAACTGGAGAAATTTTATATAACTTAGCCCAGGATGATATGGTGGCTTTAAGACTCACGTTTAGAATGGGATACGCTATTCCTAATGTTGTAAATATTTTAGACCAATCAGAAAGCAGATATCCATTTGCAAGCTTAAAAAAAAATGATGTTGTAAAAGTTTCTGAAAAAGTAGCAAAAGCAACTGGTTCTATTTTAGGTAAAACAGATACTGATTTGCAAGAAAATGTAGAAATTAGTGATGATGGAAAAGTTACTGGTAAATTAAAATATATAAAAGGATTTACAGGATTTAGTAATACTCCTAAATTACAAAATGGTAATTACTTAGCATTAAAAATTGCAGAAGCAGAAAATAAAGATGTTAGAGTTCGATTAAACGAAGAAAAGAAAGTAGACCCTAGCGATCAAGTAGTTGTATTCAGACTTGGTGAACAAGAAATTCATCAACCAGTTTTTGTTTACATTGATGGTAAAGAAGCATATAGACTTGATTTAAGTGGACTAGAACTTGAATCGAGTTCTGGAGCAGAAGCAATCGCTATGAAGTCAAAAGTTAAAGTGAATGCGTTTAGCAAAGAAGATTAATAGATAGGAGGGCATTTATGAAATTTGAAAACCAATATCTAACTTATGAAGAGTATAGATTTTTAGGTGGGAAAATGGAATTAATGCCTTTTAATCTATTAGAATTTGAAGTTAGAAAAATAATTGATGGAAGAACTCAAAGAAGATTATTAGGTGTTGAAGAAATACCGCAAACAGTCAAATTATGCGTAAATAAGATGATTAATGACATTGAAAAATATATTAATGAGATGTCCGAAGAAAAACAAGTTAGCGGAAATATTGCAAGTGAAAATACAGATGGATATAGTGTTACTTATGTTACTACCGACCAAATACTTCAAAATATAAAAGAAGTAATTAAGTCTAAGCAAGCCGAACTAGAAGACATTATGATGAATTACTTAATAGGTTGCGTTATTAATGGCAAACATATTATGTATAATGGAGTGAATTAATATGCTTACAAATTCAAGCTTAACAGTATATCACAAATATTATGATTATGCTGAAAGATTAGAAAAATGGAAAAGATTTAATTATGAAAATGTTTGGTGGTTTGGTGGAAAAGGTGCTGGTATTAATAAAGGTTATGAAAATGCGAATGATGTTCAAATTAGAATACCTTATGATATGAATAAAAATCTTGATTTTGAAAACTTTAGCATTGGAGATATATTAATACAAGGAAAAATTGATAAAGATATAACTACTCAACAAGACTTAGGACAAGAAAGCATTTATAACATTACTTCTTTAAATAACAATAATTTTGGTAACAGTCCACATATACATATAGGTGGTAAATAATGGGATATGTAAAACTTAATTCTATAAATAAAATTGAAAAAAGATTAGGTTTAGAGCCAAATGGAAGAGTGCAAAAATTTTTTACAAATACTTGTGCTATTCATATGGATAAATATGTTCCATTTGATACAGGAACTCTAGCAGAAACAGTTATTGTAGACAATCAACCTGTATCTAGAAATGTTAAAGAAACAACTATTACTTATGAACAGCCTTATGCTCAATATGTTTATAATGGTTTAAGTAAAAACGGAAAACCATTAAATTATAGTCATGATAGACATCCAGAAGCAGGAGACCATTGGGATAGAAGAATGGTAAGCGCTGAAATTGATAGAGTTGTTAAAGAAGTTCAAGATTATGTTAATAGAGGTGGAAAATAATGGATATTAATTACAAAGAAACTAGAATATCAAAACTTAGAGATTATTTATTTCAAGTTATTGATAAAATAGTAAAAGATAATAAATATCAAATAAATGCCGACATGCTTGGAAAAAATGTTGAAAGTTATTCTTTAGATAAAATACCACAAGCTAGCACAGTTGAACGGTGGATAACAGGGCTTGAAATTCATCGAGATGTGTTTTCATTTAGAAGTAGAAAATCATATTCACAAGACACAATAAATAACTTACAAAATATAGGTTTTTTCGAAATATTTGAAGCTTCAATAAAAAATAACAATAATAATAAAATTCTACCAGATATAAAAGGTATTGAAAGCATTAGCTGTTTAAATTGTGGAACAATGAACAATGCAAATAACAAAACAGCAGAATTTGATATACAAATTCAAATAACATATAGAGAGGAGAGATGATATATGAACGGAGCAGAAAGTTACACTAAAATGAACCGTGATGAATGGGTTACTTATCTTGACACTACGCCAGATACAGAACCAACTTTTGCAATTCTTGGTGTAGGTGTTACGGAAATGAGCGAAGAGTATAATCCAAGCGTAGAATCAGAAAAATGGATAATCGAAAGAAATAGTCGTCACATTCATGAAAGCAACGAAAAAACAAGTGATATTGAGCAATCAATTTATACAAATGACCCTTGTTATCAATTCGCATTTAAAGGTCGTGGAAAATTAAACTACAAAACTAAAATTCTAGATATTGACATGACAAAAAAAAGTGAAAGTGGCGACAAATATTATGCTGAGTTAAGTGACGGTTTATTAGCTGTAAGCAGTCATCTTGGTGAGAATGCTTCAATCGGCTATACTCTTTATTGGGAGGGAGACCCTAAAATCGGCTACGTAACAATGGCTGATGGTAAACCTACATTTAAAGAAGGAAATTATGCCGAAACAATTGCATTGAATAGTTTTACGCAAAAACCAGTTGTTAGTACAAAAGAAAACAAAGGAAATTAAAACCTTAAAGGGTGGGAGGTAAAACCCACTCTTTTAATTTATTTATAAAAGGAGGAGATAACACTATGGCAGATGTTACTCAAAAAAATAAAAAAACAATAAAAAAAACAAATAAAGTTGTTGAAGAAAATTTTATTCAATTAAAAAAAAGTGATATTTTAAAAATAAGAATAAAAGATGAAAATGGAAAAGATACAGGAGAACATCTAGAGTTTGATTTGGAAGACATTTCTCTTCCATTAAAATTAAATCAATGTGATATAGAACATAAAAAAAATTTAGAATATATTAGAAATCAATTTTTAATCATTGACAAAAAACAAGATTCTAAAGGTAAATACATTCTTTCTAAAAATGAAGAAGAAAAAATAAAAGTTATGAATGAATTCTATAAAAGAGAAATGAAAGCACTTGATTTGTTTTTGGGCAAAGATGGAACTAAAAAACTTTTAAACGGAAGAGAACCTTACTTTTCAATGTATGATGAGTTTGCAGAAATTATTGAACCTATTTTACCATTATTAAAGAAAAATTCTGATAATATTAAAAATAAAATAATGAACAAATATGGAAAAAAACAAGAAGAAAAGAATGTGCTTAAATAATGAACTATCCAGAATATATAGAAATAGACGGTCAAAAATTTAAAATAAATACAGATTTTAAGGTTGCTTTAGAATGTAATAGAATAGCAAATGATGATACTATTTGTGATTATGAAAGGGCTTTAGCTATTATTTATTTACTTTTTGGAGACGTTGTTTTTGATGAAGATAAAATACAATATCAAGACAAGTTTTTAGAACTTGGTTTGAAATATCTATCCTGTAGAAAAGAAAATAATGAAAATGATGAAGAACCAGATTTTGACTTTGAACAGGATTTAGAGCTTGTTAGAATTAGTTTCATGAGTGATTATAATGGATTAGATATAAAGAACACTGATATGCATTTTTGGGAATTTATGGATAGAATAAACGGTCTTTCAAATAGCGAACTTGGAAACTGTTGCGTTTTAAACAGAGTTAGAAATATAAGAAACTTTGATCTAAAAGATATAAAAGACCCTAAGGAAAGAAAGAAAATAATCGAAGCAAAAAAACAGGTTGCATTAAAGAAAAAGAAGAAAAATACTTTAACAGAAGAAGAAAAAAATAATATAAATGAATTTATGAAAATGGCTGGTATAGAAAAGAGGTGATACAATGGACGGCTGGGTTACTATAGGAGCTAAACTAGATACTAAACAACTTGAAAAAGATATAAAAAGTTCTGAAAAAGAATTAGAAAATTATAAAAAAGAAAGTGAAAAATTAACTGATTCTAAAGTAAAATTAGAAGCTGATATAGAAATAAAAGGAAAAGAATTTGACAGAAAAATAAAAGAAATACAGGATAAAGCAAAAATTGACATACAATCCATAACAGGTGGAAGTTTATCAAGAGCAACAAAAGAACAAAAAATACAAGAAACAGCTCAATTAAAAATAAATAGTTTGCAACAAAAATATAGTGAATATTTAGACAGAGCAAATTTAAAAATTGATGATATAGAAAAATCAATTAGTGAAAATGCTAATCAACAGCAAATATTAAATACTCAAATTGATGAAATGAATCAAAAACTAAAACAATCAAAGGGATTAGATAATATAAAAGAATCTATAAATCAAGCTAGTAATTCCATGAGTGGGATTTTAAAAAAAGTTGCAAAATGGTCTTTAGCAATTTTTAGTATTAGAAGTGCTTATAATTTTCTTCGTTCATCTATTAGTACTATTTCACAATATAATGAACAAGTTGCAACTGATATTGAATATATAAAGTATGCACTAGCAAATACTTTGCAACCGATAATAATAGGAATAATAAATTTAGCAAAAACTTTGTTATCATATATTAATTATATTGCTAAAGCATGGTTCGGAGTAGATTTATGGGCTAAATCAAGTTCTGAAAGTTTTAAAAATGCTAAAGATAATGTAAGTGGTATATCAAAAGAAGCCAAAAAGTTAAATAAACAACTTGCTGGATTTGATGAAATGAATATATTACAAGAAGATGGAAGTACCTCTATCGGAGGTGGTGGAGGTGGTACATCTTTACCTAGTTTTGATTTAGCAACTCCCGAAGACGTTCCTATTCCAAGTTGGATAAAATGGATAGCTGATAATAAAGATTTACTTATTGGAGCTTTAGCTGGAATAACAGCGGGACTTATTGCTTTAAATGCTTTTGGATTAAAGCCTATACAATCTTTAGGAATTGGTGCAATATTAACTGGTATTATTTGGCTAGTTCAAGACATAACTGAATTTATATCAGACCCATCGTGGGAAAATTTTGCTTCTATATTAGGAGATATAGCTGTTATTATTGGCGGAATAATGCTTGTTATGGGTAATTGGTGGGGATTATTAATAGTAATTATAGGAGCTATTGTAAAATTAGTTGCTGAAAACTGGGATAAAATTTCAAAAATACTAGGTGAAATTTGTGGCTGGATATATAAAAATGTAATATCACCTGTTTGGACTTCTATAAAAAGTTTATTGCTGGATAATATAATAAGTGCAGTAACTACTACTATTAGCATTATTCAAGGAATATTTACAACTGTATTTGGAATAATAACAACTCCGTTTACTGTTGCATATGAAACAATTGTTGGCGTATTTAACAATATAAGACTTGCAATTTCAAATATTGTATCAGGAATTAAAAAGTTATTTTCAGGAGATTTAAAAGGTGCTTTAAATGATTTTAAATCTGCATTTGGAAATGTATTTAATGCTTTATGGACTATTGCAAAAGCACCACTTAATTTAATAATTGGTGGTATAAATTCATTGATAAGAGGAGCAAATAAAATAAGTTTCAATGTTCCTAGCTGGGTTCCTGGATTTGGAGGTAAAAAGTTTGGATTTAACATTCCCACTATTCCTAAACTTGCTAAAGGAGCTATTCTTAGCCAGCCTGGAAGAGGAGTTCCAGTAGGTGGAGCAATTGCAGGTGAAGCAGGACGTGAAGGATATTTGCCACTAGATGATAGTAGAGTCATGGCACAGCTTGGTGCTGAAATAGGTCGTAATGTTGTTATTCAATTAACTAATGTTACTAAACTTGATAGCAGACAAATTGCAAAAGAACAAAAAAGAATAAATGCTCAAAATGATTTTGCATTTAATAGATAGGTGATAAGATGTTAGTAGATAAAGATAGTTTTAAAGTGCGTGGTATTGATAATATTACGAATTATATCACTGAAATAGAATACGGTTACAATAAATTATTCGCCAGCGATAGTGGAAGAAACTTGGCAGGGGTAAATTCTGGAACACTTTTAGGCATATTTGTCAAGATTAAAGTTTCATTTAGAAAACTAACACAGCAAGAATTAGAAACTATTGCTCCTGTTTTGGATAGTGCTGTTCAATATGTAACATATTACGATCCTGTCTTAAAAAGATTACATGAAATGGATACATATACAGGAGATTGGGCTACTACTAATAGAAACACATTCGTAAATGTTGCTAAAGCAAATGAGGCGTTCGATATTAGCTTTATTGCGAATAGGAGGAGACCAGATAGATGAGAAAACATAGCGAAGAATTTAAAACAAAGATTAAAGAATTTGGACGGCAATTGAATAGTATTTTAGTAATTGGAGAAAAACAAGAAAGTTTTTCTAAAATATATGATATAGACGATCCTAATGGAGAACCTAAAGTTAATATTGTAGGAAAAACTATAAAATATGACCCATCTGTTTTAATCTTTGAAGATATTAATTTTTTAATTGAATATAATAGAAATAATATTTTAGAATGTGCTGATTATTCTGACGCAAACAATATTTGTTTTATAGGATTTGCAGACTATATTAATATGAAATATTTAATAGGAAATTCTTTCACTATAAAAAATGATAATTTTTCATCTCAAACTTTAGAAACATATAAAGATTCGATATTTTTAATTATAGCTAATAATAATTTTCAAGCTCAAGAAAAAGAATTAATAATATTATATGATATAAAAGAACAAATAGAATATCAGGATAGTTTTATTGCAAAATATAATTATAAAATCAATGAAAATTCTGATAGAGCATATAGAGAAGCTTATGAAATATATATTGAAAGTTTTTCATATAAAGCTCCAAATATTTTATCTAACGAAGAATTGAATAGTGTTACTCCTGTTCTTCGAAGCTCAATGTTAAAATCTGTAATGAAAGAAATTGACATTGATAGCAATGTAGATATTCCAATTGGGACTATTATCAATTATAAATTTGGTGTATTATTAGATAGTGGAGAATATGAATATTTAGATTATGGAAATTATAAAGTATATTCAAGCGAAAAACAGGAAGATACAAATAGTTATAATATCATCGCTTATGATAAAATGCTTAATGCTATGATTGAATATAAAGGTTTAAAAGATAGTTCAAAAACATTTCCCATGGAAGTTAGAGAATATTTGAACTCTTTATTTGAAGACATCGGAATAGAATTTGCCGATAAAAATGCTTTTTTTTCAAACTCTGATAAAAGAATACCTAGTGACCCATATGTTGGACTAGGATATACATATAGGGACATATTTGATGAATTTTCACAAGTGGTCGGTGGAAATATTATTATTAATGAAGAAGATAAAGCAAAAATAAAATATATTTATGATACCGATGATACTATTGATGAAGAATATTTAAAAGATATTAATGTAAAATTCGGTGAAAAATATGGACCGATAAATAGCATTGTATTAAGTCGTAGTGCTGGTGCTGATAATATTTATATTCAAGATGAAGAAAGTATAGAAAAAAATGGCTTGTGTGAATTAAAAATAAGTGATAATCAAATAATGAATAATGATGATAGAGACACTTATCTAGTAGGATTGTATAAAAGTTTGATTGGAATAGAATTTTACATAAATGATTTTAGTAGCACGGGAATTTGCTATTATGAAATTGCTGATAAATACAACGTAAAAATTGGTGAAAATATTTATCCTTGCGTTATGTTTAACGATGAAGCAAATATCACACAGGGTTTAGAAGAAAATATATATACAGATTTACCAGAACAAGCAGAAACAGATTATACTAAAGCTGATAAAACTGATAGAAAAATAAATCGAACAACTTTAATAGTAGACAAACAAAATCAAACTATACAAAGTCTTGTTAGTCAAAATAATGAACAAGAAGAAAAAATAAGTCAAGTTACACAAACTGCTCAAGGAATAATGACAGAGGTTTCTAAAAAAGTTGGAAATGATGAAATTATTTCTAAAATAAATCAGTCTGCAGAACAAATTCAAATACTTGCTAACAAAATTTCTTTAGAAGGAAAAGAAATAAATTTGACTAGCGATAAAATAACAATAGATTCTGCTAATTTAAATATAACTGAAAATGGTGATTTAACATGTAATAGTGCTCATATAAAAGGAGTTTTTGAAAATTATAGTGGTGATAATATTGCTATAAGAATTGAAAGACAAACAATAAATTTTTACGATTGGAAGGAAAAAAGTGCGTTAAGCGGACAAATTGGTTCTATTCACACTACATTTTCAGATGGTTCAAAAGCGATTGGATTTGCTGCATGGAAAGAATCTGATAATATTTTTTTAATTGGAAATAGTATTAATGAAGGAGAAAATATAGATTCTATTATGGAATTTTCACCTAAGTATGATTTACCATGGGTAAAAAATACTGTAACTACTGATTTAACAATAAACACACCATCAGAATATATGCAAGATATAGTAATACATATCGTAAATGGTTTTATAACTGGATATGATTATGTAATGAAAGCAAGGTCGATATTAAAAACAACAAATATAAATAATAAAATTTTAAAAAATAAAAATGATGATAATGTTATTTATAATACAGAATTAATAAGAAAAATTTAAAAAAAGAAGGTAAAGATAATGACTAAAATACCAATAGAAATTAGAATTGAAAAATCAAAAAGAGAAATAATAGAATTAATAAATAAATTGTCAAAAGAATATGAATTGTCTTTTTATATTCTACATTATATAATAAAAGAAATTTATGATGAAATTGAAAATGGAAGAAATAATGATATTAAAGAAATTAACAGAGAATTAGAAAAAAAATATTTGGAAGAAAAAAAAGGAGATGAATAAAAATGAAAATAACATATGTAATTATAGTAGCTTTAGTTGCTTATATTTTAGGAGCAATAACCAAAGTTTTTATAGAGCAAATTCCTAACAAATTAATACCTATGCAAAATGTAATAATTGGCATTATAAGTGCGTTAATTTGTTACTTTTGTAAAATAGAGACTAATTTATTACAAGCGCTAGTTTTATGCCTTATTTCGACAATGGGAGCCGGAGGAGTGGCTGATTTATATAAAATAATTAAAAAGGAGAATGAATAAAATGAATGAAGAAATTAAAGTAACAGAAGATGTTACAATTGATGAAAATAATCCAATGACAAATGATGAAATTCAAGAAGTAGAGAAAGAGGGTGAATAAGATGGCAACACCACATGAATACTATTTATCCGTAATTGGAAAAAGGTTTGATGAAGACAGGGCTTATGGAGTTCAATGCGTAGATGGTTTCCATCATTTTTGTAGAACTGTTTTGGGATATAATATCGAAGGTCCATTATGTTCTCCAACAGGATATGCTCATTCTATTTGGGATAATTTTGAAAAATTAGGATTTGATAAGTATTTTGATAAAGTGCCATCTAATCAAATGGTAGATGGTGATTGGGCTGTTTGGGAATATGGAAGTAAGCCTTGTCCTTATTCACATATTGCTATGTTTCGAAAAGATAACGGTAATGGTACCGGTATTTTCTTAGGACAAAATCAAGGAAGTACAAGAGCTTACACACAAATTAATATATCTTATTCTGGAGTACGTGGAGGACTAAGACCAAAGATTTATCATCAATCAAAACCAGCACAAACAGGTAAAAACTATATCAATCTTCCACCAGCATATCCAGATGGAACTCCAATAGACAGTTGGAAAGTTTATCCGATTGATAAAGCTCCTATCAAAAAAAATGCTATTAGCTCATTAAATCCATCAAAATTTGGAGGCTTATCTTACTATATACATGAATATAGAGACGATGGTACAACAGCCGTTATCGAGGGAGCCACAATGGGACTTATCAAGATTTATATAAAAGACACACCTGCTACAGTGACAATAGATTCATATAAATACAATCTAGTGAACTGATATATTAAAAAAATATTTAAAAAAAACATTTTTGATATTTACAAAATGTTTTTTTTATATTATAATGAAGTCATAAAGGAGGTAAAAAAGATGAAAAATAAAACAGTGAAAAGTCTTATTATTTCAGAAGACTTGAAAAAAAGAGCAGAAGAAGTAGCACGAAAAAAAGATTTATCTTTGAATGCTGTGATTAGAATTGCACTTTCAGAATACATTGAAAGGAATAAGTAAATGACAAAAGAAGAATATTTAAAAGAATTAGAGGTATTTAAAGATTTTGTATTTTTCGAGGAAGACCATCATTATGAGTACAAAGGCATTAAAATAAATCAATCAGTAACAAGGCTAATTGAAGAATATATGCAACCATTTAATGCAGAAGAAATTGCAAGTAGAGTTGCTGAAAAAAAGGACAAGCTAGTTAGTGAAATTTTAAACGAATGGAAAATCAAAAATGAGCTGGCTTGTTTAAAGGGTTCTATTAGCCACGCTAACGTACAAAGTATGTGGAAAGGTATAATTTATCATCACGGTAATAAATATCTTCCTACGAGCCTAGAAATGGCTTTAGAATTGATATTTGAACAAGAAGAAAACTTTTACAACGATTTTAAAAATAAATTAGAACATTTGGCAGATGAATTTGTTATTGGTTCAAGTGAATATGATATAGCAAGTGCTATCGATCATTTATTCATTAACAAATTAACTGGTGGCTTGGTTATGATTGACTATAAGACCAATACTGACATTCATAAAAACGAAAAATACGCAAAAAATATGAAAGTACCTTTACATCACTTGAAAGACACAACGTTGAACCACTATGCTATACAATTATCTATTTATAAATATTTATTAGAAAAATATACTAATTTAAAACTTGAAGACATGTTCATTGTATGGTTTAGTGAATTAAATGAAAACTATGAAATACTTGAAGTACCTTATCTTAAAAATGAGGTAAAAAAAATTTTAGAAAATAGGAGAGTGAAAAATATGAATAGTGTACCAGTTTTATTAATTGGGCAATCAGGAAGTGGAAAATCTACAAGTTTGAGAAACTTTACTAAAAATGAAGTAGCAGTTATTAATGTACTTGGAAAACCTTTACCGTTCAAAAGTGATATAAAAGCACCAAAATGTGATGATTATAATATTATTTTAAAAGCAATTGACAATACTGAAAAAAAGACAATTGTAATTGATGACGCAGGTTATTTATTAACTAATGAATTTATGAGTAAATCAAGCGTCAAAGGATATGACAAATATAACGAGATGGCAAATAACTTTTTTAACTTGATTAATGGAATTAAAAATATAAAAGGTGGAAAAACAGTTTATCTTATTATGCACGAAGATACAAACGATTTTGGAGAAATAAAACCTAAAACAATTGGAAAATTGCTTGATGACAAAGTTAATATTCAAGGCATGTTTACTGTTTGCATTCGTTCAATGTATGAAAACGGGCAATATGTATTTAAGTTAAAAACAAACGGTCAAGATTGTGTTAAAACGCCTTTTGGAATGTTTGAACAAGATACAATGGAAAATGATTTAAAAGAATTTGATAAAATAGTTCGTGAATACTATGAATTAGATAAAGAAGAGGAGAAAGAGCAATGAGAAATTGTGTTGGTAAAATAATAATTTATAATTATCAAATGGAAGATATAATTAATATTTTATTAATTAATAATTATTATGTAGAAATACAAAAATATAATAATGATAAAATTCAAATATGTATTTATGGTTATAAGTTAAACGTTCAAGAAAGTGAGGATAACAATGGAAAGGATCAATAATTGGGAAGAAATCGAAGCTAAAGGAATTACAGATTTTGTTAAACTAAAAGCAGGAGGATATATTGGAATTATTAAAAATGCAGAAGAATACACAAGCGAAACAACAGGAAACAAGTCTTTAAAAGTTGAATGTGATATTTTTGAGGGTAATTTTAAAAATTATTTTCAAAAGTCTTATGACAATAACACTAATCTTGATAAAAAATGGGACGTAAATAGTACAAGATATTTGGGATTAAGCGAAAATGCTTTGCCTTTTCTCAAAGGTTTCATCACAGCAGTAGAAAAATCAAACACAGGTTATAAATGGGATTGGGACGAAAAGAAACTTATAGGAAAGAAAGTCGGTCTTGTTTATCAATATGAAGAATATGAAAAACAAGATGGAACTAAAGCAATTAAAACAAAATTAAATCAATTTAGAAGCATTGACAAAATTAATGATATTAATAACAACGAAAGAATTACTGATAATGTTAAACTATTAAATGGAAATTATATGTCATTAGATGATTATTATGAAAGAAAAAATGATTCTTTTAATGAAGCTACTGAATTATTTGGAAATGATATTGTAACAACAGATGATATTCCTTTTGATTTTTAAAGTAAAGAGCAACAAAAAAAAGTTGCTCTTACATAAAACAAAAAAGTGGTAACTTATGGTCGCATAAAAAAGGAGATGTAAAAATATGAAAAATATTAGACCTTTAGTATTTCAAAAAAATGCTGATAAATCAAAAAACAAAATTGTTATTCCAAAATTTTTCATAAATAAAAATGGAAATAAATTTTATATGGAAGTTTATGATGATAAAATAATTTTAAAACCAATAAAACAATAAAAAAAGGTGATTAAAATGAATGAAAACGAATTACTATCAAAAAAAACTTTTATAGATTTATTTTCTAAAAATGAAATAGATAGAATTGAAGAAGAAGATAAACTATTTTTAGAAGCAAAAAAACTTGGAATAGAAAAGAGATTTAATGAAAGTTTAAAAAAGTATAAAAAACTTTTTGAGGATAAAATTATTGTTCAAGAAGATTTAAAACTTCCAAAATGCAAATATGATGTTTCAAATTATAATATGGCTAATTATACTTGCAATATAAATGGCATAACTGACGGAAGCAACTATAAATTTTCTTTTATTCCT
>CANQJH010000014.1 GCA_947624195.1 uncultured Clostridia bacterium
TTAGTTGCTATTCAATGGACTAATGGATTATATGAGGGCAACATACCTATAAAAGATTTAATTTTTTGCCAATGCACAGGGCTTAAAGACCGTAATGGTAAGCTGATTTATGAGGGGGATATTGTAAAAATAAACGAAAATTATTGCGATTATTCAGCAATAGAAGATTTCTACATAAATCAAAATTTCGTTGTTGAGTATTTTCAACCAAGAGCAGTATATTTGTTAAAACCATTTGAATATAATGTCAATGACGGAAATGGTATTTACGATTTAAGCCCTGATTTTTATGAATTTTTAAAGTGGAAACCTTGCGGAAAATTAGAAGAATATACTTTGCAAGGTATTGAAGTAATCGGCAACATATACACCACACCTGAACTATTGGAGGAACAATGCTAACGACTGAAGAAATCAAAATATTAGAAGATATAGCTCGCAGTAAAGAAATTTTATTTAGTACTGAAAGTGTATTTTTAGATAAAGTAAAACGAGCATTAAATTTAAAAGATAATGATATAGAATCATATATTGATGAAGATAATAAAAAATATTATATTATTAAAGGTAAAAAAATAAAATTAGATATAAAGATATATTATAAGGATAAGGAACAATGCTAACATTCAACGTAAAAAAAGAGTGGTTTGATAAAGACTGATGCCTATACCAATGCGAGTATAGTAGAGTAGCATACTCGAGCAACGCTCTAACGTGCAGGGGAACACGTGCGAAATATTATAATTCAAGAATGGTACAAATTTAAAGATGAATATTTTATTTGTTTTAATAACGAAAAAAAGGAGAGTATTTATTGTGAGCTATTAGGAATAAATATAATAAGGCAAGATGATGAATTAAAATATACTTTAAGAATAAAGTCAAAATATATAGTTGATACTTTTGAAGCTAAACAAAAATTAGATGATGATTTAATTAAATCTTTTGAAAAACAATTTAAGGTTAAACATTTAGAAAGTAAGGAGGTATAAATGAGCAATAGTTATTTAATGTTACAAGGGGCTTCGATATTTTTGAAGGGATTTCTAACAGGTTTCTTAATTATAACTTTAATTCTGACATTCAAAAAATAAGGAGGCAAAATGAACATAGATGAAAAAATAAAAATTTATGATAAAGATTCAATTGAATACTTTAAAGAATGTAAATATAAAAAAGTTATAATGAATGGTGTATTTGATGATTTACAAGAATTGAAATTAAAATTAATAGCGTTATATAATGAAAAAATATTGTATTTAGATTACTTTGCAAGTGAAGCAAAATATCACGGTTGGGATGTAAACAGTCAAGAGTTCAAAAATATGGTAAATTTAATTGATGATATAAAAACTATGTTTTTAAAAATATATATCTTAACAGAAATAGGAACAGGACAAAAAATATATATTGATAAATAAAATAGTTGTAAATATTTCTTAAAAAATAATTGTACATTATACAAGAAATAGTTTATAATTAAAATAGCCCTGTTTTATGAACTGTAATTTTAACGTATTTCAGAGGAGTAGAATAATAAGGGAGGGGGAGTTTTGACCGTAAATAAAGTTTATTGTTGCGGATATAATCAAGAAGCAAGGGTTTATTTTTTACCTGCTATCAATTGTATATGGAAAAGATATTACTTTTTAGATGAATGCTTTGTTTGCGGTCAAACTATAGGGGTATTACAGATAAAAACTAAAAACGGTGAAATAAAAAACTTGCATCGTTTCAAAGGTGAAAAGGCTTTTAAATACAGAGATAAAATAATAAAAGAAAATCAAATTTTTAAAGTAGGTTCAGGCAGTTTACAAAATGAACGTACTTTTTATAATAACAGGGGTATAATTTATAATTTTAATAATAGAAAAGTCGGAAAAAATGAGGACTTTTGTTTAGGAGGTACTAAATGAGTAGTGCAATAGTAAGTCTTTTAGCTTTAGATAATTTAAAAAGGACTTCATCTATAACGACAGGGATATTATGGCTTGATGTAATTATATGTTTATTATATATAATTGCTTTATTATACATTATAAGTATTACATTATATTCAATTAAATCAAAGATATTAGCCATAATTAGCAGAATCCAGTTTAAAAGGACACTTTCAAAATATATCAAAGAAAGAGCAAAGGAATATTATAATTTTTATGAGTAATCAATTTAACCAATTAATAATATATTTACTTGCTATTCAGAATTATGCAAAAGATTTGCATTACAGTGTATGTGGTGAAGCATTTTACGGAATGCATTTATTTGCTGACCGTATATATAACCCGATAGCAGATTTTATAGATGATATAAAAGAAAAATGTTTATTATTTGAACAAAAAGAACCATTACCGAGTAGCGAATATCTTAAACAAGCTTCTTTAATTATTCCCGATAGAACAGATAACAATGCTAAAAATTGGGATAATATGAGAGAATTACATATAAAGGTATTAGTATTTATTGAAAGTATGAATGAACTTTCACCAGGTGAAGCTAATCTGATGGGTAACATTGCAGAAACATTAAATCAAAACTTAGGGTTATTAAACCTACAATGTGATAGGATAATTAAATATTAAGAAAATTTAAGGAACGCTAACGAATGGCATATAAAAAACCTGAATGTAAATTTAAAAAAGCTCCTCAAAATCTTGATGAAAATAAAAGTAAAGGTCAAGTTGAATTATCAAAAAAGAAAAATCTTTTATATACCGCACGTACATTATACGAGAATGCGGACATTTTACCGCAGATGATAGATAACATTAAGAATGAAGTTAATAAGGGGGAAAATAAAAACGCTATTGAACTTTTAAAAGTTATTAAAGAACCTGAAGAACAAAAGATTAATTTAAACGGTCAAGTACAAAAAGTATTTATTACTCCCGAACAACAAAAAGAAGCACAAGAACATATTAAAAAAATGATTGAGGAATGATAGAACCTGAATATATCGGACATCTTTTATTACAACAAGGATTTAAAAATTTTACTCTTTATTTATTTAAAGCTATTGAGGGTAAAAAGTTTATAGTTGAAAAACCTCATAATTTAATCTTTGATACTTTTCAAGATATATATGACGGGAAAATAAAAAGAATTAATTTTTCATTGTGTCCAAGAAGCGGTAAGACTACAATTGCTAAGTGGTTCACAATATGGACTTTAACTAATAATCCAAAGTCAAATATAATTTATACTTCCTATAATGCAAGTCTTTTAAGTGAAATATCTCAAGACATAGCAAATATATTAGAACATCCGATATATAAAGCTATGTATCCGAATAAAACCTATCAAACAGAAACTATAGACTCTGACCCGATAAATGATTTTTGGAAAGATTATTTATTAAAAAATGAGAATAAAAGCCGATACAGTGCAAAATTAATAAGAACATACGCAGGCGGTACAGTTTTATTTAATGCCGTCGGAAGTTCAATAATTGGATTTGGCGCAGGAGCAAGAGATAATAAAAAATTTAGCGGTTTTTTGCTTTGTTTTCCTTATAATGAAGTAGTCTGGACTGACAAAGGACAAATAAGAATAGGAGAGATAGTAGAAAATAAACTTGATGTAAAAGTTTATTCCTACAATCACTATACAAATGAGATAGAATTACAACCAATCGAAGCGTATATCAAAAATCCAGGTGATGATTTAGTTAAAATTACTTTGGAAAATGGTCAATCTTTTGAGTGTACGCAAAACCATAAAATTTGGACTGAAAATCGTGGTTATGTAGAAGCTAAGGATTTAATCAGTGGTAAAGATATAGTCAAAACCCTTTCTTATCCTTTTAACTTGAAAAAAGGTAAGTCCTGTTTTTTCCATAACATATTTTCTACTATTATTTTTATCTCTGATAAACTTCAATATATCATCACTCAATTTTATCTTTTTTCTGGGTTTATATTTAATCTCACCCGTAAAACCCTTAAAAGACTTTCCAGTTTTGATATTAAGAACTGTTGTTTCTCCACAATTAAAAGCTCGAGCAATTTCCCTATATGGTCTTTCATCTTGAGCTATTTTAATTACATCTTCACGGGTAAGTTTACTCCGAGAAAAAACCAAAGTTCCAAGTTTAACGGCATCTTGCATATTATCGGATTTAGTACCATAAGCAAGGTTCTCAAGACGATTATCAGAGGGGTTAGAATTAAGATGTCTAACTTCAATACCAGGAGTTTGGACCCCCACAAAAGCCCACAAAACCAATCTATGAACCCCTATCAAAAGACTTTTATTGTCTTTTCTCAAATTTACAACTTTGTAACCATTTGTCAATGTCGGATTCAAGATTTTTTCTTTTTTAACAAAAGAACGTCTATTTACTCCACTCCCTGTGTATACGATACGAGAACAACTAATCACATCCCCAAAGTTAGAAACTTTATAAATTCCCTCATAACCAGGAATATCCTTGTAAATAACGTTTGTTTTATTAACCATTGTCAAAACTCCTTTTGTATCACTGTTCATAATAATCATAACTTCTTTGTAGGAAAAAATCAAGGGGTTTTAGTAAAAAATTGTGATGATATAAATAAGCCTATTGATGTTAGAAGTGATGTTTTAAGAAAAAAGACGTTAACATATTACACAGATACATTACTTAGCCGTATTAACCACTCTGACACTCCTATAATAAATATTCAACAGAGATTACATTTAGAGGATTTAACAGGGTATTTACAGAGTAAGTATAATTTTGAAACATTAAAAGTTCCGTTACTTGATGAAAATAATGTTTGCAATTTACCTTCACAGTATACCCCCGAAAGAATAAAAGAATTAAAGATTGATAATTATTCCTTTATGTGTCAATATCAGCAAGAGCCAATAGTTTTAGGCGGTGCGATAATTAAGCGTGAATGGTTTAATTATTATGATATAAACTTCAAATATAAGTATAAGAAAATTGTTATTTCAGCTGATACCGCAATGAGTATCAAAGAGAGTGCGGACAGAACCTGTTTATTAGTCGGCGGGATAACAGAAAACAATAATTTACATATATTAGACTTTGTATGTGGACGGTTTGAATACCCCGAGTTAAAACAAAAAATTGTCAGCTTATGGAATAAGTGGCAATTAAGCCCGAGAGAAACAAGTGCCACAGGGTTATATATAGAAGAAAAGGCAAGCGGAATACAAGCTATTCAAGAATTATCAAGATGTGGTATACCTATTATTCCTTTAAAAGCTGATAAAGATAAATTGGCAAGAGTGCAGGGAGTTTTAGAGTATATGGCAAGCGGTATGGTGTACTTGCCTCAAAGTGAAATATACGGGTTTAATAATGAAATATTATCAGAGTTAGAGAGCTTTACACGTGATAATTCACACTTGCACGATGATATTACAGACGCTTTATGTTATTTAATAAATAGCACTATAGCTAAACAACAAGTATCAATTTTGGATGTTATAGATTAATGCAAAAGTACGTACGACCTAAACATTTTTACTATCCTGACAAGAAAAGACAAACGGTAGACAATAGTTTAACTTCCGCTATGGGATTAGACCATTTAACGGAAGCTATGATTCCTTTTGAACTCTTTAAGAATGCTACACCGCAAATTATATCTTATAACTGGGTACAATTAGCAGAAATTTATAAAAACAACGGATTTATTAAACTTGCCGTTGATTTGCCTGTTTCTGATTGTTTCCGCAATGGTGGGTATGAATTTGACAGTAATACACTTGAAGCAGAGGAACTACAAGAACTTAACGATATTGTACACAATAAAGATGATGAAAAAATAAAACAATGTATGCGGTGGAGTAGGCTATATGGAGGTGGTTCATTAGTTATTAACTCTAATCAAAAACCCGAAGTTCCATTAAATACAAATGCTTTATATCAGGCTGATTTTGACTTTTTGGCTTGTGATAGGTGGCAATGTTTCCCGTTAAGTTCAAGTTTATATAATGCAGAACAATTCTGTTTGGTTGATTTAGAAACACAGAATAAAGATGATATTATAACTTTTGATAAATCAAGAATAAAAACTTTTGTAGGTGAAGTTCAACCATACTTTTTAAGAAACCAGTTACAAGGCTGGGGTTTATCTATTCTTGAACAGATTATTCCGCAATTAAACCAATATTTAAAAGCTAATAGCGTTATATTAGAACTATTAGATGAAGCAAAGATTGATATTTTAAAGATATTTGGTTTAGCAAATACCTTGGCGTCCGCAGGCGGTTCAGAAGCAATCAGAAAACGTGTTGAAATATTTGCTAAGCAAAAGAACTTTAAAAATGTAGGCGCAATGGACGCACAAGATGATTATGTACAAAAAACTATGTCTTTTGGGGGATTAAATGAAATACTTGAAAAGATATTTCTTTTAATATGTTCATCTTTACGTATACCATATTCAAAAGTCTTTGGCAGAGGTGCAAGCGGTTTTTCAAGCGGTGAGGATGACCTCGAAAATTATAATGCAATGATAATGTCCGATTTAAGAAAACCAGCAGAGGATTTAATAAAGTGGGTTGGTGAAATAAGATGTTACCAGTTATTTGGCAGAAAAGTTGATGATTTAATAATTAAGTGGAAACCGTTAAGGGTTTTATCGGAGAAAGAACAACAAGAAGTTACTACAAGTAAAATTAATTCTTATGTTCAATTATTCAATATTGGGGTTTTGAATCGCAAACAGATAGCCGAGCAATTGAATAAAGATAATATTATTTTATTCTCAAGTGAAGAATTGGCAGAGCTTGAAAACGATATGGATATGTCCGATATTGAAACGGAAGAACAGGAACAAAACTTACAAGCTAATCAAGATAATAAATTTAACTTAGCTAATTTATTTAAGCGATAATTATGGAAAAGTATTATCAATTAAGACCGATAAAATACAAAAAAGAATATGAAGAAAAAATAGCTAAAAAAATAATTAAATGGTTATATGATTGTTTTTTTAAAGGTTGTTTTGATATTTTAAAAGATAATAACACGGTAGACAATAATAATAATGTTATTATTGAAGCATTAAAAGCAGGTTCTATTTATTATCAAGATAACGGGTTTTATTCTAAAACTGGCAGATTCTCAAATAAGATAGCAAAAGAATTAGAGTTAATCGGGGCAAAATATTCAAAGTATAGAAAAGCATATATAATTGACTATAAAAAATTAAATGTAGAGATAACGTGGGCAATAGAAACACTTAGAGCAGAAACATTAACTAAGGCTGATTTAATCAAAACTTTTTTAACCACTCAATTAGGAAATTTAACAGAGCTTCAAAAGAAATTATTAATTAAAACCGCAGTTGAAGAAATAATGTTAGATTTACAAAAGAGGGTATTTAAAACACTTGAAGAAAAAAATATTCCTGTAATAGCTCCGAAGTTAACCGATTTTAGAGCAAATGAAATAGCACAAAACTATACCGAAAATCTTGATTACTGGATAAAAAACTGGTGTGAAACTGATATTGTTGAAATGCGTCAAGTAGTCGGACAAATGGCAATCGACGGTAAAAGCACTAAAACCATTGCAGAATTTATAGAAAATCGGTACGGTGTTAATAAAAGAAAAGCATTATTCTTAGCACGTAACGAAACATCATTAGCCACTACATCATATTTAGAGGCTACATATAAAGAGGAGGGATTTACCTCTTTTAAGTGGAATACAAATATGGACGGCAGGGAAAGAAAACTTCATAAAGAATTAAACGGCAAAATATTTAGGTTTGATGACCCTCCTGTAATTTATAAAAATGAGAAAACAGGAGAAGAACAAAAAGGACTACCCGGACAGACATATAATTGTCGTTGTAGTTTTAGTCCAGTATTTGACACAGATTTTATTTTAAGCAGAAGAAAGAAGAAATAATGTTATTAGCTGATATTATCAATAAAGATAACAAAGTAAGTAATTCAGTTCAATTTGTTACTAATAGCCTTATTCAACTGGGTGATGATATAGAAACAGAAACCAACGGCAAAGGCAGAAAATTTGTTTCACGCTTCATCGAGGCAGGTATTGCTCATTATAACGAGTTAGGCAATATACTAATAACAAAGGAAACCTTGGACAAATTTTTAAATACTATGGTAGGATGTCCTTTAGTTATTCAGCATAAAGAAATAACAGATAAAAACGTAGACAAAGAGCGAGTAGGTGTTATATCTGATGTTTGGTATAATGATAAAGACGGCTGGTTTTATTGTAGCGGTGTAATATGGGATAAAAAAGCTATTGATTTGATAAAAAATCATAACTGGAATGTATCCTGTACTTATGAATATGTATCAGACTTTACCCCACGTGATTATAACGGGGGCAAAATTGATATGGAATTTACGGACGGTAAGTTTTTATATTTAGCACTTGTCGATAATCCAAGATATACGGGGGCTAATATTGTGATTAATTCAAGAGATAATGTTAATAATGGTTTTATTACACTTGACGCAGGAACATCCGAGGAAAGAGTAATATGGATACCTGAAAATGTACACTGGGTACCGCCTAAAGAAAGAAATAGAGTAACCGAAATTACAAAAAATTACAAAGAGGGTGAAGCTACTAAATTTGATTTTAGCCATACAAGAATTAAACCTACTGATAGTCAAATTAATTTGTTAAAAGATACCGTAAAAGATATACAAAATAGATTTAAGTTTAAAGGGCTTGCGCAAGTTGAAATTACATCATCATTAAATAGCGGTTCTTTTGGCGTTTGTTTTGCAGGCAAAAAATCAAGCTTGGTAAGCTTAGCACCTTCTTTATTCAAAGAAAACGGGAAAGAACAATATAAAAAATCAGTTGAAAGTGGCTGGTTGGCTAAGGCTTCAGAGGATTGTATTAAATCGGTATTAGTTCACGAAATAGGACATTCAATTACTTGTAATTCGAATAATAAAGAATTTTGGAGTGAAATTGAAAATTTAAAAAGCCAATATAATAAAGAAGTTAAGCCAAACGATATAAAAAATGCTGATTTTATTTCAAAATATGCAAGAGAAAATAAAGATGAATTTGTCGCAGAAGCATTCTGTCAAGGAATGCTAAGTAAAAAATACGGGAAATTTACTCAAAAAGTTATGGATTTAATGGACAAACATTTTAGCAAAGCTTATCAAACAAAATTAGCGCTAAATGCTAAAGATGATGAAGAAAACAATAACGAAATGTGGATTGAGGGCTATGGTTTTGGCTATCCGATAGATGAAGAAGAGTACAAAAAAGCAAAAGAAGAACTGGAAAAATTAAGAAAAAAAGAAGAAAAACAAGTTAATAACTCAAACAGAAAGGATAATTTAATTATGGCAGTTATGGATGAACTAAAAGATTTTATTGTAAAAGTCGTAAATAACGAATGCGACAAAAAAGTAAAAAATGAAGATGTTGACAAAAGAGAATTGCTAAGAGAAGTAGACGCAATAGCAATGAAACCCGCTTCTGAATTCAAAGGCGGTGAAGAAGAAAAATTTAGAACTCTAACTAAAAAACTTGAAGAACTCGGCTACAATAAGTCTTTAGCGGGCACTTCCGACAATGAAGATGAAGAAGAAAAAGAAGAAGATAAAAAAGCCGAAAATAACAAAAAATGCAAAAATGAAGACGACGAAGACAAAGAAGAATATGAAAAAGCAAAAGAAATTGCAGACAATAAAAAAGTTAATAATTCTTTGAGTGATGAAACTGTTAAACATATTGCCGATATGATTATGGGCGGTAAGAAGATAGATGAAAACATATCTTTATATACTTCTCAAGAAGAAAGATTAAAACTGGGTGAAAATTACTAATAATTAAAAAGGAGATTCAAATATGACACAAGCTTTTAACACGGTACAAGCAACCATAACACCTAAAAAAGGTTCTTATGCGTTAATACCTAACATACCACACGGACACGATTATATTTTTTATTCCGCACAAAATACAGATGTAGCTAACTTTGGTGATTTTGTTAAACTTTCAACAACTTCTACCAATGTTAATGACCCTGTTGTTGAAGCGTGCGCATTGACAGATGTTCCGTTTGGAATGGTAGTTTATAATGTTAGAGTTGCTAATTATGCAGTAGGTGATAAAGTTGCACTTGCTCAATCAGGCGACCAAGTTTGGTTAGTTGCTAACGCAGCTATTACAGTTGGTAAAAAATTACAAATGGCGGAAGGCGGTTATGTTGACGCTACCGAAACAGAGAATAACGCATTTATAGGCTATGCTTTAACTAATGCAACCGCTCAAGGCGATATGGTAAAAGTTCAACTTGATTTTAACTTAGGAACACAGGCAGCAGCTGCTGAATAACAGAAAGGATAATTTTATTATGGATAAAATCGGAATATATTCAAAGTCTGATTATGAAAGACTTACACTTAATCACTTAATACAGGCAAGAAATTTACAAGTGGTTAATAATGCAAGTGGCATAGGTGCTACAACTGGTTTACAACAGATTACAACTACTTTAACTCAATTAATATCAGGTATTATTGAAACAAAATACTATGAATTAAGCGGACAAAAATTATCTGATTTTGCACAAATTGATGTAGGAACTGGCGCTTATGCTTCAAACTTATTACAATACGCAGTTAATTATGTAGGTAATGTAGGTGATGGTTGGATAGAACCTACCGCAGACGGAATTGCTAAAGATAGTAATTCATCTATTGAAATTGGTTCAGTATCTTTGAAAAACCATTTCTGGAGAAAAAATTATTCAGTTACTAACGAACTTGTTAATATGGCAAGAGTTAATGCTGAAACATTCTCTATAATCGAAACTAAAGAACGCTCAAGAAAGAAACAATATGACTTTGCAATAAGAGACGCATTTTTCTTTGGTTTTGGCGACGGTACCGCAGGGTTATTAAATCAACCTAACGTTACAGTTAATACAACTTTAATGACTGCTCCTTTAGCTACAATGACAGATGCACAATTTAATACATTCTTAGCATCAGTTGGTAGCGTATACGGTCAAAACTCATTATATACAATCAACTTTAACCGCTTATTAATTCCTACATCTGATTTCTTGAGTTTAGGACAACCTTATGGTCAATACGGTTTAACAAGACTTCAAGTATTAGAAGACGCATTTAAACGTATTACCGCTCCTGATTTCAAAATTGTTCATTGTGTATATTGTGATAATGCTAACCAAGCAGGTAATAATAAACGTTATGTATTCTACAACACTGACGTTGATAATTTATGTGCTTATATGCCAGTACCTTATACACCAATGCCGTTATTCCCAGTAGGTTCATTAGATTTAGTATCTCAAGCACACGGTCAATTTATACCGCCGTACTTGAAACGTACTAACTCAATGTTATATGCTGATATTAAAAATTGAAATGAAATAACCTTATATGAACCGAATACGGTTTTACTCGGTAAGGAAGTGTCAGACCTTATTGGGAATGACATACAAGTATTATCTAACGGTAATGTATTAGGAACAATAAAATATGCTCAAAATTACAATGAATTTAATGAAAGTAATGTTAGTGAGCAATCAGGTTATTTTTTCCCTTTTGAGTTAGATAAAAAATACGAAGGACAGTCAATAACCGTAAAACGCATATCAGGTAATCCGCAAGGACAAGAAAAAACGGCAGAAGACATACAGTGGGTTTTAAGACTTACTGACGGTAAAGACACCGTTTATGAAATAAAGGCAGATGGTGAACTTATAATGACATTGAATTTTCAAAATGCTACATTTATGAGTGAACCTATAAGCGACTAATACTTAATTATAGAGGGGATTATTATGAAATTAGAAAACAAAGCGCCTAGAAATTATATGGCTTATGATGTTGTATTAAAAGCTAATAGTATTCAAGACGTGACAAACAAACAAGCTATTGCAATTTTATTAAAGCAAGAAGGAGTAAGGGAATTTGTGGATGCTTCCGCTAAAAAAGAATTGGAAGATGAAAACGAAAAATTAAAAAAAGAACTTGCAAAATTGCAAAAATTAGAAGATAATAAATCTAAGACAAAAATTAAATCCTTGAAAACCACCAAAATAAAATAAATATCATAATGCCTCCTGTTTTATGATATTATTGCAACTACAAGGGGGAATTTATCCCCCTCTTTCCTTAGAGATTAATTTATGAAAAATATTATAGATATAGTAACGGTAGAAGATTTTAAAAACCAATTTCCTCGGTTTTCACCGCAATATTTACCAATATGGCAACCTGAAACAGTATACTTTTTAGGACAAATTGTTTATTATGAAGAAAATAATATGTTCTATGAATGTATTGTTGAAAGCACAAATAACAATCCGGTAATTCCGGATAGTTGGAAACCTATTAACCAAAGTGTATTAAACTTCACACAGGATAGCGATATTACAAACGCTTTTAATGAAGCGTGGGTTAATTTTAACCAAGGTTTATTTCCTGATGAAAAAACTGCTTTATTAGTTTTCCTTTATTTAACCGCTCATTATTTAACCGTTGATTTTAATAATGCTTTGGGAATAAATAACATAGGTATTCCGACATCAAAGAGTGTAGGAAGTGTATCACAGGGTTATACAATACCTCAATGGTTAGTTAATAACCCCGGACTTTCAATGTATGCCACAACGGGCTACGGTATAAAATACGCTTCATTAATTCAGCCTTATTTAGTAGGTAATATTTTTATAGTTAAAGGTAGGACTACTTTTGCTTAATCCTGAAATAAACGCAAAAATAAGCTATGGCAATCTTAAAGAACTTATAAAAGAGATGTCAAGCGAATATAGTGTAAAGGTTGGTATTTTAGGGAGTAAAGGCGGTGAAGAAGTAAGCGACAATTTAGATATGGCAGGATTAGGGGCAGTACAAGAATTTGGCGCTACAATACCTGTTACATCTAAATTAAGAGCTTATTTTAGATATGCTTTCGGTATAAATTTAAAAAAAACAACAACTCATATTGTTATTCCGCCTCGTTCTTTTATTCGTAAACCTCTTGAAAGAAATTCAGAATTAAGGAAGAAAATAAAAGAAAAAACGCAGTATTATAGTAAAGCTGAAATAGATTTAGCAAAAGAATTTATAAGTGAACACGGTTCAAGCGGTTTATTAGAAGAATTAGCTTATGCAGTTGCTTTAAGCGCAGTAGAACAAATAAGAGAAAGTTTTGAAACGGGCGGTTTTGGAGAGTGGGCGCCTGATAGTCCTTTAACAATAGAACAAAAAGGAAGCGCAATGCCTTTAGTTGATAAAGGCAGATTAGAATCTTCAATAACTTTTCAAATAGAGAAAAAAGGTTAAGATATGGCAAGAAAAACACTTAAAACAATAAAAAAAGAAAACGAAACTAAAATTAAGGTAGAATTACCGAAATTACCTGAACCGATTAAACCTAACAAGATTTTATGTTTTGAATGCAAATATTTTAATAAAATATGCACTCATAAAAGTAATCAGGTTATACAAATTGCTAAAAAAGTACATAAAATCAAATATGTAAATAACTATAAAAAATGTGTATGTGATTTTTTTGAAAAGGTTTAAAATGTTTAATCAACCTCTTAATTTTTTTAGTAACGGGAATGTGAGAACACTCAATTCAGGTTTTCCTCAGATGGCAGAAACCTTAACAGGGTGGGAATTTCCATTGACACTTCAAAAAATTAAACAAACAATTGAAAACGGACTTGTTACTAAAACATATCAAACCATTAATTTTTTAGGTGTTGTTCAACCTTTAAAAGATGAACAATTACAGTTTTTAGATATTGGCGAAAGGTCTTGGGAGTGGTTATGGATTCACGCTAAAAGTGCTACTCTTAACCTTAACACTCAAGACAAAATAATATTTGAAAACAAACGATATAAAGTAATGAATAAAAAAGATTATCACCTTAACGGGTTTATTGAATACTTTATATGTAGAGATTATGAAGACACGGAATTAATAAATAATGCAAGCTGAATTAGATGTTATTTTATGTAGTTTAATTAAAGAATATATGGCTTTACCTGATAATTATGGGGTAGATAAAGACGGAAATGAGATTCCGTGCATAATTATCAAAGGACAAAACATTAAATTGCATAATACCCCGCATCTGCAAATAACAGTTGGAATTATTAATTCTAATATTTATGCTAATAACACAGAATTTATAAACAATGGGACTTTAGAAAAACCAGACTATGCTGAATCTGTTTGTATGAATGAACAAGCAACAGTTCAGATTGATGTTTATTCTGCAAACAACGAAGCAAGAACGAGGTATAAAGAAGTGCAAGCTTGCCTAACATCTTACTTAGCGCAACAGTATCAAGAAAAATATCAATTTAGATTAAGTCAGATTTCAGATGCAACGAATACAACAGGGCTTGACGGAGCAAGCTATTTAAACAGATATACAATAAGGTTTAATGCTTTAACTTGGTTTAATAAAATAACTCAGATTAGTTATTATGACAAGTTTTCAATGGAAGCATACAACGAAGAAGGAAAATTTTTTGAATCGTCAATACAAGATTAGAAAGGTAAAAGAAAATGACAAAGGGCAATATAGCTTTATCAAATACTATTAATATCTCCCTTCCAAGTATTCCTCAAGGGTTAGGAGATTTTAATACTAACAATGTTTATTTATTTACAAATGAAAAACCGTTATCAGTTAATCCATATATCTGGGGTATTAGTGCAGAAGATATTATTAATGAATATGGCGCAAATAGTAAAACTGCACGAATAGGAAACTATTTATTTACATCTTCTCAAAATTTAAGAAGTGGCAGAGGTCAAGTTTTAGTATTTCCATATAACGGCGTAGATGCTACAAGTTCAACTTTAACAACAGAAGCATTAACAGAAGATGATATTATTAACTTTCAACAGATTACAAACGGCACTTTTACCATAGTGATTGACGGTACAACTTATAACCCCGTTGACCTTGATTTTAGTGCCGTTAATAGTGTTTCAGACATAGTAACTGTATTAAATAATATCGGCTTAGATTGTAATATATCAGTTGTTAATAATAATCAAATACAATTCCAGTCAAGACGCTTTGGAAAAGATGGTTCTATTGTTTTAAAAGAAACAAATGAAATTGACTTATACGGTGCTGATTATTTAGGAATAGCAACCGCACAAAAAGGGGCAGGAGTTGAAGCAACGGCAGGTTATACAACAACTGAACCTTTAACAGAAAATGTTGGCAATTTTGCTTCTGTTTCCGATGGTGTTTTAACTTTATCTATTGACGGTCAAACACAAACAATAACAGGGCTTGACTTTCAATCAGCATCAACTGTTGAATTAATTATGGGAGTTATTCAAGCAAAACTTGAAAATGTAACACTTTCAACAGAAGAAACAGACAAAATTAAATTTACTAACGCTACTTTGGGTGGTACAAGCAAAATAGAATTGGTTGAAACTGTCGGACAAAGAGGAACAGACATATATGGTGTTGATTACTTAGACGGCGAAACACAATATATAATGTATGGCACTAACGCTTCAAGTGCATATATAACTACTCCTGAAATAACTGTAGAAAACTTTAATGATGTTTCTAAAGGTACATTCACAATAACAATAGACGGAGAAGAAACACAACCCAAAAACTTAAACTTTACTAAAGTAGAAACTATTAATGATATAGTTACCGTATTGAATGGTGCAGGGTTAAATTGTGGTATAGCAGTAGTAGAAGAAAATAAGATTCAATTTACTACACCGACCGCAGGAACTAAAGGTTCAATTGAAATTAAAGAAACACAAATTGATTCAAACGGCACTGACATATACGAAGCTCCGTATCTAAATGGTATAACCGCAGTTAGTGTTCTCGGTGTTAATTCATCTGGTACAACTTTACAAGATGCTTTATTACAAGCTCAAGAAGTGTCATATTGTGGTGGTATTATGACTACTCAATATCTAGAAAATGACGCTATTTTAAATAACTCAAAATATATTCAAGGTACAGACCATATCTATTTTGAAGTAACTCAATCTTTAGATAATATTGCTATCTTGGGTAATGAAATAAAATCTAATTCTTTAACAAAAACAAGACTTTTAGCATATAGCTCAAATGGTGCTATAGGTGCAAAACAAGCTCTTGCTTCTTATGTTACTGTTGCGCAATCTGTTAACTATTCAGGTGCTAACACAGTTCTGACAATGAACTTAAAAGAATTAGGTGGAATCACTCCTGATACTAACTTGAATCAAACTTATTATAACTTAGCTGAACAATATGGGGTTGATATTTATGCTTCTACAGAAGGTGTAAATTGTGTATATTCTTTCGATAACGGATATTATACAGACGAAGCAACAACAGATTTATGGTTAAAGAAAAGCCTTCAAGTAAACGGATTCAATTATTTAAGAGAAACTAAAACTAAAATACCTCAAACAGAAACAGGTATGATTGGCTTAAAATCTGCTTATGAACAATCTTGTATATCAGGGGTAAGAAATGGTTCTTTTGCTCCTGGTACTTGGAACGACGCAATTCCTTTTGGTAATCCTGATGATTTTTTAAGAAACATTCAAGAACAAGGATATTATATTTATTCTTTACCTATTACACAACAAGAACAAGCGGAAAGAGAAAAGAGAATCGCTCCAGTAGTTCAGATTGCTTTAAAAAGAGCTGGCGCAATACATTCAAGTGACGTTATTGTCAATATACAAAGATAACTTATATAATATAGAAAGGATAAAATAAAATGGCAGTTTATTCCCTTACGGGCAAAGATACAATAATTATAAATAATATTCCTTTAAATAATTTTGCTAATGGTGATATAGGTACATTGGAAGTACCTAACAACTTGTTTGAAATGGCAACAGGTTCAGACGGGAACACAATATTTGCACTTGATGAAAGCGGACAAAATGCAAACTTAACTGTTAGAGTCTTAATGTCTTCTAATGACGACAAGAGATTAAACGGTCTGATTCCTCAATCCAATGACTTCGCAAGAACTGTTTTATTAACTGGTTCTGTTGTTAAACAAGTTGGTGACGGCGCAGGTAATGTATCTTATAACACTTATTTATTAGCAGGCGGTATGATAAGAAAACTTCCTGATATTAAATCGAATGTAAACGGAGATACAGAACAAGCAGTTGTAACTTATCAAATAAGTTTTGCAAATGGTAAGCGTAATATAGTATAATAATATAAAATAGAGGGGATTTTATATGTTAGAATTTAAAGCAACCAACTCAAAAAGAAACATAGTTATAAACTATGCTTCATATAAAGATGCAGTACATTTGAAAAAATGTATCCTTAATGAAATAATAAAATATCCGATGGGATTAAAATTAAAAGGTGAAGGTACAAACGCACTGGGACAAGATTTAGACGTTACGCAATTATTTGATTTTATCAAAAATGTTATAATCTCTATGGATATCTCAGAAGAATTAAACAATGCTATTTTTCAATGTTTAAGTGTATGTACTTGGGATTTGAAAAAAATAACAATGGATTTATTCGACGAATTTCCTGAAATAAGAGAAGATGAATACGAGATAAAATTTAAATGTATTGAAGAAAACCTAAAACCTTTTATAAAAAGCCTATCTTCACAGTGGAAAATATATGCTCCGAAGATAGGCGGAAACCAAGTGTTAAGTCAACTATTGATGTCACAGAACAGTTAATATATATGCTTGCTAAAGCAGGGTGGTGGGGCGCTTCCCCCTCGAGCGTTTCTTCCGCTCCAGTAGATGAAGTTATAAACGCTTTTTATTATGAACAGTTCTGTAATGATTACTTAAAAGCTGAATTTGAATTGAATAAGAATAATAAAAGATGAAATTAGGTGAATTATTTGTTCAATTAGGGGTTAAAGGTAATACCGACCCTCTTAATAAAACAATCAAACAACTTGAAGAAGCAAAAAAGAAACTTGCTGAGAATAAGCAGGAAGCTCAAGATACTGCTAAAAAATATGAACAGTTATCAAAGTATCTAAATGATTTAAAAAACGCTTCCAGCGCTCAAGAAAAAGCTCTCATTAAAAAAACTTTTGCTGAAAAAGTTAATATTGCTAATATTGATAAACAATTAAGAAAAACTAATGAGCAATTAAATGTAAATAAAAAACAAGGTCAAAGTCTTTCATTACTTGGTAATGTAATGAGAGGTAACGTAAGCGGTGCTTTAAAAATGGCAGGGGCTTTGGGGGTATTTGTAAGCAGTGCCATAATAGCTTATAGAACCGTTGACCGATTAATTAACAGTTTAGCTTCTGCCAATCAAGGTATGATAAACTTCCAAAGGCAGACGGGTATAAGTTTTGCAAGTTTAAATAAATATGCTTCCGCAAGTGCAAGCGTAAATTATAATGCTACACCTGAACAGACTGCACGAACAATGCAGACTTTGGCGCAGAATTTGTATGATATTCGTATGGGTAGAGGGGACATAAGTCCTTATCAAGAATTAGCCTTTGTAGGCGGTAAACCTTTTAACCCTATGAATATGAGCGTTGACGAACTTATTGAAAATGTAAGAGAAGCAATAAAAGGCGTTGACGATGTACAAGCAACTAATATAATAACTCGTATGGGATTTACTCCAGACGATTTATTAATGTTGCGTATGACACGTGAAGAAATAGAACAAATAAACGGTTTATTCTTAACTGGTGTAGAAAGAGAAAAAATGAATTATTATTCATTACAGTTAAAAAAATTCCGTTTAGAGTGGCAATTATTAAAAGATAGAGCCTTACTAGGCATCTTACCTACTTTTGTAAAAATATCAGAAAAATTAAATATATGGGTTAAGACACTAAGCAAACTTGGACAAGGAATGTCCGCAATTAATAGAGCTTTTCAAGATTGGCAGGAATCGTCACAAGGTGCGCAACTTGCTATAAAAAGTTTAGGCGTAGTTTTAGTAGGCTTATTGGCTTATTTCCACCCAGTAATAGCAGGATTAACCGCTTTATATCTAATATTGGAAGATTTGGCTTATTGGTATTTAGGGGGTGGTTCTCTGTTTAAAAATATGTGGGAAGGTTTAACCTCTGGTATGGATTCATTCTTTGATAAAATGAAAGCAAAACTGGAAAGTATATGTCCTGATTGGTTAAAATGGTTAATTAATACTTTTAATAATAATCCTACAGAAACACCTCAAAATGAAAATAATTCATTTGGTGGAAATATATTAAAACAAGGTTTAACTGCTTTATCTAGTCCTTTAATGTTATATGGTACTACTGCTATGGCAATAGGGGGCTTAGCAGGAACTTCTAATAATATTACTACAAATAATAATATGACTGTTTACACATCAAAGAACGGTAAAGAATTTACAAGTGGAATGAATGATTATAACACAGTTATTAAAGAAATACTACCGACGGTGAGATAATGGCACTATATAGTCAAGCTTATTCTAATTTAGTTAGGGAAGTTGTTAAAGAATCAACAACAGATAAATTAAATAATTGGGCGTCACAAACTAACAGAGATGTTATAGACGAGCCAGTCGCTCTATTTGCACAAGTTGACGGGAGCGGTAAATTTGGAAGCATTTATCTGTTTAGTAAATTTGGACAATATCAATCTTGTAGTTTGACTTCTCAATCTGATATCACCGACCATTACACAGAATCAAACTATCATATAAACGACCACTGGGCGTTAAGACCTGAAAAATATACTTTAACTGGATTAATAGGTGAAGTTATTTTCACACCTACTCAGGGTATAGCGTCAGGTTATGTACAAAAAGGCAAAGACCTTTTAAGTCCCTTAGAGTTTTTAGCTCCGACACTTGAAAGTTATACGCAATCAGCGGTAAACCTTACAAAACAATTAGAAGAAAATATCGTAAGATATGAAAATGTAGCAAAAAACGCTTTAAAAAGTGTGAATATAGCTCAAGAAGTGGAAACTTCCAACCAACAATATATAATACAACAGTTAAGAACTTTGAGAGATAATAGACAACTAGTAAAAGTATTTACTCCTTATGGTCCTATGTCAAATATGGCTATAGAGAGTGTAAACGTAGGTCAACAGAATACTAAATATCAATCAAGTTTAGAAGTAACATTAAAACAATGGTTTGAAGTCGGAGTACAAACAAGAACGGCAACTGATGAAGAAAAAGCAGAACTTGTAAAAGTTCAACAAGGTTTGTTAAAACAACAAGGACTTGCAGGAACTTCAAATATAACTTTGGGTAATTCAAATTTATTAAATATATATAATGCAATAACAAAATAATTGGATATTATAATGAAACAAATAGACACTTTAACAAATGATGCAAAACAATCTTTTCAAGTCCCGTTAGATGATGGCGGAACAGTATATTTTAACTTATATTTTGCTATTACTCAAAAGTCTTGGTTTTTTGATTTCACCTATGGGGATTATATCTGTAATGGTTCAAGAGTTGTTTTAACACCGAATGCCATAAGACACTTAAAAAATATTTTACCTTTTGGTATAGCTTTTATGGATGAACATTTTATAGAACCTTATAGCTTACAAGATTTTGCAAATGGTAGAATAAAAATGTATATCTTGAATCAAGAAGAAGTTTTACAGATAGAGGATGAAGTTTATAATGTCGGGTAATTATACCTTATATGGCGGAATATCTAATATAGACTATGAACATCAATGTATATGGCAGATGTCTGTCACATATTTTGAAACTATAAACGATAAACAACAAGCCGTAACTACTACAGTAGGATATCCTTTAACAGTAAACTTTAATATAAAAAGAGATACTTTTGCAGATGCTAATAAAGCAACTTTTGAAATAATAAATTTAGCTCCAGGAACAAGAGAAAGTAACGCTTTTTTACAAGACCAGTTTAATACCGATAAACTTAAAATTGTTAGCTTTTCAGCAGGATATAACGGTAATTTGATAGAATGTTTTAAAGGTTATATCTTACAAAGCTATTCAGAACGTCAAGGAGTTAACGTTGTTACCCGTATGCAATGCCTTGACCTAGGTACAAACGCAACAAACTATATTAATGTTACGATTGAAGCAGGAACTACCCGACAAGAAGCTTATAACATTATTTTACAAAACTGCAAAAATCTAACCGCAGGAAAATGTGGAGTTTTAGAGGGAATATATGAAACACCCGTCACTATCTCGGGTACTCCTTTAGAAGCTTTAAACCAGATAACCGAGGGACATACTTTTATTGATAATGGTGTAGTTAATACACTTATGAATAATGAGAGTTTAGATATAGGAGTCCAGATATTAAGTCCATATTCAGGGTTATTAAGTACACCTCAAAGGCGAGATACACAGATAATAGCAGAAGGATTATTGAATCCGTCTGTATTTGTAGGTCAATTATTAGAGATACAAGACCCAGTTTTTAAAGTTTTTAACGGAACATATTTTGTATGTGGTTTTAATCATTCTGGAACTATTTCAGCGACGGTATGTGGTCAAAGAAGAACAGTTTATAATTTATTGATAGGTGCTTATCTACCTGAAAGTAATTATAGTTTAACTACACCGACACAAGGTTCTAAGGCTCCGAAAAATTATTATAAAGTTACAGATAATAACAAGATAGAACCAGTAAGCGGAGTATTACAAGAAGATGCGATAGGGATATATAATTATATTCAAAGTCACAATGGAGCTATACCGAATGTTAAAATAACTAAAAATATATCAGCTATTGAATTATTTGGGCATCAAAACACAAATGATGAGAGAATAAGAGAATTAAAAGTAGAATATATAAGCAATGCAATAACCATTGCTAAAAAATTACAGGCTTTTGTAGATGCTTATACACCTGGGGCAATATTAGAAATTACGAGCGGTTGGCGGTCTGTTGAAAATAATAATAGATATGCTAATGCTTCAAAAGAATCAGCTCACTTAAGAGGTTCAGCGATTGATTTTAGATATGCCAATATGAATACTTTAGCAATATTTAATAATATATATGATAAGTTATGGGACAAATTCACTTATAGATTTTTCCCGACGGCAGGGAAACCGCCTGTTATTCACGTACAAACCACTTTTGGAAAAGGCGGAGCGCCGAGAAAGAGTTAGAATAAATGTCAAGTAATATACCACCTCAGACAAAAAATATTATAGAATTTGAAAATCTTAAATATGAAGCATCCTTAGTAGATGTATTAAAGATTTTTGAAGAAGGTATAAGATGCAGATTAAATTGTGTTAGAGTTGGGATAATAAGCGAGTATAACGCAGAAACGAGAGTATCTAAAGTAAATATTGTTAATAAAATTACTTTATCTCAAAATTCTGATGGTACACAAATGGTACAGAATTATGCGCCTGTTTATTGTAAAACTTGGTTTTTTGGATGGGGCAATGTAGGTATAACCCACCCTGTTTTAGAAGGTCAAGAATGTATTATTTTAATAAATGATAGAGAACTTGAAAGTTGGTTTATAAACGGCGGAATAAATCAATTAAAATACAATCGAAATCATAATTTTAGTGATAGTATTTGTTTAGTTGGGTTAACAAGTGTACCCAATATGACGGCAACGCTTCAAAATTGTTTAAACATCTTTTGGGGATTAAATAATATTCAATTATCGGAATCAGGAATAAATTTAAATGCTCAAACAGAAACGGGTTTTACTGTCACTGCTCCCGTTAATATCACAGGTGGAACAAATATTACAGGTAATACAAATATTACAGGTGATACGATTATAAACGGGAATTTAACAGTTAATGGTAATATATCAACAACTGGAACTATTTCAGCTAGTGGTAATATTAGTTCTCAAGCTGATGTTATAGCTGGTGGAATAAGTTTAAAAAATCATACACACCTAGATGCAGAATCAAGAAGCACAACACCACCTCAAGGATAGAATATGTTAGTAAGAGCGATAAAAAATAATAAAGATAGTTCAGGCAGAGTTTGGGTATTTGGTAAGGGTTTAAGCTCATACCAACACGAACAAAACGCAGTAGCACAACAAGTTAAAAGCGGTTTATTAGAATTTGTTAATGATTGTTATTTTGCATTAAATAATGGTATTAACTGGCGTACCCGTTTAGGATATACGAATCAAAAAAATGCACTTGATGAAGATATCCAACGTGTGATAAACTTGAATCAGGCAGTTATTAATTTAGATAATTTCCAAAGTACAATGACTGACCGAGCTTATATGTCGTCTTGCAAGATTTACACTATTTATTCACAAACACCGTTAAACTTTACATTCAATCAGGGGATATAAATAAATGACTCAGAATTTTTCTTTTCAAACATCGGATGCTTTAACTGAAAACGGTTTAGTTACTGCAAGTAATAATGAATTATTAGATTTGATTCAACAAGCAATACAACAAATTTATTCACCTACAGGCGAACCGATTGATTTTACAAGCTCAAGCCCAGACGGTCAATTTACTAATTTGCTTGCTACTATGGGAACTATAAACAGAGAATTAATAACACAAGTATATAACGCTACTGACCCCTCAAAATGTGAAGGAACACAACAAGATAGTAAATATCAGTTAAATTATTGTTACCGCAACGGTGGAACATATACAATACAGAATATTGATGTTACTGCAAACAAAACAGTGACTTTACAAGGTTTAGACGGTTCATATAATGATAACACTTCAAGTGCTTTTACTGTATCTGATGAAAACGGAAATTTATGGTATTTAATAGATAGTACAACAGTGCAAAGGGGAACAACTTCGCTACCTTTCAGAGCGCAGAACACAGGCGCAATAGTCCCAACAGTCGGAACAATTACAAATATTGTTACAGTAATTGACGGGATAACAAATGTGATTAATGATGTCGGATATACATCTTTAGGACAAGAAACCGAAAGTAACACGGCTTATAGATTAAGACGTGAAAGAAGTGTTTATATCCCTTCTGGTAATGCTTATGATTCTATAATAAGTCAAATATTAAGTTTAGAGGGTGTAATTGATGCCAACGGAGAAAATAATAATACTAATGAAACATCTGCACAAGGTACAGAACCTCATACAATATGGGTTATTGTTAACGGTGGAAGTAATGAAGATATAGCGAATATAATTTATTCTAATATGGCAGGAAGCGGAACAAGGGGTAATGTAGTTATTGATACTGCAACTATATCAGCTCAAGTTATACCGATTAGATTTGATAGACCTAACCCTATATCATTTTTCATAAGATTTGATTTACAACCAGCTTATACAGAACTTACAGTAAATAAACAATTAATTACAGATTTTATCGGAACTAATTTAACATTTTTATTAGGAGAAAATCTAAGTACCGCTAAGGTTACAACTGTAATAGTAGAAGCTTTAGACAGTTTAGGTTCAATAGGCTATCCTATTAATGTTCAAGTATCTTTGGGCGGAAGTTCAAGCTTTAATTATACACCTTCATCAACGGCAACGGCAGGTTATACAACTACTCCTGATATTATTGCTAATGTAACTGAGTTTCAAAAAGTAACTGATGGTACATTAACAATCCAAGTTGACGGGGTAGAAAAAACAATAGTTGAATTAAACTTTCAAGGTGATGAATCACTTCAACAGATAGCAACTAAAATAAATGCACAGTTAACAAATGTTACTATAAGTGTAGATGGTGGTAATAAATTAAGATTCACATCTGATAGTTACGGCGACACATCAACAGTAAAATTACTTCCTTCTACTTCTCCATCTGGAACAGACCTTTATGGTACATCATATTTGAATGGTGCAGAACAGGCCGAAGTTCAAGGACTACCTGGAAATTCTTTAAGTAATATTCAAGTTAATAATACAGTTTTACAACAATATATCGGTAATGTAGAATCACAAAATTATAATTTTGTTTATAACTTAGACGGTTGGGCAATAGGTGACCAGACAGTCGATATAGCTAATTATGGTGTAACTTATACAGGTACTCCGAACGTTAATGACAAGTTAACATTAAATTATACAGAAGGTGAATGGAGTAATTTTATTGAATGTAAAAGTTTACAAAATTTCTTTGTTACAAATAGTGCTAATATCTTTATAAATGTGCTACAATCAGAATAAAGGTTAGGTTAATGAATTATCAAGAAGCATTAAAACAATTAGAAGATTATTTTTGTGATTTATTAATAATACAATATAAAACTGCTCCTGAGAATCAAGCTATGATTAAAATGTTAGTAAATATTGTTTTTGCTAATATGTTAATTGTACAAGTAAAAGATAAGTGTGTAGATTTAGATGCGTCAGAAGGAGAGCAACTTGATGTAGTCGGCAGATGGTTAATGCTTGATAGATTCTTTCAAGGAGAGAATGAATTTGGAAGACCTTATTTTTCAATGCCGTCTTATGCACAAGTAAGAAGCGGTTTTTATTCTCAGTATATGGGTGGATTCTCTACTTATCAAAACTTTAATACTGAGCTTGGCGGTTGGTTAATGTATCAAGATGATATAAACGTTAAAACAACCTTTAATAAATTGAATGATGATTTATACAGACCTTTATTAAAGTTAAAAGCAATTAAAAATTCAATAACTTATACAAATAAGAATATAGATGAAGCAATTTGGGATTGGAGTAATGGGAATGTTTATACGACGTGGGAAACCCCTATGCAAGTAACATATAATTATACTCCTGAATATGCTTATGTTATGGAATTAGCATCACAGAAAAATGTATTACTTGCGCCGAGTGGTGTAAGTATATTATTAAAGGAGGTAGCTTAATGCCATCACCCTTAGAACGTATCCCGGGGAAAATATTTGCAGAGAACGCAAGCGGAGTTGGGAATAATCCCGAAATAGGTCAATTTGGTAGCGCTAAATCAGGTGCTTATTTGGGGACAGATAATGTAAGAGAGATTCAGGGAACAGATGCTTGGAGTCAAGGTTGGACAAGTGCAGTAGTTTCAAGTAATAATTATCCGCCTTTACCTGAAATGAATGGAGTCTTAAAAGTCTTATCATATCAAATATGCTCTATTTTGCAACAAGGTATACCTTTTTGGGATTCAGAAACAGTTTATTTTAAAAACAATTATGTAAATTATAACGGAGCTATTTATTTCTCTACTATAGATAATAACACTACCGAACCGACAACAGAGGAAGGGGGTAATAATTGGCAATCAGGAACCATTGATTTACCTATCGCAACTTTATATTCTATCGGTGCAGTACAACCAGACGGGGTAAGTATAGGAATAACCCCAGCTGGGGTTATTTCAGTATTATCTGACCCAATTATTGATATTTCACATCCTATAGGTGACCCGATAATGACCTTGAATAAAACTTTGGGTAATAATGAAATATTTTTAAATGGTGCATTAGTGGCAAAAAGTGATTATCCGAGATTATATGAAATTTATGGAGATAATTATTTCTTAAATACTGATAAGTATTCAAGAAATTATAGTTTAACAGGTACACCTACTGTAGATAATAATTTTATAGCATATAATTTTACAGTTGATAATTATTTAAGTTTAAGAAATAATTTTAATCCAGGTACTTCATCTTGGACAATAGAATTATCTTTTGAAACCCCAACTTATTGGTATAATAGTTTAAATACATTAATAAGCGGTTTTTCATCATCTAATTATCAATTATTATTAGAGATATCAAATGATAAGAAAACAAACTTGTATATATCGGGCAACGGTACAAGTTGGAACGTTTTAAATAACGTAAGAGGAGAATTTGAATATGAAGATTCAACTTGGTACGACTTAAGGCTTTCATATTCTGGAGGGTCAAGTGGGACATACAGACTACAAGTAAAAAAGACAGGTACAAGTTACTATACAGACGATATTTCCCAAACTTCAAAAAGCAGTATGTATAGCAGTTCCACTTCACCCTTTACAATAGGTATATCAACAAATAATACATATCCTTTACAAGAGAATATGAGGATTGACCTTAAGACAGTTGTTTTATCATATTCAACAACTACAATAAGACCTTTAACTCCTATAAATGTATCACAATTGAATAACTTTAGGTTATTAAATTGTGAAAATATGGTTCCTTGGGGTATAAACGCAAGTAATTCTTTAGGATATATTAATCCTTCATTACCCAATATAAAAGGTAGAATTATTAGTTTAGCTCCTGTTAATCTTAGCACGAATGCAGATGGATTTGTAAGAATAAGTAATGCTTATGCAACGGCAGGTTTTAACTCAGGCGGTTTATTTGCTAACACGGGTTTTTCACAAGTATATTTTGATGGTAGTTATGCAACACCTATTTATAATAATAATACAGACACAGTAATCCCACCCGGTTTTAATGTTTATTGGAAAACGAGGTATAAATAATGGCAGTATATTTATATAAGTATGATAAAATTACTTATGAATTTATAGAAAAGTTTGAAGCTGATTCAGACCCCGAAGCAACAAAAAAAGCGGGGAAATTTATACCTTTAATACCTGTAAACTGTACCTTAACCGCTCCACGTAATTTTAATGAAGGATTTATGGCTAGATGGAATGGTAAAGACTGGGATATATTAAGAGATTATAGAAAAACTCATTATAAAGTCGATAATGATTTGAATGTATATGAGATAAAAGAACTGGGAGAAATTAAAGGATTTATTCTAGTTTTAAAAGAACTAGGGGAAAGAATCATTCTTCATAAAAACTATTTCAAGATTATTGATAATGAGATAGTAGAGAAAACAGAAGAAGAAAAAAAACAAGAAGAAATAAAAGCAAAAGAAGAACAGTTCAACGAATTATTTTTTCATACTTGTTTAGGGTATGTAAAAAGAGTAGTCACTTTTAAGAACGGTCAGACGGCTAACTTCTTAACTGATATTGTACCGTTATTAGAAATTGACACTCCTATTATTACATATAATAAACCTGATTTTGAGAGTGAAGAAATACCTTCACAGAATCGGGATGTAAAAGTGACGGAAGCTTTTTTAATTGAATGTAAAATGCAATTATTAACAGATTTTTGGGGAAGTGAGATAAAATGACAGATTTTGTAAGAATACCAGCAAAGATATTTGCAGAAAACGCAAGCCCTGTAGGAAATGACCCTCAAATAGGAAAATTTGGTAACGCTAAACAAGGGATTTATACAGGCGTTTCAGACGTACAAGAGATACAAAATTCCGAAGCTTGGAGTCAAGGTTGGACAAGTGCAGTAGTATCTGCTATGAATTTTCCACCGTTACCTGAAATGAACGGAGTTTTGAAAGTTCTTTCTTATCAGATTTGTTATTTATTACAAAAAGGCATACCTCAATGGAACGCCGATACTATTTATTATAAAAACGACTATGTAAACTATAACGGTAAATTATACTATTCCGATATAGATAATAATACTTTTGAACCTGAAACGCCAGGAGCGGGGAATAGTTGGTTAAGCGGAACATCTGATGTAGCAATAGCAACTTTAGATACTAATGGAATTTCAAGACCTGACGGAGAAACAATAAAGATTGATTCCGACGGAGTATTAAAGGTAACAAATAGCGGGTTAGAGTTAGGCGATATAGGACTAGCTTTATATGTAGATGAAACAAAAGGGTTAAGAAGAAAATTAAACGGAAGTATAGTTGATATAAACGAGAATACACAAGGATTTTTAAACTTTTTAAAGAGTGTACAATCAACAACACCTGAATTATTCACAACAGAATCTAATTGGCAATCACAAGCAAGAAATAATGTAGATGGATGTGTATATCAATTTGTATTAAATGAAGATGCAGGAACAATAAGACTACCTAAGTACCCTGAATATATAGAAATAACCGAAGATAATATACCTATTATTGGTAATGGTTTAACAATAGGAATAAGAAACTTAAAAAAAGATGGTACAGAAGTAAGATACGGCGGAACAGAAAGTTTTAATGCCTCAGGAAGCACAGGACCGTTTATCGGTGGTGGCTCAGGTTTTTATGGTTTAAAATTAGACCAAGACAATTCTTCAAGTACTATAGGTACTAGATTTGGGGATTCGTGGCTTGTAGGTATAACAGATGAACCTGAGTATTCAGGTATAATAACCTCAGAAACAGGGATAACAAAACTAAAAATGCAGTATTTCATCCAGATAGCCACTGGGGGTTCTACTGATGTAACTATTGATAATCAAATAGATATTAATACACCTTTTAGCTTATTTGAACCTAAGTATATTACTCATTTATTATACAATGCTTCTTGGTTATTATCTAACGGAAATTATTATTCTGGTAATACTTATCCGACCGCTTTTGAAGCGTTAAAAGTTGAAGCTAATGCACAAGTGGCAGAAGGTCAAAAAGTTTTATTACCTAGCGGACAATATTACACTAAACAAGGTTTAAGCGTTGTTAATTCTGATTCTGGTGTATTTACTGACTATGATTTTGTTATAAAAGATAATACTTTTAGATTACCTTTAGCAACAGAACTTTATGATACAACAAGATATTTAATCCAATCAGGGAGTAATAATGGTGTAAACTATAGAATATATTCAGATGGATTCTGTGAGCAATGGGGAGTTGTTTCTAATAATGCTAATCAAAAAGTTACTGTAGAATTATATAAAACTTATACTAATTCAAGTTATAACATACTATATCAGATGTATGAAACAAACAATCAAGACGTTTGGGGATATGGTTTAAGAGTTTATGAGCCTTCTCCATCTTCTTTTCAATTATATATGAATGGAAGTACATCGGGTATGATTTCTTGGAGAACACAAGGCTATATTCATAATAGTCAAGCATCTTCAGAAGATATTAACCTTTATTTCTATGTAGGTGAAACAATACAGAACGCCAACTTAATCGACGCAGGGCGAGTAATGGAAGAAATAAACAATTTTGTTCCAGTACAATGTGTTATTGAAACATATGTTAACGGTAACTCTGGCTATAGAATATGGTCAGATGGTTATTGTGAGCAGTGGGGTTATATGGCAGTACCTTCATCGGATTCAAATATTACAATATCATTCTTGAAACAATATAAAGATACAAATTACTTTATCTTTAGACAACCTAGGGTAACAAAAGTTGACTTCAATATAATTTATGGTTTGGGGTTTATAGCTGATACTATGACTACATCAAAAATAGATATGAAATGTAGCAATACTTCATATGTAGATGGGTTTTATTGGTATATTAAAGGTTACTTACCAGAAGGGACATACTAATGAAGCATAAACCAGACTGTGTACCTTTCATACAACCTAGAGTTGGTTCAAATGGAGCGCTTGGCGGTAATAGATGGGCAACTAAGGCATCAAGTGAATTAAATTCAAGTTTGGCTGCTTATAATGCTTTTTGTGGTAATACTGAAAAAGAATGGCACTCAGATAACGGATTCCCCCAGTGGCTTATATGGTATAATCCGAATCCTTTATTTATATCAAGAATAACTTTTCGAGGAGACCAAGGGGGAAGTACACCCGACAGGGTAAAAGAATTTGAAATACACGCCAGTAACGATGGTAATACTTGGCGAACAATGTATGTAGGAGAAAACGAACAAAACGTTTCACCTACATTAATATCTGTACCGATTGACAACTCACAAGGGTATAAATATTGGAGATATTATGTAAAAAGTACGTTTAGCAGAGAATATGCTCATTTTAGAGATGTTAAAATAGATGCTATTGAAAGAATATCTTACCCGATAGGGAATTTATACGGTAAAAAACAAAGCAACAAAGAAAAAATAGAATGGATTCCGTGGAAGCAACCAGTTTTAAGTAGTGACACTTCATCACCTGAAATGACCTTATCTGCTACTTCTGTTTATTCTGGCTATCCTATGTGGCAAGCCTTTGACAATAAATCTAGCACTGGTTGGTTGAGTGCAGATGGTACAAAGACAGGAAGCTTAAGAGTACAATTTAATAAAGAATTAAAAATTGATTATATCACAGTTAAAGGTTGGGCAAACAATTACGGAAGAACACAAACTGTAACTATTTACAAAGATTTTAATGATAGTCAGTTAATAGGTGCAGAGCATACATATACAGAAGCTAATCAATCTTCAACTTGGAGTTTTATAGATAACCCTATAATAACTGACACACTTTCATTTTATGCTACAAGTAACAATAATAGTTGGTGTTGTATAGATAATATATACATTAACGCTTATGAAAAAAATAAATTAGTAGCAGGGTATAACGATTGGACACAACCGCAATTATTACAAGATGGTATTATGGGCGGTGATGATTATGCTTGTGAAACTAATAGCGTTGAGGGTACTTGTTATGCTTATTGTGCGTTTGACCAAAACGCAGATACTTGGTGGGAAAACCATAGTGTTATGCCGTGTTGGTTAACGTTTTATTCCCCTGTACCTTTGTTAATTAATTCAGTAGACATAACAACAAGAGGTAGTTTTTATACCTTTGGTATTAAAATTCAAGCAAGAAATGAGAACACAGACTGGCTTGATTTAACACAAGAATATGCTTTTTCAACTGCTAATCATACTGATACTATACCTATAAGAACAAGTACAAATTACCAATATTTTAGAATATATTGCAGTCAAGGTAGTGGAGATGATATTAGTTTACCTTCTGTAGTTTTCAAAGGTAGACAATATATAACAGAAGATATGTTATATAAGACTACTAAAAGTGTAGGTATGAAAACAGATATAGCAACCACTTATTGGAAGTATTCAGGTTTACCTTGGACACAAGAGTCTATAACTTCAAATGGTGAGATAGGTGGGGATAGATTTGCAGTTACATCTAATTCAGCGAATGAAAGCAGGTTCCCAACATATTATGCTTATGATGGAACAAGTAATGAATGGATAACACAGACAAAAAATGCTTATACTATTTTTTATAACCCTGTACCATTAAATGTAACTGCTTTACAAATAACCAACCCAACTTATTCAACAACTGTAAATTATAGTGTAAAAAGATTCCAATTATATGGTTCTAATGATAATGCAGAATATTTCTTTATAGCTAATATTGTAAGTTCTAATACTTCTAGAGGTGCTGAATGGTTTACTACGATTGGTAACAGTAAATTTTATAAATATCATAAAATAGTTATAGAAGAAACCATCGGAGATTGGTGGGGATTTAAAGAAATAAAAATCAGTGCATCACAACAAGTAGCATTACCAAATGGAACGCCTGATGATTACGACTATACAACAGAACAAAAACAATTTTACACGGTAGCGAGGTAAATTATGGAACTAAAGAAAACATTGATTAAACCATATACAGAAAAAGAAAGATTAAGTTTTATTGTAGAATATAATCATTATTTAGGTTATGAAATAAGAGATAACGGCGGAACATTAGAAGCTTGGGGATATACGGAAGAAGAAAAAGAAATCCAAAAGAAAGAAACATTAGCAAAATTATCATTAACTAAACGTGAAGTATTTCTTGCTTTGTATAAAGATAAACAAATAACCCCAGATATGATAAAAGCACAGATAACAGATGCAGAAGCATTAATTGAGTTTGAATATGCTAATGAATATTTTAGAGGGAATCCGTTAATAGACTTAATAGGTGAAAAACTTGGATATAGCTCAGAGGATTTAGATTACTTGTTTGAAAATAAATCATTACCTGTTAAAGAAGATAAAGAAGATGTAGCAACTACTGAGAAAACCTCGGATGTTGAAGAAGAAAAGGAGTAAACTATGGCAAAATTATTTAATTTATTTGAAAGATTTGTTATTAGAAGAATAGCAAAAAAGATTGTAAAACTTTTACCCGAATTAAAAGAGAAAGGACTTGAAATCATTGAAAAATACAAAGACGAGCTTTTGGAAAAAGTTAAAGAAACTATCGTTAATTTTATTGAAGAACATAAGAATAAATAAAAATAGAATCGGTTTTAAGTTCACTTGGAGATTTTAAAAGTGCTTTGGTATAAAGATGATGAGATTGAAATAGATTTTAATATTATTCCTTGTACTACTATGTTATTTCCACTTCCGTCGATGACAAAACAAGAGAAAAAAGCAGTAACGGATAAACCTTTTTTAAATAAAAAGCCTTTGTTTGTTACTGTTCTTGATAAAAGGAAAACAGAACAAGTAGAGTATAGGTTTAGAATTGAAAAGGGGTATCGTTGGGATGGCGGAACGATACCTCGTATATTTTGGCGAGTTATAGGGTCTAAAACCCAACCAGAATTTCAAATATCGTCGCTCATTCACGATGCTCTAACTGAGAATAAAGGATTTATAGGAAATGACCGTCTTTTATCATCTAAAATTTTTAGGGGATTATTAATATCAAGCGGAGTTGGTAAATTTAAATCAGATGTAATGGCATTTTTCGTGGACGGATACCAGAGATTTTGTCATTGGTAATATAGTATGTAAAAAGGTCAAGCAATGGAAAATATCAGCATTGAAACGTTAATAACAGTTATTATAAATCTAGTTTTAGTTATAAGTTTTTTCTGCAAGCAATCGAATCAGATTACACAATTATCTGAACAATTTATAGAATTAAAACTAAAGATTAAAGAGAGTAGGCAATATACAAATAATATTTTTACCAGTTTTAAAAAAGCAATTGAAGAAAAGATTATAGAAGCAAGAAGTCACACAGATGAACATATAAGGAAGCTAGAAGAAAAACAAGACAAACATAACAACCTTATTGAACGTATGGTAATTGTAGAACAAAGTACAAAATCTGCACATCACAGGATAGATAAACTAGAAGAAAAGAAACAATGAAAAGAATAATTATACACTGGACTGGGGGAACTTATCATCCAAGCTCAGAAGATTTTAAACACTATCATTATATTATCACAGGTGAAGGTTTAACCGTTTTAGGTGATTATTTACCCGAGGATAATTTAAATTGTAAAGATGGTAAGTATGCTGCACATACCGAAATGGGAAACACAGGAAGCATAGGAATAGCTTTTTGTGGGATGAAAGATTATGATAAAGGGGGAACAAATTACCCCCTTAAAAAAGTACAATGTGAAGCGGGATTTAAAAAAATAGCTGAACTTTGCAAAAAATATAATATTATTGTTACACCTTCTACTGTCTTGACTCATTATGAATTTGATTGTAATAGGGGTAAAGCTGGTAGGAAAATTGATATAATTAATTTGCCTTATACTAACTTATCAAAAAGCGAAATAGGTACATATATAAGAAAAAGGATAAAAGATTATTTATTAACTATGTAACTATTTACAAGTTATAAAAAATATGCTATTATCTAGGAAAGTGAATATAGTTTATATTCTCCTTCATACCATTCCATTTACATAAATTTTTCCATTTATTTGGTTTAGAACTTACAAACATCCTCAAAGGATGTTTTTTTTTGCAAAAAATTTTTCTCATACCTCTTGACAAAAATAATTTAATAATATAATATATTATTATGATAATAAAAAAGGAGGGGGCAATGAATATAGTTTACAGATTAAAAACAAAAATCAGAAATTTCTTTTATCCGTTAATAGAGGATGAGGAGTCCAATTTTTTAAACTTTGAATTAGACAAAAGAATTATGGAAATTCAAAGCAATAACTACAGAGCAATTGTAGTAGAAAAGTTGATACCTTATTATAAAGAGGTATATAACTTAACTGATTCCGAAGCGTGGGGCGCTTCACAAGCTTTATTTTTGCAAGGAAAGGAGAGCGGTAAAATAGATTGTTTGAATAGTTTAAATTTAGAATGGAAAGGAAATGAAAATGAATGATGAAACAGAAGTTATTTCAGTTGTTTTTCCAAAAGAACTGAAAAAAAAATTAAGATTCATAGCGGTTGAAGAAGATATGAGCTTAACTGAATTATGTTGTAAGATTCTAAGCGAATTTATTGAAAAGAGGACAAATGGAAGAAATAAAAGAAAAAATAGTTAAATTTATTAAATTTAATTTTTCAAAAGATTTAGATAGTTTGGGTTGGTGGATGTTCACAGATGAAGAAAAAGCAGAAATCTTAGCAGGAATAAATTTAGAAATGGAAAAAGATTATAGAGCTAATATGCTCTTTGATGAAATGAGGGACAATGAAATATAAAATAGACTATAGAGAAGTTGACATCACTTCTCTGACAGATAAAGAATTAATGAATCTGAAATATGATTGTATTGAATGTCAAAACGGATACGATTTAAAAAAGATTCAAAACGAAATTAACAGGAGGTTCAAAAATGAGTAATGTATTTAAAAAATTACAACAAGCAAGGGTAATTTTACAAGAGAAAAATTTAAAAAAATCAGGTAGCAATAAATTTGCAGGATTTAATTATTTTGAATTAGCTGATTTTTTACCTACATTAAATCTTATAATGGATGAAATCGGATTAACTCCCGTATTCTATATCGTTGATAGTATGGCTTTTTTAGATATATATGATAATGATAGTGATGATGTTTCTAATTGTATACATTTTTCTACTCCAATAGCGGAAGCACAATTAAAAGGATGTACACCTATTCAATGCTTAGGGGCGGTTAATACTTATTGTAAAAGATATTTATATTTAAATGCTCTTGAAATTGTTGAAAATGATGTATTAGATAGTCAAGCAGGGAGTGAGAATATAATAAGTACAAAAGAAGAAAAGACAGAGAAAAAAGAAGTTAAAGCTTATATCTGTTCTAATTGCGGTAAAGAAATAACTCAAGCGGAATATGGTTATTCACAAAATAAATTTAAAAAACCTTTATGTAGAGAATGTCAGAAATTAGAAAAATAAGGAGAAATAATGAGTTACGCACAGGAATTTTATCAATATCTAAAAAACCATAAGTTAAATGTATTTACTCACAGGGATATATTATTGCATACTAACACTAATTGCAGTTATAGTGTATTAGTTGATTTAAGAGTATTGTTATTTAAGATAGGATTAGAATTAAAAGAAGATGAAGTAGAAACTATTAATTCTAAAGGACAAAAAAGGAGATTCAAACAATATGAAATCATCGAAAGATAATATTTCATTCACTCTTTATATTGCACCTCGAACAAAAAAGAACCATTCAAGAATAGTTACTTTAAAAAATGGCAGAAGATTTTTACGACCGTCTAAGCAATATGAGGAATTTGAAAAAGATATGTGGTATGCTTTAATGTATGCTCCTACATATTACACTCAAACAAATGCAATAAGTATAGATTTAACAAAATTAAATATTGACTATCCAATTAACTTAAAATGCGTATTTTATAAAGATAAAAATTATAAAGCTGATTTATGCGGATATCTGCAAGCGATTCAAGATTGTTTAGTTAAATACAGAGTGTTAGCAGATGATAATGATAAAATAATAAAATCGGTTGACGGTTCAAGGTGTGAAGTGGATAAAGAGAATCCGAGAATAGAAATAGAAATAAGGAGGTTATAAAATGGAAAAAGAAATAATTGTAGATGTATACGACCAGTACCCAGATAACGATTCAGACAATTGCATAAGTTTTAGATTCAAAGAAGAAGAATTAGCAGATTTTTTAGCTATCTGTGTAAAACAAAAAAAATATATTGTAATTTATAAAAGTTTATAGTATAATTGATTTGAGCTATACCAGAAAAAATATTTGAACCATAATATGTACACACAACTAACAATGTCCTCATCTGGTACTAGCTCAATACAAACAAAAGAGGACATTTTTTTATTATTATTTACAAGAAAATAAAAATGTAGTATTTTATAAGGACATAGGAAAAATGAAAAATTATCAAGATATTTTTAATGAAACTCTTACACGGATTCGATACTCAGTAGAAGGGGCAGTAAAAGATGATAGTCCATTAATGCGTGCTATCGTAAAAGCTATGTATAATTTTACAGACCAATTAATAGAAAACGGAATTATAGAGGACAGGGGACAAAATGGAAGAAACAACGGAACAAGATAAAATACAGATACAGTATTTTCAATTATACGCTTCTGATTTTTTAATGTATAAAAATTTATTAACTAATGATGAATTAATTGAAGTTATAGAGGCAATATCTATATATTGTCTATTTAATAAGAAAAAAGAGTTTGAAAATGAATATCAGAAAGCATTTTATGATAAATTAATAAATTCATCAGATAAAAATAAACAAAATTATTTAATTAAAATTCAGAATGGAAGAAAAGGAGGTAGACCTCCAAAAAACCTAAACGAAACCGAAAAAAAACCTATAGGTTATGAACAGGTTAACCTAAACGAAACCGAAACAAAACCTAAACGAAACCAATATAATATAATAGAAGATAATAGAATAGAATATAATAAAAAAGAAAATAATATAAAAGAAAAAATAAATGATGTTGAGAGTTTGCCTGAAAATTTAGAACCAATTAAACCTATTGACCCTTATACATCTGATTTAATTGAAAAAGTTTTTGAGATATATTCTAAAGAATGCAATAATTTATGTCCGTTAGGTGGATATGCCCGAAAAAATCGGAGTTTAAGAGAGGCAATAAGTGATTATATGTATCAAACTAATAATGATATTGATTATTTTACTTCTATTTGTATAAAGGCTAATGAGTTAAAAATAATTGCGGATAAAAAGATAGATTTAAAAATGATACTGAATTGTTATGAGGGTATTGATAACGGTAAATATATTAAGACGGAAGCGGAAGAATGGAGTGTTAATGATTTGTTTAAAAAGGAGGTATAAATGAACATTGATGAAAAAATCAAAGAACTTGAAGAAAAGCAAGAAGAAATCTTAAAAGAAATTGAGAAATTAAAAATGGAAAAAGGAGAAATAAAAAGAGAAAACCTTATAACCTATCAGCAATTAAAAGATATTGCTTTGAGGTTGAATGATGGACAAAAGATTGAGTGGAATAATAAAGAACAAAAAAAATATTTTATTTATTATAATTTTAATAAACAACTAAGCAAATTTATATGTGATTATGAAAAAATAGCAAAATCCTTAAATACAATCTATTGTCTTGATGAAAACTTCCTCAATGTAGTCCTCGAAGAAATCGGCGAAGAAAAATTAAATCAGTTGTTAAAATGGGGGATATAATGAATAAAGAGGAATTTTTACAAAAAATATTTAATTTATATCCCAATACTGTAAGTAAACAGAATGGTAATGAGTGGCTACAAGTATATAAGGATAATTTAAAAGATACTATTGATTACGATGCACTTTTTGATTTTATTATCAAAAATTATTCAGGTGTAACTGCCCCTAAACCTGCTTATTTATTGACTAATGCTACTTATAAAAAAGAATTTAATCAGAATAAATATGTGAGTTTTCCTACAATATTGGCGGATAAAAACGGAAGCACTTTTGAATTCGGACAAGAGGGTTCTTTCGCTGAAAGCGAATATTATTTAAAGAAAAGAGGATTTGAAAATATAAGGCTAAAATAATATTAACTTTTGTAAAATAATTCATATATTTATATGATATTTGTTGCAATAATCTAAATAAGTGGTATTATAATAATGTAGTTGAAATTAGGAGGCAAAAGATGATTAAATTTATGTACAACGGAATTAAAATAAATGGTAAATTAATAAAAGGTTCTTGGAATAAAGCTGGGTATACAAACGGGGCAAAATATGCATTTTATGCTGATAGTTATTTTTGCAAAGAGTTAAGAGAATGTTTTCAAGTAATAAATAAAACTGAAATTATGGAAGATTATTTTGAAACTGAAACAATTTATTTTTTTGAAAATGATAAAAACATAAAAGAAATTGAAAAAGCATATAATAGTCAAGAATTTAAAAGAAATACTAAAAGATTTAAAAAACTTGAAAAAATGAGAATAGAGCAACCTTTTAGATTTGAAATGTATTATAAAACTGATTATGAAGAATTACAAAAGAAATTAGCTTAATATTATTAAGGAGTTGAAAAATGCCTAGAGGTGGAAAAAGAAAGAATGCAGGGCGGAAGAAATTAAAAGAACCTCGTAATATTTATAAACGGTTAACGGTTAAGGAAAATCAATTAATTGAGGAAATGCGAAATAATCCATTATTCATTATAAATGATGAAAATAAATTAATTATAAATCAATATACAAATAGGTTGACACGTTATAGTTATCAAATGGTATAAAAAATTTATCACTTGAATACTTAGTAAATTTAAGTAAATTAATAGATTGTGAAATAGGAAAGAGATTTAAAATATGACAAATGAAATAAAACAAACCTGTGAATTATCTTTAAAATTAAATCCTAAAGATATTCAAAATATAAATGAAGTAATAAACGATTTTATTAACAAAAATAAAAATGGCAAAATTAAAAAAGGAAAAAACCAATGACAAAAGAACTAAGTAAACAAATATGCGAGATATGCGGGCTTGAAAATTATGTTGATTTTGGTAAAGCTGAAAATTTTGTTAAATTGCTTAGAACAGTATCAAAAAAAGTAGATGTTATATTTAGTGTTAGGAACGGAAATTTTGAGTGTGCAATTTATGCAGGTTTTTTTACTGATGAAAGTTTTGAAAATAATTTTTTAAATGCTTTAGTAAGAATAATAAAAAATGACCCTATAACTTATGGTTGTAATTATTTTACACAAGAAAGTATCAAGCAATCAATCAGAGAGGCAGAGTGGAAGTATGAGTGATTTTTCTGAATTTTGGCAAGAAGAAAAACAATCATTTAAAGAACGATGTATTAAAAGAAATGCTAAATATGAACCTCAATTACAAGAAATCGGAGCAATATATAAAGCTGACGGAATTTATGAACTTGACGGCTATTTTTTATATCCGACAAAGGGATTTGCTATGAGTAAAACTAATTCAAGAAAAAGAATGAAATTAGACAAGTTTATAAATAAAAAGCTAAATTTAAGGAGTAACTATGACTAAAACAAATTTTGAGAAAATAAAAGAAATGAGTATCGAGCAAATGGCTAGATGGCTCTGTAGAGTTTTAAATTGTGACAGTTGCCCCATAACCGATGATTGTCATGATTGGACTAAATGTGTAGAAAAATTAAGCAAATGGCTAGAAGCGAGTGTGAGGAATGACAGAACCAATAATAATTAACGGTGTTGATGTGAGTGAGTGCGATTTTCGTACATTAGAAAATATATGTCGTGTAGGTATTGTTTGTTTTTGTAATGAATTTCCAAACTGCTACTACAAGCAATTCAAAAGAACACAACAAGAGCTTCAACAAGCTATGGATAATTATGTAAAAGCTACTAATTATTATGAAGATAAACTTGCACAAATAAAAAGAATAATAAACGAGGTGGAAAATGAACGATAGATTGAAATACAAAGTATTTGATAAGCGAGATAATAAATTAAAAGAAATTAAAGGATATACTTTTTCTTTAATGGAGCTTGAGAATTTAGTTGCTATTCAATGGACTAATGGATTATATGAGGGCAACATACCTATAAAAGATTTAATTTTTTGCCAATGC
>CANQJH010000015.1 GCA_947624195.1 uncultured Clostridia bacterium
GTGTTTGTCCATCTAATATCATAATCATTTACAAATATATTTAAGTTCAATCTTGTAAAAAATATATCTCGTAACTCCCTTTCTGTTATTATTTCATTCATATATTTACACAATTGCTTCCTTAAAAATTCAAAATCTACTATCCCATATGAATATAACATTCCTACAGTTAAAAATTCTATATCTCCATATCTTTTCGCTATTACCTTATTTTCTGATGAAAATAGTCTTGTTAATTTTTCTATTACTCCTGGATTAAGTGAGTAATTATAATCATCATATTTGGCTCTCATAACTATAATCATAGCCTCTTCTAAGTATCTTATATCTGGGTGCTCCCTTTTATAGAAAAAAGATTTTATATCATCACTTGTTTTTGTATATTCAATTAATCTTTCTAAATCCTTATAAGCTCTATATGGTAGCATTTTTATTATTTCTTCATCATCTGCATTTTCATATATACTTGGTATCATTTTAAGTATGTTTTCTTTTGTTGTGTTTTCTTTAATAGCTTGATTAAATATACTATTTACTACAAATAGCATTGTGTCTTTTGATACATTTATTCTTCCATTATATTCTCCCATATTTACTCCTTTATTTTTATACTTATTTTGTAATTTATTTAATATATTTTTACAACTTATAAAAATTTTTATATTTTTAATATTCCAAACTACTTGGATCTAAAAGAAAGTCATATATACTCATTATGATAATACCATTTTCATATCTTGATTTCTTTATATTATCACCTACAATAATAATTTTTTTAAAGAAGTCATTTACATTTAATAAAGATTTTTGTTCTTGTTCTACTTTTTGTTTTGTTTTCATCTCTAAAGCAGATTGAATATATATTTTGTTGTTACCTTTATTGGCTACGAAATCAATTTCTAATTGTTTCTTTTTATCGCCTTCTCTTATTTCAACTGAACCAACATCAACATTATACCCACTCTTCTTTAATTCTAAGTATATAACATTTTCCATAGTATGTGATATTTCTTCACTTTGTCTAAAATCTAAAAATGAATTTCTTATCCCCATATCTGTAAAATAATATTTTTGAGGTGTTTCTATAAATCTTTTTCCTCTTACATCAAATCTTCTTGCTTTTTCTATCATAAATGCATCTTGTAAATAACCTAAATAATTATAAATAGTTTTATCAGTCATTGTAGATAATTTATCTCTTTCCTTAAAGCTATTTGACAACTTTAGAGGATTTGTAAGTGAGCCAATATCAGATGCTATTATTTGTACTAACATTTCTAATTCTTCTTTATTTTGAACATTGTTTCTTTCAACTATATCGTTTATATATACATTTTCTTTTTGTGATTTCAAATAATTAATTTTTGCATCGTCAGATTTAGCAAGTACAGTTAATGGTAACCCTCCATAAGTATAGTATTCATTTAATGCTTTTTCTTCAGAACCATCATATATTGAATAATATTCACTAAAAGAAAGAGGATATACTTTTATTTCAGAGCCTCTACCTCTAAATTCAGTAATGATATCAGATGATAAAAATTTAGAATTACTTCCTGTAACATAAACTTCTACATTATTCATATGTAAAAATCCTATTAATACAGATTCAAATTCCTCTACTTCTTGAATTTCATCGAGAATAACATAATATTTATCTTTATCAATAATTTTTTCTTTTACATATTTATTCAATTCATCTGGATTATGATATATAAAATTATCTCTTTCATCTAAATCTAGTTTTATAATATGATCTTCTTTTACCCCTTTTTCTATAAGATAATTTTTAAAAATTGGATCTAATAAATATGACTTACCACATCTTCTAATTCCTGTAACAATTTTTACAAGACCATTATCTAATCCCTCTATAAGTTCATTTAAATAAAAATCTCTTTTTATTTCCATTTTAGCCTCCTATTACGAATTTTTTCCGTTTACGGAATTTTTTCGTAATATTATTTTATCAAAAAAATTTTATAAAGTCAATTGTTTCATTACGAATTTTTTCCGTTTACGGAATTTTTTCGTAATATTTTCGTAATATATGTATTAAGAGTATCAATATTTTTTCTAAGGTATACAACTTAGCTACGCTCAGTTGCATAAGACATTTCTAACTCACTTCGTTCGAAGAACTGTCTTAACAACAACATACATGTGTGTATTGACCACCATTTTCTCTTAAGCCTTTTGAGTATGATGATATATATCCCAAATTTCTGTTTTCAAGAGGTGGAGTTAGCAATTTTACTAAATTATTTTCATTATCTACTAAATAATTTTCTGCGCTTTCAAGTGCTAAATGTTGCTTATCATCTGTAACTGCATTTGAAATTACTGACCAACTTTGTGCTATGCTGTCTATTTTGCACTCATCTTGCTCTATACTGCCAACATCTACTCCATCATCATCAATTGCTCTTTTGAACCATCTACCATCCCATGCGGTTGTATTTAGTGCTGTTTTTAACATTTCCTTACTTTGTATAAATTTTTCTTTTATTTCATCATAATTTAAAGTGTTTACGTCTTGTATAAATTCTACTTTTGCCTCCTGCTTTTCGCTGTTGTCGTTTATTGCAATTGCTACTTCTTTGCTTACTCCTTGTTGTTTTAAAAATTTAGCTTCATAGTCAATTAGTGGTACAAATCTGTTTAAAATGTCATACAAGAAAAATCCCAGCCACACACTTTCTCCTACTTCTTTTTGTCCTACTTTATTCATACCATCATTCCAGTCTCCTGACTTTATTAGTGGTAAATTATTGGGTCCAAATCTTGATGCTCTTTCTATTGCCTTTACACAATGTTCAAAAACAGTGCCTTTATTTTCATACACATCATAAATGTCTACTCTATCAATTTCGTTTTCTTGTAATTCATCTGCTTTTAAATACATTTCTTCTTCATTTAAAATGCTCATATCTCCGGTAAAATCAATGTATTCCAAAGCTGCGTAAGGCAGCCATAGTAAGTCGTCGGAAAATCTAGTTCTTACTCCTAAATTTGAATCTTCGTGCCACCAGTGTTCTACATCTCCTTCAAAAAATTGATGTTTACAACATAATAAAATTTGATTTTTTAAAATATTTATATCTACATATTTTAATCCTAACGCATCTTGCAGTTGATCTCTAAATCCAAATCCACCGCTTGCTTGATAGAAGCCTGCTTTTGAGAAAATTCTCGAAGCCAAAGTTTGATAAATTAACCAATTATTTTGAAGAAAATCAACAGTCATAGATGGCGTTGAACTTGTTACTTTGCTTGTCTGCTCTTTCCAGTATTTTATTGTATTTTCTAGTTCTTCTTTATAGTTTGTGATATACTTTGTTGCTTTGTCTAGACTATCCATATCTGATTCTTCGCATCCTAAAATAAATACTACTTCTTTTTCTTCACCTTGTTTTAAAGTGACTTCAACCTCATTTTTTTCATTTATTTTTTCACTACTTGTTACATATGCAAATACATTTGGATTTTTCAAATTTTTTATTAAATTCATATTTAAACTTTCTTTAAATAACTTTGTTACATATCTTTTGTCTTCTACATTTTCTCCAATTTGAAAATCTAAATCGTACTTGATTTTTAGAGTAGCTTTTTTGTCTAAATTATTTTTTAGTTTTATTATGCTGACCTTACAACTATCATTAATTGGAACGTATTGAATACACTCTTGATATATTCCGTTATTTAAAAAATACTTAGAGTAGCCTAGTCCAAAGCAGGTTACATACTCTTGATTATCTTCCAAATTTCTACATGTCATATTCCAACTTTTTTTGTATTTTAATTTCTTTTTATTTTGCTTTATTTTATTTTGACTTATTTCATTTTTTGTTATTATACTTTCGGTTATTTCTTTTTTACTTAACTCATCACGCATATCTTGTTTATTTTGATACTCATATAAACTTAGTGTAAATTCCTCAGATGATTTGTCCATATAGCTATCATTTGAAAAACTTGTAATTCTATTAGTTCTGCTGTTTTTATACCAAATAAATCCTCCCATTGAATCTGTTACCACACTACCAAAATTTTTATTAGCTAAAATATTAGTCCATGCAAGTGGTATTGGTTTGTGATTATTTTGAATAATCCAGTATTCTGAGCCGTCTTTATTAAAACCACCATAGCCATTAAATAGTTTTAGGTCTTTTACTTTAACTATAGATTCAGTTGTGTCTTTCATTACGTTTTCGCCATTAACTTGCTTTGTGTTTGTATCTTGCGTTATGTTATCAATTGGCTTTTTATCTTCACCTTGTGCTATGCTATTTTGCTTTGTACCTTCCTTTAATTTGTTATTTAATATTTCATCTAGATAAATTTCACTTTCAATTGTATCATCCAATTCTTGAATTTGTTTTTCTAGTAATCCGTCTGCTGCGTCGATAATCAAACTTGCTCTTAATTCAAATATTCGCTTGTCTTCTCTTGATAAATTGTATAATACAAATACGCCCTCTCTTTGATTTAGATATCTACTCATATTGCTATTTCTTATATTTTCTTCAATATCAACTTTAGAAGTTATAACTACTTCCGTTTTTATATTTTTAGTCATAAAATACTCATATGCTTTTAAGACTTCTTCAACCACATAATAATCATTCAAATCTTTTATATTAACTACAAGAATTGGGAAATCTCCTGATACGCCATATTTCCATATCCTTTGATTTGACAAGTCTAAATTTAAGTTTCTATCTTTTATATTTATTTTGTCTGGCATTAATAAAAATTTAAGCATTTTTTGATATGTTGTTATATTTTTGCCTTTTATTCCTAAATACCTAGTTTCCGCTTCTGTTTGAACTTTTGAAAGTTCAAATACTCTGTCTAAATTTCTAATATCCTGATATTCTTCTAAGTCTTTAATTGCTTGCTCTCTGTCGTAATTTGCAGAAGTTATTAAATATATTTTTTTAGTTTCTTCTGGCTTAATGTTTACTATTCTTCTTAATGCAATAATTGGGTTGATAACTGTGCCCTCTTTTTTGCTAAATGGCAATGATTTAGCAACAGCGTCAGGTATACCATTATTTTTTCTACTTCTAAATTTTTCTTTGTCTATTTCAAATTCCATGTTTCCGTCTTCTGCATATAAGGTTGTCGCATAGTATGGAATTGGCTCGTTTTCTTGTCTTCTATTTCTTGTTACAATTAATTTATCACCATCATTATCGAATTTCAAAAACATATTTTCAAATGCTGGATGTGCTTCATATTGTTTCTTATTTACAAGCATTGGTTTAGCTGATGTTGTTACCTCTAAGTTTAAATCTTTGTGTCCTTTATTAGTAAATTTTATTTCTTTTATCTCAACTTGTAAGTCTGGAGCAATCGTATTTTTTACTCTTATTTTTAAGTTATCTTTTTCAATTTTATATTCACTATCATATGAAGTAAAAGCAGTATCGTGCTTTGTATTCGCTAGGCTGATTACCTTTCCTAAATTGATGTCTTTAACATATATATTATTTTCATCAGTTAAAGCTATGTCATTTAACTGGTTTGTTTCCATTCCATTTTGATAATTAATTACAGTAAGGGCTTTGGTTGATATAACATTTAGTCCTGTATTTCTTAGAGTGTGTTCATCATAAACTTTGTATCTTATTTTTTGTGCTTTTTCTTTTACTTCTTTAGTTAAAATTATACTGTTTGGAACATTTTCCTGCAATAATACTTTTATTCCTTCCATTTCTGGATTTTTCATAAATCTTTTTTGAAAAATATTATTCCTTAAAGCATTATCTATCGAAGCTAAAATCATGCCTTGGTGGTGTGCCATAAATACTTTAATAACTTCTTTTTCTGGAGTATAGTCTATTGAGTCAAAGAAACCGTATTTGCCAACAGCTCCCTCTTTTTCTATTTTTCTTAAATTATTAATCGCTTCTTTTCTGTTTTCTGTTAAAGCTAAAAAGGTTGAATATGGGCTTACTACTATGTCTTGAGTGAGTCCTCTTTTTAGACCAAGCCATGGTATACCAAATGTTTTATATTGATAATTTCCCTCAAAATCTTTTAAACTAAATGAACTTTCAGATATTCCCCATGGAATACCTAACTTTAATCCATACTCTTTTTGGCTTAACACAAGTAGCTTGCATGATTCATCAATTAATGTAGATTCATATGTTGGAATTATTAAGTTAGGCATTAGATATTCAAACGCAGTTCCTCCCCATGATACAAGACCTATGTGTCCTCTTACAGTAGTTAAGGTTCTTCCAAGCGTTCCCCATGCTTTGCTTGGAACATCTTTTTTTGCTATTGCGATTAGAATAGTTTGCCTTGATTCTGAGGCTAGTAAATCATAATATGAGTCTAAAAGCCTGTTGTCTTCTACGTTATATCCAATAGAAAATAAATCAACATTGTCATCATATAGCTTGCTAAAATCAGTATCACTGATTAACTTGTTGACTTTCTCTAGGATTAGATTTACTTTATCTTTACTATTTTTGCTCACATTTATTTCTAGTTTCTCCTGCTCAATTTGTTCAATTAAAAATTGCTTCAAAGTGTATAAATATCCCACAAAATTTCCACTATCTACAGAAGAAACAAAAAGCGGATGAAGTGGCTTTAAAGTTTCGGTATCATACCAGTTATATAAGTGTCCATTCCATTTTGGCAAGGTTTCGACAGTATTAATCACGTTTTCCAACAAATCTATTACATACTCTTTAGTTTCATATTTAAGGTCATAGCTTGTAATTATTGATAAAATTTGAAGTCCTATATTTGTTGAAGATGTCCTGTGTGCTACTTCATTTCTTCTGTTTTCTTGAAAGTTGTCATTTATTAAATAATTGGTCATATTTTCTTTAAAATAATGCCAAGTTTTTTCTCCAATATCTAATAAATAATTGATATTGTCTTTTGAAATTTTGTAAATTTCCTCTTTTTCTTTTCTGCCCATCAAATGCATTATTAGTGGTGCGAAAATCCACAAAAATGCAAACGGATATGGCATTGTAAATATTCCTACTAATACAGTAAATATCATTGACATATAATAGTCCGATATTGCGTTTTTTGATATATTTTCCGCTTCATTTGAAGTTGTCCACTCAAGTAAATATAAATGTGATATTCTCATTCTGTAAATTGATTTTACAAATGCATTTAGTTCTACATTTGCTATGTCTGGCAAAAGAATAATGTCCAAAATATAACTGTATATCGCACTTTGTATCTCAGTAAAAGTTGGGACAAATAACTTTCTTTTAAACTCTCCCGACTTTTTGTTTATAAATAAATCTAATAATCTAATTATCATTGTTGTTGCAAGTAAAAGTAGTGATATCAATATGTTTACAGGATTGCGTGTAATCATTCCTATAATTAGATAAATAAATATAAATACTTCATTTAAATTTCTCACTATGTTGTCTAATATTTTATATTTAGATAAGAAGTTTAGCGTACTATTCATCCAACCTAGTATTTGAATGTCTCCTCTAATCCATCTATGTTTTCTTAATTTGTAAGCATTGTAGTTAGATGGAAATCCATCCATTAAATAAATATCATTTGCCAGTCCACATCTTAAAAAATTACCCTCAAGCAAGTCGTGGCTTAACACTTTATTTTCTGGAATTGAGTCTTTTAACACTTCATAAAATGTTTCTAAATCATATATTCCTTTCCCTGTGTAAATACCTTCTCCAAATGTATCTTGGTACACGTCAGAAACTGCAGTAGAATAAAGATCAGTTCCTAAGTTCCCTGCAAATAGTCTTGAAAATAATGTTTTTCTTCCATCGTCAATGTCTAAATTTACTCGTGGTTGGATTACTCCGTGACCTTTAAATACTATATTTTTTATCTTATCAACCTCAGGCCAATTTAAGATATGGCTCATTGCTCCTACTAATTTAAATGCACTATCCATTACTAAATTAGTGTCTGAATCTATTGTTATTACATATTTTATTTTAGGCAGTTTTTTCAAATCACAATTATTGGTTCCAAAAGATGATTTTCCGGTCATCAAGAATTCATTAAACTGGCTAAGCATACCTCTTTTTCTTTCCCAACCCATATAGCATCTTTCAACTTCAGACCATTCTCTATTTCTATATGTGAAAAAGAAAATATCTCCATATTTTTCATTTAATTTTTTAGATTCTTTTAAACCCTCATTAATTATTTCTTTATCATAATTTTCTTTTTGTCTGCTGCTACTTTTGCAGTCTCCCAACAAAGTAAAAAATAGATTATTTGATTTGTTTGCCAAATAGTAAATTTCCATTTTTTCAAAAATCTCTTTTACTTCATCCTTTGATTTTAAAGAAACCGGTATTACGCACATTGTAGCATTTTCTTTTGGAATATTATTTTGCATATCTATTTTAGGAATATGTCTTTGTTTGACTATTTTGCTCAATATATATTGCACTAATTTTGTAACTGAATTTTGTATTGGAATAAACAACAACAATGACACTATGTTTACCCATCTAGCCAAAATTATAGTAATTAAAAATGTTAAAAAGTATATAACAAAAGCATAGATTTTAGCTTTTGTATCAGCATTCATACCTTTTACATTTTTATTCAAAAGCTTGCTTAATAATATATCCCTTCCCTCATCAATTAGGTAGTAGCCCACGTGGGATTTCTTTTGCTTTCTAATTTTATTTGTCTTTTCTGTATATCTATCATTTGCATAATCATCTGGCTGTAATTCATTATCCTTGCATAATTGCACAATAGTTTCTGCAATAAATATTTCAGAAATTTTTGTCTTTTTAGATATTTCCAATATTTTTGCTCTATAATAATCTTTGCTTTCATAATCCATTTTTTGATAAACATTTGCTGGGTCTTCATTCAATATTTTTTCAACCACGTTTATTTCTTTGAATATTGCTATCATATTCATTCTTGAAATGTCTCTCAAGCTGATGATTGAATTTTTTATAGATAATTTTCTAACAGCTATGTCAAAATGTTCTCTACTTATAACTTCGGATATGGTCATGCCCATTTTGTTGACTTGTTCCTCGAACGCTTGCAAGTATGGAAGTCCCTCTTTTCCGTATCTTTTTAAGCTGTATGACATATATTCAATAAAGGGATATGCTCCTTTTACAGACATTTTGATTTCTTTTTCAGGCTTGTTTTCTATAATTCTTTTTAGCATATTATAAACTTTAAATTTTTCCATTTGCGAAATAAAAATTCTCTCGCAAATATGTCTAATTTTCTCTATTATATTGATTTGTAGAAAAATTGGAATAGCCCATATTTCTTCCATATCCAGATTCTTTTGTGTTTGATATGCTAGCAAATAATCCTTTAAATCATTTTGATTTATTTTTCCGTCTGTGTAGGAAACAATTTCATTTGTAAGTACAAATATTCTAGCAAATCCATTTTGAGATAATCCGGGCAAATTCTTATACTTTTTTAAACTTAAATCTTTTTCAATGGTTTTTACAGATTTTTCAATCATATAAAAGTTATCCAATAACCACTCTCCTGCTGGGTGTATTGGAATGCCAATTTTGACGTGTTCATTTAATAAAGTATATACCAAAGAAATATACTTGCAGTTATCTTTTAGCCTTTTAATTGGGTATGTGTCTTTTGCAGAATTCTTTTTTACAATATTATCTGATGCGAACTTTGCCAAATATTCTTCCAAGTCCTTTTTATTAAGTACAGAATCTTTTGTGTATAAAATTTTTAACATAAAAAATTTCCGCTCCTCTTTAAAATACGTTTTTCACATATTTTCTCCGATTTGTGGAAATTTTATACACAAGATTGTAACATGTTGTGACTAATAACGGTTTTTACAAAACATAAATAAATTCATATTTATTTTATTAATGCATACAATTTTACTAAATCTAAATTTTTTAAGGAGATTTGTGTAATTTTATTATGATAAAAAGATTAAGTCTTATTACGACTTGTTTAGTTTTGTCTCTTCTTTTTTCTAACTTTCAAAACAAATCAGATGTCGCTCTTATTCCAACAATGACACTACCTGTAACAAATAAAGTTATTGTTTTAGATGCGGGGCATGGTTCTCCAGATGAGGGTGCAACAAGTTCTGACGGAACTTCTGAAGCTCAGATAAATTTGAAGATAACTTTGAAACTTCAAAAATTATTAGAAAGTAGTGGCTCGACTGTAATTTTAACTAGATATGACGAAAATGCTATCTATGAATTGGACTCTCAAACTATATCACAGAAAAAAGTGTCTGATATAAAAAACAGAGTAAAGATAGGAAATGAATCCTCTGCTGATATCTTTGTTTCTGTACATCTAAATAAAATTCCAGAGAAACAATATTCTGGTTGGCAAACCTTTTACAAAGATGGAAGTGAGGAATCTAAAAATCTAGCGACCTTAATTCAAAATAATCTAAATTCTACAATAAATACGGAAAACAATCGTGTTCCACTTATTTTAAACAATGTTTATATAATGAAACATGTAGAAATTCCTATTGCACTGGTTGAGTGTGGCTTTTTATCAAATGATTCTGAGGAGGCTCTTTTAGTTACAGACGAATACCAGGATAAGCTTGCCTGGGGCATTTATAACGGCATCATGGACTATTTTTACAACAACCATTAAAAAGCACTAACATAATCATGCTATGTGAATTTAATTAAGAATTTTCTATCGATAAATTGCCTAAAAAGGCGTTGTTTTAAAGCAACGCCTTTTTATCGTCTACCATTATGTCTTTAAGAGTTATTACAATTGTATTCACTTATATCTTTGAGATATATCACAATCATATTCAATCATATCTTTGATGGTTATCGCAATCGTATTCACTAATATCTTTACGATTTATTACAATCATGTTCACTAAGCTTTTTAAAAGCCATTGTAATCGTGGTTACTAATCTCTTTGCAATCTATCAAAATCATGGTCACTCATATCTTTAGGTTTTTGGCCAGTCCATTTAGCCTCTTCCAAAGCTTTCCTCTTTAGATCACTTGACTGTCCTTGTTTAATAAGTTCTGAAAGTCTTTTTTCCAGATCAGAATTTATGCTTCGTAATTCATCTAAACTTTTTCTTTGTAATTCATAACTAGAAATATTTGATAAATTCCATACACTACGATCAAAACTATTTATGCCTTTTATTTCACCTACTAAATTTACTATGCTACTTGCTAATCTTGATTTTTCATAGTCTTCATTTACTTGTGGTTGCGTTGTTTGATTATTTCTTGATCCTGAAAAAAATCCACGTATATTATCCATTAATCCCATAATAATCCTCCTTATTTTAATATAAACAATATACTCTATTTATTACGTTTTTTCTTGATCACCTCCACTACAATTGCGCTTATTACTCCTAAGATTGCAACTGATAGTACGATTATCATTATTGTGTCTCCAGTTCTTCCTAGTCCTGTTGTTATTGCTATAACTATACTTGCTAATGCATGGTTGTCTCCTTCATATACATCTGTAAATCCTGCTGCGTTGTAGTTCTCTACTATTGATACTCTATTCTCTTTTGTTCCTAAGTTCGTTAAGTAATTATCGTATCTTAGCCATACTTCGTATTCTCTACTTTCTCCTGGTTGTATCTCATCTGTTATTCTCGTTGCTTCATTTCCATTTAGATTCCATCCTGGGTTCCTTTCTGCTCTCATTTGCATTCCACTTGGTATCTCTTCTCGTATAGCTACTTTTCCCGCTATCTCTCCTTCGTTCTTTACTTCTATCTTGTATAAGAACCATGCATCTGTTTTTCTTACTTCTTCTGCTGTTATCTCTAGTTTTGGTAGTTTATAGTTTATTTCTTTTCTTTCTCCATTTTTTTCTTCTGCTACTACTCTCTTGGTTATACTAAAGTTGCATCTCTTCTTTTTATTTATCATTTCATATTTTTGTTCTTCTCCTGTGTCTAGTATATTTATCTTTACATTTTTTGATGGGTAATATCCTTCTCTCGTTTTGCTTTGTACTAATGTGTATCTTCCTATTGGTAGTCTTTCATATCTTTTTGCTTCTTTACTTGTTTCTATCGTCTTGACTACTTTTTCGTCTTGGTCTACTACCTCTATTTCTCCTCCTTCTAGTAGCTCTTTCGTTTCTTCATCTTTTAAACTTATCTCTACCTTTGTATAGTCTTGTTCTATTTTGTACCTTTGTACTATGTTTATATCTCTTACTTTTGCTTCTCCATATGTTGTTACATATCCTCTATTTGATGGATCTCTTGTTACTATGTCGTAATCGCCTACTGGTAATCCCTCTATTGTGTCTATTTCTTCTTCTCCTGTTGTGTATGTATATACTTCTTCTCCTGTCGTTTTATCCCTTATCTCTACTTTTATGCCTTCTACGTGTTTCTTGGTTTCTTTGTCTATTATCTCTATTTCTATTTTTGTCTTTTCATCTACCATCTCTACGTATTCTATCTCTACATCTTTTATTAAAAATCCTTCGTCGTCTTCATATCTTTGATATAGTTTGCCGTCTTCTCCTACATAGAATTTTATCTCTTTTGCTGTTGTATATCCGTCTGCTGGCCTCTTCTCTCTTAGTATATACATCTTTCCTTTCTCTAGTCTTTCAAACATATTATATTGTTTATTTGTTGTCCAGCTTTCTATTACATTTCCGTCTTCATCTACTATCTCTAGTTCTGCTCCCGGTACTGTTTGTCCTTCTTCGTCTACTTTGCCTATCTTGGTGTCTATACTTCTATTTGCTATTACTTCGTCTATGTCGATGATTTCTACGTCTTGTCCTCTATATCTTCCATCAAATTCTACTGTCTCTTCACTTAGTATATAGTTCTCTGGTGCTTCTATTTCTTTTACATAGTATCTTCCTAATGGTAAGTCTACTGTAAATATTGCTTGTCCTTGCTCATTTGTTATTGCTGTTTCTATTAATGTGTCTTTTGCTATTACTACTCTATTGTCTCTTCCTTTTATGTCTTCTGATGCATATATTCCAAATTTTGCTCCTTGTAACCTTTCTCCTGTTCTTACGTCTTTTTTGATGATTCCTAATTTTACTCCGTTGTCTCTTATGTTTATTTCTTCATTGTCCTCATCTTGTACTTCTTCCTCTACTGGTGGTTGCTCTGGATCATCTGTGCTTGGTCTTCTTACAGTTCCTTTTCCTATTACTATGTTATTTTGTTGTAATTCTTCTCCCTCTGGTATTACTACACTTGTTGGGATGTCATATTCATACCTTAAGATTGCTTCTTCTCCTGCATTTAACTTCTCGATTATTACTGTATTATAGTCTATCTTGCCATTTTCTACTGCATAGTTTATTTTTAGTCCATGGCTACTTGCTTCTTCTATTTCTACAAATCTTCCGTCTATTAATGTTTCATGTAAATTCAAGTTATATATGTCTAAGTCTCCTGTATTTATTACATGTATTACATATTGTGCAGTTTCTCCTGGTTCATAGCTTTTCCTTAGGGCTTCTTTAATTACAACCAAGTTCTTGTTGTCATTTACTACATATACTTTTTCATCATCTTGTCCTTTTACTTCTGTTTCTATTTCTTTGTTTGGATTATTTGGATCTGGTACTTTTGTCTTTCCTGTTGCTTGTACTACGTTTGTTACTTCTACCTTTTCCTCTCCGTCTTCTAGTTCTCCCATTGTTGTTGTGAAGCTTAAGGTTTCACTTTCGCCTGGTTTTAATTTCTTTATCATCATAGTAGTATCATTTACTTTTTCAACATTCTTAGAATCACTTTCTGCAAATTCTCCATCTATGATTGTTTCCATTACTACTATGTTTGTTATGTCTTTTTCACTTGTATTGCTTACTTTGATTGTATATGTTGCTGTTTCTCCTGGTCTATATACTTTCTTTTCTATTGTCTTTTCTACCAAGATGCCACCCTCTCCATTTAGATTTATTTTTTGTCTTTCATTTACGTATTCATCTTCTATCTGTTGTATTGGTGTCTTTTCTCCTTGGTATGTTATCTCAAAGTCTTTTACTTCTGTATTTAATACAAATCCATTTCCTGCTTTTATTTCTTTTATGTAGTATTTTCCTATTGGTAAGTTGTCTAAGTATCCTATACCATCTGCGTTTGTTATTATTGTTCCTACTAGAGCATCTTTCTCGTATTTTACTACTTTTGAATCATATTGAGTGTAGATTGTTTCTCTTGCATGAATCTCAAATTCGGCATTTTCTATTCTAGCTAATTCATAATGTGGATTTACTCCACCTGTTTCTCTTTCTGTTATGCTTGATATGAATTCACCTTTCTTAGTGATTTTTATCTCACCTAGCATTTGTTCGTTGTATTGGTCTACTATTGCCATTGCTACATCTATTTCTGGATATATATAATTTGTTTCATCTGGACTTATTGTAAATTGTACTGCTGGTTTTGGCTCTGGTGTTACCGTTCCGTTTTCTACTTTGCCCTCATATCCATTTTGTATATATCCATCTGGTGCTGCTACTTCTCTTAATTCATATCTTCCTATTCTTAGCTTCTCTGGTGTTACTAAATATCCCTCTGCATTTATTCTATATGGATTCTCTGCTGTTCCTACTTTAGTATCTCCAGATGTCTGCTCTATATACTTACTGTCGTCCAAACTCCATATTCTATATGCTGCATTCTTATTTAGTATCATTTCTTTGCTTTCGCTATCTCTTTTGTTTACTTGTAATAAAGCTTCGAACTTCTTATGGTTTGATATTAAACTATTTACGTTTATTATTTTTAAGTCTTGTCCTCTGTATGTTGCATCAATCTCTATCTTTTCTGGACTTAATTCATAATATTCTGGTGCACTTATCTCTTGTACATAATATCTTCCCAATGGTAAGTCTACTTTAAATATTGCTTTTCCTTGTGCATTTGTTGTTTCTTTTTCTATTAATGTATCTTTTGCAATTACTACTCTGTTATCTCTGCCTCTTATATCTTCTAATGCATATAATCCAACTTCAGCTCCTGCTAAGTTTTCTCCTGTTTTGATGTCTTGTTTGATGATTCCAAGTTCTACATTATTTTTGATTACATCTATGGTTTCGTCGTCTTGGTCTGTTGTTTGTTCCTCTGTTGGATGGTCTGGGTCACTTGGGTTTGGAGTTAATACTGTTCCTGTTCCAACTGCTGTATTTTTTAATACAAATTTTCCATCTGCTTCTGGTATTTGTGTATTCTCTGGAATCTCGTATTCATATTTTAATACTACTTCTTGGCCTGCCATCAACTTATCAATTATTACTCTGCCATATACTCCTGCTTGTGCATATCTTACATGTGCTCCATTAATGCTTGATTGTTCTAACTCTACAAATCTACCATTAATTAAGGCGTCTCCAACATTGATGTTGATAATATCTTTTGAACCTGTGTTTATTACTTTTATTGCATATTGTGCAACTTCGCCTGGTTCATAACTATCTCTTAGGGCTTCTTTTATTACAACCATGTTTTTGTCTTCATCTACTACGTAAATATCTTCATCAGCTTGACCTTTTACTTCTACATCCTTGTCTTTGCCTGGATTATCTGGGTCTGGCACTGTTGATGTTCCTGTTGCTGTAACTACGTTTGTAATTGTAGCTTTATCTTTTCCTGCTTCTAGTGCTTTTACTGTTGATTTAAATGTAAGTTCAACAGTTTCTGCAGGATTTAATTTTGATATTTTTACAGTCCTGTCATTTACCTTTTGAATATTATTTGAGTTACTATCTTCAAATACACCGTCTATTACTGTTTCAGTTACAGTAATATTTTTAATTGCTGTGTCTGATGTGTTTGTTACTTTAATAGTGTATGTTACAGTTTCTCCTGGTCTGTAAATTGTCTTGTCTGCGTATTTTTCTACTTTGATGCCTGCTTCGCCATTTAAGTTTACTTTTTGTCTTTCATTTACGTATGAATCCGCTACTTGTTGTATTGGTGTTTTTTCTCCTTGATATGTTATTTCAAATTCTTTTATTTCTGTATTTAATATAAATCCATTTCCTGCTTTTGTTTCTTTTACATAGTATTTTCCTATTGGTAAGTTTCCTAGATAACCTATGCCGTTTGCATTAGTTATTATTGTTCCTACTAATGTGTCTTTTCTGTACTTAATAACATCTGAGTTATATTGTGTTTTTATATCTTCTTTTGCGTATACTTCAAACTCTGCATTTTCTATTCCTGCTAATCCATATTGAGTAGTTATACCACCATTCTCTCCTACTGTTGTTCCTGTTATGAATTCTCCTGTTTTTGTGATTTTTATCTCACCTAGCATTTGTTCGTTGTATTGGTCTATTATTGCTGTGGCTACATCTATTTCTGGATATATATAATTTGTTTCATCTGGTCCTATTGTGAATTGTACTGCTTGTTTTGGTGTTTGCGTTACTTTTCCGTTTTCTACTTTGCCCTCATATCCATTTTGTATATATCCATCTGGTGCTGCTACTTCTCTTAATTCATATTTTCCTATTCTTAGCTTCTCTGGTGTTACTAAATATCCCTCTGCATTTATTCTATATGGATTCTCTTCTGTTCCTACTTTGGTGTTTCCTGATGTCTGTTCAATATATTTGTTTTGGTCTATGCTCCATATTCTATACGCTGCATTCTTATTTAGTACTAACTCTTTGCTTTCACTATCTCTTTTGTTTACTTGTAACAATGCTTCGAACTTCTTATGGTTTGATATTAGACTGTTTACATTTATTATTTTTAAGTCTTGTCCTCTGTATGTTGCATCAATCTCTATCTTTTCTGGACTTAATTCATAATATTCTGGTGCACTTATCTCTTGTACATAATATCTTCCCAATGGTAAGTCTACTTTAAATATTGCTTTTCCTTGTGCATTTGTTGTTTCTTTTTCTATTAATGTATCTTTTGCTATTACTACTCTATTGTCTCTTCCTCTTATGTCTTCTAATGCATATAATCCAACTTCTGCTCCTGCTAAGTTTTCTCCTGTTTTGATGTCTTGCTTGATGATTCCTAGCTCTACATTATTTTTGATTACATCTATGGTTTCGTCATCCTCATCTCTAGTTTCTTCTTGTGTTGGATGTTGTGGATCACTTGGATTTGGAGTAAGCACTGTTCCTGTTCCAACTGCGGTATTACTTAATACAAATTTGCCTTCTGCTTCTGGTATTTGTGTATCTTCTGGAATCTCGTATTCATATTTTAATACTACTTCTTGACCTGCTATCAACTTATCAATTATTACTTTGCTATAAACTCCTGATTCTGCGTATCTTACATGTGCTCCATTAATGCTTGATTGTTCTAACTCTACAAATCTACCATTGATTAAAGCATCTCCAACATTTATATTTATAATGTCTTTTGAACCTGTATTAATTACTTTTATTGCATATTGTGCAACTTCTCCTGGTTCGTAACTATCTCTTAGAGCTTCCTTGATTACAACCATATTTTTGCTGTCATTTACTACGTAAATGTCTTCATTAGCTTGACCTTTTACTTGTACATCTATTTCTCTATCTGGGTTATCTGGGTCTGGCACTGTTGATGTTCCTGTTGCTGTTACTACGTTTGTAATTGTAGCTTTATCTTTTCCTGATTGTGGTGCTTTTGCTGTTGATTTAAATGTAAGTTCAACAGTTTCTGCTGGATTTAACCTTGATATTCTTACTGTCTTGTCATTTACTTTTTGAATATTACTTGAACCAGTAACTTCAAACGCACCATCTATTATTGTTTCTTTAACTTCTACATCTCTTATTGCTCTGTCTGATGTGTTTGTTACTTTAATAGTGTATGTTACAGCTTCTCCTGGCCTGTAAATGGTCTTGTCTGCATATTTTTCTACTTTAATGCCTGCTTCTCCATTTAAGTTTACTTTTTGTCTTTCATTTTCGTAATCTACTCCAACTTGTTGTACTGGTGTTTGTGCTCCTTGGTATGTTATTTCAAAATCTTTTACTTCTGTATTTAATACAAATCCATTTCCTGCTTTTATTTCTTTTATGTAGTATTTTCCTATTGGTAAATTATCTAGGTATCCTATTCCGTTTGCATTAGTTATTATCTTTCCTATGAAAGCATCTTTTTCGTATTTTACTACTTTTGAATCATATTGAGTATAGATTGTTTCTCTTGCATATATCTCAAACTCGGCACTTTCGATTGCTGCTAGTTGATATTGTGGATTTACTCCTCCATCTTCTCTTGATGTTGTGCTTGCAATGAACTCTCCTGTTTTGGTGATTTTTATTTCACCTAGCATTTGTTCATTGTATTGATCCACTATTGCTGTTGCTACATCTATTTCTGGATATTCATAGTTTGTTTCATTTGGTCCAATTGTGAACTGTACTGCTGCTTTTTTGGTTGAAGTTGTTGTTCCGTTTGTTATTTTTCCCTCATATCCATTTTGTATATATCCATTTGGTGCTTCAACTTCTCTTAGTTCATATCTTCCAATTCTTAGTCTTTCTGGGGTTACTAAATAACCCTCTGCATTTATTCTATATGGATTCTCTTCTGTTCCTACTTTGGTGCTTCCTGATGTTTGCTCTATATATTTGCTTTCATCTAAGCTCCATATTCTATATGCTGCGGTCTTATTTAGCACCATTTCTTCGCTTTCGTTATCTCTTTTATTTACCTTTACAAAAGCTTCGAATTGCTTATGGTTAGATATTACGCTATTTACATTTATTATTTCTATATCTTGTCCTCTATATGTTGCATCAACTTCTATTTTCTCAGGGCTTAACTGATAATATTCTGGCGCATTTATCTCTTTTATATAATACTTTCCTAGTGGTAAATCAGCTTGGAATATAGCTTGTCCTTGTTCATTTGTTATTGCTGATTCTATTAATGTATCTTTCTTTATTAGTACCTTATTGTCCTTTGTCTTTATGTCTTCTAATGCAAATACTCCAATTTCAGCTCCTGCTAAGTTTTCTCCTGTTTTGACGTCTTGTTTTATTATTCCTAATGCTACATTTTGTCTTAATACATATAAGTCCTCGTCATCCTCATCTCTTACGCTTTCATATGATGGGTTGCCTGGATTATTTGGATTTGGAATAACTGCTGTTCCAGTACCTACTACTATATTACTCAATACCAATTGACTTACTGTATCTGGTATTTGTGTATTTTTTGGTATTTGATATTGATATTTTAAAACTACTTCTTGTCCTGGAATCAATTTATCAATTATTACTTTATTATAATCTGTTTGTCCTCCTGTTTGTGCATAAGTTACATGTGCTCCATTAATACTTGATGCGTCTATCTCTACAAATTTTCCATCTAATACAATATCTCCAACATTTACATTGATAAGATCTCTTGAACCTGTGTTAATTACTTTTATTACATATTGTGCCACTTCGCCTGGTTCATAGCTATTTCTTAGAGATTCTTTTGTTACAATCATATTTTGGTTGCCATCTACTACATAGACGTTTTCTTCTGCTTCATCTTCTACTGGTGTTTCTACTCCCATTCCTGGATGGTCTGGAAGTGGTACTATTGCAGTTCCTGTTGCTTTGACTATGTTTCTTACTTTAACTTTTGCTTCTCCTTGTTGTAAGTTACCCATTAATGATTTAAAAGTAAGAGTAATTACTTCGTCAGGATCCATTTTTGTTATTCTAACAGTTCTATTATTTACTTTTTGAATATTATTTGAATTAATATCCACAAACTCTCCATTTATGATTGTCTCGCTTATAGTAACATTTCTAACTACTGTATTTGATGTATTTGTTACTGTAATTGTATATGTAGCTGTTTCACCTGGTCTGTATACTGTTTTGTCTGCTTGTTTCTCTACCTTGATACCTGCTTTACCATTTAAGTTTATTTTTTGTCTTTCATTTACATAGTCTACTTCTACTACTTGTACTGGTTTTTCTTGTCCTTGATATTTTATCTCAAATTCTTTTTCTTCTTTATTTAATGTAAATCCTTCTCCTGCTTGAGTTTCTTTTATATAATACTTTCCTATTGGTAAATTATCCAAGTATCCTATTCCTTCTGTATTTGTTGTTATCTTTCCTACTAATGCATCTTTTGCATATTTAACAACATCTGGGTTATATTGTGTTCTGATATCTTCTTTTGCATGTATTTCAAATTCTGCGTTTGGTATATTATCTAGTTCATAAATAAATCCTACAGAGCCCTCAAAAGTTGTTGCTGTTTGTTTTAAGTATTCTCCCTTTTTATTGATTTTTAGTTCTCCTAGCATTTCTGTGTTATATTGTTCTACATTTATTACCAATTGACCTACACTATCATCTTGATAATATGCTTCATGTGTTGATATTGAGAAATTTACCTTTTGTCTTGCAGTTGATGTTTCTCTTCCGTTTTCTATTTTTCCCTCATGACCATTTAATACATATCCATCTGGTGCTTCTACTTCTTCTAGTACATAATCGCCTATTGGCAATTTTATAGGAGTCATGAAATATCCATCTTCAGTTAATCTATATGGATTTTCAAGTGTACCTACTTCTTCTACTCTTGGATAAGTCAATTTATATGTTATGTATCTATTATCTGATTTGCTCCATATTCTATAACCTGCTGTTTTATTTACAACAAGTTCATTTGTAGTTGCATCCCTTTTGTTTACTCTTATCAAAGCTTCAAACTCATGATCTACTACATAGAAATATTGTAACTTCTCTCTTAAATTTTCGCTAACTTTTACTACAACTGGGTCAGCTACATATCTGCCCTCTGGTAGAGTGGTTTCTACTACAACGTATTTTCCATATGCTAATAGTGGACTTATAAGTACTCCATTTACTTGTTGTGGGTTACCATTTACTGTTTCTGTTACAGTTTTTGTAAATATTTCACCTATTCTTTCGCCACTACTGCTCTTTGAATAATCCATTGCTGTCTGTTCGTTGTTATAATTATATCCTATAAAATCTTTTGGGTTGTAATTGCCATTTTCATCAGGTCTTACTGTTCCATTTTTTACAAAGCTCAAGTCACTTATTAAGAATATTTTAAATCCTGCTCCCTCTAATGGAGATATTTCTGTTGTATTACTATTTTCAGAAAATTTTTGTAGTCTAAAAGCTTGCTTTTTTACAGTATCTTCAACTGTTACTTCTTTTTTTACATTTAGCACTGTTTCGCCTTGATAATCAATGGTTACATTGTATTTTGTATCTGACAATACATATCCCTCTGGTGCTGTTATTTCTTTAATATAATATTTTCCTATTTCAACATTTTCAAATACTAATTGTCCAGCTGCTATAGTTCCTCTTTTTACTTCTTGATCTTTTGCATATAATTGACCTTTAACTGTATCTTGATGATTTATATTTTCCGCAGCAAATAAACCATAGACTGCTCCATTTAATATAGCATCTCCCTGTGGTAAATAAGCTTTTGTTTCTATGTCATGTTTATAAACTGTAATTGTTCCTTTTACTCTTGTATTATTGTATTGATTATTTGCATTGTTTGATATAACTATTGTTGTACCATCTTTAGCTTGAGTTATCTCTATATCGTTAACTCTTTTTGTTGTATGATTTGCATCAGTAAAGTCTCCATAGTATCCACTTGGGGCCTGTGTTTCAATTATTCTAAATTTACCCTCATTCTTTTTGTTTGCATACAACCAAGCGCTACTTACGTAGGTTCCATCTTCTCCTTGTTTAAGTGTGACAGCTTCTCCCTGTCCATTTACTTTATATTCTTTGTTGTAATTTCTTGCAGTAGCATCATACTCATATACTTTAAATATTGCTCCTGGTGTTTTATTGCCAGTTTCGCTATCAATTTTTACTGCTTGAACATTAACTTTCCATGGTACATTTGTCACAATATACTTTCCATCACTTGTATGACTATATTCATGATATCCCAATTCTGAAATTGTAAATTCTATACTATGTCCAGAATTCGTATAATACAATGGCGCACTTGTTTCGTCTATTTTATATTTACCCTCATTTGTTTCAGAATAGCTAAATACTGTTGTTGAATATGTTCCATTACCGTTATCTATTAAAGTTCCTTTGACGCTCCAATTGCTACTATTTTTGTTCCATTCATATAATGTAAATGTTGCTCCTGACAAATTTTCGCTTGTGATACTATCAGTTTTTCTTAATGTTATTTTGGCGCAGTTAGGTTCGCAAACTACATCTATAGTAGAATTTTCTTTAATATCGCCAAATGTATAGCTACCACCCGCAAGATTAAGATTTGATTGAGTAACTCCATTAACCGTTACACTTTTAACATAATATCCTTTATTTGGAGTCCATGTAACAGTTTTTTTGCTATGGATAACTATATTATCAACTGTTTCTCCAGTATTTGGACTACCACTATCCACTTTTATTGTTCCGTTTGTGATATGAGTTGTAAGTGTATATTTAAGCGATGTTTTAACATCATTTGAATTACCGCTTCCTGTATAACCCTCTCTCTCAAATGAATAGCTTCCCTTATTTACAATTGGATATTGGTCACTGCCACTAAAATTTTTTCCCGCACCAACTTTAGGTGTTACAGGTATAGTTATAGTATATAAATGTGCATAAAAATTCAAATTTGTTACAGCATCATTTGTGGCTGTGGCTGTAACTGTATTGTCATTTACAATAACCGAAAAATAACTTTTTTTACTGCCACTGTTTGTTTCATCTGTAATAGTAATATTGCTACTGTCTATTGTAAGACTACTTGGTATATTATCAGTAATTACAAATTTATTATACTTATATAATGGGTCTTTAATATTTGAGTATACCTCATTAAATTTTAACAAACTACCATAATAGTTATTTGGTACATATTGTTTTATGATATAGTTAAACTTTTGTCCCTCTTTTACTTGATTGCTCATAGTTCCATCAGTATCTATGTATTTGTACATATATTCATCATTAAAAGCTATTGGTGACATAAAGTTGTAATCCATACCACAGTCATCACCACCATACTTAAAAGTATAATCACCTTTTTGTGATAATTCTGTAATCATAAATGCAGATGTTTTATACCATATACCATTACCACCTAATAATTCTTGATGATCAGAATCAATGCATATGCCATTGTCTCTTTCTGTCTTTTTTAATGTAGGAGTACCTACATTATTTTTTTCATAATATATAGTACTGTGTCCCGTTTGAGGGATAAATCCCTCATTTCCACCCATAAAATTATCGTCTTTAAGTCCAGCTGCCTCTCTATCTTTACCTTTAAGCATATCTATATCTGAGAAAAATGCGTTTACTTTTGTTACGTTAGCAGCTGTATTAGTACCATGCACAAGGTATTTCATATCAAAAGTACATGAAGCACATCTTGATTGTAAGAAGAAATTTATTAAATCTCCATCTCCATTTCCTTGCATTTTATCATAATTTCTCTCATCATTGTTGTGCCCCTCAAGTTTTTGAGTATTCCAATACATAATCTTAGGGAAGAAAATATATACATAATCATAATTATTAGTACCATCTTTAAACTCATCAGTATATAATTTAAACTCTTCTTCATGACGACGTGACAATATTCTTCTCTTACTTTGGTCCGGAGCAGTTTTTTTCCTAAATGATTCTACATCTTTTACTGTAATTGCTACATCTATGTTTTTACCATCTGCGTCGACTCCGCAGTTAGTTATTTTTATCGTAAATGTTTCTCCTGGATATGCTACAACTACTGGAGTTACTCCGTTTATTGCTTTCGTTATTCCAAGTCTGCTGTCCTGCTGTTACATACATAGTTGTTTGATTAGTTCCTGAAAAACTATATGTAAGAGTTGAGCTAGAATAACCTAATGGTATTGATGTCAATTCAGACCAGTCTTTGTATGTAGTTGTGCTAGCTGCAATTGTAGTAGGTTCACCTGAAATAGCTGATGCAGTTTGTAGTGCTTCATCATCTTGGTTTGCATTTGATTGATCAATTACGTTCGTTTCATCAGTCATAGTCGCAGATAAGAATGTTTTTCTAACAAAATCATTATTTGCTACTATTGACACAACAGTAAATATCACTGTTATAAATAGCAATATTGATCCAAATAGTGTTGCAACTTCAGCAATTAGTTTTTTCATTTTCTCCTCCTACAATATTTATTTATAGTCAAAAATCTAGTTAATTTTATTTTAATTTTTGTATATTTCAATGTCAATGCGTGTATTTTCATATAAAATTCCTTAATTTTTCTTCTCTTTTACGGAAGCTATTTGTTATTGTTTTGATTTATGTAATTTTTCTTTTTGATTACAAATTTGTCACAAAACTAGCGATTTAGGGACTTTATTTAGGGAAATAGGCTTTTCCGCTCGCGCATTTTTTTGTGATTATTTAAAAATATACCCAATAAAAATATTAGAAGCCATAAACATAGGTTGTTTTCGAGTAAGCCGCGCAGGGACCAACCGGAGCGTCAGCAATAAAAGAGTCATGAACATAGTAACTTTCAAATCACTATGTTCAATGACTCTTTACTTAATGTAACAAAACTCCTTATTTACTGTGTTTATTTTTGATTATCTCTACTACAATTGCACTTATTACTCCTAAGATTGCAACTGATAGTACGACTATCATTATTGTGTCTCCGGTTCTTCCTAATCCTGTTGTTATTGCTATAACTATACTTGCTAATGCATGGTTGTCTCCTTCATATACATCTGTAAATCCTGCTGCGTTGTAGTTCTCTACTATTGATACTCTATTCTCTTTTGTTCCTAAGTTCGTTAAGTAATTATCGTATCTTAGCCATACTTCGTATTCTCTACTTTCTCCTGGTTGTATCTCATCTGTTATTCTCGTTGCTTCATTTCCATTTAGATTCCATCCTGGGTTCCTTTCTGCTCTCATTTGCATTCCACTTGGTATCTCTTCTCGTATAGCTACTTTTCCCGCTATCTCTCCTTCGTTCTTTACTTCTATCTTGTATAAGAACCATGCATCTGTTTTTCTTACTTCTTCTGCTGTTATCTCTAGTTTTGGTAGTTTATAGTTTATTTCTTTTCTTTCTCCATTTTTTTCTTCTGCTACTACTCTCTTGGTTATACTAAAGTTGCATCTCTTCTTTTTATTTATCATTTCATATTTTTGTTCTTCTCCTGTGTCTAGTATATTTATCTTTACATTTTTTGATGGGTAATATCCTTCTCTCGTTTTGCTTTGTACTAATGTGTATCTTCCTATTGGTAGTCTTTCATATCTTTTTGCTTCTTTACTTGTTTCTATCGTCTTGACTACTTTTTCGTCTTGGTCTACTACCTCTATTTCTCCTCCTTCTAGTAGCTCTTTCGTTTCTTCATCTTTTAAACTTATCTCTACCTTTGTATAGTCTTGTTCTATTTTGTACCTTTGTACTATGTTTATATCTCTTACTTTTGCTTCTCCATATGTTGTTACATATCCTCTATTTGATGGATCTCTTGTTACTATGTCGTAATCGCCTACTGGTAATCCCTCTATTGTGTCTATTTCTTCTTCTCCTGTTGTGTATGTATATACTTCTTCTCCTGTCGTTTTATCCCTTATCTCTACTTTTATGCCTTCTACGTGTTTCTTGGTTTCTTTGTCTATTATCTCTATTTCTATTTTTGTCTTTTCATCTACCATCTCTACGTATTCTATCTCTACATCTTTTATTAAAAATCCTTCGTCGTCTTCATATCTTTGATATAGTTTGCCGTCTTCTCCTACATAGAATTTTATCTCTTTTGCTGTTGTATATCCGTCTGCTGGCCTCTTCTCTCTTAGTATATACATCTTTCCTTTCTCTAGTCTTTCAAACATATTATATTGTTTATTTGTTGTCCAGCTTTCTATTACATTTCCGTCTTCATCTACTATCTCTAGTTCTGCTCCCGGTACTGTTTGTCCTTCTTCGTCTACTTTGCCTATCTTGGTGTCTATACTTCTATTTGCTATTACTTCGTCTATGTCGATGATTTCTACGTCTTGTCCTCTATATCTTCCATCAAATTCTACTGTCTCTTCACTTAGTATATAGTTCTCTGGTGCTTCTATTTCTTTTACATAGTATCTTCCTAATGGTAAGTCTACTGTAAATATTGCTTGCCCTTGCTCATTTGTTATTGCTGTTTCTATTAATGTGTCTTTTGCTATTACTACTTTATTGTCTCTTCCTTTGATGTCTTCTGATGCATATATTCCAAATACTGCTCCTTGTAACCTTTCTCCTGTTCTTACGTCTTTTTTGATGATTCCTAATTTTACTCCGTTGTCTCTTATCTCTATTTCTTCATTGTCCTCATCTTGTACTTCTTCCTCTACTGGTGGTTGCTCTGGAGCATCTGGGTCTACTGGTTTATCTGGATCATCTGGATTTTCTGTGCTTGGTCTTCTTACAGTTCCTTTTCCTATTACTATGTTATTTTGTTGTAATTCTTCTCCCTCTGGTATTACTACACTTGTTGGGATGTCATATTCATACCTTAAGATTGCTTCTTCTCCTGCATTTAACTTCTCGATTATTACTGTATTATAGTCTATCTTGCCATTTTCTACTGCATAGTTTATTTTTAGTCCATGGCTACTTGCTTCTTCTATTTCTACAAATCTTCCGTCTATTAATGTTTCATGTAAATTCAAGTTATATATGTCTAAGTCTCCTGTATTTATTACATGTATTACATATTGTGCAGTTTCTCCTGGTTCATAGCTTTTCCTTAGGGCTTCTTTAATTACAACCAAGTTCTTGTTGTCATTTACTACATATACTTTTTCATCATCTTGTCCTTTTACTTCTGTTTCTATTTCTTTGTTTGGATTATTTGGATCTGGTACTTTTGTCTTTCCTGTTGCTTGTACTACGTTTGTTACTTCTACCTTTTCCTCTCCGTCTTCTAGTTCTCCCATTGTTGTTGTGAAGCTTAAGGTTTCACTTTCGCCTGGTTTTAATTTCTTTATCATCATAGTAGTATCATTTACTTTTTCAACATTCTTAGAATCACTTTCTGCAAATTCTCCATCTATGATTGTTTCCATTACTACTATGTTTGTTATGTCTTTTTCACTTGTATTGCTTACTTTGATTGTATATGTTGCTGTTTCTCCTGGTCTATATACTTTCTTTTCTATTGTCTTTTCTACCAAGATGCCACCCTCTCCATTTAGATTTATTTTTTGTCTTTCATTTACGTATTCATCTTCTATCTGTTGTATTGGTGTCTTTTCTCCTTGGTATGTTATCTCAAAGTCTTTTATCTCTGTATTTAATACAAATCCATTTCCTGCTTTTGTTTCTTTTATGTAGTATTTTCCTATTGGTAAGTTGTCTAAGTATCCTATACCATCTGCATTTGTTATTATTGTTCCTACTAAAGTGTCTTTTTTGTACTTAATAACATCTGAGTTATATTGTGCTTTTATGTCTTCTTTTGCGTATACTTCAAACTCTGCGTTTTCTATAGTTGCTAGTTTATATTGTGGATTTACTCCACCTGTTTCTCTTTCTGTTATGCTTGATATGAATTCACCTTTCTTAGTGATTTTTACCTCACCTAGCATTTGCTCATTGTATTGGTCTACTATTGCCATTGCTACATCTATTTCAGGATATATATAATTTGTTTCATCTGGGCTTATTGTAAATTGTACTGCTGGTTTTGGTGTTTGCGTTACTTTTCCGTTTTCTACTTTTCCCTCATATCCATTTTGTATATATCCGTCTGGTGCTGCTACTTCTCTTAACTCATATCTTCCTATTCTTAGCTTCTCTGGTGTTACTAAATATCCCTCTGTATTTATTCTATATGGATTCTCTGCTGTTCCTACTTTTGTATCTCCAGATGTTTGCTCTATATACTTACTGTCGTCCAAGCTCCATATTCTATATGCTGCATTCTTATTTAGTACTAACTCTTTGCTTTCGCTATCTCTTTTGTTTACTTGTAACAATGCTTCGAACTTCTTATGGTTTGATATTAAACTGTTTACATTTATTATTTTTAAGTCTTGTCCTCTATATGTTGCATCTATCTCTATCTTTTCTGGACTTAATTCATAATATTCTGGTGCACTTATCTCTTTTACATAATATCTTCCCAATGGTAAGTCTACTTTAAATATTGCTTTTCCTTGCGCATTAGTTGTTGCTCTTTCTATTAATGTATCTTTTCTTATTATTACTTGATTGTCTCTTCCCTTTATGTCTTCTAATGCATATAATCCAACTTCAGCTCCTGCTAAGTTTTCTCCTGTTTTGATGTCTTGCTTGATAATTCCTAGCTCTACGTTATTTTCTACTACATCTATGTCTTCATCATCTTCGTCTCTGGTTTCTTCCTCTATTGGATGCTCTGGATCATCTGGATTTGGAGTAAGCACTGTTCCTGTTCCTACTGCTGTATTATTTAGTACGTAATTAGGTGTCTGTGTATCTTCTGGTATTTGGTATTCATACTTCAATACTACTTCTTGTCTTGGTATTAATTTTTCAATTATTACTCTACTATAGTCAACCTGTCCTCCTGATTGTGCATATCTTACATGTGCTCCATTAATGCTTGACTGTTCTAACTCTACAAATCTACCATCGATTAAAGCATCTCCAACATTTATGTTGATAATATCTTTTGAACCTGTGTTAATTACTTTTATTGCATATTGTGCAACTTCGCCTGGTTCGTAGCTATCTCTTAAAGCTTCCTTAATTACAACCATATTTTTGCTGTCATCTACTACGTAAATATCTTCATCAGCTTGACCCTTTACTTCTACATCTATGTCTTCTCTTGGATTGTTTGGATCTGGTACTGTTGTTGTTCCTGTTGCTTGTACTAAGTTTGTTACTTTTACCTTATCTTCTCCGTCTTCTAGTTGACCTAATGTAGTTGTAAATTTTAACTCTACACTCTCTGCTGCTTGCAATTGTCCTATGATGACTAACTTATCGCTTATTTTATTTACATTTGATGTATGTATATCTTCAAATTCGCCATCTATTAAAGTTTCTTTAACTTCTATATTTCTTATTACTCTATCTGATGTATTTGTTACTTTAATTGTATATGTTGCAGTTTCGCCTGGTCTGTATATTGTCTTGTCTGCGTATTTCTCTACTTTAATACCTGATTCGCCATTTAAGTTTACTTTTTGTCTTTCATTTACGTAATCTACTCCCACTTGTTGTACTGGTGTTTGTGCTCCTTGGTATGTTATCTCAAAATCTTTTACTTCTGTATTTAATACAAATCCATCTCCTGCTTTTGTTTCTTTTATGTAGTATTTTCCTATTGGTAAGTTGTCTAAGTATCCTATTCCGTTTGCATTAGTTACTATTAGTCCTATGAAAGCATCTTTTGCGTATTGTACTACTTTTGAATTATATTGAGTATAGATATTTTCTCTTGCATATACTTCAAACTCTGCATTTTCTATAGCTGCTAATCCATATTGTGGTCTTACACCGCCGTTTTCTCCATCTGTTGTGCCTGTTATAAATTCTCCTGTCTTTGTGATTTTTATCTCACCTAGCATTTGCTCATTGTATTGGTCTATTATTGCTGTTGCTACATCTATTTCTGGATATATATAATTTGTTTCATCTGGTCCTATTGTAAATTGTACTGCTGGTTTTGGCGTTTGGGTTGTCGTTCCGTTTGTTATTTTTCCCTCGTATCCATTTTGTATATATCCGTCTGGTGCTTCAACCTCTCTTAACTCATATCTTCCTATTCTTAGCTTCTCTGGTGTTACTAAATATCCCTCTGCATTTATTCTATATGGGTTTTCAGCTGTTCCTACTTTTGTATCTCCAGATGTCTGCTCTATATATTTACTATCGTCCAAGCTCCATATTCTATATGCTGCATTCTTATTTAGTACTAACTCTTCGCTTTCGCTATCTCTTTTGTTTACTTGTAATAGAGCTTCGAACTTCTTATGGTTTGATATTAGACTGTTTACATTTATTATTTTTAAGTCTTGTCCTCTGTATGTTGCATCAATCTCTATCTTTTCTGGACTTAATTCATAATATTCTGGTGCACTTATCTCTTGTACATAATATCTTCCCAATGGTAAGTCTACTTTAAATATTGCTTTTCCTTGTGCATTTGTTGTTGCTTTTTCTATTAATGTGTCTTTTGCTATTACTACACTGTTATCTCTGCCTCTTATATCTTCTAATGCATATAATCCAACTTCTGCTCCTGCTAAGTTTTCTCCTGTTTTGATGTCTTGCTTGATAATTCCAAGTTCTACATTATTTTCTATTACATCTATGGTTTCATCGTCTTGGTCTGTTGTTTCTTCTTCTGTTGGATGGTCTGGGTCACTTGGGTTTGGAGTAAGCACTGTTCCTGTTCCTACTGCTGTATTATTTAATACAAATTTACCCTCTGCTTCTGGTATTTGTGTATCTTCTGGAATCTCGTATTCATATTTTAATACCACTTCTTGTCCAGGAACTAATTTGTCAATTATTACTCTGCCATATACTCCTGTTTGTACATATCTTACATGCGCTCCATTAATGCTTGACTGCTCTAGTTCTACAAATCTACCACTAATTAAAGCGTCTCCAACATTTATATTTATAATGTCTTTTGAACCTGTGTTTATTACCTTTATTACATATTGTGCCACTTCGCCTGGTTCGTAACTGTCTCTTAGAGTTTCTTTTGTTACAACCATATTTTTGCTTTCGTCTACTACATAAACGTTTTCTTCCGCTTCAGCAGTAAGTTGTTTTTCTATAGTTAAATCTGGGTTATCTGGATCTGGTACTGTTGTTGTTCCTGTTGCTTGTACTACATTTGTTACCTTTACCTTGTCTTCTCCGTCTTCTAGTTGACCTAATGTGGTTGTAAATTTCAATTCTACGCTCTCTGCTGCTTGCAATTGTCCTATGACTACTACCTTTTTACTTATCTTATTTACATTTGATGTATGTATATCTTCAAACTCACCGTCTATTAAAGTTTCTTTAACTTCTATATTTCTTATTACTCTGTCTGATGTATTTGTTACTTTAATAGTGTATATTGCAGTTTCGCCTGGTCTGTAAATTGTCTTGTCTGCGTATTTTTCTACTTTAATTCCCGCTTCTCCATTTAAGTTTACTTTTTGTCTTTCATTTACGTAACCTACCCCAACTTGTTGTACTGGTGTTTGTGCTCCTTGGTATGTTATTTCAAAATCTTTTACTTCTGTATTTAATACAAATCCATTTCCTGCTTTTATTTCTTTTATGTAGTATTTTCCTATTGGTAAGTTATCCAAATATGCTATTCCATCTGCATTAGTTGTTATTGTTCCAATTAGAGTATCCTTTTTGTACTTAACAGCGTCTGAGTTATATTGTGTTTTTATATCTTCTTTTGCATATACCTCAAACTCTGCACTCTGTATTCCTGCCAATCCATATTGAGTAGTTAATCCATTCTCTCCTGCTTTTGTACCTGTTATAAATTCTCCTGTTTTTGTGATTTTTATCTCACCTAGCATTTGTTCATTGTATTGGTCTACTATTGCTGTGGCTACATCGATTTCAGGATATTCATAATTTGATTCATTTGGTCCTATTGTAAATTGTACTGCTGCTTTTTTGGTTGAGGTTGTTGTTCCATTTGTTATTTTACCCTCATATCCATTTTGTATATATCCATTTGGTGCTTCAACTTCTCTTAACTCGTATCTACCTATTTTTAAAGTTTCTGGTGTTACTAAATAACCCTCTGCATTTATTCTATATGGATTCTCTGCTGTTCCTACTTTTGTATCTCCAGATGTTTGCTCTATATACTTACTGTCGTCCAAGCTCCATATTCTATATGCTGCGGTCTTATTTAGTACCATTTCTTTGCTTTCGCTATCTCTTTTGTTGACTTTTACCAATGCTTCAAACTTTTTATGGTTTGATATTACACTATTTACATTTATTATTTCTAAATCTTGTCCTCTATATGTTGCGTTAATTTCTATCTTTTCAGGACTTAGCTCATAATATTCTGGTGCACTTATTTCTTTTACGTAATATCTTCCTAATGGTAAATCTGCTTTAAACAAAGCTTTTCCTTGTGCATTGGTTGTTGATTTTTCAATTAATGAGTCTTTACTTAATAATAATCTACCGTCACTTGCTGTTATATCCTCTAATGAATATAATCCAAATTCTGCTCCTTGTATGTCTTCGCCGGTTTTTATGTCTTTCTTTATTATGCCTAGTCTTACATTATTTTTTATTACATCCACATCTGCTTCATCTTGGTCTCTTGTTTCTTCTTGTATTGGATGTTGTGGGTCACCTGGATTTGGAGTTATAACTGTTCCTCTTCCTACTACTATGTTGTTTAATACATATTTTCCCTCAGCTTCTGGTATTTTTATATTCTCTGGTATCTTATATTCGTACTTTAATACTACTTCTTGACCTGGAACTAATTTGTCTATTATTACTCTACTGTAATCACTTTGACCCGCTTCAGTTTGAGCATAATTTACATTTGCTCCATTAATATTTGACTCATCTAGTTCAACAAATCTTCCATCTAATACGATATCTCCAACATTTATATTAATAATGTCTTTTGAACCTGTGTTAATTACCTTTATTACATATTGTGCAGTTTCTCCTGGTTCATAGCTATCTCTTAGGGCTTCCTTTGTTACAACCATATTTTTGCTTTCATCTACTACATAAACATTTTCATCTGCCTTATCTTCTACTTCAGTTTCTACTCCCATTGCTGGATTGTCTGGAAGTGGTATGGTTGTAGTACCTTTTGCGGTTACTTCATTATGTATTTTAACTTTTTCTTCCCCAGCCTCTAACGCTCCAACTGAAGTTGTAAATTTTAATTCTATGCTTTGTGATGCTTTTAGTTGTCCTATGATTACTACTTTATCACTTACAACATTTACGTTTGCTACATGCATATCCTCAAATTGACCATCTATTAGAGTTTCTTTAACCTCTATATTTCTTATTACTCGGTCAGTTGTATTTGTTACTTTAATTGTATATGTAATTTTTTCACCTGGTCTGTATATTGTCTTGTCTGCCTCTTTTTCTATTTTGATACCTGCTTTACCATTTAGATTTACTTTTTGTCTTTCATTTACATAGTCTACTTCTACTACTTGTACTGGTGTTTCCTGTCCTTGATATGTTATTTCAAATTCTTTTTCTTCTTTATTTAATGTAAATCCAAATCCAGCTTGTGTTTCTCTTATATAATATTTACCTATTGGTAAGTTATCCAAATATCCTATTCCATTTGCATTTGTTGTTATTGTTCCTATCAATGTATCTTTTGCATATTTAACAACATCTGAATTGTACTGTGTTTTTATGTCTTCTTTTGCACGTATCTCAAATTGCGCATTTGCAATATTATCTAGTTCATAGTTAAATGTTACAGAACCATCAGCATTTGTTGTTGTTCCTTTTAAGAATTCTCCCTTTTTGTTGATTTTTAGTTCTCCCAACATTTCTGTATTGTATTGGTCTACACTTATTACAAACTGATTTGCATTACTATCTTGATAATAAGCCACATGTGTTGATATTGTGAATTTTACTTTTGATTTTGGAGTTGCTGTTTGTTGTCCATTTTCTATTGTTCCCTCATGACCACTTAGTACATATCCATCTGGTGCTTCTACTTCTTCTAATACATAATCTCCTATTTGTAATCTTACAGGTGTCATGAAATATCCATCTTCAGTTAGTCTAAATGGGTTTTCAAGAGTTCCTACTTCTTCCACTGTAGGATATCCTATTTGGTAGGTCATATATTTGTTCTCTGTTTCACTCCATATTCTATAACCTGCTGTTTTGTTTAGTACCAACTCTTGTGTTGTTGCATCTTTCTTGTTTACCTTTATCAATGCTTCAAATTCATCGTCTACCACATAGAAGTACTGTAACTTATCTCTTAAATCTTCTCTAACTGTTACTACTACTGGGTCAGCTATATATCTATTATCTGGTACGGTATTTTCTATTACTACATATTTTCCATATGCCAATAATGGGCTTACAAGTACTCCTTTTACTTGTTGCTGTTGTCCATCTACAGTTTCTGTTATAGTTTGCGTAAATATTTCTGCTATCCTTGTTCCATTACTACTTTGTGAATAATCCATTGCTGTTTGTTCATTATCATAATTATATCCTATAAAGTCTTTTGGATTGTAATTTCCGTTTTCATCTGGTTTTACTTTGCCGTTTTTTACAAAACTTAAGTCACTTATTAAGAATATCTTAAATCCTGCTCCCTCTAGTGGAGATTCTTCTGTTGAAGCACTGTTTTGTGAGAATTTTTGTAATCTAAATGCTTGTTTCTTTACCATTTCTTGAACTGTAGCTTCTTTGTATACGTGAGCTGTTTGTTCTCCTTGATAGTCAATTGTAACATTATATTTTTCGCTTGACAATAAATATCCAGTTGGTGCTGTGATTTCGCGAATGTAATATTTTCCTATTTCAACATCTTCATATGATAATTTTCCATTTACTATTGTTTGTCTTTGTACTTCTTCGTCTTTTGCATATATTCTGCCTGTTACAGTATCTTGATGATATATATCTTCAGCTGCATACAAACCATATACGGCTCCATCTAAAGTCGCATTTCCTTGTGGTAGATATCTTCTTGTTTCAATATCTATCTTATCTACACTTATTGTTCCTTTTACTCTAGTATTGCTGTATATTCCTACACCATTTGTTATTTCCACTGTATTGCCATTATTATCAGCAGTTATAACTACATCATTTTTTACTTTTTCTAATGTTGCAGGATTACTATAATCTCCGTAGTATCCCTCTGGAGCTTGAGTTTCAACTATTCTAAATCTACCCTCATTTCTTCTATTTGCATATAGCCAATCACTACTTACATATGTTCTGTCATCTTGGAACTTTAATGTGATTGTATCTCCTTTTCTGTTGATTTTGTACTCTTCGAATTTATCTGTATTTTTATTGTATTCATATACAGTAAATGTTGCACCCTCAATTCTTCCTAGAGTTTCACTATCAACCTTTATAGCTTGTATCAAGACTTTCCAAGGTTCATTAGTTAAATTCAAATTAGGTATAGTGCTTGGATTTTTTGTTGCATAAGTATATTCATGGTATCCTGGGTCAGTTAAAGTAAATAAAACTTCTTGTCTTGAATTTGTATAGTAATATGGTGACTCCTCTTCTGTTATCTTAAACTTTCCTACATTTATTGCAGAATATTCTATAACTGGTGTTTTATATGTTCCATCACCATTATCTGTTAACAAATCTCTTGCATCCCAACCGTTACTTTTTTTATTCCACTCATATAATCTAAATTTTGCTTGGTTTAAAACTTCTCCAGTTATACTATCAGTCTTCTTTAAAGTTAACAATGCCTTTGGATATGGTGTATTTGTTATATCATATGTAAATCTTGTTACTGTTAAACCTTTTTTGAAATATCCTCCTCCATTATCATTTTTTAAATCTATATATTTTACTTTTTCAGCAGTATCTATCCTATATTTATTTTCTGGGTCATCCTCATCAACGCTCCAGAAATAATGGTCTGGTGCTTTTACTTCCAATACCTTAAATTTACCTTGATTTGTTGGACTGTACTGAATTTGACTTGAAATATATGTTCCATCACCATTATCTGTAAAAGTATCTATTTCTCTTGTATAATCACTTCCAGTCCACTCATATATTTTAAATATTGCTCCTGATAATCCTGTTCCTGATTGATTTGTTACACTATCCTTTTTATTTATAGAAATTTGAGCCATTGGATAATGTAAGTTTGTTTGTGTACCCAAATCATAAGTATATACTGTTTTTTGATTTGAAGCAGTATGTGCTATTGTTACTTCTCTTGTAAATTGAGTCAAACCTGCTACTCCAAAATCATCATTACTTCCAAAATAACCTGTTGCAGCTTTTGTTTCTACTACTTTAAATTTTCCAAGGTTTGAAGCTGAATATTGATATGTACTTGATACATATTTATGAGTAGTACTATCATATCTTAATATCTCTCTTGCATATGTATTATAAGCTTTTTTGCTTTCATCCCATTCGTACACAGAAAATGTAGTGTTATCTACATACAAATTATTATTTGTTGCATCTACTTTTGTTAATTCGATTATTCCTTTTGGATATGGTGTATTTGCTATATTATATGGGTAGTTTGTAACTATTAAACCTTTTTTGAAATATCCTCCATTATTATCATTTTTCAAATCAATATATTTTACTTTTTCAACTGTATCTAATCTAAATTTATTTTCTGGGTCATCATTAGTTACTGAACCAAAGTAATTTGTTGGTGCTTTTTCTTCTATTACTTTAAACTTACCTTGATTTGACGGAGTATATTGAATTTCACTAGAAATATATGTTCCATTTTTATTGTCTTTTAAAGTGTCTATTTCTTTTGTATAGTCACTTCCAGTCCACTCATATATTTTAAATATTGCTCCTGACAAACTTATATCGCTTACTCCTGTTATACTATCTTTTTTAGTAATTGCCACTTGAGCTTTTGGATAATGTAAGTTTGTTTGTGTACCCAAATCATAAGTATACAATGTTTTTAAATTTGTATTAGGGTGAGCTATTGTTACTTCTCTTGTAAATTGCGTTAAATCAGCTACTCCAAAATCATTATTACTTCCAAAGTAATTATCTGGCGCATCTGTTTCTACTACTTTAAATTTTCCAAGATTTGAAGCTGAATATTGATATGTACTTGATCTATATTTATGAGTTGCACTATCATATTTTAAAGTTTCTCTTGCAGTTGTATTATATGCTTTTTTGCTTTCATCCCATTCATAAACTGAGAATGTAGCACCCTCTAAATACATATCATTATGTGTAGCATCTACTTTTGTTAGTTCTATTACTCCATTTGGATATGGTGTATTTGCTATATCATATGGATAATTTGTAACTGTTAAACCTTTTTTGAAATATCCTCCTCCATTGTCATTTTTCAAATCAATATATTTTACTTTTTCAGTTGTATCTAATCTGTATTTATTTTCTGGATCATCCTTATCTACTGAACCAAAATAATATGCTGGTGCTTTTGTTTCTAATATTTTAAATTTACCTTGGTTTGTTGGAGTGTATTGAATCTCTTTTGAAATATATGTTCCGTCACCATTGTCTGTTAAGGTATCTATCACATTTGTATAATTGCTTCCGTCCCATTCATATATTTTAAATACTGCTCCTGATAATCCTGCTCCTGTTTCATGTGTTATAACATCCCTTTTAGTAATTGATACTTGAGCTTTTGGATAATGTAAGTTTGTTACTGGATTGCCATTATTTAATGTATATGTGTAAACTGTCTGCCTATTTGTTGATGTATGCTGTATTGTTATTTCTTGTGAAAATGCTGTTAAGCCTGCTACATTAAAATCATTATTGCTTCCAAAGTAATTATCTGGCGCATCTGTTTCTACTATCTTAAATTTGCCTAAATTTGTTGCTGAATACTGTAATTGGGTTGAACTATATTTATGTGTACTACTATTATACTTTAATGTTTCTCTTGCACTTGTATTATACGTACCTGTATTTTTATTATATTCATAAACCGAGAATGTAGCGCCTGATAAGTAACCTCCATTTGTTGCATCTGTTTTTGTTACCTCTATTATTCCTTTTGGATATGGTGTATTTGTTGCACTAAATGTTTTGTCAATTACATTAGAAGTTCCTGAAGTTTTTTCTAGTGTAAAAGTAGAAGTATATAAACCGTCTATTCCATTACTACCTACTCCATCTCCACTTACACTTCCATAGTAGTTATTTGGGGCCGTTGTTTCCACTAACTGGAATCTTCCTTGGTTAGTTTCTGAATATTGTATGTAATTATAATAATAATATTGATTACTTGAGTCCCAACTCAAGTTTGCAATTTTTACATAACTTCCATTATTATATTGTCTTATTTCAAATGTTGCTCCTGAAAGCTTTGCCTTTGTGATAGCATCTGTTTTATTTACAATTACTTTAGCTTTTGTATAAGGTGTATTTGATATAGTTGTTGAATAAGTAAATGTACCAGATGAAGATAAGTTCTGAGTCGTCATGTCTATTGATACATCACCTGCAGTTATGTAATAGTCTGCTGGTGCTTTGGTTTCTTTTATTTTGATACTACCATTTTTTGTTTCCGTATATGATACACTAACAGAATAATTTCCACCACCGTTATCAGTAAAAGTTTTAATCTTTGTACCATCTGAATTCTGTAATTCAAATGTGGCTCCTGCTAGTTTTTTATTACTATTTGTTGAGTCTTGTTTCGTTATACTAATTGTTCCTGAAATTGGCTCGCAAACTACATTTATAGTATAGTTCTGTCGAATATCACTACATGTGTAACTACCTGACTTAATATTTGAAATTGACTGTGAAGTACCATTTACTGTAACACTTTTTATGTAATAACCTTTATCTGGTGTCCACGTTACTGTCTTATTGCTATGAATCGTTATATTATTTTCGCTTTGAGTTATAGTTCCATGTGTGATTGACGTGGTAACATTGTAATATAATGTTGTTAATACCACATTTGAATTTTTAGTTTGGGTTCCTGATACTCCCTCTCTCGTATAGATGTACTTAGACGTATTGCTAATATGGTGTTCTTTACCACTCGGGGTTGAGTGAGCTTCATTATTACCAAGACTTGCTGTTAGACCAGCCCCCGACTTGACTGTCACAGGAATTGTTATTGAATATACGTGCATATAAAAATCCTGATTATTTAGTGCTGACGAGTTAGCGGTAACTGTAACTGTACTACCTGTAGACACGCTAAAGTAACTTGACGCATTATGTCCATCTTCATCTACAACTGTGACAGTACCGTTAATTGTTAAATTCGAATCAATAGTATCTTGAATATTAAAGCTCTTGTATCTCGGATCACTAAATGTGTTTGGATATACTTTATTAAAGTTAATTATGTAACCATAATAGTTGTTTGGAATATATTGTTGTATAACATAATTAAATGAATTGCCCTCTGTAGCTGTATTTGATGTAACTAGGCTACTACCACTCTTAATATACTTTTTTATACTTTCACTTTCAAACGGAGTTAACGACATAAAGTTATACGTTATTCCGCAGGACTCTCCTCCATACGTAAATTTATACGAGGACCCTGCACTTAATTGTGTAGTAATATATGCTGACTGCTTTACCCATGCAGCACCACATCTTCCTCCACTTACATTTTGAACTATAACCTTTAATATTATGAATATTTATAATATTTGTAATATTATTGATATTTCAATACTTTCAAGAACAAAGTATCTTTTATATTTTTAATATTTATAGTATTTAGTTTATTATAAATATTTATATTCTGTGGACAAATCGTGGACATTGTCCACATTCGCTTACTGAATCAAATATATTTATTCTAGTGAAGATAATAATATTTCTTCACTAGACATATTATATAGCGTAATAAAAAAATAAGCAATAAAAATAGCGAAATTTATTTAATAATATTTTAGAGGATATTTTATGGTAAAATTATATATTATATTTTGCAATGTTATCAATCACATTAGATTTTGTTATTTCTTCAAAAGAATCATTTGCTTGTTTTCTTGAATCTTCTGTACTTGATATATAATAATTTTCTGTTGTTTCTATATTTCTATGACCTAGTATATCTGCAACATCTCTAATTTCAGCACCATTTTTTAGTATTTTAGTTGCATAACTTCCTCTTAAATCATAAAATCTACATTTTTCTATTCCAAGTTCTTCGTGTATAACCTTAAATGGATACCTAGTTATATCTGTTCCATTATAAGTTCCATTTTCTTTTGTAAATACTAAACGGAAAATGTTTTCATTTGAAGTATTATCATTTTTAACGATTCTTTGTTCAATTACTTTACCATACTCATTAATTTCATCTTCTAAATGATAATAATTGTAATTTGATCCATAAACCTTCATTAAATATTCTTGCTTTTTTTTATAATTTTTTAAAGCATTTAATAATGTTTTACTTATATGAATCTGTCTTTTACCAGATGATGTTTTTGTTGTACCAATAAACCATCTTCCCTTTTTATCTTTAGGTTTATCATAAACATTATGAGAAACACTAATTATTTCATTTTCAAAATCAATATCATCCCAACTTAAAGCACAAACCTCACCAGTTCTCATTCCTGTAAAACAAGAAGTCAAGAAAGCACAAGTAAAAGCGTCATTATTTTTAAATCTGTTTAAAATTATATCTATTTCTTCTTGTGTATATAAATGCTTAATGTCCTCTCTTTCTTTATTCAATTTTGGTAATCTTATTGTTAAAGCAGGATTATATTTTATAAAACCATATAAATTACA
>CANQJH010000016.1 GCA_947624195.1 uncultured Clostridia bacterium
ACTAGGTCAAATCCAAATAAACCAATTAATCCCCAGTTTATAGCACCGATTATTACTAATACTAATGCAATATAATCTATTACTTTCATTGTTTTACTCCTTTTTGTTTTATTTTCATTATATAGTATATGCACATATATAAATTTTATACGAAAAGAAATAATTCCCAATTTGATTAGATTTTTTGCATTTTTTAGTTTTGATTTATTTTATTTTTTTATAATTTTTATTATAAAATTCATTTTAAGTTTTTACTTTAAATTATTTTCTGTAAATCTCCAAGAGTCTTTGCACATGTCTTCTAAGTTTTTCTCTGCTTTCCATCCTAAAACTTGTTCTGCTTTACTTGGGTCTGCGTAACATTCTGCAATATCTCCTGGTCTTCTTGGTGCAATTTCGTATTTGATTTTTACGCCTGTTGCGTTTTCGAAATTTGTTACAATATCTAAAACGGAATATCCTGTTCCCGTTCCTAAATTGTATGCTTCTACTCCTGTCATTTTTTCTGTTCTTTCTATTGCTTTTATGTGTCCTTTTGCTAAATCTACAACATGTATGTAATCTCTTACTCCAGTTCCGTCATGTGTATTGTAATCATTTCCAAAAACATTTAAGTGGTCTAGTTTTCCAAGTGCTACTTGATTAATGTATGGCATTAAATTATTTGGTATGCCGTTTGGTGATTCTCCGATTAGTCCACTTTCGTGTGCTCCTATTGGGTTGAAATATCTAAGAAAAACCACACTCCACTCATTGTCTGCTGTGTGTACATCATCTAAGATTTGCTCTATCATAACTTTTGTTTGTCCATATGGATTTGTTGCTGATTTTGGGAAGTCTTCTTTTATTGGTACACTTGCTGGATCTCCATATACTGTTGCTGATGAACTAAATACTATTTTCTTTACATTGTGGTTTCTCATGCAGTCCAATAATGTTAATGTTCCTGTTATATTATTGTGATAATATTCTATTGGTTTTGCTACTGATTCTCCAACTGCTTTTAATGCTGCAAAATGGATTACAGCTGTTATGTCAGAATTTTCATCAAATACTTTATTTAAATTTTCTTTGTCTAAAATGTCTACCTCATAAAATTTGAAATCTTTTCCTGTTATTTTTTTTATTGCCTCCAAAGCTTCTGGTTTACTGTTTGAGAAGTTATCTACGATAACAACTTTATAACCTGAATTTAATAATTCTACTACTGTATGTGAGCCTATATATCCTGCTCCTCCTGTTACTAAAACTGACATAATTTTTTCTCCTTTCAAATTTAAATTTTTATTTTAATTATGTTTTTTATTTAATCATAATTATTTGTCATTTTATAATTTTTTTATTTTTTACTTTTTTATTCCATTTTATATCTTTATAATTGCTTTATTTTTGTAATTTTTTAAATATTTACTTTTGAAATTTTTCTTTAAAAACCTTCTCTATTGCATTACTGTCTATTTCAAAATACTCCATTAAGCTTTCAGGTTGTCCTGATTTACCAAAACAGTCTTTTATTCCTAATTTAATTAATTTTTTTGGATGTTTTTCAGTTAGTACATCTGCAATTGCTGTTCCCATTCCTCCAATTATATTATGATCTTCAACTGAAACAAGTATTCCTGTTTCTTTTGCACATTTTATAATCATTTCTTCATCTATTGGTTTTATTGTATGTATATCAATTACTCTTACATCAATTCCTTCTTCTAACAATTTTTCTTGTGCTTTTATGCTTTCTGCTACTGTAACACCAGTTGCAAAAATTGTTCCGTCTTGTCCGTTTCCAATTTGAACTGCTTTTCCAATTTCGAAGTCTACATCCTTTTCATACAATATAGGTGTTTTCTGTCTGCTTAGTCTCAAATAAACTGGGCCTTGATATTCTGCTATTTTCGAAACTAATTTTTTTGTTTGTACATCGTCTGAAGGAGAAATTACGGTCATATTTGGCATACCTCTCATAAGGTTTATATCTTCTAACATTTGGTGAGTTGCTCCATCTTCTCCGACAGTAACTCCTGCGTGCGTTCCGCATATTTTTACATTAAGATTTGGATAAGCAATACTTGTTCTTATTTGGTCATAACATCTTCCTGTTGCAAATGCTGCAAATGTAGCTGCAAATGGTATTTTACCACAAGTTGCTAAACCCGCTGCCGTTCCTATCATATCCGCTTCTGCAATACCGACTTCTATAAATCTGTCTGGATGTTTTTCTTTAAATAAATCTGTTTTGGTCGATGTGTCCAAATCAGCATCTAGTACAACAATCTTTTCATTTTTTAGTTCTGCTAATGCTTTTCCAAAACTTTCTCTTGTTGCTATCATTTTTTCTTCTTCCATTAGTTTTTGCGTATAATCTATTTACTATTATACGAACTCCTTTCTCTTCATTTTTACTTTGCTTTAATTCCTTAAATTGTGACTTCAACTAATATCTCTTCGTTAAATTCTACATTTTGCTTTACTTTCCTTATTATAACTTGTACTTAATTTTTATATCTTTTTACTATTTGTTAAGTTCTTCAATTGCTTTTTGATATTCCTCATCATTTACAGCTTTTCCGTGCCAAGCAGGATTGTCTTCCATAAATGATACTCCTTTTCCTTTTATAGTTTTTGCAATAATAGCAGTTGGCTTCCCCTTGGTTTCTTCTGCTTTGTTAAGTGCAAACATAATTTGTTCTATATTATGTCCATCGATTATTAATGCATTAAATCCAAAACTATTAAATTTTTTTGCTATGTTTTCTGCGTTTAATGATTTTATTTCTTCTGTCTTTCCAGTAAGTTGCAGATTGTTACAGTCTACTATTACGCACAAATTATCAAGTTTATATTTGCTTGATGTCATTGCAGCTTCCCAGACTTGACCCTCTTGCAATTCTCCATCTCCAAGCAGACAATATACTCTATATCCCATACTGTCCATTTTTGATGCAATGGCCATACCATTAGCAACTGACAATCCTTGTCCTAATGAACCTGTTGTCATATCTACTCCTGGAACTTTATTCATATCTGGATGTCCTTGAAGTGGACTGTTTATATTTCTAAAAGTTACTAAGTCATCTTTTAGGAAATAACCTCTTTCTGCTAAACACGCATATAAAGCAGCTGATGCATGACCTTTTGATAAAACTAACCTATCTCTTGATACATCATTTGGTTTTGATGGCTCTATATTCATTTCATTAAAATATAAAACTGTTAAAATATCTGTGCAAGATAGTGATCCTCCTGGATGACCTGATTTTGCATAATAAATTTCTTGCAAAATGTCTTGTCTTATTTGGTTTGCTTTTTCTTCTAAAGCTTCTACCTTTGTTATCTTCATAATTTTAATTTCCTTTTTATTTTACTTAGTTTTTTGTTGTCTTTCATTTTGATTTCTTCTTATTTTAAGCTTTTTATTTTCTTTTTTAGCTTAACTTTATGTCTGCATGTTATAATGTTTTCATTTCAATATTTTGCTGTTTTATACATTTAAATAATTTATTGTCATCCAATTTAAAATTTTATCTGTTACTTGTTAAATTTATAAAATTTTAATTGGTTTAAACTCTAGGTAGTCTGAACTTACTAATTTTAAATTAACACTATCTATATTGCCTTCTATAGCTTCATTATGCGAATTTGCATGTAGATGTCCATATATACAATCATGTATTTCATACTTTTTCATTATTTCTATATATTCACTTTTTTCTTTTCTTTCTATCATATTCTTCGTGATAGGAGGATAGTGCATCATACATATAATTTTTTTATTTTTATTTTTTAATTGAGCCTCTTTAATAGAAAGTTCTAATCTATTGCATTCTCTATTTAGCATTTTATCACTATTATCAGTATCATTAAATGTCCATCCGCGTGTACCAACTATCATAGCTTCTTTTGTTTCATAAGAATTATTATACAAAAAATCTATATTCTTGAAATTATTTTCTTGCATAAATTGTTTCATTTTTTTTAAAGTTGTCCACCAATAATCATGATTTCCTTTAAGTAGGAGTTTAGTTCCTCTCAATTTATTTAAAAATTCAAAATCTTTTTTTGTGTCTTCCAAGTATGTTGCCCACGAAAAATCTCCTGGCAATAAAACTACATCATTGTCATCTATAGTTTCGTTCCAGTTTTTTTCTAATTTAATTTCATATTTGTCCCAACTAGCTCCAAATATGTTCATTGGCTTATCTGTTCCAAAAGATAAGTGCAAGTCTCCTATTGCATATATTGACACTTATTATCTCCTTGTATAATATATTTAGGTTTTAAAGTTATCTCCCAAAACTTTATATTATATCACTTCCGTGATAATTTTAAGTCTGGCTCTGCATTTAATGTTAAATCACTTATTTTTCCGGATATGTAATTGTAATATCCAGCTGATGCTATCATGGCTGCATTGTCAGTGCATAGTTTTAAGTCAGGCATGTATACTTTTGCATTTTTTAATTTTAGAAATTCATCTCTTATGTAACTATTTGCTGAAACTCCTCCTGCTAGAACTATACTATTTATTTGTGTGACCTCAATTGCTTTTTTTACATTTTCAATTAAAATTTCTGCTATAGTTTTTTCAAAACTTTTACATAAATTAGCTTTATCAATATCTGGATTTTTATGATGTAAATTTATTACTGCAGTTTTTATTCCGCTAAAACTAAAATCTAAATTTTCAAAATGAGTTTTCGGAAGCTCGATTACTGCCTCACCCGATTTGCCCAATTCATCTATTTTAGGTCCTCCTGGATAACCTAATCCCATAATTCTAGCCACTTTATCAAATGCTTCACCTACTGCGTCATCTCTTGTCCTGCCTAATACTTCAAAATCCGTATAATCCTTTACATGTATAATTTGAGTATTACCTCCTGACATCATCACACATATAAATGGTGGTTGCAAATCTTGGTGAGTTATGTAGTTCGCTGCAATGTGTCCTTCTATATGGTTGACTCCTACTAAAGGTTTATTTAGTGCGAAGCTTAAAGCTTTACCATATGATAAACCAACTAGTAGTGCGCCTACCAGCCCTGGACCATATGTACAAGCAATTGCATCAATATCTTCAAATTGTATGTTTGCATTTCTTATTGCCATTTTTGCAACTTCTGAGATATTTTGTATATGGTTTCTTGACGCAATTTCTGGCACAACACCACCATATAATTTGTGTATGTCAATTTGGGTATTGACAACGTTTGACAAAATAGCCCTTCCATTTTTTATAACAGAAGCTGCTGTTTCATCACAACTTGATTCAATTCCTAGTGTATATATATCCTTCATTTACGCTCCTAATTTTACTATCATCTTTATTAAATCAAATAATCTTTCGTTCACAAATCCAATTGCTGGAGTTATTATCATATTTGCTAATGGTGTTATCCACATAATTACAAATACTATATATAAAATTGATTGGTTATTCATGTACCATTCTCTTGCTCTTGTAGGTAAAAGTGCTAATAATATTTTTGAGCCATCTAGTGGTGGAAGTGGTATTAGATTAAATATACCTAATCCAACGTTTATGGCTATTGTACAAGATATTACATCAGCAATTACACTTCCTGTAGTAGTCAGCATAAAATTTGTTCCAAAAGCTAAAAGCAGTCCATATATAATCGAAAAAACAATTGCTAAAATAATATTGATTGCAGGTCCTGCTAAAGAAACTAAAGCATTTCCTTTTTTTATACTTACTGTTCTATTAAAATTATTTGAATTAATTTCAACAGGTCGACCCCATCCAAATCCTGCAGTCAACAATAATATGGAACCTATTGGGTCCAAGTGTTTGAGTGGATTTAAGGTTAGTCTGCCTTGTCTTCTTGGTGTATCATCCCCTAACTTGTCTGCTGCCCAAGCGTGTGCAAATTCATGAAATGTTATTGCAATTAAGAAACCTGGTATTGACAATATTAATCCTAAAAAAGCTCCTGGTGTTGTCAAATAATGACCAATATTACTTATAATTAGCCAGATTAACAAAATTGTCATCCATGGACTTGAAAAACTATTGATAAAAAACATTGTACTCTCCTTATTTTTGTATTTTTTCTATATTATTATATATTATTACATTGAATATGTAAATAATTAATTACACTTTTTTACAATAAAAAATCTTCCTTTTTACTTTTATTTGGACAGAAAAAGTCTTATTGTAAATATATTTACAATAAGACTTTTAAAATGACTATTTATTTATTTTTTTATCACGAATTAAGTTACGCATAGCTACGAATTTGTCTCCCATAATTGATGGTTCGCTTTCTTCTCTTGCTCCTAATGAAGCAACATAGCTTCTTCCACCTGAGTTATAAATTGCCATACGCTCTTTAACAATTCTAAATTCTTGAACCTTTTTCTTGCTAACCATTCTACGAATTTTAGATTTGCTTTCAAATGTTTCTATACTTGTAATATCACTATAGAAGTATTCAAATGTTCCTTCTGAAAATACTAAACCTGTTGTAATATCAACATTTTCATAATATATGTATAATTGATCCTCTCCAAACATGTAAGTTGTTATACTTAATAGAGTATATCTAAGATTATTGTCAGAGCCTACTTTTTCAATGTATACTGGATCATCACTATTTTCTAATACAGAACGCTTAGCACTTAATAGTACTCCTAGTACTCCACTATTTTTTTGTTGTGCTAAAATTGCTGCTGTTTCTGAATATGGTTGATCTGCTGGTCCAAATACTACAACTGGATCTATTGCAGAAACCTGCTCTTTAACTAAATTTAATTTCTTTAATGCTCTTTTTTTTGCTTGGTCTAATTCTACTTTTACTATTTCGTCTACTTTTTCTTCATTTGCATATTCATTTCTATTTTTAGTGTATAGAACCAATCCTATGATTATTAGAATTAATCCTAATCCCCATAAAAATATTAATGGTATTCCTAAGATCATTAAGAAGATAGGAAGTTTTTGGCTTTTGCCAATGAAATACTGTTTTACAGCACCGCGATCAATAACAGTCATGTTATTATCTCCTTTCTTAAAAATAAAATTTATTAATATAATTAAAAATTATATTCTATATAGATAATTCTTCTGGAAATTCTACTTTTAAAACTTGTTGTAACATGTTCATATCTTCTATTGTAACATTGTTTATCATAGCATTTTCCAGTTCCTCTATGTAATCTGGTTCAACATTTAATCTTTTCATTGTATAATAGTCATATTTTAAATAAGCTAAGAAATAATAGTATATCCCTCTTGTTTCTAGCATTGTAGCTGTTGTTGTGTATTCTATTGCTTTGTCTACAACAGCTTTTGGAGTTATAAAAGGTCTTTTACCTTTTAGTAAACAAACTGCTGCCCAAAAGTATACTTCTGAATTGTCCATCTCTTCTTCAATTGCCATGTTAAACTTTTCGTATGCTTTATCATACATATTTAGTTTTAGTAAGCACATTCCTAATGCAGAACTAACCATACTGCTGTCTGGGTTGTCATTTAATACTTTTTGATACTCGTTTTTATATTTCATTACTTCAGGTGTTGACATACCGTAAACACTGTTAAAAGAAGTTACTATAACTGGTCTACCACAAAATTCACATTTTTTTACTGAAGTGTCTACTGGTGCGCCACATCCTGGGCATAATAAATTTATAACTTCATAAGCCATTTTTGATTTTCTCCTTGCATAATTAGCTTTTGATCTACCTAAATAATACTCTTTTTATGATAATTTGTCAATAAATGTCGATTTTTTTATATAAAAATTTTTTAGTTAATCTACGTTTAAGTATTTTATTATTCCTCCACTATTATTTTCAAAAACCACTTCATTATCATGTGATAATAACACATTTTTGAAAAAATTATAGTATTCACTTCTATTAAAATAAATTAGATAATCGACTTTTCCTACTTCATAAATAACATAATCCAATTTTAGCTCTAATAGGTATTGTCCTGAATAGTGGAGATTTTTGTTTATTCTTCTAAGCAAAACATATTCCCAGAATGTCTGTTCTTGTTCTCCTGCAACTTCTATTTTTTTGTCCTCTGGAATATTATCTCTTGCATATTTAATAATATCAATTTCTTCCCTTGTCAAATCAATATCTGATTCCATCAGTATTTTTCTGTTAAAGGTAAATACATCCGCTACTCTAAGTATGTTCTCATTTGGATCCGCTTCTCCAAAAGATACACTTGCCTCGGCAAATATGATATTAAGCACTACTATTACAGTATAAGCTGTTATACTTAATATCGGTATAAAAGCATGCTTTTCGTAGGATTGCACAATGCCTATTGCAAATAAATAGAATAGTAGCAACCAAAGTGAGAAATAATTTTTACCTAAATAATAACTTGATACTTTGCCATTGAGCTTTCCTACCAGTAATATCTCGATAAATATTATATCAAAGATTGCCATTAAGACAACTGCTTTATGTTGTTTTAATCCTTTTACAATTGCATAAATTGTAAATGGTATAAGTAGTATCATATTAGAGAAAAAATTGACATACATATTACCTAATGCTCTAAGCCCATTTATTCTTGATTCAGATTCTCTTGTAAAGTTCTCTATATTATTATTAAAGATAGTTTCAAAGCTAGTATTATTTGTAGAAATATTAGTCAAGCTTCTTTTCCATTCTATTAGTATACTATATATGCTTGGTGCTATGCAATAAATATATCCTAGAGCAAATGGTATTAGCAAGGTTACTAACAACAATGTGAAAGTTTTTAAGGTAAATAATTTTTTCTGTTTTTTGTATTCATTAATGCAAAAGTATATCCATAATGCACTATAAGTATATGGAACGAACATATAGTATGAATTGAACAATCCAAAATTTAATAGAAAGAATACAAGAAGATTTTGTTTAAATCCTATTTCATCATTTTGGTATGTATTTACACTGTCAATAATTGCGCCTAAGATTAAAATTGCTATACTTAAGTATTCAAATCCATATAGTAAGCTATTTAATGGATATCCTAATACAAAAAATACTGAAATTACGAATATTAGAAATCTCACTATATTATTTTTTGCAAATCTTGCAACTGTGCTATAGAACATCCAGCCTGTTAGAAATAAAGTTAAAATGCAAAAGCCAATAAATATTTCATAATTATAAAGTGGATCAATTACACCATTAAGACATTTCATTATTAATCCTGAATTTACATAAGATACAAATCTTCTTGCAGTAATGCCACCATATACCTCGTCAGGTGTTTCACTGCCTGCTATCAAGCTATCTTCCTCAGCAAATTTTGTTGCGGTTAGATAATGAACCGATGGATCTCCGGTTTCATATTTAATTTTAAACGGAAAACCAAAGTTAAGTATGCTAACGGTTAATACAATAATTCCTAGTAAGACAATATAAATTAAATCCACTTTTTCAAATTTATATTTTTGTATATTTCTTGTTTTTACCATGTATGCTGTCATAGGTATGCTCAAAATTAAATTAATAATGCTTAAGCCTAATAATGTTATAGGTATGGTAAAAAAAGTAAGTATATAGCATATCAATGCATTATAACAAAACAATAAAACTATACCATATACAATTTGTTTTAATATATCAATCTTTTTATCAGTTTTCTTCAATAATATGTAATTTATAAATATTGCTAAGCTTGATACTCCATATACTATCCCCATATAATTTCTCCTTAGTCTTTTGTAATTTGCTACTTATTAATGATCTCCTAGTGGTCTCATTGTTGGGAATAATAATACATCTCTAATTGATGCAGAATCTGTTAGAAGCATTACTAATCTGTCGATTCCCATTCCAATTCCTCCTGTAGGTGGAAGGCCTATTTGTAATGCATTAATATAGTCTTCATCCATCATTCCCGCTTCTTCATCACCATTTTCTCTATTTTTAATTTCATTTAAGAATCTTTCGTATTGGTCTATTGGGTCATTTAACTCAGAGAAAGCATTTGCGTATTCTCTTCCTCCAATAAATAATTCAAATCTTTGAGTCATTTCTGGTTTTCCCTTTACTTTTTTTGCTAAAGGTGAATTTTCTATTGGGTATTCATATACAAATGTTGGTTGTACCAAAGTTTCTTCAACCTTTTCATCAAATACTTGAGCAATTATATCTCCTCTTGTATTTTTTATTGGGTCGATTTCTATGTGTAATTGCTTTAGTACATTTTGTGCTTCTTCATCTGTCTTAATTGTGTTAAAATCTATTCCTGTTACTTCTTTAACTGCATCTATCATAGTCACCTTTTTCCATGGTGTAGCTAAGTCTATGTCCATGCCTTGATAATTTATTTGCAAAGTTCCTAGAACGTTTTGTGCAATTTTTGTAACTAATTCTTCAGTCAAATTCATCATATCAGATAAATCTTCATATGCTGAATAAAGTTCTATAGTCGTAAATTCAGGGTTGTGTTTTATGTCCATTCCCTCATTTCTAAATATTCTACCTATTTCATATACTTTGTCAAATCCACCAACTATTAATCTTTTTAAATTAAGTTCTGTTGCAATTCTTAGATACATATCTATATCTAGTGTATTGTGATGTGTGATAAATGGTTTTGCTGTAGCTCCTCCTGAAATAGTATTTAATACAGGGGTTTCGACTTCAAGATATCCTTTTTCATCAAGAATTCTTTTCATTTCTTTAATTATTTGTGTTCTTTTTACAAATGTATCTTTTACTTTTGGATTTACTATTAAGTCTACATATCTTTGTCTATATCTTGTATCAGTATCCTTTAAGCCGTGAAATTTTTCTGGTAATGGTTTCAATGACTTAGCAAGTAACGTTACTTCTTTGGCGTGTATTGATATTTCCTCTGTCCTTGTTTTAAATACAAATCCAGTAATACCTATTATATCGCCTATGTCATATTCTTTAAATTGCTTGTAACTTTCTTCTCCCAAATCGTTTATACTAACATAGCTTTGGATTTTGCCAGTTGAGTCTTGGATATGGCAAAAAGATGCCTTACCCATTATTCTTTTGGCCATAATTCTTCCTGCAACAGTAACATCTTTTCCTTCTAATTCTGCATAATTATCCACAATTTGTTTACTTGTGTGAGTTCTACTAAATCTTGTAATTTCAAAAGGATCTTTCCCTTCTTCTCTTAATTTGTCTAATTTTTCTCTCCTTACTTCCATTAAATGATCCATATCTAATTCTTCTGTCTCATTATTTTCCATATTGTTATTATTATTTAAATCTTCTTGCATTATATTTTTCCTTTCTTCGCTCCGATTTTATACTGCACTTATTATATATTAAAATGCACCATTTGTAAATAATTAATCGTCATTTTGTTTTGCTTTTGTTGTCTACAAAAATACTATATAATAACTTTTTAAGGTATTTGCTCTAACTTTCCGAAAACAACATATCTAGCCTCATCATAATCATAAGAGCAAGTTGATAATATAATGATTTTGTCATTTTCTGTGACTTGTATATCACATTGAAAATTAGATTTTCTTTGTACTTGGTCTATAAGATCTTGATTTAGGTTAGTCTCTGTATATATGCTTGATTGTGTTGTTTCTGTATATGCGGAGAATATTCTAACAAGATAATTTGAATCTGGTGTAAAATAATACATAATTTTGTGTTCGTTAAAATAGTCTTGGTTTCTATACTTTTGAAGCGTACCAAACATTGTTGCATTTTTCATATTATGTCCGTATATAATTATCTTGTTGTCTTCTAAATTACTTTTATTTCTGTAGTCCATAAATAAACTGCCTGCTGTGTTGTATTCTCCTGTAATTAGCTTTCTTAAATAATAGTCATTATCATCACTTTGCAAAACTGGATAATTTATCGGTGTATTTTTAGAATAAATCCAACCTACAATATCTTTATTTTCTGCTTTTAATTCTTCAAAATCAACAGTAAAAGGAGCTATCGTTTCGTCTTCCTGCTTATCCTCATCAGGTTTTGTTATATCTATTGGTGTTATAGCTTTTTCTATAAGCTTATTATTGGCATTTTTACTTATATTTGCCTCTATAAAATAATTCACAACTTTATATCCAGAAAATATAAAAATTCCTAGAAAAATTAAAATTAGTATTATTCTTAGACTTTTTCTCATACTTACTGAAAATCCCTTTCTCATTCAAAGTATTGGAATAATTATACCTCTGCCAAAAAGATATGGCAAGATATTAGGAAAATTTAAGCAGATTTTCTTAATTCCATTGCATGTTTTAATGCAATTTCTGTAATATCTCCGTTAGATATCCTTGCAATTTCATTGATTACTTCTTCTTCCTTCAATTTCTTGATTTGAGTACGTGTTCTTTGATTGTCTGTAACTTTACTTATAAAGTAGTTTTCATCTCCCCTGGCTGCTATACTTGGCTGGTGCGTTATGCAAATTACTTGATGATTATTTCCTATAAGTTTTAATTTTTGTCCAACTGATTTTGCTGCTTTTCCGCTAATGCCAGCGTCTATTTCATCAAATATAAGTATAGGTGTACTGTCTGTATTAGCTAATACTGTTTTTATTGCAAGCATTATTCTTGACATTTCTCCTCCAGATGCTATCTTTGATAATGGTTTTGCATCTTCTCCTAAATTGGTACTAATGAAAAATTCTATCTCATCTAATCCTCTTTTTGTAAATTCTCTTGCTCTATGTATTGCTACTTTAAATTTAGCATTTGGCATTTCCAAATCAGATAGTTCTTTATTAATTTTATCATTTAATATGTTTGATACATTTGCCCTTATTGTATGCATTAATTCTGCTTTTTTATTCATTTCTTGTTCTAGCTCATGCAATTCATTTTTTATCTTTTGGTTTACTTCGTCTAAATTATTTATTCTATTTATTTCTGTCTCTATTTTGTTTTTATATTCCAAGATTTCTTCAATGCTATTGCCATATTTCCTTTTTAAGGAAAATATTAGATCCAGTCTTTCTTCAATTTCGTTTTGTTCGTTTTCATCAAAATACATATCACTATTTAGATCACTCATATCTCTAGCATACTCTTCTAATTCGTAATAAATATTTTTTAATTCTGCACTTTTTTGGCTATATCTCTCATCTAAGTTTTCTATTTTATCCAGTGCTCTTATGGCGCTATTTATCTGTTCTAAAGATTCGTCTACATTTCTACTAGTTTCATTTAAACCTACAGATATTTTTTCGTAGTTTACATATAAATTTCTCTTTTCGTTTAAACTCTCCTCTTCTCCGACTTTTAAATTTGCTTTATCAATTTCTTCAAATTCATATTGAAGCAAATCAAGTTTTCTTTGCTTTTCTTTGTCGTCTCCTAGGTTTTCTTTTAAATCTTTGTTTAAACTTTTATATTTATAAAACATATTTTTATATTGTTCATATTCATTTAATAACTTTTCCCCGCAAAAATCGTCCAAATAATTTATGTGATAAGTTGGATTAAGTATTTTTTGATTGTCATTTTGTCCATGTATGTCTATAACTGAATTCATGAACTCTTTTAATTCAGAAACAGTAACTAATCTACCATTTATCTTGCATGAATTTCTACCATTTGAATAAATTTCTCTACTGACTATTATGTTACCATCGACTGCATTTTCATTTTCTGGCAAGAATAAATTAAGTTCAACAAACGAATGATTTTCTCCTTTTCGTATCATTTCTTTTGAAAATCTTCCTCCTGAAATTATGCTTATTGCATCAATAATTAACGTTTTGCCCGCACCAGTCTCACCTGTAAAAACATTGAATCCGTGAGTTTAATTCAATGCTTAAATCATCTATTATCCCTATATTTTTGATATGTAAAGTAGTTATCATAGTTATTCTCCTCTTTCAAACTTTTGTTTGTATTATTATACAAACAAAAGTTCTGGATGTCAATAGATTTTTTTCAAAAATTAAAAAAATATTGTGTAATTAATCTACACAATATCTTTTTTATATAAATTTTATAAAGATTTTCTAATATAATTTTACCTTTAGAAGGTATTTTTTGTGCAATTTAGTTTGAATATTGTGACATCAAGTATGAATAATAGTCAAATGGCTCTAGTGTTTCAGGAGTTCCATAGTCAACTCCAAATGTTTCTACTCTTATTGATGTGATTACTGGTGGATTTACTGGTCTATCTGCTGTAAGCCCTTCTTCATTAGACTCCCTTGTTTCAACCTCTACATTTGATAACTCATCTACAATCGTCATCCCCTCTGTTACTCTACCAAAAGCTGCATATTGGCCATTTAGACTTGTGTTATCTTTAGTCATAATAAAGAATTGACATGAACCTGAGTTATAGCCTTTTGTTGCCAATCCAGCCATTGAGCTATAATCAGATCTTGCCATAGATATAACTCCTCTTTCATGCTTTAAAGTATTTTGTGTAAATCCATTTATAATAAATTCACCTTTTATAGCATAAGAATCTGTTGAACTTTGTCCTATATCTTCAAGTTTGGCATTTCCAGTTCCATCTCCATTAGGATCTCCTCCTTGTATCATGAAATCTGGAATTGTTCTGTGAAATGTTAATCCATCATAAAAACCATTATTAGCAAGTGCTATAAAATTAGCAACTGTGTTTGGAGCATATTGAGGATATAACTCAGCTGTTATTGTGCCTTTTCCTTCAATTTCAATTGTTGCAACTGGATTTTGCCCAACAAAATTTACTTTATGTATTATTGTATTTACTACATATGCAATCAGCCCTAAAACTACTAATATAGCTACTACTGTTGCTATTAAAGTAACACTTTTTAACGCTTTCCCTTTTTCTTTTTTGTTTTTGTTTTCACTTACTTTATTTTTGCTTTCCTGTACTTTATTTTTATTTACATTACTTTTGCTTTCCTGTACTTTATTTTTATTTACATTACTTTTGCTTTCCTGTGTTTTATTTTCACTTACCTTTTTTTCATTTTGCTTAACTTTTTGTTTCTTCATTTTGTACTCCTTTTTCTATTTTTTATTAAAAATATTATAGTTGTTAACCCCGTGTATCGCTCGAACATAGACGTTATACACTGTAAATCATTACTCTTATCTTATACTACTAAATTATCATATTGTCAAATATAAATTGCTCTTGCATCCTTTTTAGTGCCTGTACAATTGCTTTTGATCTAACTTCACCAATTCCTTCTACATTATCTAATTCGTTTATATCTGCTGACAATAAATTTTGAAATGATTTAAATCTTTTTACTATATTTTCTACTATATTATTTGGCATCCTAGGAATTTTGTTTAATATTCTATAACCTCTAGCATACATTACAACTTCATCTAAGTTATCTGTTTCTTTCATACCTAAAATTGTTACTATATTATTTGTCTTTATCAAATCTTCATAAGCTAACTTTCTTATTTTCTCATATGCTTCATAAACATCTTTTTTGGAAATATAATCTCTCAAGATTAATAGTTCTTCCTTGTCAACTCCGTCTATTAATTCATTTAACTGCATTGAAATAAGTCTTCCTTCTGTTCCTAGCTCATATACAGATTTTTTTACTTCATCAGCAATTCTCATAAGCATTTCAACTCTTTGAAGAGTTTCAATTATTATTTGAAGAGTTACCATATCATTAAATTCATATTCATTAAGCATACTAATTTTGTTATCAAATACTTTTCTATATTTTTCAACAGTTTGAAGCGCTTGATTTGCTTTAGAAGCCACTTTTGAAGTATCTTCCAAAATGTACCTATCTTGCCCATTATAAATAGTAATTATCTCTCTTCTTTGCGAAATACTTATTACAACATTTCCTGTCTTTTTAGCAACTCTTTCTGCAGTCCTATGCCTAGTCCCCGTTTCAGTTGTTGATATACTGCTATCAGGCATAAGCTGTGCATTAGCAAATAATATTTTTTTTAGGTCTGCACTTAAAATAATTGCTCCATCCATTTTAGCAAGCTCATATAATTTAGACGGAGTATACTCAACATCTATGTTAAAACCTCCATCAACTATATCCATCACTTTTTGACCATCACCGTATTACGATTAATGCACCAGTTTTAGCCTTTAAAATACTATCTAATCCCTCTCTTATCTGAGTACCGGGTGCTATCATCTTTAAGATTTCAAGAATTTCCATTTTGCTCTCCTATTTTAATCATTGTTAACTTCATAAAAATAGTTGTTTCCGAATAAGCCGCGTAGGGACCACACTATATTATAGTCCAATCGCATGCAACGCATCATTAATATTTCTAACACCCATTATATCTAATTTGTATGTATTTTTCAATAGTTTTTTGTTATTTTCTGGAATTATGCATTTTTTTATTCCTAACCTTTCAGCCTCTTTTAGCCTCTTATCTATCATATTTACTGTTCTAATTTCACCAGTTAGTCCTACTTCTCCTATTATTGCTAAATCTTTTGGAATATATACATTTTTAAAGCTTGAAGCTATAACCAAGGCTATGCCTAAGTCAATCGCTGGTTCGGTTATTTTCATACCACTTACTACATTTAAGTAAATGTCTTGGTTACCTAAACTTAAATGTGCTCTTTTTTCTAAAACTGCGACTATTAGAGCGATTTTATTAAAATCAATTCCGCTTCCTGTTCTTTTAGGAATTCCATAAAAGCTCTGTGTTGTTAATGCTTGTAATTCAACCAATAGCGGTCTAGTTCCTTCTAAACTACATACAATAGCTGCTCCCGGAACTTGTCCTTGATCTTCTGAAATTAGAACTTTTGAGGGGTTTGTAACTTCGATCATACCTTCATTTTGCATTTCAAACATACCCACTTCATTTGTTGAGCCAAATCTATTTTTTACTCCTCTTAATATTCTATAAGAAAAATATCTTTCACCCTCAAGATAAAGAACTGTATCTACCATATGTTCCAAAACTCGTGGTCCTGCTATGTTGCCATCTTTTGTGACATGTCCTATGATAATTGTAGTTATTTTATTTTGCTTGCAACATTTCATTATTCTTGCAGTAATTTCTCTTACTTGGCTTACTGTTCCTGGTGCAGAAGTGATTTCATTTGAAAACATTGTTTGAATTGAGTCTATGACAACTAATTTAGGATTCATGGATACTATCTCAGCTTCAATAGCATCTATATCAGTTTCTCCTAAAAACATTATGTTGTCGTTTTTTATGTTTAATCTGTCTGCTCTAAGTTTTACTTGTTCTGCAGACTCTTCACCTGATACATATAGTACTTTACCATCATTGGCTAGTTTATCGCAGATTTGCAAGATTAATGTTGACTTTCCTATGCCTGGCTCTCCTCCAAGTAAAACCAGTGAACCTTTTACTATGCCTCCTCCTAAAACTCTGTCTAACTCATCTACTCCTGTTTTAGTTCTTACCGCTTCTTTGCCTTCAACTTGATTTAGGCTAAGTGGCTTAGCGGTTTCTTTTAATTTTACGTTTGCTCCAGAGTTTGTTGTTACCTGCATTTTTTCTTCATAAAATGTATTCCAACTATTGCATGCAGGGCATTTTCCAAGCCATTTAGGTGATTCATATCCACAGCTACTGCACACAAATATTGTTTTAGTTTTTGCCATTTGCTAGTTCCTTTCTCTTTGCTATGACATCTCTTTATATTTTCTAGCTTTTGTTTACTTAGTCAATTAACATTCCTATAAACATTGCATGTGACCAACCAAGTCCAATTACCCAAGTTTGATTTAAATCACTGTTTGACTGTTCTGGTAGTAATCCTAGCGGATTTGCACTATTTACAATAAACTTCATACACTCTTTTGCAGATTTGTTATCTCCTATTTTTTTGTAGTACATACCCATCCAAGCTGTTGCAATTATCCAAGGATTATTTCCTCCTATGTATCTATCGTTTTGATATCTTAAGTATCCTCCTAAATATGTTCTTATTGTCATATTAATTTGTTCTACAGTATTTTTTATAATTTTTTCTTCTGGCTCAAATACTCCAAAAGGAATAACTGCTCCTAATATGCTAATATCAGTTAATCTATCAGATGTGTTTCTCAATAAAACTTTCTTTTCCTTATCAACTAACTTGTCCATTATGTATTGTTTTATTTCTCTTAAAATACCTTCATACCTTGCTTTATTTAATATAATATCATCTTGTTTTAATCTATTGTTTTGGAAGTATTCGGCAAGCTCGTCATATATTTTAGACATTGCAGTAAATGCCCCAAATATGCATGATAAAGAATATAAATGTACTCCTTCGTTTTCTTCCCATATATCATAGCTTAAGTGCTTATAAATTTCGTCTCTTTCCTTGTAGTTGTATTTCTTTTCAAGTTCTATTCTTACTAAATCGTCTTTTTCTTCTTTGCCAAGTACATTATTGATATATTTTTCAAGAAATGCCATTGCTAGTTCTAACATTTTTAAATTGTCTTTTAAGAATTTTTTATTCTTTTTTCCTGTACGTTTTTCCATTAGTTTGTAATGTTGATAGGCCTCCCAAACAACAATAGCAGTTTCATCAACTTGGTAACCCCAGCAAGGTGCTAATCTACCATCAGAATAAAATCTTTGCTCCCACATACCATTTTTGCATTGTGTATTTTTAAGAAATACACTATAAAACTTTTCAGTTAATTCATCAAATCCTAAATGGTCTAAATTATTATAAATCATAACTGCGTCTCTAGGCCAGCAATAAGCATATTTTCCGCATTGGTCTCTTTCCTCATCAACTTCGAGTGATGCAGTTACTGCTCCTGTTTTTTCATTGATTAATAAAGGCATAAACAAAATAGTTCTCTTGTATATGTTGATTAATTTATGCATATATTCTGTCCCGTCTTCTTTTAATTTTAATGTATCATGTTCTGATAAGTATTTGTTCCAATATTTATTTACTTTGTCTATTTCTTTATCTACATTGATTTTTCTTAGTTTTGTGATTTTTTCTGAGACTTCACTCATTTTTCCTTCTTCATATTTTATGTACATCATCAATGTAAATTCTCTTTTTTCGCCTGGCTTAAGCACTCCCAAATCGTAGCTTATAGCGGAGTCTTCTGACATACCTATATAGTCTTTGTCATAAATTTCTCCAGATGATATGTTTCTTTCTACGTTATTTAATTGATGACTATATAAATTTTCTTTTGAAAATATTGCTGAGGTAAAGTTGTGACTATATTGGATTAAAGCATTATTTTCTATCATACCTCCAGCCATATTGTTGTATGATGTAAGTACGCTTGAACGTACTAAAAATTTCATATCTAAATCGATGTTATTTTCATTTTTAAAAACATATTTCTTTAGCACTACATCTTGGCTTGTCATGACACAGTCTGTTTGTTTTACTTTTAAATTAAAATATGTGTTTTCAATCTCTGTGTTTAGAACATTTGAATTTTCACTATAGTATTGATTATATCTATTGTTAACGTCATTGTGTAAATAAATAATATTTGAATCATTTATTTTTATTCCAACATGAAAGAAGTCAGAATATTGCCTATAATCTGGTAAAGGATAGTATAATCTTAATAATTCTCCATATTTACTAAAACTTGCTATTATGTTTTTATTTCCTATAAATGCATCGTTAAAATATTTCTTTTTCATTAGTTTTCTCCCTTATTCATAATTTCTACTATTTGTTTTCTTAAATCTATTACTCTACTATTTAATTTCGCTAAATCTCCGTCTGAACTTGATTGTATTCTTATATTTTCTTTTAAAGCGTGTTTCATATCTTCAAGTTCATTTTCTAAAGACTGCATTTTGTTGATTAGCTCTATTCTGTCTATATCTTTATTAGTTGGATTTTGATATTTTTGAGTCATCTGTAAATTATCATCCAGTGTATATTCTTCTCCATAACTTGGGATAGAAACTCCTATTCCTGTTTCTTCAATTATCCTATCTCTTAAGACGGTTTGTGATTCTTCTTCACCATGTACCAAAAAAACATGTTTAGGCATCTTTGTGTTAAATGAACATAAAAATGAAAGTAACCCTGTTTGGTCTGCATGTCCAGAATATCCCTCAATGTATTCAACTCTTGCATTTATTGCAAATTCTTCTCCTAAAATTTTTACTTTAGGTTCTTTGTCAACTATTCTTCTACCAAGGGTTCCTGGTGCTTGATATCCAACAAAGAGAATGGTACTATTAGGATTCCATATGTTGTGTTTTAGGTGATGCTTTATTCTTCCAACATCACACATACCACTAGCTGATATAATTATAGATGGTTCTGTTGATTCATTTAACGCCTTAGAATCTTCAACAGATTGGGTAAAGTGCAAGCCTGGGAAATCTAGTGGATTGTCTCCTCTTGATATGAACTCTTTTATTTCGTCATCAAATAAGTCCATATTTTTCTTAAATACCTCTGTAGCTGACACAGCTAGTGGGCTGTCTACATATACAGGAGTATTCATTAAAGTTTGAAATTTCTTTTGGAATTCCTCATCATCGTTGTGTTGCTCTTTAATTTTATTTAGTTCATATAAAATTTCCTGAGTTCTACCTACAGCAAATGAAGGTATAACTACGGTTCCTCCGTTATTTACTGTTTCAGATACAATGTTTAAAAATAATGAAGCCTTATCATCATTTCTTACATGAAGTCTACTTCCATAAGTTGACTCCATAACTAAATAATCGGCACTGTCTATCATTGTAGGGCTTGCTAATAGAGGAATATCATTATTTCCAAGGTCTCCTGAAAATACTATTTTTTCTTGTTTGCCATTTTCAGTTACCCAAACTTCAATTATGCTTGAACCTAACATATGTCCTGCATCATTAAATCTTACTTGTATATCTGGAGTAATTTCTATTATTTCATCATATGATACTCTTTTGAAGATTTCCATACAGTCGATAGCATCTTGTGCTGTATATAAAGGCTCTAAAAGTATTTTTTGTCCTGCCCTTTTACGTTTTTTATTTTTAATATCATTTTCTGTTTCTTGTATATGACCACTGTCTGGCAACATTATTTCACATAAATCAACAGTTGCTTTTGTAGCATATACTGGGTTTCTATACCCATCTTTATATAGTTTTGGTATTCTTCCTGAGTGATCAATATGAGCATGTGTAAGAAGCATAAAATCAATTGAATTTACATCAAAATCAAATGGTTTATCATTTAATAATTCTTCTTCCATCCTTCCTTGATGTAATCCACAGTCTATTAAAAATTTTTTTCCTGCTCCCTCCACTAAAAAATTAGATCCAGTAACAGATTTTGTAGCTCCTAAAAAAGTTATTTTCATTTGTATTTTCCTTTTTAATTTTATTTAAGTTTTATGGCATTACTTATAAACCACAAATATTTATTATTATTCAAAAATTCTTGTTTTTTTAGTCTTTCTAATTTGCACATCACTACCCTCTGGCAATTTAACAATGTATTCACTCTCAACATTATCACCATCGTAAATTGTAGCAATTATTCCGTCGTTTGAGGCAGAAAGTTTAATATATAGTCCCTCCAACGAAACAGTCTGCAACTCAAATATGCCTTTTAGCAATCTATAATCCAATTCATCATTGTTTGAAATAGGATTTAAAACTCTAGCTTCTATTGCTTTTGGAATAATCATTTTTTGAATCTCCAAAAGTTTCATTTTACAATTAGGTATAAAATTTAAATATCTTATTTCATATATTAAATCAGTTATTCCTTTTCTATCATTGGTTGCTTCTATCTTCTTTTTGAAGCATTTTAAAAATTGATTTTGAAAATTAGTTATGTCTGTTTTCGTTTCAAAGAATTTTATTTTTATTCTTAATTCTTCTCTATATTTTATAAATTCATTTGGATTTAACATCTTATTAAAGTTGGCTATTTTTTCTACTGCTTCATCTCTTCTTTTTCTCAATAAATCTTCATAATGGCTTACACTAAAAATTTTATCTTCATTTTTTAACTTTGAATTATACGCTAAATACTGATTTCTTAGCTCTCTCGGATTACTTATGATTTCATCTATTTTTCTTATTTCTGTTAGTTTTTTCTTCTTTTCTTTGCCTATCTCTTCTATATAAGTTTCTTGATTTTTCATCTTATTAAGTTTTGTTTTATATGCAGCAAGCATTTTTAATACTTGTTCATTTTCATTTTTATCATATGCTAAATAAAATTGTGTTGCAACCTTTTCGAGTTGATCCCATAATTCATCAGGCATGTTTTTGCGCAATGTTTTTAGATTATTGCTATCAATATTATTTATAAATTTATATCCATATAAAATTGTTAAAAGTTCATATATAATATTGCACTCTGTACTTTCAATTTCTTTTGGAAGTATAGACCATGACCAACCATTAAAGTCTCTTATTACCTCAGAAACAGATATACATTTTCCAATCCAAATTGCTGTTAAAATTGCTTTTTCAGTTGTAGAAAGTGTTTCATCCATCTCTGGTAAGCTTGCTTTAGAAATAGCATAAAGAAGGTTTTTCTCATTTGGAAATGATATAACCGTCTTACCTTTTCTTGAATTTTCAGAAACAATCTTACATTTATTTTCTTTTAATTCCTTTGCAAGTTCTGTATGAGGCTCTGCTATTTCAATGTTATCACAATATTTTCGTACATTATCCACAATGCTTTTGAGGAAATCATCTCTATTGGGAACTTCTCTTTTTACAATTTGATAATTTGTAAAGCTATCTTCTGTTTTATAAAACATACTAAGCAGAAGGTTACCGGCACTTTGTTTAAATCTTTTTTGTTCTGCAATATTAGCTAGCTCTTCTTTATAGTCTCTTGCTAAAATCTTGCTTTTCAATTTTTTACTCTCCTTCATTATTATTTTCTTCTTCTGGTGCTTCTTGACTTTGAGTTGGTGCCATTTTTAGTTCTTGCCATCTTTCTTTTGACATTAATACCTCTCTTGGCTTACTTCCTTGATATCCTGATATTATGCCTCTTTGTTCCATTTGGTCTATTATTCTACCTGCCCTTGCATATCCTACTTTAAATCTTCTTTGGATAAATGATGTTGAAGCTTGTCCTGTCTCTATGCACAAATCAATAGCTTCATCTAATAGTTCATCTTCTTGATTTTCTTCATCATCTTTATTTGCTACTTTTTCTGGCTCATCTGCTCTTTCAATTGTTTCAATAATTCTTTCATCATATTGAGCATCTCCATCTTTCTTAACAAACTTTACTATATTTTCGACTTCTTTATCTGATACAAAAGCTCCTTGGATTCTAGTTGGTTTTGTGGCTCCTGTTGGATAAAATAACATATCTCCTTTTCCTAAAAGTTTTTCAGCTCCTGCTCCATCTAAAATAGTTCTTGAATCAACTTGTGAAGACACTGCAAATGCTATTCTTGAAGGAATATTTGCTTTAATTATACCTGTGATAACATCAACAGATGGTCTTTGTGTTGCTATTACTAAATGCATACCTGCTGCTCTTGCCATTTGTGCTAATCTACAAATTGCATCTTCTACTTCTTTGGCTGCAACCATCATTAAATCAGCAAGCTCATCTATAATTACTACTATTTGCGGTAATTTGGGTTCCCCATTTTTTTGTGCTGACTCATTGTAACCTTTTATATCCCTTACATTTTTTTGTGCAAATAAGCTATATCTATTTACCATTTCTTGAACAGCCCAAGCTAAGGCTCCTGCTGCTTTTTTAGGGTCTGTAACTACTGGAATTAATAAATGTGGTATTCCATTATATACTGAAAGCTCAACTACTTTTGGATCTACCATAAGAAGCTTAACTTCACTTGGTTTTGCTTTATAAATAATACTTGTTATTAATGTATTGATACATACAGATTTACCAGAACCTGTACTTCCTGCAATAAGTAAGTGAGGCATCTTAGCTATATCGGTAACTACAGCATCTCCTGCTACATCTTTTCCTAAAGCAAATGCCACTTTAGACTTTGATTCTCCAAATTTATTTGACTCTATTATATCTCTTAATGCTACAACTTCTTTGGATTTATTTGGCACTTCTATCCCAACTGTATGTTTTCCAGGAATTGGTGCTTCAATTCTAATTGTTTCTGCCTCTAAGCTTAAAGCTATATCATCTGCTAGATTAGCTATTTTATTTACTCTAACTCCTTCTGCTGGTGCTAGTTCATATCTCGTAATTGCAGGTCCTACTGAAACATTTTCTACTTTAGCAGAAACTCCAAAGCTATGCAAAGTTCTTCTTAGTTTCTCAGCAGTTGCTAAAAGTTGCTTTCTGCTTCCTGCTTCATCATTTTCTTTACCTGTGGCTAATAATTCGATTGGTGGAAATTCATATTTTTCATCTTCTACTGTAAGAGCATGTTGTAATTGTAACACTTCTTTTGTCTTTGCTTCTTTTTCAACTTCTTGGCTAGCGAATAATCCTTCTTCTTGAGATTTATCTTTATTAACATTAGTATTGCTTGCTGTTTTGCCAGATTTAAAATTTGGTACATCTAAACCATCATTAGAGTGGTCATATTTTTTAGAATCTTTTAAATTAATTGTAATCTGTTCTTCAAGTGGTTCTTTATTTTTTAATTGCTCTTTTTCTAATTTTTCTCTTTTTCTTCTTTCTCTCCAAGTTTCTTTAGGATTTTCCTCTGCAATAATTTTTTCATTTACATTTATATTTTCATCATCATCTTTTGATGAGAATATCTTATCCATATATTTTGAAATGAAATCTGCTGGATGAAGGCTAAAAATAAATACAATTAATATTAAAGATAATCCTATTGATGCAATAATTGTTGCTGGCACTCCAATAAATTTAATTAAAGGAAATGCTAAAGCCGTTCCTATAACTCCCCCTCCTATATCAGTTGTGCCTAGTTGGTATCCTCTAGAAAGAGCATTATCTATTGAATCATTTATTTCTATATTACCTTTTGAAAATTGATAACAAGATAATATAACATCAATAAATACTAGAACAGCTAGAAACATTACTAGCTTAGTTGAATAATATTTTGTATCTCTTTCATGAGCTATATAAAATGACATACACAAAAGTCCTACTGGTATTAAATATTTTATGTATCCAAAAACTCCTCCAAGTGCTGGACTTAGGGTTTTGCCTAAATAACCAGATTTTGTATATATTAATATTGCTAGGATTATACTTACTACGATTAGTATCATGACTGTCATATTAAGTTTTCTTTGCAATTCTTTTTCTCTTCTTATTTGTTCTTTTCGCGATTTTGCTCCTTTTGTTCTAGGCATCTTTTTCCCTCCAGTGTTTCATACATTAACCTTGTCAATGTCAGTGTGTAATTTTTTTATGATATTTACACACTTTTTTACAAATGCATTATATATTAAATAATTTATAAAATCAATAGCAAAGAGTTTATTTTATTAATTACAAACAAAATTAATATAGTTATTTTTTCATGCCTTGCTGTCGCAAATTCCATAAGGCCACTAATGGCTGTGCAATTAATGCACTTCATACATCATACATATGCCTTGGGCGCTTGTATGTAATTTGCTTCATTCGACCCTTGCTAGCGCTACGGGTGATCCCTGCGTGGCTTATTCAAAAATAACTATATTAATTTTTTTATAATACATAAAATAATATGTAAAAAATTTCTAGCCAAAAATTCCTCTTTTCTTAACTGGTGGTTGCTCATTCATTGTTTGAGCAAGTTTCATAAATAGTTCTCTTTGTTCTTTTGAAAGTCTTTTTGGAGTTTGCACTTGAACAGTAAAGACTATATCTCCAGAATTGTTGGAATTTAACTTTTTAAATCCCTTTCCTTTAATAGTGAATTTATCTCCTGATTGTGTTCCTTCACTTATGGTGTAATCAACATCTTCTCCATCAACTGTTGGTATTTTTAGTTTTGCTCCAAGAGTTGCTTGAGTCATAGTAATTGGAATAACAAGTTCTATATTGTCTCCCACACGGTTGAAAATATTGCTTTTCTTAACTCTTACATCTATGTAAATGTCTCCATTTTCACCACCGTTTTTTCCTGGCTCACCTTTTCCTCTTAAAATAAGGGTTTGACCGTCTACTATACCTGCTGGAATATCAAATTTTACTTTTACAGTTTTTCTAACTGTTCCTTTCCCTTTGCAAGTATCACATGGCTCTTTTATGATTTTTCCTGTAGCTCTACAATTCTCGCAAGGTCCTACAGTTTGGAAAGAGGCAAATCCACCTAATGTTTGAGTTTTCTTAACTTGACCTGTTCCATGACATACTGGGCATGTTTCTACTTGAGTTCCTGGTTTAGCTCCAGTTCCATCACAGTCATCGCATTTTACACTTTTATTTACAGTAAGCTCTTTTTTTGCTCCTGTGAAAGATTCTTCAAAGCTTATATCCACGTCATATCTTAAATCTTGACCTTTTTGAGGTGCATTAGTGGCTCTTGCTCTTCTTCTGCCACCTCCTCCAAATATTGAAGAAACAAAATCATCTACTACATCATCAAATCCAAATCCACTTGTAGTATATGTATAGGATCCGTTTCCAAATCCTCCAAAGCCATTACCAAAGCCACCGTATCCATTTCCGCCACCAAAACCTGCTCCAAATGGTGAACCATCTGCTGAACCAAATTGGTCATAGTTTCTTCTTTTCTGTGGGTCAGAAAGTACAGAATAAGCTTCTCCAACTTCTTTAAATTTTTCTTCGGCTTCCTTTCTATTATCGGGGTTTGCATCAGGATGCCATTTTTTTGCCAATCTTCTATATGCTCTTTTTATGTCATCATCAGATGCACTTTTATCCACCCCTAATATTTCATAATAATCTTTTGCCATTTTTATTCTTCCTCACTTGTTGTTTCGGTTGCACTTCCATCTGTTTGTGAGTCTTCTTGTGTTTTTGCAGAATCTTCTGTTCCATTTGTATTTGCTCCTGTTGCATTTGCTGCATTTTGTGCTTGTGAATATAATTTCTCTGAGATTTGATAGAATGCTTGTGTTAAACTTTCTGTAGATTTCTTGATTTCTTCTACATCTTTTCCTTCTAATGCTTTATTAACTTTATCTATCTCTTCTTTTACTTTTGATTTCTCTTCATTACTGATTTTGTCTCCTAACTCATCAAGAGTTTTTTGACAATTGTATACTAAGCTTTCTGCATTATTTCTAGCTTCAATTTCTTCTTTTCTCTTTTTGTCTTCTACACTATGTGCTTCGGCATCTTTTACAGCTTTATCAATTTCTTCATCTGTTAAGTTTGTGCTAGCTGTTATAGAAACTTGTTGTTTGTTTCCTGTTGCCATATCTTTTGCAGATACGTGAACTATACCGTTTGCATCAATATCAAATGTAACTTCAATTTGTGGTATTCCACGAGGAGCTGGAGCAATTCCTGTAAGTTGGAATCTTCCTAGTGTTTTATTATCAGCTGCCATTTCTCTTTCACCTTGAAGTACATGTACCTCTACGCTTGTTTGACCATCTGCTGCTGTTGAGAAAATTTGTGATTTCTTAGTTGGTATTGTTGTGTTTCTTTCAATTAATTTTGTAGAAACTCCACCATATGTTTCAATTCCAAGTGAAAGTGGTGTTACGTCAAGAAGAACTAAGTCTTTTACATCTCCTGATAAAACTCCACCTTGAATAGCTGCACCAATAGCAACACACTCATCTGGGTTTATTCCTTTATCTGGCTCCTTTTGAGTAATTTTCTTTACCATTTCTTGTACGCATGGAACTCTTGTTGAACCACCAACTAATAATACCTTATGAAGATCTCCTGCTGTTATTCCAGCATCTTTAAGAGCATTTTCAACTGGTACTTTTGTTGATTCTACTAAATCATGGATTAATTCTTCAAATTTAGCTCTTGTTAAGGTTACATCTAAGTGTTTTGGTCCTGTTGCATCAGCTGTAATAAATGGTAAATTTATTTGTGTTTGTTGAACTCCTGAAAGTTCGATTTTTGCTTTTTCAGCTGCTTCTTTTAGTCTTTGCATAGCCATTTTATCTGTTGATAAATCTATGCCTTGCTCTTTCTTAAATTCTGCTACTAGATAGTCTATTATTTTTTGATCAAAATCATCTCCACCTAAATGTGTATTTCCGTTTGTTGATAATACTTCAAAAACACCATCGCCAATATCTAGTATAGATACATCAAAGGTTCCTCCACCTAAGTCATATACCATTATTTTTTGGTCTTGATCTTCTTTATCCATACCAAATGCTAAAGCTGCTGCTGTTGGTTCGTTTATAATTCTTAATACATCTAATCCTGCTATTTTTCCTGCATCCTTTGTTGCTTGTCTTTGAGAATCATTGAAGTAAGCTGGAACTGTTATAACAGCTTGTGTTACTTGTCCTCCTAAATAACTTTCTGCATCTGCTTTTATTTTTTGTAGTATCATTGCAGAAATTTCTTGTGGAGAAAATCTATCTCCATCTATTGATATTTTTTCAGCTGTTCCCATTTTTCTTTTAATTGACATTATTGTATGGTCTGGATTTGTAACAGCTTGTCTTTTAGCTATTTGTCCTACTAATCTTTCACCATCTTTTGAAAATGCAACTACTGATGGAGTTGTTCTATTACCTTCTGAATTTGGTATTACAACTGGTTCTCCTCCTTCCATAACTGCAACGCATGAATTTGTTGTCCCTAAATCGATTCCTATAATTTTTCCCATTTTAAATATCCTCCTTTAAATTTATAATGGCTTAATTTATATAATTTTATGATAATCTTATTATCATTAAAAATTAATAACTATATTAATTAATTTTGTCCCCATTTGGCAACATTTTAAAGTTTATATTTTAGTTTGCTACTACTACCATAGAATGTCTTAAAACTCTATCTCCTATCATGTAGCCTTTTCTATATTCTTCTTTTACTATTTTTGCTCCCAAAGAGCTATCTTCTACTAAGCTTACCGCTTCGTGAAGTGATGGGTCAAATGGTTTACCAACAGCTTCTATAGCTTTTACACCATTTGATTCTAATACTTCTTTAAATTGTTTCATTACAAGTTCTATGCCACTCTTGTATTGCTCATCTTGAGTCGAGCTTTCTGCTGCCTTTTCCAAGTTATCCAAAACTGGAAGTAACTTTATAACAACGTCCCCCATTACTGAGTTATACATATTTGTTCTTTCTTTATCACTTCTCTTTTTAAAGTTTTCGAACTCTGCCATAAGTCTTTTTATTCTGTCTTCTCTGTCATCAAGTTCTTGTTTTTGTTCTTCAATTTTAGCTTTTAATATTTCTTCCTCTGTCTTTGGTTCATTTTCATATTTCATATTTTCATTTTTTTGATTTTCATTTTGTATATCTTCATTTTGATTTTCATTATTTGCTTTCTTATAATTTTCATCATTATTCATTTGATTTATTTTTTCATCCTCCACTATTATTTCCCTCTTTTCCGTCTCCTAGACTTTTATTTATGTCTTTGTTTAATTCTTTGTTAACATATTTTAAAACAGATATTACTTTTGAATAATCCATTCTAGTTGGTCCAATTATTCCAATAGTTCCAAGATCTTTGCCTGCTACTATATTTCTAAAAGTAACTATGCTCAAATCTTTTAGACCATTTTCCTCATTTCCAATATATACATTAAAATCTTCATCACTTCCAAGTAATTCTTCTATAAAGTCTCTTCTATCTAAAAGTCCTAAGAAACTTTTTGCTAGATTTCCAGTTTTGAATTCTGGGTTATCCAAAGCTCTGTCTGCGCCTTTTAAATACATTGTTGATTCAACATTAATTAGCTTTTTTATTTGATTTATAATAGGCTTTATTACATCAACTCTATAAGACATTTCATTCATTATATATTGTTCTAACGGCATATTAATTAATGATAAATATTGTCCCCTAAGTTTATTGTTAAATATTGTATTAAGGGTATCTACTTGCTCTTGATTTATATCTCTGTCAAACTTTATAATTGTTTCTTTTATCGTGCCCATTTCTGTAAGTATAATTGCCATTAACATCCTAGAGCCTATTAAAACGAATTTAATCTCTTGGATTCTCTGTTTACCTGCATTGGGTTCAATGGATACTGTGGTGTAATGAGTTACTTCTGAAATGGTGTTTGTTGCTATCTTTGTAAGTTCTTCCATTTCATTTGCTTTTGATTCTAACTTAGAATTTATGTACCTAATTTCATTTAAGCTTAAATTTTTTTCACTCAAAAGTTTGTCAACATAAAATCTATATCCTTTGGTTGAAGGAATCCTTCCGCTAGATGTATGAGTCTTTTCGAGAAAGCCCTCTTTTTCAAGCTCAGCCATATCGTTTCTTACAGTAGCACTACTACAGTCTAAGCCATATTTACCTATCAAGCTTCCTGAACTAACCGGCTCTACTGTGTCTATATACTCATTTACAATTGCTTGCAGTATTCGCTTTTTTCTATTATCTAATTCCAAGTTCATCACCTCTATTAGATTTTTATAATTGAATTAGCACTCCTTGTTTGCGTCTGCTAACTTCATATATATTATATCGATTTTTAGCAATTGTCAATAGAGATTGCTAATTTATTTGTAAATTTTATGTGAAAGAAGACAAAAAAATAAGAAAGCTCCCAAAAACTTTCTTAACTATACTTAGAATTCATAGTCCCAAATAGTTTAAAACTTTTGAGACTATAATTCTGGAAAACAGTATTGTATACAAGCATATTATATTATAGTACTTTTTAATTGTCAATATTTTTTTACAATTTTTGTCATTTTTCGTTCAACAAAATTCGACATTAGATAGTTAACTGTGCCTTAGATGTAAATCTCTTGTTTATTAAGTCTTTTAGCAACTTGTTTTCTTCTTTTTCTAAATTCAAATCTTGATCAATAATCTGCATTGCTAATGCCTGTACTTCCTTTAATGCTTCCATATCTTGAAATAAATTTGCTATTTTAAATTCTGGTATGCCATGTTGTTTTGTTCCAAAGAAATCTCCTGAGCCTCTTAATTCTAGGTCTTTTTCTGCAATTGTAAATCCATTGTCTGTTTTTGTCATTATCTCCATTCTCTCTCTTATTAGTTCATTTCCACCATTGCACTTTAATATGCAGTAAGATTTATATTCTCCTCTTCCAACTCTTCCTCTTAATTGGTGAAGTTGTGCGAGTCCAAACCTTTCGGCGTTTTCTATTATCATCAAGCTTGCATTTGGTACATCAACACCTACTTCTATTACTGTTGTTGATACTAATATATCGATTTCTCCATTTTTAAATCTTTCCATTATTTCATCTTTTTCTTTTGGTTTCATTTTTCCGTGTAGAACTTCTACTCTGTATTCTTTGAAGATTTCGTTTTTATATTTTTCTGCAAGTTCAACTGCCGACTTAAGTTTAGGAGCCTCTGGGTCATTAGATTCTTCTACTAATGGGCATACAACATAACACTGTCTTCCTTGATTTATTTCTTTTTTTACAAATTCATTTATTCGTGGTTCTAACTTTTTAGATACTGCAAATGTTTCCACGTGTTTTCTATTTGGTGGTAATTCATCAATTATTGAAATATCCAAATCTCCATATAAAATAAGTGCTAGTGTTCTTGGTATCGGTGTGGCAGTCATTACAAGTACATCTGGATTTTCTCCTTTTGATATAATTGAACTTCTTTGCTTTACGCCAAATCTATGTTGTTCATCTGTTACAACAAATCCTAACTTTTTAAAAGTTACATTTTCCTCTAGTAAAGCGTGTGTTCCTATAACTATATCAACTTCTCCGTTTTCAATTTTTTCTAAAGCTTGTTTTTTCTGTTTGGCAGTCATGCCACCAACCAAACCTTCACATTTTATTCCATATTTAGATAGTGTTTTTTCAAAGTTTGCTAAATGTTGTTTTGCTAAAATCATTGTTGGTGCCAAAATAGCAACTTGGTAACCACTTTTTACTGCTTTGTATGCAGCTATCATTGCTACTATTGTTTTTCCAGAGCCAACATCTCCTTGAAGGAGTCTATTCATTGGCTTATCATTTTCCATATCTGCATTTATATCTTCCAAAACATTCAACTGTGCTTTTGTTAATCTAAATGGTAAATCATTAATGACATCAGACATATTTACATTTTCATCATATTTAATACCTTTTATTTTTTCATTGTTTTCACCTTTTAATTTCAAAAGTCCTAATTGCATTGTTAAAAGTTCATCAAAAACTAATCTTCTTCTAGCTTTTCTAAAGCTTTCAAAATCTTTAGGAAAATGAATTTGGTGTATGGCTTCATTATATCCTATTAGATTATACTTTGTGAGTATATACTCAGGCATAATCTCATCTAAATTGTCTACTAAGCTAAGTCCATTTTGTATGATTTTTCTTATAGCATTTGCTTTTATATCATAAGTTAGCGGATAGACTGGAACTATTTTTCCTGTATTTGTGTTTTTTTCAATAACGTCAAATACTGGAGAATTAAGTTCTCTAACGCCATTTCTCACTGTTATCTTTCCAAAAAATCTATATTTTTCTTCTCTTTTAATCTGCGTTTTTATGTATGGCTGATTAAACCAAGTAATCATACAAGTGTCGGTTTCATCTTTTACAATAAGTTTTTCAATGCTTTTGTATCTTCCAAGCATTCTTAAATTAATGCCCGAAACAGCTACTGCTTCAATAGAGCATTTTTCCCCATCTTGTGTATCAGCTATATACTTAATCTTGCTTCTATCTTCGTAATCTCTTGGATAGTATGTTATTAAGTCTTCTAAAGTAAATATCCCTAATTTGTTTAGAACTTTTGCTCTAGTAGGTCCTACTCCTTTTACATATTGAATTTCTTTTTTTAAATCAGTCATTTATTTCTCCATCATTTTTATTTTTTACTTTGTGAAAGCTTTATTTTGTCTTTTATATTGTTATAAACTACATTAATTTCTTTGTCAAGAAAAGACTAAAAAAGTATTGATCAAAAATCAATATTTTAATCAATACTTTTTAGTTTTATAATAAATTTATCTTAGGAATTCACCAAGTGTTGAATTAGTAACTGAGTTTGTATCTGTTGTATTTTCAGTTGGAACTGTATCATTTGCAGTTGGAGTTGTATCATTTGTAGTTTCATTTGAAACTGCATTTCCATCTACGACGTTTTCATCTAATCCATTTACAACATTTTGTCCTTCATCTACTACATTGCTATCTCCAATTTCATTTACAATATTTACATCTATAATATTTTCATTATTATTTTCTGTCTCAGTTTCATCAAATGGTGCAACACTTGTTAATATGCTTACAACCTCAGCACTTGTCATTGAGTCAATTGATGTATCATCTATAGTTAATATGAATTGGAATAATATATCATCTTCTGGAAGTAATATTAGATAATTCCTTGATAGTGATTCTGCCGATTCTACATCAACATATGAATAGTATACATTAGGTAATGATGTGCCTGCTATGAAATTACTTGAACCTTTTTGAACTGATACATTTAATGCTGCTGCTTGCGATTCAAATGATGCTATTAAAGAATCTAATAATGAAGATCTTCCTGCTGCTGTAGACATGTCAAATCCAAATGTTTCTTTTATATTTACAAGTGATTGACCTGAATAAGTTAATTTATAATTTCCTTTTGTTAAAGAGTTGTCTGTTTCATCTAGGAACCATAATAGTGAATCATATTCAATAGCATATCCTTCAGTAAACTCTAACTTTTGATAATCATAAACTTCTTCTTCATCAATGACATTATCTATATCTTGGTCTGTTGTATTGTCAGTATTATTTAAAAAGTCCAAATCAAAGTTAAATATTCCTAGAGTCATAAGAATACCACAAACTATTGACAATAAAATTGGTATACCAACACAGTATAAAACTACTGCAATCGTAGATTGTCCACCTTTTTGGGTAGCCATATTTATTAATTGAGAATTATCTGTTGTAGTTTGTTTAAATTTATTTAATTTGTTCTTTACAAAGTTTCTATATAAAGGATAAAAACCAAATCCAAATATAAATACAAATAATACACATGCTACGCCAGCTAACGCTAATGAAGCTAATCCAATTTTAGTAAGTAAGAATACTGATAGGAATACTATTAAATATTTTAATACTAAAAACAATATTCCTGTTAAGTACATTTTTCTGTGTAATAGATAAACTTCTTGGAAAATAGCTGCACACCAATTGAATTTATTTTTATGAGCTTTATCATATAAATTTCCCATCCATGCTTTTACAAAATCAGCATTGTAATCTCCAGAACCATTATTTGGGTCAACATTATAATTTTGATTAGGATATTGAGCATCATTGGTTTGATAATTCATATTTGGATCAACAAAATTATTATCTTGGTAACCCATATTTGAATCTGCATAATTATTATCTTGGTAACCCATATTGGAACCTGCATAACTATTATCTTGGTAACCCATATTGGAATTATTATAACTATCTTGATAATTTGAATTTGTATAATCGTTGTTTTGATAATTCATAGTAGAATTGTTATAATTGCTATCTTGGTAATTTGTGTTTGAATTTGTATAGCTGTCTTGATAGTTCATGTTTGGATCTGTATAACTATTATCTTGATAATTCATATTTTGTTCTGCATAGCTATTATCTTGGTAGCCCATATTTGAATCCGCATAGCTATTGTCTTGATAATTCATATCATTTTGAGTATAAGAGTTTTGCATAAAATCACTACTTATATCAGGTGCATCATTATTAGAATTATTTTGTAAGTTTACATTTAAAATTGGATTAACAACTTGGTTGTCATCAAAGTCATTAATATTGGAATTTGCTATACTACTTGGATCAAAAGTATTGTATTGTGAATTGTCAAAATCCGGATTCATGCTAGCATAAGGGTCTTGCCCTGGATTAGGCATGTTATTATTTCCATTAAAATTAGGGTTATTTGATTCGTCCATTTTTAATTTAATCTCCTTGTACTTTACAATATTTAGGCTTTGGGTAGCCTATAAAACTATTTTTATACATAAATACATTTTCATTATAAAATAAAAATTGGTAATATACAAGTAGAATAGCAAAATGTAATATAAATGTAAAATTTAAAAAGTGTACGATTTAATTTGTTCTTTTAATTTCCCTTATTTTCGCATTTATTCTTGATATATCATCATGATTATTTTGAAATAATTCTTTTACTACTAAAAGCCTTTCATCGTTTGGGGCTATATTTTTCTCTTTTAGCTTAGACAATTTGTTACATAATATTTCGTATTCTTTAGCTTTCAACTCAAGTTTCTTCGTTAAATCACCTAGCGTAGTTTGAGTTACATTCATCATCTTTCTAGTCCTCCATCTTCTATTTGCTTTTGAGGTCTCTGATAAAGAATATATTGCTCACGCGTTATTGCATCCCTAAAATCATATTCCCTTGGCACGTCTAAATTTGAGCTTGCTTTTTTTAATCTTTCAACTTGTTTTTTTAACCTGTTAAACTCCATGCCAATATTTATCTGCTTTAAAGGATTGTTAGGATTCTGTCTGTCATATTCTTCTATAAATGCTCTTAAGCCTCTTTGAAAAGCTTCAAATATCTTTTCTCTTTCCTGCTCGTCCGGACTTGTTTCTGGCACATCATATACTCCCGCATAAGTTTCGTGAGACTTGTATCTGTCATTAAGTTCAAAATCATTAATTACTGCATAGCCCTGTTTTTTATTTACATACATAGCACCTTTAGATACTATATTACCTTTTGCATCTCTAACTACAATATTTTGTACGTCTGGTGCAGTAACACTTGCTCGTGCAATATTTTTTCCATAATAGTTGCTTATTATTGTGCAGCATCCACTACAAAACAATCCAATTATGTCATTGCGAGGATCGTTTTTATTAAGCCATTCATAAGTAAACTGTTTATCATCTAAATCTTCAATAAGTTTTTTTCCATTTATTAATTCTTGCTCAGTTTGTTTTTTAATCATTTCTATACTGTCAAATATTGTTGGCTCACCTAAAGGTTTTCCTAATAAATGCTCTGGAATATTTTCGCTTTTTGCTTTTTGTCTTAATCTATACGCTCTCTCAAACGCATCTTGTGATAATCCTTTTCCCATAAATACTTTTGCAATATCAACGTTTTCACTCGTTATTCCTATATATTTATTGTTTTTATAGAATTTTTTTAATGCTTCTTCCCATGAAATCTTTATTGGCTTGCCATTTTCATCCAAAGTCTCTCTTAAGGACTTTGCGTCTTCAAAATTAAGCATTACCTTTATAAACATCTTTGGATATTTTTTCTCCAAATTAAAAAGTAATTGCAAGTTTGGTAAATCTTTTTTATTACCCTGTTCAGATATAAATTGTACAAAATCTTGACTAGGTTTAACGTCAAATGGTAGTGCATCAAACAATCTATGATATTGACCGTAATCTCATATAGTCGGTTTTTACCAATCTAGCAAGCAACGAAGAGGCCTTTTGAGCTAAATATACTTGAGTATCTTTTCCATTTTTGTCAAGTAATTTTTCAGTTGAAAAGCATCCTAGAGCACTTGCAAATTTATAAAAATCCAACTGCTCCTCTTCTGGGAAGTTTAATAACATTTCGTTTATTTTTGGCATCTCGTTTTTAAAAAATCTAAAAACATTATCTTGGCAAAACGATTTTTCTTTTTCATGTTTTATTAAAGTTAACCCATAAATGTACGGGATACTAAATTTCATTTTATCTAAAGCCTTTGAGAACTCCATCATCTTTACGAATTTGTCATTTTTCACTAATATACTATAATCAAACCCCTCAAAAGCTCTTGTTATTACATCAAGTTCTATTGCATTTTGATATTCATTTTTATTTTTGGGTAAATCTTGTGAAAATACCAATTTACCATCTTTTGTTGTGTATGCATACTTAAATTGCAAACCCTCAAAAGCTTTTTTGTTAATTGTCGTTACATGAGGAGGGATTATTACTTTTTTAAGAGTTACACATCCATTAAATGCATCTTTTACAATTTCAGTTTCGCTATCTGGTATAGTGTATTCTGTAATTGGCTCTCTTGATGAATTAAAAGCTTCATTTAAGAAATTACATTCATTCGTAAAATTTCCACCATTAGTAGCACCATACTCTACGTTCCCGTTTGAATTTATATTTCTAACATCTATTCCATTTAAAAATCCACGTATCGTGCTGTTTTGCCACATTGAACTATTATCGTCACTTTCTTCTGGATAAAATGGCATGTTTCCAATAATGGCATCTTCTGCCCTTAAATCAAAATATGTTGCGTTTCCGTTACCTTGAGGATTTATATTTTGTGGCAATTCATCCCAATTTTTGATTAAAAAAGAAATTGGTTCAACTTTCACCCATCTTATTGTTCCCGGTTTATCAGTTGGAGTATTGTCACTGTATACATCATCTTGCGAATGTGGATATGACACCACACGTACATATCTTTCTCCTTGATATTCAAACTCAGGGCAATGTTTTCCCGCATAAGCAGTATGATTATTCTTTTGACCATTAGTAGAATACCACCTTCCTGTACATGAAATACCATGTTGCAGATTGCCTCTATGATACAATGACTCTAAAGTATCACTTAAATCTTCATTTACCTTTGTTTGTGGATATTCCCCAATTTGTAATGTATGATATATAATCCTACCATTTGCATCTTTTACATCTCTAACATTTAGTTGTTGTAATTCTTTGCTATCACTTGGCAAACAATAATGTAGGGATGGGCATACGCCCACATTTCTAACATGAGTACAAAAAACAAACCAGCTACCATTACCAACTAAATACTTTGCGGTATTTTTTGAACCAGCAGAACGTAACCAAATACTTGCTGCTCGTTTGTTAGTAAGAGTTTTGTGTTCCTTATACAAATAAGCATTATTCATATGAGCATAATCAGTTGCAGACACTCTTCTTTCCATATCTCTATGCTTGCCATCAAAATAATCTTCATAGCTTTCTATGTAAATTAAATCAGTTGTATTAAAATCACTATTGCCTGTACGTTGAGAGTTATCTGTATTTTCAATAATAGTTGGAATAACTTTATTTCTAAAATCCTCTCTCTTCATATATACCTCTTTATCGGATTATATCTCATATCCCTTGATTTGTCAATGTTTTGCGCACCCCATTCATATACTTTAAGTGAAAAAAATCGTGTATTTTTCTCATTTGTTCCAACAATTTCCATATTTATTGATTATGGCGTTAAATATTATATAATTTAAAAATAAATAGGTTGTGGTGTTTATGAAACGTTTAGGAAACTTATATAAAAACATTTATCAAATGGAAAATATTATTGAGGCTTATGATGAAGTATGCAGAAACACACAAAACAAGAGGAAAGTGGCCAATCTCAAAGAATATCGTTCATCATATATTTCTAGAATATACAATACATTAGTATCGCGCTCTTACCAAACAGGTCCTTATAATATTTTTACCATATATGAACCAAAAGAAAGAAGAATTGTCAGCCAAGGTATGTTTGACAAAATCGTTAACCATCTTGTCAGTAGATATATCCTTTATCCCGCACTATTGCCTTGTCTTTTGGATGTCAATGTTGCCAGCAGAAAGTATTTAGGAACACGTAAAGGTCTTGAGCTATGTAACCAATTTCACAATATATGTAAGATGATTTCTTACTTTTTCATCAATCCAAATCATATTTAAAATATTGTTTAGAACAATTAAAAATATTTTTAGAAAAAGACAAATTACAATTAAATAAAAAAACAAGAATCTATAAAAACACCAATAACTTTATATTTATTGGGAGAAATAAGCATGGTAGATATGCAAAATATAGAACCGTAAACAGAAGATATTTATACAAATCTCGGTATTGTACCTATCAACAGTCTTGTTGACAGTATGATTTGTTACAAGCATTTAGAGCAAATTAGCCTTATAGTTTTGGGCGTGGCTGGACGCGAGGCCCAGCAGCACGCAACTTTATCCGTTCCCAATTATTACTTGCTAACATTGTAGATATTCGAACCCTTTGATGTCTCTGTCAATTGGACTCCAGACTCCAGACAAACTACAGGACGCACGCCGCAGTAGCTGTAGTACACGTCGTAGGCGTCCACGAGGCCGCTATAGTAGACACGCATCAAGGCGTTCGTGTTGTCAGCGGAAGGCGAGGCCAACCAATATCCGTAGCAATTCTGTTCTATTGATGTGTGTGGGAAAAATGTTTTATAAGTTGTTTCCAATTCTCCTTTTTGCTCACTTGTTAGACCACTTGTTGTTCCATTCACATATAGGTAAGTTGATGATGTTGAGCCGTGTTTAACATTGTATCCTGTTCCGCTTGTTTGTGGTTCAGGATCTATTGTTACAAGTCCTTTTGTATCTCCTTCCACTGCTTCATTCCATGCTTCACACCACATCTCTACAGTTGGTCCTCCAATTACGAAATCTATATATTCTTGCTTGTCTGCACTTGCTGCCGTTTTTATTCCATTCCACGATGCTGTATTTAGCAAATGTGATGCTGCCATCGAATTATACTTTCCACTATTGCTATTTAAATTATATTGCGTGTGTTTTACCAATGTTAAAAAATTACTTGGGTCTGTTGGTAAATCCAAAAATTTTGTTGGATAATTTGGCCAATAAACATTATATTGATATGAACTAGATGCTTTAAA
>CANQJH010000017.1 GCA_947624195.1 uncultured Clostridia bacterium
AAATAGGCGAAGAAGAAACAAAGAGATATTTTGCAACAGCATATCAATTTGTAGTTGAATATAAAAATCTAGGCGAAAAATATATAATGTCTGCAAAAGTGCATATGGATGAGGAAACTCCACATATGCACTTAATTTTTTTGCCTGTTATTCACACAAAAGATAAAAAAGGAAATGACATTGATAAACTTGCTTGTAGTGAATTTTGGAAAGAAAAAGATAGTTATAGAAGATTAAAAAATGCTTTTCATAAATATATGGTAGATCATAATTTTAAATTAGAACGAGGTGTTGCAGTAGAGGAATCTGGGAGAAAACATTTAGATTTGAAAGAATATAAAGATATAACTAATTTTGAAAAAACAAAAGAAAAACTACAAAATATAAAACTTGAATTACCTAATGTTCCTAATTTAGAAGATATAAATGTAAATAGGTTTTCAAAAAAGAGAGATGAAAAGATACTAGAAGAAATAATTAAACCAAAAGACAATATGATAAATGAATTATACCAAGATAATATGATATTAAGGCAAGAATTATTGAGAAAATCAAAAATATTTGAAAAAGCAGAAAAATATCAAAAAGAACGAGATAAAATTATGGAAGATAACGAAAACTTGCATAATGAAGTGGAAAAAATAAAAAGTGAATACAAACAAAAGGAAAATGATATAGAATGGAAATATAAAAGTAAAATTAGAGGATTAGAAAAAGAAAATAGCAAACTTTACAGAATTATAGATAAGTTTCACGAAACCATTGGTAAATTTATTAGTTGGATTTGTAAAAAATTCGATATGGGTGCAGAAGATAATTTAATTAGAGATTTTGAAAAAGAAACTCATACCTTATTGGATGCAGAACAACAGATAAAACGAGAAGATAAAGAAAAAGAATGGGAGCTAGAAAGATAATAAAAAGATGGCAATGTTGAAATTACCACCTTTTTGAAGCGGACACAAGTCTCGCCTATTTTATGCTCCACTTGTTATATTCAAATCCATCAATTTTTTCTGTTTTTGTTGGTGTTTCTCCAAATTTGATATCAGATTTTAGAGTAACTAAGGCACGCACCCCACCATCGATGCCACCGCCGATTGACAATCTTATAGCTTGGAGGCGACACGAGATTCAGATATTGGCTGTAGTCGTCAACAGAGCAAATCCAATAATACATTCCATTGCGTACTACTGAGATTAATTTATTGTCTGTGTTTGCTGGAACTTTAGTAATATTATATGAATCACTTATAGCACTGTCTATATATTTTCCATACCATTTATCTAAATCACTTTTTTTCATTGCTCTTGCTTCTTCTACATATTCATGTTCATTTTTATATGTACTCCAGTCTCTTGGTGTATAAGTAGTACCTAATCCTAAATCTTCTGCATTTGCCTTATTATTTACATTCCCTGTTAAAATGTATTCACTTATATATCCCCTATTAGTACCATTAATATGATAATATACTTCTGGGCATCCTGCTGATATTAATGTTATTTTTCCTTCTTCTGATATATCCCATATTCTCCATCCTGAATATTTTGGTTCTCCATATGTCCCACTTGTATGGTATCCAGTCGCATTTTCGTTTCTACTTTGTCCAGTTGTATATCCTCCAAATGTAAATGGAGTTTTATATGTTGGTGCTGGTTTATCTTCTTCCCATTCACCTGCATCATAATCTACATAGTCCCCAATATGCATTGCATCTTCTTTATAATTTGCTTCATCTGTTGGGTCATTATGACCATCATATAACTCTGATGCAGTTTTTCCTGTTTCTTGACCTCCATCGCCTGAACTTGAACTTCCTGATGTTATCTTTCCATTTGTTTCTATTGTATAACTCTTTCTTTCTCCTTTAAATGTCCAAGGTCCAGTTCCTGTAAAAGTAGTATCTGTTACTTTATCTTCTCCAAATTCACTCTTTAATGCTGTTTCTAAGTTATTTTTTGTAAGTGTTCCTATTCCGTCGAGAAAAGCCCCACTAACAGCAAGCTTTACTTTTTCTTCTTCCGCGACATCTTTTGAAACTTCTCCTGATTGGCTAGCCATTTTAAATAAGCCATTTTCTCCTAGGGCGATATTTAATGTTACCCCTGCTAGTATTAATAGTATTATTATTGTTATAACTAATGCAATAAGTGTAATACCTTTAGCATTTCTTTTTAAATTTTTCATAATTTTGAATCCTTGTATAATATATTTAGGTTTTTAAAAGGTTACCCATAAACCTTTATATAACAATTATTTTATGATATAATTGTTATGTTAACACTGTGGACTCTTTCAAATCCTTGTAGTTTGAACTACTTAAGAAAGAATATTGCCACAGTTTTATTATTAATTGGTAATTAGTTAGATAAGTCTTTGAACTTTCATTTCGCGCAAGGTTACAAGTAATAAAACTAGTTGGGTGTTGTCACAGTTGTTGATAAATTTTATTACAGGAGGTAAACACTATGGTTTACATCGGCATTGATATTGCCAAATTTAAACACTTTGCGTCTGTTGTTAGCTCAGATGGTAAAGTTATCGTAAAACCTTTTTCTTTTGAAAATTCTCGTCAAGGTTTTATGAAATTACTTGAAGAAATTGAGAATTTTCATGACTGCCTTATTGGGCTTGAATCAACTGGGCATTATGCCGAAAATCTTATCTTTTTTCTTTATCAGCGTGGTTATCAAATTGGTGTTATTAATCCAATCCAAACTGATGCTCTTCGTGATTCTAACATTAGAAAAACTAAAACAGATAAGATTGATACTACTCTAATTGTTCAATGTTTAATGCTTAAGAAATATTCTCTTGTTACTTCACAAGACATTAATATTATCAAGCTTAGACGTCTTTCAAGATTTAGGCTTGAAACAGTTCAGCAACAAACTAGGATTAAGACTCAATTAACTGGTTGTTTAGATATTGTATTTCCAGAACTTTCTAGCTTTTTTAAAGGTAATTTACATTTAAAGGTTTCTTATGCTTTACTTGATAAATATTCTTCTGCTAAAGCTATAGCTCATTGTAGAATTGATGGCTTAACTAATCTGTTATACGATAATTCTAAAGGACGCTATAATCAAGATAAAGCCTTACAATTAAAAGCTTTAGCTAAAGAAAGTATTGGTTTAGATAACCCAGCTATTGAACTACAAATTCAATGTTTAATTAATCAATTAAGACTATATCAAGAACAAATCAAAGATATTGATTTAAGCATTATGACTCTAATGGAATTGCTAAATTCACCTATTCTCACAATACCTGGTGTTGGTTATACTTTAGGGGCTATGATTATTAGCGAAATTGGTGACATTAAAAAATTTAGCAACCCTTCTAAATTGCTAGCATTTGCGGGTTTAGATCCAGTTGTTAAACAATCTGGGAATTTTCAAGCCTCTTCAATGAAAATTTCTAAACGCGGTTCTACTTACCTTCGCTATGCAATCTATAGAGTTGCTTTCTTAATTATATACAATAATGAAACTTTTCGCAACTACTATCTTAGAAAGCGTTCTCAAGGTAAGAAGCATAGGGTAGCATTAGGTCATGTTTGCAATAAATTAGTTAGAATTATCTTCAAGATTTTAACTGATAATACACCTTTTAATTTAAGCTAACAATGAAATTTTCAAAGTACATATTTACATTATTCAACAGTTTTAAAAAATGATTTTTGAAACTGTTATTAGTCATGCAAATTTTTATCTATTTAAAAATATTAAAAAATTTTTAATATTTTTATTGACAATTAATAGTTAGTCTTTCTTTGTCTTTTGTAAAAGACATATATTTTTTTAAAATATTAAAAACAAATTTAAACAACAAAAAGACTATTTTTGCTTATACATTTTTGACAATACAAAAATGCATAGGGAAAAATAGCCTTATGCCTATATAAATGATTTATAAAATTAAAGCCCGTAATATATATATATATATATATATATATACAGTATCAATGCTTTCAGCGATTTCGTTCATTTCAAATCATCCTTTGTTCTTCAATTTTTACATTTATATTATAGCAGTTTACTATTTTTTTTGCAACAAAATTTTAAAAAATTTTTAATTTTGTTTAAGTTTAAAAGTAAATTCCATTTTAATTATAATAATGGAAGTTAAGTTTAAACCGAAATTCCATTTTTATGGAATTTAAGTTTGGACAATATTATGTAATCTTTTATATAAACATATCTTTAAAAAATGGAAGTTAAGTTTTGACATTTTTTTATTGGATAATTTGGTGTTTTTGAAAGTTCATCAAGTATAGCATAGCAAATACTTGATAAATCATTACTTTTATGAGTATCACTCATTGAAAGCACTTGTTTTTTATTCTTTAATGTATCTAATAAATCGTACTCATTATTTTTACCAAGATCTTGATATTTCATTGAATAACTATCTCTCATAATAAAGTCATTTTTATAATATGTATATAATTTTCCCATTCTTTTTATTAAGTAAACGGCAAATCGTTCAGCATATGTATATTTTTCTAGTTCTTCAATATTATCTAAATTATAAATATATGTAACTGCTTTTATTAGTTCTTGTTGTAAATCCATCAATTTTTCTTGTAAATCTTCAAATATTTGATTAGTTGCTTTTAGATATTCTTCATTACTACCATAATTTTGTTTTAATTCAAATTCATAGTTTCTATCTAAATCCCTTAATATTTCAAAACCATAAGCATAAAAGAAAGTTTTATTTGCTATTTCGTAGTTTGATAAATCAGAATTAAGAAATCTTAATAGTAATAGTCCAAATTTTTCGTGAAATGGAAAGTAGATACTTGCAGGATGCTTTAAACCTCTATCAGTTAATTCTGTTTCTTTATAATATACATCTCTTAATCTATTATCAAAATCTAAATGGAAATTAGCTTTATAAAAATATAGAGGTGTAGCATAATATTCTTTTTTTGTTTCGGCATTAAACCAAAAGTAGAAGCCACTTTTCTTATAAATATGAGTTGCAAAATTTATATATAAATTGTATAATTCAGTTATAAATTGGATAGGAGGAAACCTATTGTTATTAGAAAGAGAGGTTTTAGATGATAACAATAGCAAATCCTGAAAAATATAGAGCAGGATTATATGAAAGATTATCCAATGAAAATATAGAAGTTCGGTAATGGAGAAATAGTTGTTTCAAAGGAAGATGAATTAGAAAGTGGAAGTATAAGCACACAAAAGATTTTCAATGAAGATTTTTGCAAACAAAGAAATATTTATATATATGACCACTATACTGATGATGGAGTATCTGGAGCAACATTTGATAGACCAGACTTCAATAGAATGATACAGGACATTGAAAATAAAAAAATAAATATGGTAATTGTAAAAGATTTATCAAGATTTGGAAGATTATCAAGTCAAATATCATATTACTTGGAAGAATACTTTACCCTCAAAGGTGTAAGATTTATAGCTGTAAATGATGATATTGATACAGGAAATGCTGAAACATCAGAGGAAATGACACAATTTAAGGCATTTTTTAATGAATGGTTTTTACGAGATACTTCAAAGAAAATAAGAAATGGTAAGAGAACAAGGGCAAAAGAAGGAAAAGTAATGACAACATATCCTACTTATCGGTTACAAGAAAGACCCATTAGATAATAACCATTATGTTATTGATCCAGATACAGCACCAATAGTCAGAAGAATATTTATATTAGCACGAAATGGAAGGACACCAACAGAAATAGGGAAAATTCTAACTGATGAAAAAGTTTTAGTTCCATCAGAGATTTGTCGGAAATAACCATACAAGAAAAAACGGAATAAAACGAGGTTGGAATAGAAACACAGTAAAAAGAATATTACATTAAGTATAGTGCCACAAAAACATCCTAATAAAACTACTTTCTATGTAAGGTGCAATACTTATGCTTGTAATACTCATTTGCATTTATGTACTCCACATAGTAATAATTTAGAAAAACTAACAAACTATGTGATAGAACAAATAAAAGCAAGATGTAATGAATTTTTAGATGAAAACAAGTATATGCAAGTTGCTAATTCTTCCAAAGAGAAAATTAAATGATGAAGAAGAACTAATAAATGTTGGCTAGATAAAAAATAGTCATAACAGAATATTATAACAATAGTAATAATGTTAATCTTGGTAGGAGTAACGTTAAATATAGCATTTAGTGAAAATGGATTATTTAATATGTCTAGAGCAGGTGTAAGTGGATATAAACAATCAGCAACAAATGAACAAGAGACATTACAAGATGTAGAACAACAGCTAAAGAATTTAACCCCTGTAGAACCAGTTGAAGAACCAAAAGAGCCTATAGATAAAACGTCACATGTGGGATATTATGCAAGTAAGGACGGAAAAACAGTAGATGGAATAATATATGCAGACCAAGCGGTAGGAAATACAAATGGGACAAAATGGAAAGATAATGATGGAACCTACACAATACCAGTAAAAGAGACAGGCTTAAAGGAGTACTATGTAAGTCAAGAGTCATACACAACAGAAGCATTTGGACCAAAACCAGTGTTAACACCAATAAATGATAATGGAGAAGATAGATTTTATATAATGTCACTTGAAGATTTTGGAGGAAAAGTACAAAGTTATTATTGGTATTATAGCGCAGATGGAAATATGAGTGATTATAGTACAGCAACATCAACAGCATTTGGAACTGGAAAAACCAATACAGAGAGTATGGTAGCAAAATGGGAAGCAGGAGCAAATGGAGGATATGGTGCTCAAAACGATGACGATATATGGGGATACTTTTCAAGAGGAGAAACACCAGCAGGATGGTTTTTACCATCAAGAGGAGAATTAGCAGCCTTTATGCAAGAATTAGGAATAAACAGCAGTAATTACTTTGATCAATTTAAATTATCTAGTCATTACTGGTCGTCGTCGCAGTACACTAATCGCAAAGCATGGCGCGCGTACTTGAGTACTGGTTGTATGTACGACGACGTTGTCACTACTAAAGGCTGCGTGCGCCTGAGTGCGACTTTCTGATTTTGTAAGCCTGAAATAACGCGAAAAAAAAGTGGTTCAATATGAACTGCTTTTGTTTTTTACCCTAATATACAAAAGTCACTTTAAAGTCATTTTAATTTTGTATATTATAAGTGGTAAATCGATAAATATTTAATTTACATAATTAGGAGGTTAAATTAAAATGGAAATTTTAAGAGTAGAGAATTTAGTTAAGACCTATGGAAAAGGGGAAAGCAAAGTCACAGCTGTTGACAACGTATCTTTTTCAGTACAAAAGGGAGAGTTCTTAGCTATAATAGGTGCTAGTGGAAGTGGAAAATCAACCATACTTCATTTAATTGGAGGAGTTGATAGACCTACTTCTGGTAAAGTTTATATTGATGGTAAGGACATATACTCATTGAACAACGACCAGCTGGCCATTTTTAGAAGAAGGCAGATAGGGATAATATATCAATTTTACAATTTAATACCAATTTTAAATGTACAAGAAAACATTACTTTACCATGTGAATTAGATGGACAAACTGTGGATAGGGAAAGATTAAATGAGCTTTTAAAAATATTAGAATTAGAAAAAAGAGTGAAGCATTTGCCAAATCAACTTTCAGGAGGGCAACAACAGAAAGTATCAATTGGTAGAGCTATGATAAATAATCCAGCAATAATGCTAGCAGATGAGCCAACTGGAAATCTTGATTCAAAAGCTAGTGAGGAAATAGTTTCACTTTTGAAGTTATCTAATAAAAAATATAATCAGACAGTAATAGTGATTACTCACGATTTGGAAATCGCTAAACAGGCTGATAGAGTTATTACCATTGAAGATGGAAAAATAATAAAAGATGAAAGGAACTAAAATAATATGAATATTTTAAATAAATTTACCTTGAAATCTTTGAGTAAAAATAGAAAGAGGACAATTGTAACTATTATAGGAATATCACTTTCTACTGCTCTAATTTGTGCAGTAGCAGGTATGTATATGAGCTTAAGAAAAACATTAGTTGATATGGCGAAAATTGAAGAGGGCAATTATCATATATTATTTGAAAATGTGCAAAAAGATGAATTAAAATACATAGAAAACAATGTCAAGGTTAGCTCTTGCTTGTATAGTAAAAATATAGGTTATAGTCTTTTAGATGGTATAAAAAATGAGGATAAACCTTATGTATTTGTTTTAGGTTGTGACAATGATTTTTTGCACAATGCTGGATTTAGACTAACAGAAGGCAGATTTCCTGAAAATGACTCAGAAGTAACTATTTCAAGTCATTTGATGTCAAACGGTAGAGTCACACTTAAAGTTGGAGATGTTTTAAAATTAAATATTGGTGACAGACAAACAATAGATGGGGAGAGTTTATATCAAAATAATCCATTTGAAAAATATGATGAAGAATATCCAATAGATGAAAATCTTGTAAATACTACGTATAAAGAATTTAAGATAGTAGGAATAATGGAAAGACCAGGAGGCAATATAGAAACCTATACAGCTCCAGGTTATACAATAGTTACTTACTTAAATAATGAGCAAATTAACAATTTAGATGGATATACCAATATAGCAGTGTCATTAAAAAATCCATCAAGTAGACAGGAAAAAGTAGATTTCGTTAATGATATAAAAAATATTATAAGTCAAAATGAAGATTCTATAATTAGCATAAAAGAAAATCAAACATTACTGACATACGAAGGAAATTTAAGTGATAGCACAATGAGGTCTTTTGTATCAATTGTTGCAGTTATAATTGGAATAGTTATTGTAAGTAGTGTATTTGTTATAAGAAACAGCTTTAGCATATCTGTAGCAGAAAAAAATAAAGAATATGGTATGATGGCAAGTATAGGAGCAACGTCTAAGCAAATTAGAAAAAGTGTGTTGTTTGAAGCTTTTATGTATGGAATTATAGGAATACCATTAGGAATCATAATAGGAATAATCGCAGTAGCAGTTTTAGTTATTCTCTTAAATATATTGCTTAAAGATAGCTTAAATTATGGATTTAAATTTTTATATGGCATTCCAGTTTCGGTAATATTCGTAACTACTGCGCTATCTGCACTTACTATATATTTATCAGCCATTATCCCAGCTATTAAAGCAGCAAAAACTACTCCAATTGATGCTATTAAAAATAATGAAAAATTACAAATAAAACCTAAAAAGCTAAGAACATCAAAACTAACTAAAAAAGTATTTGGCATGGGAGGAGTGATTTCAAGTAAAAATTTAAAAAGAAGTAAGAAAAAATACAGAACAACAGTTATATCACTAGTAGTTAGTGTATCGATATTTATAGCCTTATCATCTTTCATAGAATATGGTATGAAAATGACAGGCAGATACGCTAATAATACTAACTGCAACATAATGTTTGATCTTGACACCATGTATGGAAATAATTTATTTAGCAGAGAATATAATGATGATAAACTTAATATTTTCAAAGAAGTAATAGAAAAATATAATCTAGATAATTATTCTTATAATTATTCTGATTCCGTAGATTTGGATATAAATGAATATGGAACTGATGAATATAAAAATTATAGACAAAAAATGAAAGTTACAGGGGATATGGTAAGTCCTACAATCGAAAAAATTAATAAAGAAGAATTTGAAAGATATATTAAATCCTTAGGAATAAACGGAAACAGTAAAGAAGTTGTTGTATTGTCTGATGCTTTACCACCTTATACTGAGTTAAAAGGTTATGCATACAATATAAAAGAAGGGCAGACTATTACAGTTTATCAAAATGATACACCAATAAAAGTACACATAACTAAAAGAGCAGACCAAGGGCCTATGGGATTTGGAAATAATGCATATTCATATGGTCAGATATTTATATCAGAAGAAAATGATTTATTTGACAAAAATGGTAATTTTAATTTATCACCAACTTTATATATACAAACAGATGACGCTGATAAACTTGAAAGTGATTTAAATGATTTGATTTCAAGTGATAGTAGATTTAGTGGAGCAAATGTATATAACATTGAAGCAGATGCCCGTGCAAGCGAAAGAGTGGTATTAATTATATCAATTTTCTTATATGGATTTATTATTGTAATTACTTTAATAGGAGTGACGAACATATTTAACACAATAACTACAAATATGATTTTACGAAGCAAAGAATTTGCAATGCTAAAATCAGTTGGTATGACAAGCAGGGAATTCAATAGGATGATTAGACTAGAAAGTATTATGTATGGATTAAAATCATTGATGATAGGCATACCAATAGGTATAGCACTAACATATTTAATATATCACACCTTTTCAATGGAAATAGACTTTGGATTTATTATTCCGGTCAAAGCAATTTTCATAGCCTTTGTATTTGTGTTTATCATAGTTGGTTTAACTATGAAGTATTCGCTTAATAAGATAAACAAGCAAAATATAGTTGAGACAATTAGAAATGATAACATCTAAACTGACAGATTTAAAATAATATAGTTATCTTTGAAATATAGTTATATATATAAATTAAATTTGACTTTTGGCGCTAAATGTATTATCTTTATTATGAAGGGAGTCGAAGATGATTAATAAAGTAAAACCAAAAACATTACCAGGCTTTATGGAGTTATTACCAAATGAGCAAATATTATTTAATAAAATGAAGCAAACAATACAGGGTGTATATGAGAAATATGGTTTCCTACCATTAGATACACCTATTATTGAAGATGCTCAGGTATTGCTTGCAAAAGCTGGTGGTGAAACTGAAAAGCAAATATATAGATTTGAAAAAGGCGAAAATGATTTGGCATTAAGGTTTGACCTAACTGTACCACTTGCAAAATACGTGACAGAATACTATGACAAATTGAGTTTCCCTTTTAAAAGATATCAGATAGGCAAAGTTTATAGAGGAGAAAAGCCACAAAGAGGAAGGTATAGAGAATTTTATCAATGTGATATTGATATTATTGGTGATGGAAAGTTATCAGTCATAAATGAAGCAGAACTTCCTGCTGTTATTTATGATACTTTCAAAAACTTGGGTTTTGATGATTTTACAATATGTATAAATAACAGAAAAATATTAAATGGTTTATTTGAGAGCCTAAGCTTGGAAGACAAATCACAAGAGATATTAAGAATAATTGATAAAATTGACAAAATAGGTGCTAGTGAAGTTAAGAAAGAAATCGCTGAAATCGCTACTGAAGGTAAAAATAAAACAGATAATAGTAACAGTGATAAAAATAAAACTGATAATGGTGAATCTGATAAAAATACAAAAGGTGAAAGTAAAGCAGATGTAATTATGAAATTCATCTCAATAGATGGCGATAATCAAACTAAGATAAAAGCACTTGAGGAATTAAATATTTCAAATGAAAAATTTGAGGAAGGATTAGAAGAACTAAAACAGTTAATCCAGTTTGTAAAAATGTTTGGAGTTCCAGAAGAATACTACAAAATAGATTTAACAATAGCAAGAGGATTGGATTATTACACAGGAACAGTATATGAAACATTTTTGAATAAATACAGAAATTTAGGAAGCATTTGCTCTGGTGGAAGATATGATAACTTAGCAGAATATTATACAGATAGACAAATGCCAGGGGTAGGAATTTCAATAGGACTTTCAAGATTGTTCTTTCAATTGATGGATAACAACATCATTTCAGCAGACAATCAAAAAATAGCGGATGTGTTAGTAGTATCAATGACAGATGATTATGCAATGTGTGCAGATGTGGCAAGAAAGCTTAGAGAGGAAAACATAAATGTCGCAATTAATATGGAAGACCAAAAAATAGGCAAGAAATTTAAGTATGCAGATAATCTAAATGTGAAATTTGTTATCATAATCGGTGAAGATGAAATTAATAACAATGTGGTTACAGTTAAGGATATGCTGGCTGGTGAGCAGCAAACTTTAAGCCTTGAAAGTGCTATTAAATTAATTAAAAATGATTAGTTTAATTAAATAAATATAATTTAAAATGATAATTTAAGGAGTTAAGTTTGAAAAATAAAATATTACTGGTGGAAGATAATGATATAATTGCAAAAGGTCTAAAGTATTTCTTAGAACAAGAAAGTTATCAAGTAGATGTGGCGAAAAATATGCTAGACAGCGAAGAGTTTTTAAATAATCAAGTGTATGATTTAGCTATCCTTGATATAATGCTTCCAGATGGAAATGGTTTTGACTTATGCAAATATATCAAAGATGAGAAAGATACACCAGTAATATTTTTAACTGCAAAAGACGAAGAAAAAGATGTAGTACTTGGATTTAACGTTGGAGCAGATGACTATGTAATAAAGCCCTTTAGAAATAGGGAGCTTCTTTCGAGAATTCAAAATGTGTTACGAAGATACAATAAGGACAAAAACGAGCTGATTTGCAAAAATATAAGAGTGAACTTGGACGAAAATAGAGTATATGTATGTGGACAAGAAGTTACTTTCACAGCTCTAGAATATAGAATATTGACACTTTTGCTAAGTAATGCTAACAAGACTATGACTAGAGAAAAAATCTTAGATAAAATATGGGATGTAGCAGGTAACTATGTAAATGATAATACACTAACAGTTTATATTAAGAGAGTAAGAACTAAATTAGGAAAAGAAGATGTAATCAAAACTGTTAAAGGAATAGGATATAGAGTAGACAATGAAAATTAGAAAATCTGATATAAATAGAATAATACTGCCTTGCTCAATATTGATAATTGTATTTTGCGTTATATTTATATTTGTTACTAAAAGGCAATTTGATGTTTATAATAAAATATATAATGACAAAACCGAGTCTATCATTGGAATAATTAAAGAAAAATATCCTGATGTAGATGATAAAGCTATTATCGAAGTAATACAAAATTATGACTTTCAAGAAGAAGGCGAAAACATTCTTTCAAATTATGGATATGATGGAAATGAGCTTAATTATCTAGAAAGTCTTAAAAGTCAAATGAATAAAAATACAATTATCAATATAACTTGTATTGTGTTACTGGGTATTGCAATCACATCTGTTGGAATCATTTATTCTATGAAACAAAATAAAAAGATTTCTAAAATAGATATGTACTTGAAGAAAATTAATAATGGAAAATACGATTTGAAAATTGAAGAAAATGTTGATGACGAACTTTCTAAACTTAGCAATGAATTGTATAAAACAACAATTTTGCTAAGGGAAGCGGCTGAGAATAGTAAAAAGAAAAGCAAAAATCTGAGCATTGCGTTGGAGGATATTTCTCATCAATTAAAAACTCCACTTACATCAATTAGAATAATGATAGATAATATATATGAAAATCCAGATATGGATGAGCAAACGAGAAAAGACTTCATGCAGACAATAAGCAATCAAATAGATTGGATATCTTCGTTAGTTATATCTTTGCTAAAACTAGCTAAATTCGATTCTGGCACAATTGTAATGAATAGACAAGAATTTTTGGTAAAAGATTTGCTAAAACAAGTGATTGACAATTTATCTATAATGCTTGAAATAAAGAATATAAATGTAAATATAGATATGAAGGAAGATGTAAAAGCCAATCTTGATTATAACTGGCAGTTAGAAGCTTTGACTAATATTATCAAAAATTCAATAGAACACAGTAAGGAAAATTCTAGCATAGACATAAAAGTAGAAGACTCAAGTGTATTTTTAAAGATTATTATTACTGATTATGGAGAAGGAATATCCCCAAAAGACATCAACCATATTTTTGAGAGATTTTACAAAACAAAAAATATGGATGAAAATAGTATCGGAATAGGATTATCTCTATCAAAGGTAATTATAGAAAAGGACAATGGATACATAGCTGTAAATTCAAAAGAAACAAAGGGGACAACTTTCACAATAAAATATATAAAATAATTGACATTAATACAAAAAAGTCTTATAATTATAATATTCGAAAAAGCCTAGATTTGTGGGAAAGAGAGAGGTTATTATGATAAAAGTAACGTTAAAGGACGGATCAGTAAAAGAGGTCCAAGAAGGAATTTCTGTTATAGATTTAGCAAAATCTATAAGTGAAGGATTAGCAAGGGTAGCAACTTGCGCGAGAGTAAATGGAGAAGTTGTAGATTTAAGAACAGTTTTAAATGAAGATTGCAGTTTAGAAATCTTAACATTTGAATCTGATTTAGATGGAAAAAAGGCATATTGGCACACAACTTCGCACATAATGGCACAAGCTGTTAAAAGACTATTTCCAAATACAAAGTTTGCAATAGGACCATCAATTGATGAAGGTTTTTATTATGATTTTGATGTAGAGCAAAACTTCTCAGAAGATGACAAATCAAAAATAGAAGAAGAAATGAAGAAAATAATCAAAGAAGATTTGCCAATAGAAAAATTTAACCTATCAAAAGATGAAGCTTTAAAGCTAATGGAAGGACAACCATACAAGCAAGAATTAATCAATGAATTGCCAGAAGGGGAAGAAATATCTTTTTACAAACAAGGAGATTTTACTGATTTATGCGCAGGACCTCACCTAATAAGCACAGGTAAAGTGAAAGCGGTAAAAATATTAACCAATTCAGGTGCTTATTGGAGAGGTGATGAGCATAACAAAATGCTTCAGAGAATTTATGCAGTGTCATTTCCTAAAGCGAGTCAGCTAGATGAATTTATCCAAATGCAAGAAGAAGCAAAACAAAGAGATCACAGAAAAATAGGAAAAGATTTAAACCTATTTATGACACACGAATTAGTAGGCTCAGGACTTCCAATGTATTTGCCAGATGGTGCAACAATAAGAAGATTACTAGAAAGATACATCCAAGACAAAGAAATATCATTAGGATACAAGCACGTATATACTCCAAGCTTAGCAAGTACAAGACTTTATAAAATAAGTGGACACTGGGATCATTATAAAGAAGACATGTTCCCAATAATGCAAATGGACAATGAAGAATTAGTTTTAAGACCAATGAACTGTCCACACCATATGCTAGTTTATAAAAACAAATTACACTCATATAAAGACTTACCAGTAAGAATTGGAGAATTAGCACACGATTTCAGATTTGAAAACAGCGGAGCAGTATGCGGACTAGAAAGAGTTCGTGAAATGTGTCAAAATGATGCTCACTTATTTGTAAGACCAGACCAAATAAAAGAAGAATTTGGAGAAGTAGTCAAACTTATTTTATCAGTATATCAAGACTTTGGATTTAAAGACTACAGCTTTAGATTATCATTAAGAGACAAAAAAGATAAGGTAAAATATATAGACAACGATGAGATGTGGGATACAGCAGAAAGTCAATTAAGAGAAATCTTAACAGAGCTTAATTTAAACTTTTATGAAGCAGAAGGAGAAGCAGCATTTTACGGACCAAAACTTGATGTACAAATAAAATCTGCCTTAGGACATGATGTAACAGTATCAACATGCCAACTAGATTTTGCACTACCTGAAAGATTTGATTTAACATATATAGGAGAAGATGGAAAAGAACATAGACCAGTGGTTATTCATAGAGCTATATTAGGAACTCTAGACAGATTTATAGCCTTCTTGTTAGAAGAAACAAAAGGAGCATTACCTATATGGCTTGCACCTGTACAAGTAAAGATACTTCCAATTACTGATAAACACCAAGCATATGCAAAAGAACTTGCTGACAAAATGAAAGCAAAAGGAGTAAGAGTAGAAGTAGACGATAGAAGCGAAAAAACAGGATACAAAATCCGTGAAGCTCAGCTTTCAAAAGTACCATATATGTTAATTGTAGGAGATAAAGAAATAGAAGAAAATAAAGTTTCCGTAAGAGAAAGAAAAGATGGCGACCTAGGTGCAATAGATGCGGACGAATTTATAAAAAGAGTAGCAGAAGAAGCTAATATCTAATATCAAAAGACACTTCGAATTCGAAGGACAAGGAGTTAGTCAATGAATACGGCTGAAATAAACAAGTTAGGAAAAGAATTAGAATTATTTACGTATGCTGATTATATAGGTAAAGGTTTCCCGATATTTTTACCTAAAGGTGCTAAATTAATCAATTTGATTAGAAACTATGTTGAATCAGAAGAGGCTAAATATGGCTACGAAGTAGTTAGGACACCTAATGTTTCAAAAGCTGAAATTTATAAAATCGAGGATAGGTTTGATCTATATAAGGATCAAATGTTTATCATTAAGTCAAATGATAATGAAGAAAATTGGCTAGTGCTAAGACCTTATGCTTCGCCTTTTCATTGCACTATATACAAAAATAAGCAGAGAAGTTATAAAAATTTACCTATAAAACTTAGCGAAACATCAACCGTTTATCGTAATGAGAAAGACATAAAGGGGATAAGCAAAACTAGACAAATTACACTTTCTGATGCGAGTATATTTGTTGCTCAAGAAGATTTGGAAAAAGAAATTAAAGAAGCATTACAAATACAGCAAAATTTTATAGCAAAACTTGGATTAGATGTAAATTATTTTGTGTCTAGCTGGAATACATCTAAAAGGGAAGAATACATAGGTCAAATTGAGGAATGGGAGTACACCACAAACGCAATGAAAAATGCTTTAAACAGCTTAAATATTCCATATGTAGAAAACAACAAAGCGCTAATGTATGGACCATCAATACAAATAATGTATAACAAAAAAGAGTTTTCTAGTATACAAGTAGATTTTGAAATAGTGCATAGATTTGATGTAACATATGTAAATAAAGATGACGAAGAACAATATCCAGTGTACATATACAGAACTTCAGTAGGAAGCTATGAAAATTTACTAAGCATATTGTTAGAAAAATATGAGGGAGATTTTCCTTTATGGATAGCACCAATTCAGGCAGTAATTATTCCAGAAGATGATGAATATAATAATTATGCTCAAGAAATTCTACAAAAAATGTTAAGTAGCGGAATAAGAGCTACAATAGATGCTACTGATACAAACACTCAAAACAAAGAATATAGAGCGTTTGAGCAATGTATACCATATACAATAAAAATAGGAAAAACAGAATTTGATAATAATAAGATTAAAGTAAGATCAAAAACGTATATAGATAAAATAATGGAAACTGATAATTTGGTACAAGAATTGTTAAAAAAGATAGATTGATATATAAGAAAAGCAAATAGACACTCCGAACTCGGAGTGTCTATATTGCTTGCTTGGTACATCTCATCGTTATCTCTTCTTATGTTTGATTTTGGGGAAGAGTTTAAATCCCATAGCATGATTGCATCCAAGGCAGAAACCCACCACAAACATAATAATAGATACAATCAAAAGAAGAACAAAGAGGATAACGTAATCGACAATTTGCATAATCAAAGCCTCCTTTACCAAGCTGTGAAAAAATTGAAATGCATAATATAATTGTACTACATTTTGCCAATAAAGTCAAGCTACGACAAAAAATCATCAATGCCTTGTATTTTTGCATTTGCAGTGATATAATCTATTAAAAATAGAGGACGAGTAAGTGAAGGGAGGTATTAAATTGTCAAACGAAGTATTAGAATATATTGGTTTAAATTTAAACAAAGAATATAAAAATTTGAAATTTACAAAACCTGAATTTAATATTGCAAAATCGTATGATAATTCTATGCTTTATAAAGTATACAAAATGCTTCCTATTAAAGATATTGAAATTTTGGTAAGCTATACCGATAGAACTACGGAAATAAAGGAAAGATACTTAACAGCCAAACCTTGGGATGTTTTTATAAAAGAAAATGAAACAGAATTTTTGGAATTAGTTGCTCAAACCAAAGTTGAAGATGTTGAGCAAATAGAAAAAATGCAAAAAGAATTTGAAAAACATATACCATATTTTATAAAATATGATAAAAACTATCTATGGCAAATTTATTACTCAAATTCTGATAAAAAATATTTTATGCTAGTCCCAGCAAGAGAGGGAGATGCATCAGCCTTATTCTATTTGATAAAAAAGAAATTGGAAAATAGTGATGACAACATCTATGTCCCAATCTGCAAAGAAGATTATTCAGATAATATTTTGAAAAAAAGCGAAATCACAGATTTTGAAAATTATATATGGCTATTTACAAAACAATGGCCTAACATATATGAAGTAGAAAATAAACTCTACATAACTGGTGTAACCCAAATACAAGAGGGATTTGAGAGCAAATACAAAATTGCACTAGAAACAGCCGAAGAGGCAGAATCCGAATTTACACTGTTCAAAGCATTATTTATACTAGCAACTGAGACTAATTACAAGTTTGACAATTGTATAGATGATGAGGGAAGACTGAGATTAAAGTATGAAGATGAAATTATACAAATAGACAATTTATCAAATTTCATTACAAAACAAGCAAGTATTCAAAAAATAGAAAATAAAGAAATTAAAGCTGAAATAGAAACAGGAAGCAATGAACTAGATAAGTTGAAAAAAGAAGTAGAATTGCTTACAGAAAATTACAGATTACAAGAAAAGCAAATTGTAATGTTTTTGAATTGTAAAAAAAGCTTTTTTAAAAAATTAAAATATTTTTTTAAAAAGCCTGTTAAAGGTACAAGATTTAATTTGTCAAAAACTGAGAACAACAAAGCAAAGGAAAAAGATGAAGAATCAACCAATGCAAAAAGCAAGACAGAAAAGCTTTCACAAGGTGTCTATAATTTATCTGATTTAGTAAAACTTTGTTTATCTAACAAAAAAATAAATGATGAACTAAAAAATATAAAGTCAGATATATTTGCAATGAAAAATAAAAAAAGTACTTTAGAAAAAAGAGTAAAAAATGCAAAAAAATATCTTGATGAAATAGAAAAACACAAAAAAAGTATTTTTGAATTTTGGAAGTTTGCTAAAAAGGACGAAGACCCAGCGTTAAATGAGGGAGAAGAAGTAGTAACAGAAAAGAAATTGTCCGTAGACTTCAATGTCCAAGAGGATATGCCCGAATTTTCTGCAAGCGCTGATAGTATGCAAAAGCAAAAATTGTCTATTGATGAGTGTAATAGCATTTTTGTTTGCAAATATGTACTAGATTCTATAAATGCAGTGCGTAATGGCAAAAACATAAAAAAGACACTGGAGCGAGATTTGACAAATCTTCAAGATAAGTATGTAAGCAATAAAAAAACAGAAATATTTGGAGATATTGAAGAAGATTATACCAAGGTAAAAAATCTTAACAATAAAAAGCATAGAGAAAATAGAAAAAATGTGTACTCTATATTAAGGATTAATGACAAAACAACTATTGATGAATTTAGAGATTCGATAGAAGATGTTGTAAAACTTTTAAATGAAGCTTACAAAAAAATCACTGCAATAGCTAATTTTTCTGCTTATTACGTAGATGATAAAGAACGTGAATATGTGATAGCAGAAATCGATCCTAAAAAAATAAATTTTAATGATTTAAATGACAAAATAGTTTATAAAACACAGATGAAAATGGGTGAAAATGTTTTATATTTTAGCAATATAACAAATTATGATAATTACAATCAAACTCTTCCAAGTGGTATGGATGAGGAAACTAAGGTTTTAATAAAAAATATAAAAAGAGAAAACAAAAGAGAAGTCACTGTGAATGTAATTGATGAGGAAGATTTATATAATATAAAAATTAATAAAATAAAGGTCGTAGAGTGGTATGATTAGAATAGGTAGCATTAATTTAAAAACAGAAGATAATGATACAAAAATTAATCATAATGTTAGAACCAATAAATTATCAATAGCAAATTTTACAGTTGTTGGTATTTTATTAAATGAGCCAAATAACGAGGTTATATCAAATCAGCTTAAAGAATTTAATACCTATTATTTTGAAGGAAATTGTGCAAAATTAGATAAATATTTAAGAGAATATAAGGTCAAATATGTACTAGTTGGAATCAACTTAAATAACTTAAAAAGTGAAAATGATGTGAAAAAATATATTAGATATATAAGGAAACTTGGCAAAGTTTGCAGAAGATGCAAAACTAGAATTGGCATTATGGGAGATGAGCCAGGCGAGATTATATCTATGCTAATATTTAATTATAGAGACAATTTAAATATTAAAAATATTAAAATAGAAGATTTGATAGAATCGACAAAAGTAGAAATGTATAGGACCAGAAGGCAAAGATACGAATATATCTATGATAAAACTTGTAATATGCTAGATACAGAATTTAGAACTAAAAACTTATGTGATTTTAAAGATAATAAATGTTTAGAAAAAAGAAAATCAAATGTGGTATGTGGATGTTGTAGACATTATAAAAATTTATTTTCAAATCAGCTTGTGAAATGCAAGTATTTGAAAAATAAGAAATGCACTGCAAAATGTATAAGTTGCAAGCTATTTACTTGTGACACTTTGCAAAAGAAAGGTATAAAATTTAGGGTTAGAGATTTTTATTTCTTGAATTATTATTTAAATCCAATCCAAAAATTCATTGTTAAATACAGTGTTTTCACACACAAAAACAAAATAATAAAAGAATTAATGAGGACAAGTTTAAAGTAATAAAAGAGTATTGGCAAAATTTTGACCAATACTCTTTTTGTGCAAAACATTATAAAATAATGCAGATTAATCCTCCAGAACCCTCATTTACAATTCTCTCTAATGTTTGCTGTAACTTGATTTGTGCGTCTTCAGGCATACAAGCTAGTTTGTTCTGTAATCCTTCATTTACTAAGCTATGCAAGCTTTTGCCAAATATGTTAGATTCCCATATCTTTTTAGGGTCATTTTCAAATTCTGATAAAAGATATTTTACCAAGTCTTCTGATTGTTTTTCACTTCCAACAATAGGAGATACTTCTGTTTCGACTTCTGTTTTAATCAAGTGAATACTAGGGGCTTTCGCCTTTAGCTTAACTCCATATTTGCTTCCTTGCTTAACCATTTCTGGCTCATCTAAAATAAGTTCATCTATTGATGGCGTAATAATGCCATAACCCTTGCTATTTACCTCTTCTATTGCAGGTGCAATTTTATCATATTTGCTCTTAGTAGTTGCAAAATTTGAAAAGGTAGAGAATAACTCATATTCGTTTGTAATCGGCGTTCCTGACATTTCGGTTAATACTTTATAGAATAGTGATGAGTTCACTTCCAATGATATTGTTATATATCCAGTTCCCAAATCTATTTCATCCACGTTGCAAGAAGTAATTACAGTATTGTCTCCTGCACTATTTAGCGCATCTTGCATTGTAGTTACAACTGAATTAACTTGTTTAATAACTTTCAAATCTGAAAAATTGGTTTTTATTTCATTTAACATTTCTGATTTTAGCCAATGGTTTTTGTCTAATGCATCTATCCATTTTGCATATCTTAAATTAATTCTTTGTGTTGGGAATTCATATAAAACTTTGCTAAAAATCTCATTTATATCATCTAAATTTAAATTAGCACAATCAGTTGGAATAACTGGAACGCCATATTTAGTTTCAAGATTTGCTGCTAAGTCAATAGTGTCATTAGAATATGGAGTAGATGTATTTAAAACAATTACAAAAGGTTTATTCAAAGATTTTAGCTCATTTGCAATTCTTTCTTCAGGATTTACATAGTCATCTCTGCTTATTCCAGAAAAGCTACCATCGGTGGTTACCAATATTCCAATAGTCGAGTGGTCTGTTATAACCTTTTTTGTGCCAATTTCAGCTGCCTCTTGAAAAGGAATTTCATCATCAAACCATGGGGTTTTTACCATCCTAGGAATGTCATTTTCCATATATCCTATTGCATTATTTACCAGATAACCAACACAGTCAACAAGTCTAGTTCTAAACTTTACATTACCATTTAAGGTGATTTCTACTGCTTCATTAGGAATAAATTTAGGCTCAGTTGTCATGATGGTTCTGCCAGTAGCGCTTTGTGGAAGCTCATCCACGGTTCTTTCTCTTTTGTAATTATTATCAATATTAGGAATAACAAGTAAGTCCATAAAATTCTTTATAAAAGTTGACTTACCAGTCCTTACAGGACCAACTACTCCAACATAAATATCACCATCAGTACGAGTTGCTATATCCTGATATAGTTTTAAATTGTCCTCCATTTTTTACCTCCTTTAGAGACGTTTGTACAAAACTTTATTAAAGTATATTAGGAGAAATGAAAGTTATGACAATTTAAGTAAAATATTTAAAAAATTAATATATATAATTAAAATTGGGATCATAAAAGGTTAAAAAAGGCGCGAGTATAAACATTTCTCAAAAATATTGCATAAAATAAACAAATATGATAAAATGCAAAAGATTGAATTATGAAAATTTCAAAGAAAGGATTGTTGGAAAATGAAGAATTATATTGAATTACTAAAACAAAACAATCAAGAACATTTATTAAATTATATTGAAAAAGTTGACGAAAATAAGAAAGAAGATATTATAAAACAAATAGAAAATTTAGATTTTGAACAATTAAAATTATTATATGAAACAAGTAACAGAGAGACAGATAAGGCAATACAAGGTATAATTATAGAACATATACCATTTGTTGATAAATACAAACTAGAAGAAACAAAATACAAAGAGCTAGAAGATATAGGCAACAGCGTAATAAAAAATGGTGAATATGCGGTTGTTACTATGGCAGGAGGACAAGGAACTAGGCTTGGACATAATGGACCTAAGGGTACATTTAAGCTAAATATTAAGCCAGAAGCCAAATATTTATTTCAAATAATAGCAGAAAACCTACAAAGAGTAAATCAAAAGTTTAATATAGTACTGCCTTGGTACATAATGACTAGTACAGAAAATAACCAAAAAACAGTAGAATTTTTTGAAGAACATAATTTCTTTGGATATCCAAAGGAAAATGTAAGATTTTTCAATCAAGGCAATTTACCATTGCTAGATGAAGACGGTAAATTATTGGTTGACGAAAACTATGATATTAAGATAGCTTCAGACGGAAATGGAAGTATATACAAGTCAATGAAAAAAGAAGGCATATTAGAGGATATGAAAAAACGCGGAGTAAAATGGATTTTCATAGGAGCAGTTGATAATGCACTTCTTAATATGTGCGACCCTATACTTTTAGGCTTAACAATAGATGAAGGTAATAAGGTAGGCTCTAAATCTGTAGTAAAAGCAAATCCTCATGAAAGAGTAGGAGTATTTTGTAAAAAAGATAGTAAACCTGCAGTTATTGAATATACTGAACTTCCAGAGTCAATGGCAGAAGAGATAGATGAAGAGGGAGAGTTACTTTTCGGAGAATCACATATTATGTGCAATTTATATTGCTTAGACGCTCTTGAAAAAATAGCAGAACAAAATCTTCCTTATCACAGTGCACATAAAAAAGCTAATTATATGGATGAAAATGGAAATGTAGTAGTAGCAAAAGAGCCCAATGCATACAAGTACGAAGCATTTATATTTGATGGATTTAATTACTTTGACAACATCTCTATTTTAAGAGGCAGAAGAGAAGAAGACTTTGCCCCAATTAAAAATGCAGAAGGTGTAGATAGCCCTGCAACTGCAATTGAGTTATATAATAAGTATTGGAAATTAGAGGAGTGTTAATGATGGAAGGATGTAAAACTATTAATCTCTATAATTTAGATGAAACCATTGCAAAGGACCTATTACAGCAATATACATATCCATGGGAAGTACTAAGCCATATAGAAGAGTTCATTTTAGAACTTGGCAAAATTTTACCCGAAAGTGAGTATAACAAAATAGGCGAAGATGTGTGGATTCACAAAACAGCTAACGTGTATGAAAGTGCATATATAAAAGGACCAGCAATAATATGCAAAAATGCTGAAGTAAGGCATTGTGCATTTATTAGAGGAAAAGCTATAGTTGGAGAAAATGCTGTAGTAGGAAACTCAACTGAACTTAAAAATGTAATTTTATTTAATAATGTGCAAGTGCCACATTACAATTATGTTGGAGACTCAATATTAGGATATAAATCACATATGGGAGCAGGCTCAATAACTTCTAATGTTAAGTCAGATAAAAAATTAGTTGTAATTAAAGATAGAGGAAACTGTATAGAAACTGGAATAAAAAAGGTAGGAGCTATGGTAGGTGATAACGTTGAAGTTGGATGTGGCTCAGTTTTAAATCCAGGTACTGTAATAGGCAGAAATACCAATATATATCCTCTATCATCAGTAAGAGGTGTAATACCAGCAAATAGTATCTACAAGTGCAAATCAGAAATTGTAGAGAAAAGGTAAAGAAAAATTAAAGAAACAATTTATGAAACTGAACTGCTATACACTTTTTCTTCATGATTCTCACTAGGTAGCATGTAGTCGACTAAACCATAGACTAAAGCACCTAGGAAAAGGGATAAAAACGAAAGCATATAACCAATTGCAAAGTATTGTACTAAAAATAAAGCAACTCCAGCTAGAATAAATCCAATAATAAATTTTATAAATGGATGAAAATATATTTTAGTAAAATTATCGATTAAAAAATCTACTATTGTTAAAATTCCAATAGCTAGTGCCAATATCCAAATGCTAGATGTTGTAAATCCCGGAGTGAAAAAAGCTGTAATTCCTAAAACCAAAATACTAGTTATTAATCTACCAATAAACTGTATTGACCTATTTATTTTCATAAGAAATTCCCTGTATTAATATATTTGGGTTTTTAAAAGGTTGCCCATAAACCGTTACTGTAATTAGCAATTTAAATCAAGCTAATATGAAATCTATTAATAAAATTATTTCCAAATATTATAAATATATACTAATAAAGTTCAAAATAATGGGAACAATAAGTAAAAATTTTCAATAAAAAGGAAGGAAAGGTTTATGTTAATTACATTTGTAAGGTCAATAGGTTTATATATTATTGTTTTGCTTGTAATGAGGATGATGGGAAAAAGGGAAATTGGACAGCTACAACCTTTTGAACTTGTTATTTCAATTATGATAGCAGACTTGGCTTCTATACCAATGTCAGATTTAGGAATTCCGATATTTAATGGAATTGTACCGATTTTAGGATTACTTGCAATGCACATGATAATTTCATTTTTAAATTTAAAATCAATTAAATTTAGAAGTATAACTTGTGGGAAACCTAAGATACTAATTTATAGAGGAAGAATTGACGAGCAAGCTTTAGTTAAAGAAAGATTTACTTTAAATGAGTTGCAAGAGAGATTAAGAGGTAGCAATATATTTAATTTAGGTGATGTAGAATATGCAATATTGGAAACAAACGGAAATATATCAGTCATCCAAAAGCCGGAAAAAAGGACTGTTATTCCGGAAGATTTAGGCATTCAGCCAGACTATGAAGGCATACCATATGAACTGGTTTTGGACGGAAAAATAATGTATGATAATCTCAGAAAATTAGGCAAAGACTATAAGTGGCTAGCTAAACAGGTTGAGAAATTTAATACGACTCCAGAACATTGTCTCATAGTTACAATAGATGGAAAAGGCAACTTTTTCTGCCAAGAAAAGGATGATGAAAAAAATAAAAAGAAAGGAAAGCAAGGATGAAAAGAGAGCTGATAATAACGACAATCATAGTCATAGTTATAATTATAGCAGGTATTGCAACTCAAAATAATACCAAAAAAACAATTGGAAAAGTAAATGATATGTTGCAAAATGTAAAACAAGAAATAATACTAGACGAAAAAGAGCAGTCAGAATATACTGAAAATATTGATAACATATATAACCAATGGATGGAAAGTGATAAAACTTTGTCAATATATTTAGAACACAATGAGTTAGAAAAGGTGACTACAGAGTTAAGAGAAATAAAAGGATCTTTAGAGGGTGGTCAAATAAAAGAAAGTGTATCACATATAGAAACCTGTATAGCAACATTAGAGCATATAGAAGAAAAACAAGCATTTAATATAAAGAATATATTTTAAAGTGTAAGCATTTTAATATGAAGAAAATATTTTGTAGTGTGATAGTGTAATATAAAGTTGTAAAAGTTACTGATAAACTAATTTGTACTTTATCTTACACTATCAAATTAAAACAAATTCAAATCTTTTATTTTTTTCTTCTAATCATCCAGCCTTGTTCACATTTAATTGGTAAATGAATTTTTACAGACTGTCCAAGTTTTCCCGGATTAACAGTATCTACTTCTTCGTCTGTCTCAGTATCCCACATTTTATTGATTGTGAACTCTTCTACATTTATTTTGTTTGGAATTATTATTTCCATCTTATCTCCAACAGTTAGCTTATTTCCAATCTTTATAATAGATTTATCCTCATTATATTCTAACACTTGAGCACCATATTCATAATCTGGATTATATTGTTTTCCATCAAACTCTTGGAAATCTTTATTATTTTTATCCTGAAAGAAAAACTCCGTTAAGCCTCTTGTTTTAACCTTTTCAAGTTCTTTTAAATACTTCGTATAGTCATAATTGTCTTTGTCATTTATATAATCATCTATTGCATTTCTGTAAGCATTTACAACACTGGCAACATAATATTCAGACTTAAGCCTTCCTTCTATTTTTAAACTTGTTACGCCCATTTCAACTATCTCCGGAATACTTTTTACTAAACATAAATCTTTTGATGATAATACATATGTACCATTTGTATCTTCCTCAATTGGCATCATATTTCCAGGATTGTTTTTCTCCTCAATATAGATATTGTATGCCCATCTGCAACTTTGCGCACAATCTCCTAAATTTGCATTTCTATTAGCTAAAAAGTCGCTTAGATAGCATCTTCCAGAATATGCCCAACAAATTGCACCATGTATAAAAATCTCTGTCTCCAAACCTTGAGGAATATTTTGTATAAGATTTTTGATTTGTTCTTTATTCATTTCCCTAGACAAAATAATTCTTGAAGCTCCATTTTTATACCAGAATCTTGCTGTATGTGCACTTAAAGAGTTAGCCTGCGTGCTTACATGTATTGGAATATCTGGTGCTAATTCCTTAATTGTATCAATTACACCACCGTCAGACACGATGATGGCATCTACCGCAAGTTTATTTAGCATAGCTACTTGTCTTTCTATTTCAGAGTACATTTCATCTGGTGCGTATATATTAATTGCAGCATAAACTTTTTTCCCTATGCTGTGTGCGTATTCGATAGTTTTAGCTAAATCGTCATTATCCACTTCTGCTCTGCTTCTAAGTGATAATGCTCCTGTTCCGCAATATACTGCATCTGCTCCATACAAAAATGCAACTTTTGCCTTTTCAAAAGAGCCTGCTGGCGCTAGTAATTCTGGTTTTTCCATAATTAATCCTTTCATTTATCTTAGATTTTATATATTTTTTTACATAGATATTATATATTAAAATATAATAAAAAACAAGCTTTGCCGTTGTCATTGTAAATGGTGAAGATGACAATGGAAAATAAAGGTTAGTTAAAAAGTTAAATTCCAATGAAAAATAAAAAATCAAAAAGTCTTGTCAAACGAGGGTTTTTATGTTAAAATAGAAATGCTTGAAATATTTTCAAGTTCCTTGCTTATCTTAAAGGATAGGCTATTAACCCATAAGGAGGTGAAGGTAATGAATAAATACGAGAGTGTTATCATTATTAATCCATCTGTAGATGACGATAAGTTAAAAGACTTAGAAAAAAGATTTACAGATTTGATTAATAAAGATGGAAAGCTTGAAAAAGTTGACGAATTAGGCAAGAAAAAACTTGCTTATGAAATCAGAAAAAACAAAGAAGGTATCTACGTTGTTTTATATTTTGAAGCTAATCCAGCTCTAATCGCAGAATTAGAGAGAAATTACAGAATAACTGATGAAGTTATTAAATTCTTAGTTATAAGACAAGAACAATAAAAGTAAAAGTGTAGGGACTTTATTTTATAGAAAGGTAAGGTACTAAATATGAACAAAGTAATATTAATGGGAAGATTAACAAGAGACCCAGAAGTTAGATACACACAAACAAACAATACACTAGTAGCTTCTTTTGCACTAGCTGTAAATAGAAGATTTACTAGAGAAGGAGATACTCAAACAGCAGATTTCATAAATATATCTGCATGGGCAAAAACAGGAGAATTTGTTAGCAAATACTTCAAAAAAGGTATGCAGGTTGCTGTAGTAGGTAGAATCCAAACAAGAAGTTGGGAAGACCAACAAGGACAAAAAAGATATGCAACAGATGTTGTTGCTGAAGAAGTTTATTTTGCAGATAGCAAAAAGTCAGACTCTGATTCAGCTAATTTTGAAAATACTTTCGGAGCAAATGCTACGGAAAGTACAACTGGCGGAGATACTTCAGATTTTGAAGTTTCTTCAGGAGATGACTTACCATTTTAATTAGATTACTGCAAAAAACTTTACAAATTGTAAATGGTTAGGAGGTAAAATCAATGGCAGACAAAAAGAATAATAGAAGAAATAATAATAAAGATTATGATGACGATTATAAAATCAGAAAAATTAGAAAAAAAGTATGTCCACTTTGCAGTGACAAAAGTCTAGTTCTTGATTACAAAAATCCAGAACAATTAAAGAAGTTTGTTAATGAAAGAGGAAAAATACATCCAAGAAGAACAACAGGTGCATGTGCAAAACATCAAAGAGATATAACTACAGCTGTAAATAGATGTAGACATATTGCAATGTTACCATATTCTCAAGACTAATATTAAGCAAAGCATAATACTAATCTTGCATTGAGTATATATGTGAATTGAAAGCTGTAATCATACGAATACGTGATTACAGCTTTTTGCATAATTATTTACATAACAATTATATCATGAAACAATTATTATACAAAGGTTTATGGGGAACCTTTTAAAAACCTAAATCTATTATACAAGGAAATTTCTATTAAATGAAAAATAAAAAAATTATTACAATAGTAATTTTCATTTTAGTACTATTGATTTCTATTGCTATCGGTAATTTGAGTAACAGAGACAAAAATGAAAACACGAATTTTAAAATTTTAACCTCATTTTATCCAATTTATATAATGACAACCAATATAACAGATGGTGCGAGTGGAGTAGATGTAAGCAATATGGCAGAACACATAACAGGCTGTATACATGATTACACTTTAACGGTGGCAGATTTAAGAAAATTTGAAGATGCAGACGTATTTATACAAAATGGAAAAGAATTAGAAAGTTTTACAGATAAAATAATAGATTTGTACCCAAATGTAAAGATTATGGAAAGTGGAGAAAATGTTGATAATTTAATAGAAGATGAAGACGAAATAAACGCTCATATATGGCTTTCAATAGATAATTACGTTTCACAAATTAATAGCATTGTAAGTAATCTTTCAAAACTAAATCCAGAAAATAAAGAGATTTACGAAAAAAATGGAACTCAATATATAGAAAAGTTAAACAAATTGAAGGAAGAATATGATAAAATTATAAATATAAAAAGTAAAAAAGCTATATGCTTAAATGACTCTTTAGAATATTTATTAAATGATATGCAAATTGATGTAACAAGTATAGAAACAAATCACGAAGAATCGGTGTTATCAGCAGAAAAGCTTAGAAACATTGTAAATAAAATGAAAGATGAAAAAATAAAAGTTATATTTATAGATCAAGATGACAGTACAAAAACAGCTCAAGTATTATCAGAAGAAACTGGCGCTAAAGTATATACTTTAAATTCTGCCATGAACGGAGACGGGACAAAAGACGATTATTTGAGAGTGATGGAAGAAAATTTAAAAATTCTTTCGAATGTAAAATTTTAAGGCAAATAAACATAAAATTTTTTAGTAAAAAAATAATAATATAAAGGTGCAAAATATTAAATAAAATAGAAAAATATAGAGCTAAAATTACAAACATTACAATGGAAAGGAATAGTAAAATGGAAGCTTGTGGATTACATTGTACTAAAATAAAAAATATTTCTGTAAAAATAGAAAATCAAGTGATAATTAAAGATGTCACATTTGATGTTCATTGCGGAGAACTTACGATGATAATTGGGCGCAATGGGGCAGGAAAATCTACTTTATTAAAAGCAATACTTAATGAAATTGAACATGATGGTACAGTCGAATTTATAGATATGAAGGAAAAGAAAAATTCTAAAATTAAGATAGGATATGTACCACAAACACTTAACATTGAAAGAAATATGCCTACAAGTGTTTATGATATGTGTGCATCATACATTTCTGATAAGCCAGTATTTCTAAAGAAAAATAAAGAATTATATGAAAAAATTAAAGCAAATCTAAAGCTCTTCGGAGCTGAAAAATTAATAGACCAAAGAGTGGGCAATCTTTCGGGAGGAGAATTGCAAAGAATTCTATTATCAATTGCTACATATCCCATTCCAAATTTACTTATATTAGATGAACCAGTATCTGGTGTTGATATAAATGGAACTAGAGATTTTTATGAAATTTTATCTAATCTTAAAGACAAATATGATATGTCAATTATATTGGTATCACATGATTTAGAATTAGTAAAAAAGTATGCTGATAAAGTAATATTGCTAGATAAAGGCGTAAAAAAACAAGGAACGGCAAAAGAAGTATTTGATAGTAAAGAATTTAAAGAAAGCTTTGGATTTTGAGCAAACTTGAATTAGTCCTCAGTTATCTGTGGTCTGAAGATTTGCTAAGCAAATGTTTGAAGTGCGGAATCAAGGCGAAGAAGGGAATAAAAAATGGAATTAATTTATAATATTTTAGAAGCGGTCTTACCATTTGAATTTATGCAGTATACGTTTATGAAAAATGCATTTTTAGCAATAATGCTAATATCACCAATTTATGCAATATTAGGAACTATGATAGTAAACAAAAAAATGGCATTTTTCTCAGATGCGCTTGGTCACTCTGCGTTGACAGGTATAGCGATAGGGATTTTGCTAGGGATAACTAATATAAATATATCTATGATAATATTTGCAATTATATTCGCATTACTGCTAAACATGGTCAAAAATAAGACAAGCTATGGTGCAGACACCATAATAAGTGTGTTTTCATCAATAGCAATTGCAATTGGTTTAGCTATATTAGCACAAAGTGGAAGCTTTAATAAATATTCAAGTTACTTGATTGGAGATGTACTAAGCATATCAAAGACAGAAATAATTTATTTAGCAATTGCATTTGTGCTTGTGCTTGTATTTTGGTGTACTTTATTTAATAAACTAAATGCAGTAAGTATAAATCCGACGCTTGCAAAATCTAAGGGGATAAATGTAAAGTTGTTAGAAAATGTATTTGCAATAGTTATAGCAATAATGGTTATGATTTCAATAAGATGGGTAGGAATATTATTAATTAATTCAATAATGATATTACCAGCAGCGTCAAGTAGAAATATAGCAAAAAATATGAGGAGTTATCATGGCTTTTCAGTTTTATTCGCATTATTTTCAGGAATTGCAGGACTTATTATTTCATACTATACAAATATTCCAACAGGTCCAATGATAGTCATATTGTTAGGCGCAATATATTTTATAACTTTGAGTATGAAAAAACTTGTAAATAAGTAATAAATGAAGTAGAATTAAAAAAATAGCAACTTTGTTAAAAAAAGAGTTAAAGAGGAAGAGTAAATGAGTAAGAAAAAAACAAATAAAAATTCTAATACAAAAAAGAACAGTAAAAAAGCAAAAAAAGGAAGACTAAGGACTGTCATCATTTTTGCTATTATAGTAATTGCAATAGCGATTGGTATAATTACATATACTAATCGAACAGAGCCATCACTAGCATTAAAACAATACTTTTCTTATTTATCAAATAAAGACTATGAAGCGATGTATGATTTAGTCATCACTGATATGCCTAAAGAGGACTTTATCTCAAGAGTAAAAAATATTTATGAAGGAATAGAGGCAACCAATATATCTATTACAGTAACGGCAAACTCAACTAGCGAAAATAATAAAGATATTGTAAATATAACTTATACAAACTCAATGAATACCATGGCAGGCAATGAAAGCTTTATAAACACTGCAAAAATGAAATTGGAAGGTGAAGATTATAAGATAATTTGGGATTCTTCAATAATTTTTCCAGATTTGAAAGATAACCAAAAAGTAAGAGTAGCCACTTTATCACATGCAAGAGGTAACATTTATGACAGAAATGGTTTAGCAATTGCTAAAGAGGGAACCGCTTATCAAGTAGGATTAGTACCAGGTAAAATGAACGATACTACTGATCTAAATAAAATTGCTGAATTACTAGGAATTTCGACGAACACAATTCAAAATGCACTAAATGCATCATATGTTACTGATGACACCTTTGTACCATTGAGAAATATTTCAAGAGAAAATCAAAGCTTGAAAAATGAGATATTGACTATAAAAGGCATAATGGTTTCAGATTACAATACTAGAGTATATCCATACAAAGAAGCGACATCTATTTTAACAGGATATGTGCAAGACAATCAAGGCAAGACAGGATTAGAATACGCATACAATGATAAACTAACAGGGGAAGATGGAGTAGAGATATACATTGTAAATGAAGACGGAAGCAAAGTAAAAACCATTCAAAAAAAGGATGTAAAAAACGGAGAAGATATCAAACTAACCATAGATGTTAATATTCAAAATAAAATATATGAGCAATTTAAAGATGACCAAGGTGCATTTGTATCTATCAACTATAATACAGGCGAAATATTAGCTTTAGTAAGTACACCTAGTTATGACGCAAACGCATTTAGCTTAGGAGTTACAGACGAAGAATGGCAACGCTTGCAAAATGACGAAAAAAATCCTATGTATAATAGATATTTAGGAACATATGCTCCGGGCTCATCATTTAAGCCAATTGTTGGAGCAATAGGACTTATGACAAATAGCTTTACAGCCACTGAAGATTTTGGAAGAAGCGGAACGAAATGGCAAAAAGATGAATCTTGGAAAGACTTATATGTAACAACTCTAGAAACATACTCAGGAGATGCAAATTTAGAAAATGCATTAGTATATTCTGATAATATTTACTTTGCAAAAGCAGCACTTAAAATAGGCAAGTCAACATTACAATCAGAATTAAATAAATTAGGATTCAATGAAAAATTAAACTTTGTGCAAGATGTTGTAGCATCAACTTATGGATCAATGGACAGTGAAGCTGCAATTGCTAATTCGGGATATGGACAAAGTGAAATATTAGTAAACCCATTACATATGGCAAGTATTTATTCAGCTATAGCTAATGGGGGAAATATGATGTTACCATATATAACGCAAGAATTAAATCAAAGTGGCAATAATGTTAGCAAAATATATAAACAAAACGCTATTTCACAAAGAGTAGCAGAAATATTAAAACAAGACTTAGTACAAGTTGTGGAAAAGGGAACTGCTAAAGAGTGTAAAATAGAAGGTAGAATTATTGCAGGAAAAACGGGAACAGCCGAAATCAAAGAATCCCAAGACGATAATAATGGGAACGAAATAGGATGGTTTAACAGTTTTGATGAAGATGGACATTTAATAATTAGCATGGTACAAAATGCAAAAGACTTAGGCGGTAGCCATTATGTAGTAAAAAAAGTAAGAAATATATATGAGGCTATAAATTAAAAATTATATATATATTGGCAACGAACCATACTCATTAATCACAAATAAAAAAAGAGTTCTCTAATGGAATACACCAAAATGTTAGATGATTTTGGTTATAAATCATAAATATTAGAAAACTCTTTTTGCGTAATTAATTGTTTGAATTTGCAAATTTTTGCTTTGTCTGATCAATTTTTGTTTGTTCTGCTTCTTCAGTCTTATACCAACCTTTTTCTGCCATTAAATTATATAATTTGTTTTGAATATTTAAAGACTCTTCTAAAGCGCATTGAAAAGCCTCATGAACTTCTGCTGTTGTTGATTCAAGTGTTCCATGCATGTATAAATCACAAACACCTTTTATTAATAAAAGCTCATTTTCCATTAAATCTCTGTCTTCCATACAAATCATTCCTTTCTGCCCAATACAAGGCAAATCATAATTATGAAAAAAGATAGTCTTCTTATAAAAGAATTACAATAAACTTAAAAATTTATCGTATAGTTCTGTATGTTTTTGTTCTAATTCTCCTATATAAGAAGACAAAGCTACATCTTGTAACTTAGCAGATGTCTTTACAGAACATGATTTCATAAATTTTTCATGTCCTAAAGCATCCTCAACATATAAAAGTTCTTTACTTGTCATTTTTTATCACCACCTAAAAGTAATATTTCCAATTTAGCTAAATTTATACGTGATAAATGGAAAAAGATTAATCGCAACCCTGTTTTGCGGGGTACAAATGCACAGGTGAGCAAATGTTACTCGGAGCCCTACCTCCGACAAATAAATGCGTAGGAGGACAAATGTTAATTATAGTAAAATATGGGGTCTAAAAAATTATATCCCATATTTTCCATAAAGGAAATATACAGTAAAAATAGTAATAGAAGATGGAAAGAATATTTTTAAATAATTATTGCATATGACAAAAAGAAACTAATCATAATACAACCTATATGCGAATACAATTAAGCAAAAGAATTTACATGGGGGTTTTACATGAAGAACGATTCAATAGAGAAACGTGTGGTTCTACTCGCACAGTATATAATAGATTCAAAAGATACGGTAAGAGGTGCAGCGAAAAAATTTGGAGTAAGCAAAAGCACGGTACACAAAGATGTAACACTAAAGAACGGTAGAAAAGTTGGACAAGTTATTCCTGAAAGTATTGAAATAAAGAAAGTTTTCTTAAGTAAGAAAAATCCAGTTGTAAAATTAGGATTGGTAATAAAATGAGATCATTTAGATATTAAAAAATCTAAATGATTTTTTTATTTTATGAAAAATAGACAAACAGTGGCATAAATGTTTATCAAATCAATACAATAAGCGGCATAAATCACGATTAAAAAGTGCAAAAAATGGCAGAATCATTGACTGTTCCTAAAATTTATGATAATAATATAGTTTATAAAGATGAAGATGCTTTTAAATTAATATATAGCAATGAAGGAGCCAATAAAATATGATAATTGATGTAATAGATTTGGAATTGAAAACACTTAATTTTAATAGAAGATATGATTCTAATAGATACAGAAGAGGAAGGGGTATATACAACAGAGGGTTAGTTGAAGTAAAAAATGTTAATAAAATTGATGAAAAAAATTATTCTATAGAAGCATCTGTTGAAGGAAATTATGATACTTATACCACATACTTAGAAATATGCGAAAATATGATTAAAAAAAGTACATGTACATGTGAAGATTATTACAATGGAAATTTGTGTAAACATATAATAGCTACATCAATGGAAGTGATTGAGCCACATTATGCTAGTACACCATTGGGAAGAAGAAAAATGGAAATCAAAAGGAGAAAAGAAGAAAAAGAAAGATTAGATGAAATTAGAAAGAGAGAAGAGGAAGAAAGAAAAAGACAAGAATATCAAGAAAAATATTATAACATACTTCAAATGATAAATTGGTATAAAAAAGGTAATGAGTTTATAGGAAATTCAGATAAACTTGATTTATTAGAATTATATAATCAAACCCAGACCATAAAAAAAGAAAAAATATCGAAACTTGCTACTAATGTAAAATTAGAGTTTACATTAGAACTATATAATAATGAAACTCTAACCATAACATTTAAAATAGGCGAAAATCGTATGTATGTTTTAAATAGTATTAGTAACTTATATGATGCATATAAAAATGAAACAGAAATATATTATGGAAAACAACTAAGATTTATTCCTAAAAGAGAAAACTTCAGTGAAGATTCAAGGTGGTTGTTTGATTATATTATTGAATATGCAGAAATGTTTGAGTATTATGATAAATTAGATAGATATAATATGTCGACTGTAATAGGAAAAGAAATGCATATAAAAGGTAAAAAAATAGATGAATTTTTTAATATGATTCCAAATAAAAATGTATTATTCCATTGTTATGAATATAGTAATGAACAAGGAATTGAATTGTGCGAAATAACAGATGAAGATTTAAAAATTACATGTAGTATAAAAAAAGAAAAAATAAAAACAATATTTGGTTATTATTTTTGGAAAGATGAATATGAAAAAGTATCAGAAGAATATGTATTGAGAATGAATATTTCCAATTACCTCGTATTCTTTTCAGATAAAAATATTTATATTTTATACAATAAAAAAATATATAAAAAAGATAAAGATATTGATCTTATGAACATATTTAAAATATTAAAAAATGATGATTATGTACTTATCCCAGAAGATAAATTAGACGAATTTAGTAAATTTGTTATGCCTAAAATAGGCATAAAAGCTGATAGTCTGCCACAAGAAATGGCAAAAGAAGTGAAAATTGTAAGTGAATTAGCATCAAAAATTTTACTAGATGTTGATGAAAAAGGTAACATTTTGCTAGAACTAAAATTCTGTTATATGGATTATGAATTTAATATACTTGAAAATAATTTTCAAACTTATGTTGAAGAACATAATATTGTTAGAAATGTGCCAGCAGAAAAAGAAGTTATTAAAAGAATCTTTATGGATGGATTTGAACTGCTACCTGAAAGTAAACAATTTATCATGAAAAATACAGATAATATCTATGAATTTTTATTAAATAAAATTGAAGGATATATGAATGATTTTGAAGTTTTAGCAACAGATAAATTTAAAAATAAGCAAATAAAACAGCCTAAAATTTCAAATATAGGAATAAGAATAGATAATGGATTATTAGAATTAGATATTTCAAAAATAAATATAGATATTAGTGAAATAAAGGAAGTTTTAAAAAATTATAGTATTAAGAAAAAATATTATAAATTAAAAAGTGGAGATTATCTTAATCTAGCTAATAATGAAGATTTGAATTTATTAGAGGAGATGTCAGAAACACTTGACATAGACTATAGTAAAGCAACAAAGGGAGTAATTAATCTACCAATAAATAGAAGCTTTTATTTGGAAAAACTAGTAGACTCAAAAAAACAAATTAATGTATCAAAAAATGAAAAGTTTACAGAATTGATAGATAATATAGGAAATTCTGAAATTTCAAGAGATATTGAAATAGATAAAGAATTTGAAGAAAAGCTAAGAGATTATCAAAAGGTAGGGTATAGATGGTTAAGAACCTTAGAAAAATATAAATTCGGTGGAATTCTAGCAGACGATATGGGACTAGGAAAAACCTTACAAATTATAGCATTGTTAAGTACAGAACTAAAATTAAAAAATAATACTACATCAATAGTAGTATGTCCGAGTACATTAGTTCTTAACTGGAAGGCAGAAGTTGAAAAGTGGTGTGATTCAATAAAAGTACTAATTATTAATGGAACAGCTGAGGAAAGACATAAAAAATTAAATAATTATCAAGATTATGATTTAATTATTACATCATATGATTTACTAAAAAGAGATGTTGAAAATTATGAGGACAAAAATTTTAAATATATAATAGCAGATGAAGCACAATATATAAAAAATTCATCAACTCAAAATGCAACATCACTTAAAACATTAAGAGGTGAAGTAAAATTTGCATTAACCGGTACTCCAATAGAAAATTCAATAGCTGAATTATGGTCTATATTTGATTTTATAATGCCAGGATATTTATATAATTATAACAAATTCAAGAAAAAATTTGAGGAACCAATTTTAAAATATGAAGATAAAAAAGCATTAAATAGACTCAAAAAATTAATTAGTCCATTTGTCTTAAGAAGAGTAAAAAAAGATGTTTTAACAGAATTGCCAGAGAAAAATATAACAATAATGAAAAATGAAATGGAAAAAGAGCAAGAAAAAATATATTTATCATATTTAGCTCAAACTAGAAAAGAAGTAGCAGAAGAATTAAGTGATAATAGTTTTGAAAGAAGTAAGTTTAAAATTCTTATGTTACTAACAAGACTAAGACAGATTTGCTGTCATCCAAGCTTATTTATCAATAATTATGATGGTGGAAGTGGAAAATTAAAACAATGTTTAGATTTAATAGTAGATGCAATAGAGTCTGGTCATAAAATATTGCTATTTTCAAGTTATACATCAATGTTTGAAATAATAGAAAAAGAGTTGGATAAATTGAATATTAATTATTTTAAGTTAGTGGGAAATACACCAGTTAGCAAAAGAATTGAAATGGTTGATGAATTTAATAATAGTGAGTTAGTAAAAGTATTTTTAATTTCCTTAAAAGCAGGTGGAACAGGTCTTAATTTGACTTCAGCAGATGTTGTAATTCATTATGATCCATGGTGGAATGTATCAAGTGAAAATCAAGCAACAGACAGAGCATACAGAATTGGACAAAAGAATAGTGTTCAAGTGTATAAACTTATTACTAATAATTCTATTGAAGAAAAAATAAATAAAATGCAAGAAAGAAAAGAAAACCTTTCAAAAGATGTGCTATCGACAGAAGAAACTTTTATAAATAAAATGTCAAAAGAAGATATTTTGGATTTATTTAAATAAAATTAAGCTACGAACAGTAGCATCAGTACACACGGAAGTAACACAAAAGAACGGTAGAAAATTTGGACAAGTTATTCCTGAAAGTATTAAAATAAAGAAGGTTTTTCTGGCAGAAAAGAATCCAGTTGTGAAATTGGGGTTAGTAATTAAATAAAATAAATAAGGGGAGGGGATTGATTGGAACAGTCTATATGCAAATAATAAATTTACTTCATAGTATAAGCCATAAGGCAAAATATAAAGCATAGGTTTTGTTAAAAGTAAAACTTATGCTTTTATTTTGCGAGTTTGAAACCGAGTAGGTTTCAAACAGAGCCTAGAAAAAATATGAAAAAACTAAAAATGCGAAGTAGCAATTTTTAGTTTTTGGGGTGTGGGGTGTCCCTGCCACACAGACACTTTT
>CANQJH010000018.1 GCA_947624195.1 uncultured Clostridia bacterium
TACTCCTGCTAAGATTAACATTATCACAATTGTAACTACTAGCGCTACTAATGTGATTCCCTTTTGTTCTACTTTTCTTTTCATTTTTTTACCTCTTTTCATTCTCTTGTTTTCTTTACCTCCCTCTGCTTATTTTTTCAGCTACTTCATTTGTTCTTTTTAAGCACTTTCATTGCTTCTTTTCTTTAGTGCTTGTACTTTATCTTTTTTAATCACTTTTATCGCTTCTTTTCAGTGCTTACATTTGCCTATTTTTTCAGTACTTTCACGGTTTACTTTTTAACACTTTCATTTGTTCTAATTTCAGCTTTTAATTCCTTCGTTTTTTTACTTCTTGCATTCTCACTTTTCCTCCTATGTATAATTATTTTTACAAAACCTTTGCATTGTAATGTGTAATCTAGATGTTTACATAACCTCCTAAAATCTTTATAATTAACGCACAAAAAAGCCATGTATTTTAGATTCCACTAAAACACATAGCTTTATTTTCTATGTTTTCATTTATTTCTCTTATTTTTAAACTATTTGTGTGTGTGTGTGTGTGTGTGTGTGTGTACTCCCGCAAGGGTTTCAAGCTTTTTCATTTTGCTGTTTGCTCCTTTTTCTTATGTTTTTACTTTTACATTTTTGAGCATTAAAGTTTAACCATTTTTGTACATTCTTATTTTATCATTAGCAATATTTTACTATATTAAGTTTTATGTTGTCAATAATTTTTATATATATTTTTTTACTTACTTTAAAGAATTGCATTTATTTTTTATTCGACGTTTTACTTTTATTTTTTTACTTTACCTATATTTTTGCAATTAGCTTTCTACATTACACAGCTTGACTTTGCATTTCCTTTTTTATTTTTTCTAGTTCTTGCTCATTCGCATTTGTATACTCTTTTATTAAATCGTCTTTTACTTTGCCCTTTATCATTTTTCTTATAATTTTTAGTCTTTCTTCTAGCTTTCCAGACTTTTTACCATCAGCTAGTCCAGCTTTTCTGCCCTTAGCTATTCCGTCAACTAGTCCGGTTTTTTTGCCTTCCTCAAACCAACTGTCTCTTTCTCTTATTAATACTTCATCAATGTGCATCATTTCTGTTCCCTCCTCCTCTAATTTTTTTAGAACTTCTTTTTCTTCTTTCCATTTCTTTTGTCCTGTATATAGTACTATCCCTATTACTACTGGTTGTTTATATCCTTTTGCATTTATTTGCTTCTCATCTAATGCTTGCCTGATTACTAAAGACTTATACTCACACATCCTTATTCTCATCCTTGGATCTATTGCTCTTTGATGTTCTATTATTATATATATTTCTCCTAATTCTTTTCTATTTACTATTTTATATACTATATCTGATATTTTGTTTTTTAGTTCATTACTTACAAAACTATTTGTATAATTTTCGATGTTTGCTTCTTTTAATTTGTCTTCTTCTTTTAGCTTTAATGATTTATTTATAAATATTTTTCCTTCTTTTTTGTTCATTAAAACTTTTCTTATTTCTTTATCATGTGGATTATTTATGTATTCCTGTATATACAATACTTCTGTTCCTCCTTTATTATAGAAAATTTTTTCTTATTTTTCAATACTTTTTAAAAAATATTAATTATTTTTCGTTAGAGTTTTTATTTCAATTGTTTTTCATTACTTTTTGTTATTATCAGCTGTGAATTGTAACTTAGAAATTCATTTATTTTTTCACTTGATGTATTTTCCGTTAGTGATAAAACTGTAATTTATTTCATAATAAACACAGTCGTATTTGAAAAGATTAATCTTATAATTTTAAACTTTTAATTTGGGAATTTTTTTAGAATCTCAAAATTAAATGAATAAACTAATTTGGATATTTAAATATGTACATATTTTTTGTTATTATATACCATATTTTGTCAAATATCAATAGGATTTTTAAATAATTTTCATAAACTTGTCGACAAAATTCGACAATAGTGAAATGCGCCCCATTCTGTATTTTTCATTAAATGGCTATCTATTTTTCTGTCTACGTTTCAATTTGTTTATCTATTATTTTTTATCACTTCCTATTATAATAAACTTTTTTATTTATTGCAACATTTTTTATTTTTCATCTTATTATTAATATCTTTCATAAAATACTTGATAATTTTAAAATTTTTCTATATAATGTAACTGTAAAATCTTTTAAATTTGAAAGGAGAATTTGTATGAATTTAAACATAACTGGAAAAGATTTTGAATTAACTGATTCTATTAAAAATTATATAGAAGATAAAGTTAACAAATTATCTAAGTATATAGGAGATGAATTTGATGCCACTGCCACCTTAAAAATAGAGGGCAATGAGCAAGTTGCTGAAATTAGAATTACATTTGCTGGAGAAGTTATTAAAGCTGTTACAGCAAGTAAAGATTTGTATTCTTCTGTTGACAAAGACATAGACATTTTGGAGGGACAAATTAGAAAAATCAAGACAAAAAAAGATAAACAAAATATGACTGATACAATCAGATTTCAAAACTCTCAAGGCGGACAGGACAGTGATGACATAGAGGGTGAAATTATAAAAACTATTTACTATAGCATCAAACCTCTTACACCTGAAGATGCCAAACTTGTACTAGAGGGAGATGTTAAAAACAAATTTTTACCTTTTATAAATGTAGATACCAACAAAGTAAATGTAATATACAAACTAAAAGATGGTAAAAACTTTGGTATGCTTGAACCAGAGGACTAACATAAAACGAAAGAGAGATTATTAAGTATTTTATCTCTCTTTTATATTGTTTAATAAAAATCACATCGCAGACTGTACATTTTTAGCGAAGAAAGGAATTGATATAAAGTGAAATATGATGTTATTGTAATAGGTATGGGCCCTAGCTCAGTTTTTTTAGCTTATGAACTTGTGAAATTACATAAAGCTAAAAATATATTATTAATTGAAGAGGGCAAAAAAGTTGAAGATAGAAAATGCCCTATTGAAAAAGCTGGTAAATGTGTTAAGTGTAGACCATTTTGCAACATTACAAGTGGTTTTTCTGGTGCTGGCGCTTTTTCTGACGGAAAGCTTTCTTTATATAATCCTGACGATGATGATATTTATGTAGGTGGCGAGCTTCATAAATATATAGGAGTTAAGGAAACTAAGGATTTGATTGATTATACAGATAAGATTTATCTTGATTTTGGTGCTGATAAAAAATTAGAGGGCACTGAACACAAAGACGAAATAAAAAAGATATATGATAAGGCTAAGAAAAATGAAATTAATCTTATAAATATTCCTATTAGACATTTAGGCACAGAAAAAAGTCATGAACTTTACGGCAAAATAGAACAGTTTTTGGCTAATAACAATGTCAATATGAAATTTAACTGTATTGTTGCAGACATCATAGTACAAGACAATCACATAAAAGGTGTTAAAGTTAAAGATTCAAATTTAATAGATGACCCAAAAGCACCTACCGAGGACATATTCGCTGAAAATGTTGTAATCGCTGTTGGCAGAAAAGGTGCAAATTGGCTAACTAATTTGTGTGAAAAGCATAAAATAAAAACAGAAGCTGGAGTTGTTGATATTGGCGTTAGATACGAGCTTCCAGATGAGATTATGAAAGATGTAAATAGTTATATGTATGAGGGAAAATTCATTGGTCATCCCGAACCTTTTGGTGATAAAGTTAGAACTTTTTGTCAAAATCCAAGTGGCTTTGTTGCCCCTGAAGTTTATGATAATAACTTGACTTTGGTAAATGGTCACTCATACAAGGATAGAAAAAGTACTAATACCAATTTAGCCATTTTAGTTTCGCACCATTTCAATCATCCATTTAATAAACCTATTGATTATGGAAGAAATGTTGCAAAAAATTTAAATGAGCTTGGTGGTGGAAATGTTGTAGTTCAAAGAATAGGAGATATTTATAGAGGAAAACGTACATGGCAAGATGAACTTGATAATAATAAAGTTGTGCCTACTCTTAAAGCTGCAGTTCCAGGAGATATAACCTTTGCACTTGGCTATAGAACCATGACCAATATTCTTCAATTTATTAGACAAATGGATAAAGTGGTAGAGGGATTTGCTGACCCTGCCAATTTATTGTATGGTCCTGAAATAAAATTTTATAGTAATAAAGTTGTTATTGATAAAAGTCTTGAAACTAGCATTAAAGGCTTGTATTCTATTGGAGATGGCGGAGGACTTACTCGCGGACTTATGATGGCATCTTGTTCTGGAGTGTACTTGGCTAGAGTTTTGGCTAATAAAATAGCCGATTAAACTTAGCTTACACATTTAGTAGAAAGTTAAAAAGAACCCTTGATGAGGTGATGTAAAATACTCACTTCATTATAGGGTCTTTAATTATTATTCTGCTTTTTTTGTTGTTTTTTTAGTAGTAGTTGTTTTCTTTGTAGTTGTCTTTTTTGTTGCTGTTTTAGTCGTAGTTTTTTTTGCTTTTGAAGCTTCTTTTTCTTCTACTGGAGCTTCTTTAACTTCTACTTCTTTAACTTCAGCTTTTTTTGTTTCGGTCTTTTTTGCTGGAGCTTTTTTTGTATCTAGCTTAACAGCAAGTTTTTTATCTAATTTAGCTTTTTTTCTAGAAGCTGCATTTTTAGAAATCACTCCCTTAGTTGCTGCTTGGTCTATTGCCTTTTTGGCTAATCTTAATAATTCTCCTGCTACTTCTTCTCCCTTAGCATTTGCTGATTCATATTTTTTAACAGCTGTTTTATACGCTGATTTAATCATATTATTATTTAGTGTTTTCTTTTCAGCAATTTTTACTCTCTTTATAGCTGACTTAATATTTGGCATTATTTGCACCTCCTCTTAGTGTATTAATTTATAACATTAACTATTATATCACGTTTTTTTATCTTGTGCAAGACATTTAGCTAATTTTGTATGTACTTTTTAGCAAAAACAAGAAACTACCTTTAGAGCAGTTTCTTGTTTCAATTTTAAATTTTATTCTTACGTTAATAATTTCAAACTAATTTGTTAGGAAACTATTTCATTTGAGATTCAGCTTTTTGAATCATTTTCTTTACCATGTTTCCACCTATTCTTCCAGCGTCTCTTGCAGATATATCACCATTGTATCCATCTTTTAAAGAAACACCAACTTCATTAGCTACTTCATATTTGAATTTGTTTAATGCGTCAGTAGCTTCTGGAACTGCCTTGTAATTACTATTTGTTGCCATGTTTTTCACCTCCTGAATTTCTATTAAAAAAGTTTAAAAATTATTTTTCAATAAAAGTAATTTTTAATTTTCTTTTTCAATATATAGGATGTGCATTAATTTATTTTTTAATCTGGTAATTAATTGCATTTTTAAATTATTTTGGAAATTTTTAAAATTTATTGTTGTATTTTATTATTTCAAAAATGAATATAGTTGTTTTTGCATGAAAAAACAACCTATATTCATTTTTAATTAATTATTATTATTTTTTTAATTCTTCCAAAAACAACTCATTTAACATTTTAGGATTTGCTTTGCCCTTTGTTTCTTTCATCGCTTGACCTACCAAAAATCCTAATGCTCTGTCCTTACCAGCTTTGAAATCAGCAACTGATTGTGGGTTTGCTTCAAGTATTTTTAGTACTACGTCCTTTATGGCATTTGCGTCTGAAATTTGAACCCAACCTTTTTCCTCTACTATAGTTTTTGGATCTCTTGGATTTTCAAAAAGTTCATCCAAAACTTTCTTACCAATGCTTGAACTTATTGTTCCATCGTCAATTAATTTAACTAAACTTGCTAAATGTTCTGCTGTAAATGGTATTTGCTCTGGTTCTAGTTCCTTTTCATTTAAAATTCTTGATATATCTGAGTTCAACCAATTGCATACAGCTTTGTAATTTTTGCATATTTCCCCTGCTTTTTCAAATAAACCTGAAAATGTTTTTGATGAAGTTAAACTGTTTGCATCTTTTTCAGATAAGCCCAACTCTGCCATATATCTAGCTTTTCTGCTTTCTGGCATTTCTGGAAGTTCTGCCCTTATTTTTTCAATGTACTCATTTGATAATCTAATTGCTACTAAATCAGGCTCTGGGAAGTACCTATAATCTTGAGCGTCTTCTTTGTCTCTCATTTGATATGTTCTTCCGTCCATGTCATCCCATCTTAGAGTTTCTTGAGTAATTACATTGCCGTGTTCTACTTCATATATTTGTCTATCTTTTTCATAATCAATAGCTCTTTGGATTGATTTAAATGAGTTCATATTTTTCATTTCACATCTTGTTCCAAATGGTTCGCCCTTTTTATGTACAGATACATTTACATCTGCTCTTAAAGAGCCCTCTTGCATTTTGCAGTCTGATACATCAATGTATTGCAATATTGATTTTAATTTTTTTAAATATCTGTCTGCTTCTAAGCTTGACCTAATATCTGGCTCTGATACAATTTCAATAAGTGGTACTCCTGCTCTGTTTAAATCAACCAAGCTTCCTCCTGAAAACTCATTGTGATTTAATTTTCCAGCATCGTCCTCTATGTGAATTCTTAAAATTCTTATTTTTTTAGGGTTTCCAAAATCATCTTCTATTTCAATATATCCGTTTTCACATAGTGGTTTATCGAACTGCGAAATTTGATAAGCTTTTGGCGTGTCTGGATAAAAATAATTTTTTCTATCATTTTTGCTATCTTTAGAAATACTGCAGTTTGTAGCTAGTCCCGCTTTTACTGCATATTCTACTACTTTTTCGTTTAATACAGGTAAAGCTCCTGGCATAGCTGTACATACTGGGCAGATATGTGTATTTGGCTCTGCTCCAAAATCTGTTGGGCATGAGCAAAATATTTTTGTTTTTGTTGACAATTCAGCGTGGACTTCTAGTCCAACTACTAATTCATAATCTTCCTTTGCCATTTTGTTTCCTTTCTTCGCTTTAAATTTTTGAAACACAGATATCGCTGATACTAATTTGCTTTGCTTAATATCCGTTTTTCAAACTCTTCAAAGCATTGCTAGTTTTACTTTTTGAATGTAGGTTTATAATTTTCTCTAAATTTAATTTTTTGTTCAAATGTGTATGCTGCATTTAAAATGGTTTCTTCTGCAAATCTATCCCCTATAAGTTGCATACCTATTGGCATTCCATTACTATCTACTCCACATGGTAGTGAGATTGCTGGAATACTTGCTATATTTATCGAAACAGTGCATATATCTGCCAAGTACATTTGAAGTGGATTTTCTTTCTTTTCTCCAATCTTAAATGCTGTTGTTGGAGATACTGGTGTTAAAAGTACATCATATTTCTTAAACTGCTCGTCGAATTTTTGCTTTACAAATGTACGTACTTTTTGTGCTTTTTTATAATATGCGTCATAATAGCCTGATGAAAGCACATAAGTTCCTAAAATAATTCTCCTTTTAACTTCATCTCCAAATCCCTCTGTTCTTGAATTTGTGTACAATTCTTTTAGACTAGAGAAATTAGTAGTTCTATGTCCATATCTTATTCCGTCAAATCTTCCAAGGTTTGAGCTAGCTTCTGCACAAGCAATGATGTAATATGTTGCTAAAGCGTATTCTGCAACATTTAGTGAACATTCCTCAACTGTTGCTCCTAGCTCTTTATAAACTTCTATTGCTTCGTATAATTTATCTTTTACTTCTTTATCAATGCCATCTCCAAAAAATTCTTTTGGAACACCTATTTTAAGTTCCTTTACATCATTTTTTAATGATGTAGTGTAATCAATTTTTGGAGTATCATATGATGTAGAATCTTTTTCATCATGTCCTGCAATAACATTTAAAAGCATTGCGCAGTCTGTTACGTCTTTTGTAATTGGTCCAACTTGGTCAAGTGATGACGCAAATGCTACTAAACCATATCTTGAAACCAATCCGTATGTAGGTTTTAGTCCAACTACTCCGCAAAGTGAAGCTGGTTGACGAATTGATCCTCCTGTATCTGAGCCCAATGCCCATGGTACCATATTGGTTGCCACTGCAGCTGCTGAGCCTCCTGATGAACCTCCCGGAACTTTGTTTAAATCCCATGGGTTGTGAGTTACTTTTATTGCCGAATTTTCTGTTGAGCTTCCCATAGCAAACTCGTCCATATTTAGCTTTCCTAAAATAGGCATTTTTTCATCTAAAACTTTTTCCACAACTGTTGCATTATATGGGGAAACAAAGTCCTCTAACATTTTTGAACTGCAGGTTGTTTTTATACCTTTTGTGCATAAATTATCTTTTATGCCAATTGGTATGCCTACTAAATTATTATTCCCCATATTGTCGTTTGTATTATTAATTTCATCATCTGCTTTTTTTGCATCTGCCAAAGCTTCAGTTTCCGTAACGGTTACAAATGCTCCTACTTCATTTTCTTTCTCGTTAATTCTATCTAAATAGGCTTTTGTAATTTCGTAACTTGTAACTTCTTTGTTTTTTAATTTTTTTTGCAACTCGTGAACTGTTAATTCAGTTAAATCCATGTTTATTTATTTTTCCTTTCTAGCTTTCACTGTGTTTTAACAGTAAAACGCTTTACTTTTAGTTTTTTTGTTTTATGAAAAAACATCATTTTATTGCTTTTCCTTTTATTTCATTTAAATAATTTGACTTTGAGCACTTTAGTCTAAATGCTTTTTTATTTCATTAAAAATTTCTTCTCCAATGTCTTCTATTGTTCTTAGTTTTCCATCTTTCAAACAATTTATTTCAAACCAATTATATTTTTTTGCAACATAGCATGCAGCACTATGTGCATCATATAAATGGTTTTTGTCTTTTTCGTGTATGTCTTTTTCTGTTTTATGAGAAAATTTGTTGTCTCTATTTTTGATAAGCTCTATAGCTGTTTCAACTGGCATATTTAAGAAAAACACTTCGGTTGGTTTTGGTATTCCATAAAGTCCATATTCAAAATCATTTAGCCAATCCAAAAATTTATCTCTTTCTTTTGCATCTTGTATTTTGCCGGCTTGATGAACCATATTTGCAGTAGTATATCTGTCTGCAATTATTATGCCACCATTGTTGTAAAATTCTTCAAAATCTTTTTTAAAAGTAGCGTATCTATCTGCAGCATAGAAAGTTGAAGCTATGTATGGACTAACATCTTTTGCATTTTCACCAAATTCTCCTGACAAATACATTTTAACAAGTGAAGATGATGGACTATCATAATTTGGGAAGCTTGCGACCTTGTACTTTACGCCATTTTCACTCAATCTTTTTGTAAGTAGTTCAAGTTGTGTCTGTTTTCCGCTTCCATCAGTTCCATCTATTACAAATAATTTTCCCATATCTATCTTTTATGCTGGCATTGAACCTAACATATTCTCCTTTCATTTAATGTAAATTTTAATTCGCATTTGGTATAGTAGTGAATTTTAATTCATTTTTGACACAATTGTCAAATTTTAACGCACATTTGCTATTGTAATGAAAAAATTGATTATAAAACTTTTGGTATTTTGTACATATTTCTTTCTATGTCTTTTGCGTTTGATAGCAAACCATCTACGTTTTCAAATTTTTGTACTTCGTCTTTTCTAAAAACATTTGCATTATTATTAGCGCCAATAGTTTCATTTAGGTCACTAATTGGCGCCGTTTCTAATACTTTTACATACTCTAAAATATCGTCTAAATTTTCAATATATTTATCTATTTCGGAATCATTTATTTTTAAATCTGCTAAATTTGCTATGTGCAAAAGTTCTTCTTTGCTTACACTCATTGTACATTACTTTCCTTTCTACATTATGCTTTTCCTATATATTATAAGTTATTTTTGGAGAAATATCAATAAGATAACTAAGATTATTTAACAAAAATTATGATAATTTATTGAAATAATATTTGAAATAGTGTATATTAGATTTAAATGACTAATACTATAAATAATAAAAATATTAGGAGGAAGCAAATGATAAAAAATGAAAAAGGTTCTGTTACTCTAATTGTGGTAGCAACAGTTTTATTTATACTAATTGTGTTATCTGCAAGTCTTATGTTTGTTTCGACGAAGAGAAAAGCGCAATTACAAGAATCTCAAATTTTGCAAAATGTTTATGGTGGTGACCTATATGACACTTATCAGGGACAAGCAGAAAAATATCTTTCTGCTTTAGATATTACTGCAAATCCAAAGCAATATTATGGAGCCTATGTAAAATATGGAGTAGATTTGAATGGAGATGAAGATTATACAAATGACTGGAGATTATTTTATGTAGGAGGTGCAGAAGACGGGCAAGCAAATGGAAGAATGTATATAATAGCCGCAGATTATGTGCCAATGAGCAATACAACATTGCAAGAAGCAATGGGAGATGCAAACAACGGAGCAAGGATGTTTCCAGCAAGTTCATCAAGTTATGTAGCATTATCAGCATATTGGGGAAGTAGTGCGCCAGCAAACCAGAATGTCAGCGAAGATACAATGAAATTATTTATGCACACAGGATATAATATATCAGATGCAAGTAAAAAAGATAATCGTAATTCATGTGCAACTTCAACATTGTTAAATACAGATAATTGGGACGGATTTGTAAATGGGGATTACTATGGACAAGCAGCCATAGGAGGCCCAACATTAGAGATGTGGTGTGCAGCATGGAATGCAGTAGTAGATGAAAGCGATGAAAATAGTTTGAAAAAGATGTATGCAAATGGAAATGAAACGAAAGGAAACGGATATTATTGGGGAACAAGTAAAGATACAACAAATAGTAACTCTATGTATATGAACGGAACGAGTAGTTCAATGAAAAAATTAACCAAATTAGGAAACGACTATCCAGTATTTTTCCCACACACAACAAGTAGCGTAACTGCAAACGGAGTCAGTGGAAATTGCTACGGATATTGGTTGGCTTCGCCGTCTGCCAATTACACTCGCTACGTGATGAACGTGTACTATGGCGGCAGCGTGAGATACGACGACTGTAGCAGCTCATTCGGGTTCGGGTTGCGTCCATTAGTTTGTCTACAATCTGAAGTCCAATTGCAGAAAAATAACGCAGAATCAACCGAAGAGAAAACAGTATATGATATAGTGAAATAGCAAAAGTTTACACAAACTTTACGATACTCTCATAAAAACTGTTCATACTATCGGCTATACTGCCCTAATTTTAAAAATCATCCACGGTTTTACCAGTGGATGATTTTTATTATTTTGTTTTTTTCTTTGCCACTTTTTTAGTGGTGGCTTTCTTCTCTGTCACTTTCTTAGTAGCTGTTTTCTTCTCTGCTCCCTTTTTAGCAGTGGCTTTTTTCTTGGTTGCTCTTTTTCTTCTTGTTCTAGTTGTTTTATTTTTCTCTTTTTCTATTTCTGGTGTCCATATTTCTCCTACTTTTGGCTTATTCCATGAAATAAAATTGCATCCAGTAACTACACTCTCGCTACTTTCTATTTCGTTGGTACTCTCTTTATTTTCTAAATCGCTAGCGTTGTCCTTATTTTTTCCGTAATTTGTATTTCGTGAGCATATATAATAATTTTTGCCACGCCTTGTTTTTCTTACATAAACTTCTGCACCACAGACTGGGCATGGTACATCAATTTTTTCCGAGAAAGGCTTTATATTTTTACATTCTGGGTATCCAGGGCAAGCTAAGAATTTTCCATATCTACCGTACTTAACAACCATCATTCTGCCACATTTTTCACATTGTACATTTGATACTTCATCTTGTAATTTTACATGTTCTAGTTCTTTGTTAGCTTTTTCTAGTTCTTCCTTAAAAGGTTCATAGAACTCTCTAATTACTTGCTTCCAAGCCTCGTCTCCATCTGCGATTTTATCAAATCTATTTTCAATATCTGCTGTAAACTCTACATTTATTATATCTGTAAAATTTTCAGTAAGTAGTTTATTTACTACTTTCCCTAGTTCTGTTGGAACAAGTTGTTTTTGTTCTTTTTCAATATATCTTCTATCTATTATTGTAGAAATAATTGTTGCATACGTACTTGGTCTTCCTATTCCTTTTTCTTCAAGAGTTTTTACCAAGCTTGCTTCTGTATATCTTGGTGGTGGCTCTGTGAAGCTTTGCTTTGGTTCTAATTTTTCTTTTTTTACTTCTTCCCCAACGTCTAAGTTTGGTACATTTGCTTCATCATCTTCATTAGATTTGTCATCTCTGTCTTCAACATACAATGTCATAAATCCTTTGAATTTTAATTTTTGACCTGATGCTCTAAAGTTAAATACTTCATCATTTTTATCTACATTAATGTTTGCTGTAATTGTGTCAAATACTGCTGCAGACATTTGACTTGCAATAAACCTATTGTATATAAGTCTGTAAAGTTTATATTGATCTGGAGTAAGTGTGTTTTTTAATTCTTCTGGTGTTATTTCTACATAAGTTGGTCTAATACCCTCATGCGCGTCTTGGGCATCTGCTTTGGTTTTGTAATATCTATTTTCATAATATCCGCTTCCGTAAGTAGCTGTTATATGCTTTTTAGCTGCTGACCTTGCTTCTTCTGATATTCTTGTTGAGTCTGTTCTCATGTAGGTAATAAGTCCTACTGTTCCTCTTCCTGGAACTGTAACTCCCTCATAGAGTCCCTGTGCTACACTCATGGTTTTTCTAATTGCAAATCCTAATTTTCTTGATGCTTCTTGTTGCATTGTACTGGTTGTAAATGGTGGAGCTGGTGTTCTTTTCTTTTCTCCCTTTTTTACATCTGTTACAATGTATTTTCCGTTTTCTATTTTTGATATTATTTCTTTAACTTCAGCTTCTTTGTGAAGTTCTAATTTTTTATCATTTTTACCGTATAATCTAGCTGTAAATACTTCATCATTTTTTGATAATTTTGCAAATATATTCCAGTATTCTTCCGGAACAAATTTTTCTATTTCTTCTTCTCTATCAACTATAAGCTTAACTGCAACTGATTGAACTCTACCTGCAGAAAGCCCTCTTTTTACTTTTTTCCAAAGTATTGGGCTAATTTGATATCCAACAATTCTATCAAGTACACGTCTTGCTTGTTGTGCATCTGTTAAATTCATATCAATTTTTCTAGGTTCTTTTATTGATTTCTTTACTGTTTCTTTTGTAATTTCATTAAATGTAACTCTGCACACGCTATCTTGTGGTATACCTAAAATATACGCCAAATGATATGCAATAGCTTCTCCCTCACGGTCAGGGTCAGTTGCTAAATAAACTATTTTAGCATCTTTTGCTTCTTTTTTTAATGAATTTATTAATGAGGCTTTACCTCTAATATTAATATACTCTGGTTCAAAATCATGTTCTATATCCACACCAAGCTTTGATTTAGGTAAATCTCTAATATGCCCCATTGAAGCAACTACTTTGTAATCATTACCTAAAAACTTTTTAATTGTATTAGCTTTAGCCGGTGACTCTACTATAATTAATTTACTAGCCATAACTTACCTTTCTATTCAAAATTTATTAATTTAATTATTTCACGCACCCTAATATTGTAGCCTATATTTTGCATTTTTGCAAGTTTATTTTAATATTTCGCTATTTTTGCTTTAATACAAATTGCATTTACTTTACAGAATTCCATTTACTTTTTCACTTGACCTTTGCTTTAATACTTCAACTATTTCTGTATAAATCTTGTCTTCTACATTGTTTATAAATAACTGTTTAGACTTGCTTCCCATTTCCTTTAAAGTACTTGTATTTTCAACAAAAACTTCGATTTGCTCATTTAATTTTGTTGCAGTCAAATCTTTGTCAAGTATTACTTTAGCAGCACCTGCTTTTTCTAGTACTCTCGCATTATACTCTTGGTGGTTTTCTGCTGCAAACGGAAAGGGTATAAACACAGCTGGTTTTCCCAATTTTTCAATTTCGGTTACTGTCATAGCACCGCTTCTCGAAACAATTATGTCACATACATTCATCATTGTCTCCATATCATAAATGTATGGCATCACTTTTATACCATCAATATTGTCAATATTCATCTGCTCTTTTATTAATTCATTTTTAACTATTTCATATTGCTTTGGTCCTGTTGCCCAGATTATTTGATAATTTTTGTTCATTTTGTTTTCAATAATTTCTATAAGGCTTTTATTTATGCTTTCAGCTCCTTGGCTTCCACCAAACACCAAAACTACTGGATAATCCCCACTTAGACCTAATTCTTCTACTTTTGATTTTACTTCATAGTCATTTAATTGCAAGTCTTTTATTTTGGTTGGAGTTCCTGTAACTGCAACTTTTACACTTTTGTCTAGTCTGTCTTTGGCTTCTTCAAATCCTACTAAAATTTTGCTTGCTTTTTTTGCCAACATTTTTGTTGCAACACCTGGAAGAACATTGCTTTCGTGAATTACATATGGAACTTTTAAGCTTTGCGCAGCTTTGCAAACTGAAACGCATATGTATCCACCTGTTCCAATTATTATGTTTGGTTTAAAAGCTTTTATTATTTTTTTTGCTTCCCCAACTGATAAAATTGTTTTAATTAATCTTTTTATGTTTTTTATAGTTAGACTTCTTGATATTCCATAACTTTCAATTGTTTTTAGCTCATAACCATTTCTAGGGACTAGGTCTCTCTCTAGTCCCCTTTTTGTTCCTATAAAAATTATTTTAGAATCTGGTTCCTCCTGCTTTATTTTATTAGCTATTGCTAATCCTGGATTTATATGTCCACCAGTTCCAGCTGCCGCTATTATTACTCTCAAGTTTATTCTCCTTTATACTTTTTTAAAATATACAATTTTTTAGTTAAAATTGAAATATTTTATCCATTATATTTTTTTTGCAGAACGTGATATATTTAAAAGTACCCCCATACTTGCTAAAAGAATAATTAGTGAACTTCCTCCATAACTTAGGAATGGAAGCGATATACCCGTGTTTGGTATAGTATTTGTTACAACCGCAATATTTAATATTACTTGTACTGCTATTAATCCAGTTATACCTATTGCGATTAAACTTCCAAAAACATCTTCTGCTCTTATTGCAATTAATACTCCTCTTACTACTAATATAGCAAATAAAACTATAACTAATAAGCAACCTACAAATCCCAATTCTTCTGCTAATATCGCGAAGATGAAGTCATTGTGTGCTTCTGGTATGTATAAATATTTTTGTTTGCTCTCTCCTAGTCCTACTCCAAAGAGTCCCCCAGAGCCTATTGCATACAGTCCTTGAACTGTTTGATACGCTGTTCCGCTAACATCTTCCCATGGGTTTAACCATGCAACAATTCTGTCTGATCTAAATCCATTTGAGATTTTGTCTTTAAATGCAATGAGTAGTGCTCCTACTCCTGCTAGTGTAATGCCACCCATAGTAAGTAGGTATTTTAATTGGCAACCACTTATTATAATTGTAATTACTGATATAGCTGCGATAATTATACCGGCACTTAAGTGGTTTTGTACTTTATAAAGTATGGCAATTGGTAAAGCTGTTGCAATTAATGGAATGCCACAAGCTTCCCAAAAGTTATCGAACTTTTTACTTGTATCACTAAAATATCCTGCCAAAGATATAATTAGTCCTATCTTGGTTATTTCAGATGGTTGAATTTGTATGCCCAAGGTAATCCATCTTCTTGCTCCTGATACTTCAAGTCCAATACCTGGAATTAAAACCGTAAACAAAATTAATATTGAAAACAAATAAACTATTTTATAAAATTTTTGATAGATTTTATAATTAAATCTTGATAAGAATATCATTATGCCTATTCCTAATATAGCTGCTATTCCCTGCATTTTTACATAATGATAACTATCGTTGTAATCTGCTAATGCTGAAGGAGCACTTGCAGAAAGTACCATTATAATACCTATTGCCACCAGCATAAGAACAACTATTAAAAGTGGCATATCCATTTTATTACCTGAGGATACACTCTTATTTCTTGTGGATGCTCTTTGATTTCCTGTTGATATGCTTTTATTTCTCGAGCTTCTACTCTGCATCATGACTCCTTTCTTTGGTTACTTATATTTTACTTTCATCTCTATACATTATATTGCGGTCTAAATTGCTAATATGCCTATTATAGATGCTATTAATGTTATTATGCTAAATGTTGATACTATTTTATTTTCTTTCCAGCCCATTATTTCAAAATGGTGATGGATTGGTGCCATTCTAAATAATCTTTTTTTGGTTTTTTTGTAATATATAACTTGTAATATTACTGATGCAGTTTCTATAATTGGGACTATTCCAATTATAAGCAAAAGTAATGGAAGTTTCAAATACAAGGCTATTCCTGCAATAGCTCCTCCTAAAAGAAGTGAGCCTGTGTCTCCCATAAATATATGTGCTGGGTGTAGATTAAATAATAAAAATCCTAATCCTGCTCCTATAACTATGCAACCAAATATTGTTGTTTCCTTTACTCCCCAAACAATTGATATTACTGTAAGACAGGTAAGCATTATTGTTGTTACACTGGTTGACAGTCCGTCTATGCCATCTGTTAAATTTACCGCATTGGTTGTTGAAAGTATTACCACTACTGCAAAAGGTATATATAGCCAAATTGGTAAATTTAAATAGGTTTTAAAAAATGGTATATATATGTCTGTGCCATTTTTAAATGCAAATACTAGCATCAAAACATATACTATTGAAATCACTAATAATCCAGCCATTTTGGCTTTAGCGCTTATGCCATCTGTGCTATGTAATACTACTTTTTTGAAATCATCAACAAATCCAATAAATCCAAATCCAATTGTTACAAATATCATTGGAAGCAATCTAGTTGCTATCTCTGGTTGATCTGCTGAATAATCTATATATAAAAAGGCACTTAGCAATAAAGTTGATATTATTAAAATTAAGCCACCCATTGTTGTAGTACCTTTTTTCTTTAAATGCGTTTTTGGTCCATCGTCTCTTTCTGATTGACCTACTTTCAACATTCGTAGTGTAGGTATTACTATTATTGAAATGAATACACTTACTGCAAAAGACAATAATAGTATTTTTATTTGAAAGCTCATTGGTTTTCCCCCTTAAAGTCTATTGAAATGTTTTTATAGTTTTGCTTTGTTTTTTCATCATTCTTTCTTTGTCTATTCTCTATTTATTTTTTATCTTTCTTTGTTTATTTTCTATTTATTCTTATCTTTTTTTGTTTATCCTCTATTTATTTCTTATTTTTCTTTATTTAATTTCTCTGCCTTAATTTCTTCTACTAATTGCTTGATAATAACTCTTTCATCATAAGGATGTTTAACATGATTTATTTCTTGGTATGTTTCATGTCCCTTTCCTGCTAAAACAATTATATCATTTTTAGCAGCCATTTGCATGGCTCTTTTTATCGCTTCTGTCCTATCTACTATACATTCATATTTTCCTTTGGTCTTTTTTATTCCATTTTCAATTTGTTTTACTATTTCTTCTGGATTTTCGGTACGAGGATTATCAGAAGTTATGATAGTATAGTTAGCGATTTTGCCGGAAATTTCACCCATAACTGGTCTTTTGCCAGAATCTCTATCTCCTCCGCAACCAAATACAGATATGACTTTGCCTCTTGTATATGCTTTAACAGCTTGTAAAATGTTTTGCAAACTTTCTGGTGAATGAGCATAATCTATCATAATAGTTAAATCAAGATTGTTGTCTACTAACTCACTTCTTCCTGGAACCCTTACAACTTCTAAAGCAGATTTTATATTTTCTGTGTCACAGCCCAATTTCTCTGCGACACATATTGCTGCCAAACTATTGTAAACACTAAATCTTCCCGGTATGTATGTTTTTATTCTTTCATTTTTTCCGTTTATCTTTACTCTAAAATCAACATATGAATTTGTTATTGTAATGTCTTTTGCCAAAACATTACAATCATTATCAATTCCATATGTTTTTATTTCACATTTAGGAACCAATTTAGGTACCCTTATTGTGTTAAAATCATCTACATTTATAAATCCGCATGGGCACATATTAAATAGCATTACTTTAGAACTAAAGTAGTCGTTCATATCAGGATGCTCTTTTTCACTTATGTGGTCTTCTGAAAAGTTTGTAAATACACCAATGTTAAAGTCACATCCATCTACTCTATGTAATTTTAAACTTTGTGAAGATACCTCCATTACAACTGCTTTGCAACCCTCTTCTGCCATTTGTGCGAAGAATTTTTGCAATTTTACGCTGTCTGGTGTAGTTCTATCACTATCTTCTAATTTTTTGTTTCCAATGTACGTTGCTATTGTACCAATTAAACCAGTTTTTATTCCTTGTCTTTCTAAAATTTCCTTAATCATAAATGTCGTAGTTGTTTTTCCCTTTGTACCAGTTACCCCGATTAATTGAAACTTCCTTGATGGGTTATCATAGAAATTGCAAGCACATTTAGCAAGTGCTATTCTTGTGTCTGGTGCAGCAATTAAAGTCACATCTGGTGGAATAATATTTACAACTTCTTTTACTCTACTTTCGTTTACCAAAACTGCTTTTGCTCCAGCATCTGTTGCTTGTTTTAAATAATTGTGTCCGTCAACTTCAAATCCTTTTATAGCAACAAATAAGTCTCCTTGTTTAACTTCTCTTGAATCACTTGTTATGTTTGGAATATTAATGTCTAAGTTGCCTCTAGCTTTTAGCCCCTCTATTCCTATTAAAATGGCTTTTAAATTCATACGCTTCACCTCTTAAAAGTTCATGTCAACATGAACTTAACTAATATTAAAATAATATTTTAATTAAAACATTATTTTACTATTCTATTATATACCTAATATTATGAAAAAAACAAGATTATATTCAAATAATCTTGCTTCTTTTTGTATAACTTTTTAATAAATTTCTAATTGCTGTTTGAACATTTTGTCCCTGCTTGTGTAGATTTGTACGTTCTTATTTTTCTTCAAAATCTGCTTTACTTTCCACAATCCCAGCCCATGTGAAATCTTATCTTTTTTACTTGAAAAACCTTTTTCGTATATTTTCTTAATGTCAATCAAATAATTTTTACAAGGATTTTCAATAACAATTAAATTTCTATTATTAAATTTATCTCGTAAAAATCTAATTGTAATTACCTTTTCCTCACATCCAATTGAAGCTTCAATTGCATTATCGATTAAAATTCCTAAAACTCTACATAAATCATATGTTGAAACTTTTAATGAATTTAGATCAATGTAAACTTCTACTTTAATTTTTATATCTTTCTCTTCTGCTAGTTTTATTTTATTATTTATCAAATTTAATATTGCTGGATTATTGATTATGTCGCCGTTGATAGCCTGTTTTTCATTAATTTCCTGGCATTCTTTACTTATTGATTTATACATATCTTCCAATCCATGCATGTCTTTTGCAATTATAAGCCCACCAATGCCTTGTATAATGTTATTGAAATCATGCTTAAATGCTCGCACATTATCGTAGTTTTCTTGAAGTCTCTTATTACTTCCTTCTAAATTTTGTACTCTAACATTTATTGAATTTTCTTTTAAAATTGCTAAAATATTTTTCATCAATACTACCAAATACGCAACTATAATTCCATCAAATAAAATGTACAAATATGCTGGAATTATATTAATATCAGTAATTAGCTTTAACTTTAATATAAATATTACAATTAGTGATATAGCACTTATTATTGATATTTTGTACTTAGCCTTTTCATTTGAACATTCTTCTATTTTAAATTGTGTATTTTTATTTTTTATAACTGTAATGATTATTAATTTAATTATCACTTCCATTAAACTAACTATATTAACAACTTCAAGGTTCATACTTTTCTTTATAACAATAAGTGTTTCTGATACAATTGAAATGATTGAGTTAATTATAATTGCTAAACACATTTTTTCAGTTTCTAGCTTTAAAATTTTTTTATATAAAATCATTTGCACAAGTATATTAATAATGCTATTTACGCCTATTGGTAAAAAGACATTGGTAAACATAGAAAGTACAGTCTGTATAATTAATAATTTACTTTCTTTGATTTTTTGTATATTAAAAATTTTGATTATTATTTTATTTCCTATAAGAACATTTAGCAAGTTTAATAATATGAATATTGTTGCATTTAGTGGGTTATATTTTATTACATTTAGCATTTTGTTTTCTCCTTTTCTTTTGGTAATATATACCATATTACTACTTTATTTTACAAAATGCAATACTTTTTTGTAATTTTTTGTCAATTTTTGTTAATTTTATTTTTGCATAGTTATTATTTGTAACGTAATTTAATTTGTTGATAAAGTTCTTTATTTTTAATGCCGGTTTACAAACTTTAAGTTTTTTTGTATAATTAATATTATGTGAAGGAGGGATTTTATTTTGAACATTTTTTTGCTTGCTTATACTAGACAAAATTTAGGAGACGATTTATTTATTAAAATATTACTTGAACAATATCCACATTGTGATTTTTATATAAAAATAAAAGACCCTATATATTTGAAATACTTTTTTAAATATCCAAATTTACACATTACAGTAGGAGACAATTCTTTAAATTCAATTTGTAGTATGAATATAGATGATTATGATGCTTTTGTTTATATTGGTGGTTCAATTTTTATGGAAGGGAAATCTGGAATTTCAAATAAATTTTATGATTTTTTAGATCGTTTAAGAAACAGGAGTATTCCGTTTTATTACATCAGTTGTAACTATGGACCATATCAAACAAAAGAATTCTTTAATTTATCTAAAAAATCTTTTCATAATGTTAAAGATATATGCTTCAGAGATAGGTATTCATATAATTTATTTAATCAAATGGATACAGTTAGATATGCACCTGATTTAATATTTAGCCATGATTTAAAATCATATAAAAAAATAGCCAATAGTATAGGCATATCTGTTATAAATTTAGATAAAAAACTAAATTCACAACAATTAAAATCAGCTTATTATGATTTTTTAGTAAATAATATAAATAACTTTATTAGTCAAGGCAAAAAGGTTTATCTATTTTCATTTTGCAAATATGAAGGAGATGAAATCGTTATTGATGAAGTCTTAAAGCATTTTAATCAAACCCGCAATATTACTTGTTGCAATTATGACGGTAATCTTGATAAATTTATCAAGTTATATGGTCAAATGGAATATGCATTATGTAGTAGATTTCATGCAATGGTACTTTCTTCTATTTTCCAGCAAAGAACTTTTGTATTATCATATAGTGAGAAGATAGATAGCGTTATTAAAGATTTAGACCTTGGATATAATGTGATTAACTTTGGTGACAATATTAATAATATAGTAATTTTAGATAATCTTTTTATGGTCATTAATAATGAAGATTTATTGAAAATAAGAGAAAGAGCTAAGGATCAATTGAAAGCATTTGATGAATTAGTGAAATAAAAAAATTTATTGGCAAGTTTTACTTTGCTAACTATAAAACAAGCTAACATCAATCCCAAATGTTAGCTTGTTTTTTATTTAAAATATTTTCTAAAATTATTTTCTCCGGTTTCAATTAGTTCATTTATAAGCTCTAAACGTAGAGGTAATTTATCATTTTTTATTCTTTTTAAGATGTTATTTTTATAACTTGGATATCTAAAACATAGATAATAAAGTTTTGAGATTTCTTGTATTAAGTCTGTCATTATGACCCCTGAAACTTCTTGAGTTGTGTTGCTATTTTCTACTTTTCTGTATACAAAAAATGGCTCATCTAGATAATCAAAAGTTTTACATTTACATAAACACTCTATTGTAAAACAAACATCTTCATATGCAATACCTTCAGAAAATCTAGTGTCTCCAATTAAATCTTTTTTTAAGCATTTTGTAGTACAGGCTAATAACCTAGTTTTTTCTACTTTTTCTGCCAAGGTGTTATGTTCTTCATTTACTATAGAATGTACGCCGAAATCATTTTTTTTATAAGATAGAAAAATTATATCTTGGCCATTTGCTTTCTTGTCTAGCATTGACAATACCTTGTCATTAGCAATGAAATCATCACTATCTACAAATACTATATATTCACCACTTGCATTATCTAGTCCTAAATTTCTAGCTCCACCTGCTCTTTTTCTATTTGTGTGCATTAATTTTACAGGAAATTGTTTTATTATTTCTGGACTATTGTCAGTGCTTCCATCATCTACTACGATTACCTCGTACTTGTGCTTTTCTATATCTTGATTAAATATACTTTCTAAGCAATCTTTTACATATGTTCCTTTATTGTAGTTAGGAATTATAATTGAAAATTTATACATTATATTTCCCCTCCTTAACATTTTATTCAAATTGCACTTCTGTTATAGCACTTTATCAAACTTTATAATATTTTTGCCCATCTTTTTAGAGTTTTTTCATTTGACCATTTAAAGCCTTTTAAATTATTTTTATATAATTTTTTATTATTGACAATTTGATCAATTTTTGTTGCATATGATTCTATATTATCTCTACTTAGAATAATTCCAGTTTCGTTGTCTAGAATTTGCTCATAGGCTACCTCAAAGTCGGTTACAATACATGGAACTCCTAGTATCTTTGCTTCAGTTAATACTAATCCCCATGTTTCATTATCACTTAGTAATACTAGATAATCACATTGTTTAATGATATTGTATGGATTATTTAAAAATCCTGTAAATACAAAATTATCTTCTAATTCTTCGTATTTTATTTTGATTTCCATTTCAACATCTTTGTAGTAATTTCCACCAATAATATACCATTTGAAATCTATGTTGTGTTTCTTTAAAAGTTTGGCTAACATTAATTGTCTTTCAAATCCTTTTTCATAGCAAACTCTACCAACAGAAACAAGAGTTAATTGATGGTCTGTATCTAAGATGACTTCTTCGTTTGACTTTTCTATAATATCTTTTACATCAATTATATTGTATATTACTTTGATTTTTCCTTTTACTTTGTTAGCATAATCTTGTTCTAACATTATTTTTTTACAAGTTTCGCTAACTGCAACTACTTCATCTATAACGTCACTAAATGAATCATCTGTAAATATAGATGATTCCCTTCCTCCAAAATGGTGAAACCATAATATAGTTTTATTTCTCTTAATTTTATCATCTATGTCTAACGCAGATTTGTAAGGTGAGCATATAACTAATGTATCCATTTCTCCTGTGTAATTATCATCTATTTTGACTACTTTTGCATATGGTCTATATTGGTCTAGTAAATCATTGTCAGAAGTATCATCTGTGTAACCTACATAGATTTCATATCCTTGTAAATTTCTTATCAAACTTAAAATTGCAATTTCTGTTCCACCAATATAGAACATAGGTCTAAAAAACATAACTTTCTTCATAATTTATATTTCCTTTTATTTATTTTTATTGCTTGTCTACATACAATTTATTATAACATTTTTTGTAGAAAAAGAAAAGATATTCTTCAAATTTTTGGATAAAAGATGACGAAATTATGCAATTTTTGTTGTAAAACGCTTAAATTAATCGATTTATTTCTAATTTTGTATAATTTTGTTGCACGCGGAAATAATAAAAATATAAAATGCTATAAATGAGAAAAACTGGATTTTCGCGTAATAGCGTATTTATAAAATTTATAGAAAGGGATTAAAAAGTTATGAGAAATATTAAAAAAATAGTTTTGTTGGTAATAGCATTATTTTTTACTTTTGCATTAGTACCTAATTTTGTTCATGCAGATACCTCTGTTGGCAATGAAGCAACCTTAAGAAGTGCAATTGACAATGCAACTTCTGGAGAAGTTATAACTCTATCTACTAATATAGTTTTAACTAGTCCAATTGAAATTGTAAACAAGAATATTACTATCAATGGTAACGGATTTACTATAACAAGGGCTGCAGAAGGTTGGAGTGCTGATGGTCAAAATGCTACTTTAATTACAGCTGGTAAGACAGGTACACGTTTAAATTTAATGAATGTCAAATTAATCGCTGCAGAAAAATATGGCGTTCAGTCATATAGCGGTGCGTATGTATCACTAGACAATGTTACTATATCTGACTGTGGATATGGTGGAGTATTGGTTAACGCAGGTACAGTTGAAGTAAAGAACTTGATATTAAACAGAAATGGTAATCCAAATAATAATGGTATTGAAATAGCAAAAGGAACCGGAGTTTATGAGGAAGGAGTTATGCCTAAATTAATCATGAATGGGTCTATTTCCTCGACAGAAACAGAGAACGTTATATATTTAGCAATTAATGATAATTTAGCAGAGTTTAGTGTAAGCAACACTCCTACTTCTCAAGATAAAATTTATGTTAGTGATAAAAGAGTAATCGTTGCTGACGCAAATAATAATATAAAGTTTCAAAGTAACGAAAACTCAAAAGCTGGTGTCGAAATTGAAGGTGACACATATGTTCCAAATGAACCAACACCAGAGCCTGAGCAAGCCTCAAATTCAAATGATGTTCCTAAAACTGGGGATAATGATAAACTTGGCTTATCTATATTGATGTTTGTTGTATCAGGTTTAGCAATTGTAGTTTTAAATAAAAAATGGGTTTTAGAGAAATAATATTTGCCTACATTTGTGTAAATGTAGGCATTTTTATAATTTGTTAATAGTTATTTTAGATTTAAAAAAAGAATCAAGTAATTTTTAACTGAAGGATCATTTAATTAAATTGTTTTTGATAATTGTATCTGATAGATACATTTCGTTTTCCATTTTTTCAATTAAAGCATTTGCTTTATCATCTTTTTCAATTTCTTGCATACTTGTCCTTTTGTAACGTATATCATTAAAGCAATAGTCTTCGCTCGTTACATATCCTATGCCTTTTATAAATGAATAATCTTTATTAGAAAAAATTGTTTCTCCCAATGAAAAATTATCTTGCACTCCTAATAAGTCCAATATCGTTGGTTTAATATCTATCTTTGATACAGTTCTTTTTATGCTCATGCTATCTTTTAAGTTTGGTATGCTTATGCCAAACGGTACATGTACATCCTTTGTTGTTTGTTCATACTCATTGTAGCTTTGTCCATTTTCTTCATAAAGCTTTTGCAGTTCTTCTGTGTTAGAAAGTCCAGAACCGTGGTCTCCATACACAACTAAAATGCTGTCATCCATTAAACCGGTGTCTTCTAATTCTTTGATGAATTTTCCAAAAGCATAATCTACAAAATTGCATGATAATATGTAATTTCTAAATATATCATCTTCATAACCTTTTACGTCATCTTCTGTGAGAGTCAATTTGTTCTCTAAATCAGATACTCCTGTTAGAAAGAATGGTATGTGAGTGGTTACGCTAACTAATGTTGTGCAAAAATTACCTTCATAAGAATTCATTTTCTTAACAGCTTCTTGTAAAAATCCTTCATCTGAATAGAATTCTCCTGCGCTTTCAATGTTTGGAAATTCATTGATATCATCATATTCATCTATGTTATATCCTGTATTGTATACTTCATGCCTATTCCAAAATGTGCTGGTATTTGGATGCATAAAAGAAGTATAATATCCATGTTGTTTTAAAGTTGAATAAATATCAAACCATTTATTATCATAGTACTTTTGAAATACATAGCCATTTTCTAAAGGATACAATGAGTTTTCCATTTCAAATTCCGAATCTGCAGTTGTGCCAAGTCCTTGATTATACATATCTTCACAATATATATTTTCTCTATAAAATTTATTTAAGTTAGGTGTAATTTCTTTCCCATTTACAGACTTATCTATAATGTATTCATTTAGGCTCTCTAACTGTAAAACTATCACGTTCTTATTTTTTGCAATTCCTGTATATTGCGACTCTTTTGCTTTATCTTGTAAATTAGTATTATATATTTTTTCTAATTTTTCGGTGTCTATATCTTCTTTTATAAATAGACTTTTGACATAATCTTTTATATCTTCATAATGATAGTAATATACTGATATTTCTTGAATTATTAACGATTTGTTATATATTTTTTCTTCGTATATACCATTTACACTATTTCTCACGTTACACACATTAGCTAAAATGATTAAAAATATTATTACAAATTTGCACCATCTTTTTTCATAATGAATTTTCTTTGTCTTTTTATACATTACAATGCTTAGTACAGCAGCTAATACGTTTGCGGTCCAAAAAGCTAGGATGTTTTTAATGTTTATTAATACAAATAATCCACCACCAATTTCTTTAGCATATTGTAGATTAGATATTTGATAAATAGATAAGAAATTGGTTGAATAGCTGTAATATAAGTAATTACAATATATGATTAATGTAACTATGGCATATACTATGTTAAAATAAATATAGCTAAACTTATCTCTCCTATTAATTGTAGGGCACATTAATAGAGCGCCTACGCTAATCATGTATATGACAACATTACCTTTTAATCCTAGTTCTAATGATTGATTTAATAATATACTTTTGCATGTTAAAAGCACAATACCAATTATGAAAATGATATTGCTTTTTAAAGCTAATATTAAAGCTTCATGTTTTACGTTAACTTCTTTGTTTTTTACATTATTATTTTTACTTATTGATTTCTTTGTTTCTTTAAATTTTAAACTATTCATTTTTTCTCCAATATACACTATTATACTACATTTCGTATGATTTTTAAAGTGTAAATATAATTTTTATATAGTGTAATTGAACAAATGAATACTACGACTGTTTTTCGTCAGTTTCATTTTTTGGAATCTCTAAATAATCAAGCACTTCTTTGAATATCTTGCCTGCAACTGGTGCTGCCACACCACCTCCTTGATGTCCGCCCTCTCCTGTTGGGTTATATAGCGTCACTAATAACACTACTTGTGGGTCCTCAATAGGTGCAACTCCCAAAAAAGATGTAACATATTTGCCTGTGTTTACGCCGTCTTCTGATGTTCCAGTTTTACCTCCTATATTAAATCCCTCTACTCCTGCGTTTTTACCAGTGCCCTCTGCTACAACAGTTTGCATCATACTTAATACATTTTTTGCGGTTTCCTCTGAAATAACTTGTTCTCCTGTTGTTGGTTCAATTTCAGTAACTTTTGGGTTACCATTTTCGTCTTTTTCACTACTGCTGATAATCCTTTTTACTACATGTGGCTTAATGTACACTCCTTTATTTGCAATGGTTGAAAGCATTGTTGCCATTTGAATCGGGGTTACTTCAAATCTTTGTCCGAAGGCTATTGTGCCTAGCTCTACTGGTCCTACTTTTTCTTCTTTTAAAAATATAGAACTAGCTTCTCCTGGCAAGTCTATACCAGTGGTATTGAAGAAGCCAAATTTACGTAAATAGCTGTAATACGTGTGAACTCCTAATTTTTGACCTAAACCAATAAATACTGGGTTACATGAATTCATTAAAGCTTGCCTCAAGCTTTCACTTCCATGTGGTCTATAATATCTCCAACATTTCATTTTTACTCCTGCTACCTCAATATATCCCACACAACAAAATTCTCCCTCTTTATCAGGAGTTGTTATGCCTTCTTGAAGTGCGCTTGAAGTTGTGACTAGCTTAAAAGTAGAGCCCGGTTCATATGTGTCTGATATAGCTTTATTTCTCCACAAAGCTTGCATTTGAGCAGATTGCTCGTCTTTAGGTAGACTTTCATCTACTGCAAATGGATCATTTAAATTAAAATCAGGATATCCGGCTAACGCTAAAATTTCGCCCGTTTGCGGATTCATCATTATAATGTTTCCACCATCTGTGCACTTGTTGTCAATGCATGCTTCTTTTAAATGTTTTTCTGCTATTCCTTGAAGTGTTGCGTCTATGGTAAGTACAATGTCATCTCCATTTATTGGGTCATTGTATTCCTCTGCTGTATCACTTATTTGACTGCCTGTTGCATCAGTTATTTTGCTTATTGAGCCTTTGGTGCCTTTCAAAACTTCCTCGTATTTTGCTTCTATTCCTACCAGTCCTTGATTATCACTTCCGCAAAATCCAATAATCTGTGAAGCTAGATTATTAAATGGATAATACCTTTTTGTATCTTCATCTATGTTTATTCCTTGTGTTATGTTGTTTTCTGCCAGCCATAGTCTTAGCTCATTCGCTTTTGCATTATCTACCTTTTTAGCTATAGTTTCAATTGATGAACGTTTGCTTACCTTTTTTAAAGTAGTTTCATAATCAAGCTCAAAAATCTCCGAAAGCTTTTGAGCTACTTTTTCTTTATTTTCAATTGTTGTAGGATTTACTGTTATTGTTTGAACTGTGCTACTTACTGCTAACACCTTTTGCCCAGTAGCATCATATATTGTGCCTCTTTTAGGATTTACACTCCTATCTGATGTTTGCTGTATGTAGGCTCTATTTTGCAACATGCCTCCTTCTATAAATTGCAAATATGCTATTCTAATAATTAAAAGAAATAATGCTGTAACTGACAAAATCATTGCATTTCTCATTCTCTTTTTTACTGTTCTCTTCCCAATCATAACCTCTCCTTAGCAAGCGTTTTTATACAATTTTATTCTTGTTAAGAAGATTTATTACTTAGCATCCAAAAAATAAGAATATATCTATTTTTGAATAAGCCGCGCAGGGACAAACATAAAAAGGAGAGGTATGATTACCTCTTCCTATTCTCCTCTTAGAGTTTTTAATAACTTTTGCCACCAACTTTCATTTTCTTCTATTAATGAAGTTCTTGTTGATGATTCTGTATAGTCTTTCTTTTGTAGATTTATATATACTTTTTGGCTATTTTCTAACTTTTGCATACCTAACTTTTCTTTGGCTGCTTGCTCAATATTATTTATATTCATACCTTGTTCTATGCTTACTTGTAATTGAGCATTTTCTTTTTGTATTGATGATAATGTTGATTTTAAGTTCTCTTTTTCTGTAAATCTAGAGTTAATTAAGGCGTATCTATAACTTATAACTAATAGAACTGTGAATACTAAGCCTACTTCGATAATGTGTTTTAGATTTTTTCTTGATTGAACTATTTGAGCTTGTCTGATTTTTTTCTTTATATCAGCCTGATTTTGAACTGTGTTGTTTGTTTTTTTAGTTCTTTTTGGTATGAACTCTGGTGCTTCTTTTCTTGGGCTTGTCTCATACTCATAGTAGTTAATCATAAGTTAATTTCACCTCTTTTCTTTTTGGTTTTATCAGCTAACACTAATTTTATTTTTTATTTGTTTTTTGTTAGCTTTCTTTTTCTCTTCTTTCAAATATTCTTAGCTTGGCACTTTTGGCTCTTGAATTTGTTTTTAATTCTTCTTCGCTAGCTTCAATTGGTTTCCTATTTATAATATTTCCTAAGGTTTTGTAATTACATATGCAGTATGGTAAATCTTTTGGGCAAGTGCATTTTCCATGTGCCTCAATGTATGCCTCCTTTACTGCTCTGTCTTCCAACGAGTGGAATGTAATTACACATAGTCTGCCTCCAGTCTTTAGGCAATTAATTGAGTTTAGAATTGTGTCATACAATGGTTTTATTTCATTGTTTACCTCTATCCTTATTGCTTGAAATGTCCTTTTGGCTGGATGTCCATCTTTTGAATAAGGTTTAGACTTTTCTATAATGTCTGCTAACATTTTAGTCGTTGTGATTTTTTCTTTTTTTCGTGCTATGCAAATGTTTTTAGCAATTTTCTTTGCAAATCTTTCTTCACCATACTGATAAATCACGTTCGCTAATTCTTGTTCGCTATATTCATTTACTACTTCTAGAGCAGAAAGTTTTTGCGTTTGGTCCATCCTCATATCGAGTATGTTGTCGCTAGTATAGCTGAAACCTCTTTCTTTTTCATCTAACTGATATGAAGAAACTCCTAAATCTAGCAAAATCCCATCAACTTTATCTATATTTAATTCTGACAATATATCTTGTATATCATCATGATTTCCATGTACTAATTTATAGTTTGTATAAGGTTTTAAATTTTGCTCAGCAGCTTTTAGCGCATCATTATCTCTGTCTATGCCTATTAAAAGTCCTTTAGGAGATAACTTTTCTATAATTTTTCTACTGTGTCCTGCGCCTCCAATTGTTCCATCAACATATATGCCATCTGGTTTTATATTTAAACCCTCTATACATTCATTTAATAATACAGGTATGTGCTTAAATTCCAAAACTACACCTCTTTTTATAAAATTGCAAATAATGGTTTTACATGGCATTTCCAATACAAAACCATTTATTCGTATAGTAGATGTTGGCATATATATACATATATGCCAACATCTTTGTAGTCTTTTGTTTTTGTTTCATTTCTTACGTTTTTTCTTAATTCTTTCGTAAAATTTTATCTTTTGTTTATTAAGGTTTTATCTTCTGTGAAAATGTGTAACATTCAAGATTCTTCTTCTGTTCTTTAAGTAATTTTATCTTTAGTTAAATTTATATAACTATAAAGTTATATACAAAATTAAATGTTTAGCATACCTAAGTTAGCCATATTTTCTGCAATTTGGTCTGCTGAAAGATTTTCTTCACTATTGTATGTTTTCCATTTTTCTCTATTCCAGATTTCAATTCGTGTTCCTACTCCAGTAATCATGATTTCTTTTTCTAAATTTGCATATTCTCGTAAGTTTGATGAAATAAGAAATCTACCTTGCTTGTCTACTTCGCACTCAATTGCACCTGATAGGAAAAATCTAACGAAGTCCCTTGCGTTTTTGTTGGTTAATGGTAAGGTCTTTAGTTTTTCTTGAAAGTTGTTCCATTCGTTTTGTGAAAATCCAAATAGGCAACCGTCTAATCCTTTGGTTATGATAAATTTGTCTCCTATGTCTTCTCTAATCTTTGCTGGCATTATTAATCTGCCCTTTGAATCTAGAGAATGCTCGTATTCACCAATTAACAACTTTCTTTCACCTCCCTACCACTATTCACCACTTTGTACCACTTTCATCTAAATTTTAATACAACAAAAAAGAAAATGCAATACTTTTATTAAAATTTTTTAAAAATTTTTTGCATTTTCTTTTTAATTTATTTTTTTATTATATTATTTTCTGCTTTATCAAAGTTGGTATCTCTATTTTTTCTTCTGTCAATTACATAGGTACTTCCATAGATTGTTTTAGCAAGATGCTTAACTGCGGCTCCCGCTTCCCCAATTTCTAAGGTATTTTTGAAACGACCCTTTGCAACATCTACAACTCCTATTGATATAGATGTCAGTGGATATTGCTCCATTATACCTTTTCTATTTTCAACTTCTAGGTAACCTCTTTCAATATCTTGTTTGTTGAAATATTTGCTTAATCCTGTATCAAAATCAGTTATTATACTTTGTGAGATTTTCTCATAGTCATCTCCTTCTACTATTGCTATGAAGTCATCGCCACCAATATGTCCTACGAAATTTCTTTCGTTGTCTCTTTTAAAAACATTATCTTGTATTATCTTAGCTGTATATTTGATTATTTCGTCTCCATTGCTAAAACCATAAGTATCGTTATATGCTTTGAAGTTATCTAAATCTATATATAGCATTGCATAGTCGTTGCCTATAGATAGCCTTTTTTTCATTTCGGCTTGTATCTGTACATTTCCTGGCAGTCCAGTAAGTGGACTCACCATTCTATTTGAGTTTAATAGTCTCATTATGTTTTTTATATTATAATATAGTATCTCTTTTTCAAATGGTTTGGTTAAATATATTTCGACCTCATTTTTTAGTATTTCTATAATATGATTATTGTCCCTAATTGATGATATGACAATAATTGGTGTGATTGAATTATCGTCATCGTTTCTAATTTTTTTGCAATATTCAATTATATCATCTTCTAAATTATCTTCATTGATTACTAAAATGTCTGGGATATTTTTTAGCATATTATCAATTTGATTAGGCAATATCTTTTTTATTTTCAATTCTTTGTCTTCTTTAAATAATTCTTCCAGTTCTACCTTTAGGTCATTTACTTTATCTATTACATAAATAAATTTCATATTAACCCCTTCTTTTTCTACATTTTTTTCAAATTATATAGTTCATTATTATTGTATTTCACAAGTATATACTTCTTTTGCAGTTAATCCATTTACATTTGTTACTGATACTTCAATAGTATGTCCTCCACTTTCTAGTGTCATTGAAGCTGTAATCTCTTTTTGATTTATAGGTGTATCCCCACTATCTGTTACAACACTATCTACTGTTATTGATATTTTGCTAATGCCTTCATCATCACTAGCAGAAACTATTAGTGTGTTTCCATCTAATGAAGCTGTAAATGTTGGCTTTGTATCTCCTACAATATTTTCTGTTCTTGTTTCTCTATTTCCTTCTTTATCTGCTGCTACAATTGTTAGTTTATTTTGTCCTCCTGGCACCTCTATATCTGTGCTTATTTTTTGTTTATTATTTTTGTCTACGTCTACTCTTATTTCTTCATCATTATTCCATTTATATGTTATATAAGACATTTCAACATCATCAGTAGCTGATATATTAAGTTTGGTTCCTGAGATACCAATTTCTATAGTAGGCTTATTTACATCTGTGCTCTCGTAAATGTATTGTTTGTTATGCAATTTGTGCTCATATCCATAATAATCTTTTACTGTCATATTAAGAATATTGTTTCCATTTGGTATTTGTATAATAGTTTCGAATTTAATTGTGCCATCTCCATTAACTACAACCGGTTCTCCGTCGTTCCATTTATACGTAAATGACTTGATTGGGTAATTTGTTTCAACTGTTATTTTTGTCTCTTTTCCCATCCTATCTTCGGAAACAGAAATAGTATCCTTATCCTTCTCTCTATTTGCAATCATTGCATATGTTGATTGTCCTATTAAAACTAACCCAAAAATTATAATAATTATACAAAATACTCTTATTACTTTTGCCAAATCAGCTTTATTGCTTACGCTATTTGCTCTTTTAATAGATTCTAAATTTGGCATAGGAGTATATTGCATTTGCTTTCTTACTTCCCTATATGCCTGTTGCTGTGATTCTTGATTTGTAGATAAAATTTGATTCATTTCTTTTTCATATAATCAATTACATAGCTTTAGGTGCCTACGCAATTGATTAATACCTTTCTCCTTAATCTCACTTGATTGAATTATAGCATATCATTTTTTTAAAGTAAACTGTTTACACAAAAAATAGATATGTATTTTGTACATATCTATTTTTTGCTTTTTTATTAAATTTTATGAGTGTTTAAACTAAAATAAGAAAAATAGTTATCTTTGAATAAGCCGCGCAGGGACCACCCGTAGCGCTAGCAAGGGTCGAATGAAGCAAATTACACACAAGCGCCGAATGGGCATATGCATGCTGTATACAGTACATTAATTGCACAGCCATGAAGGCATAATGGAATTTGCGACAGCAAGGCATGAAAAGATAACTATTTTTCTTATTGTAAATTTATGTGGTATAAATTTATACTACATATTTTTTAATAACAAATGCTCCTACACCTATTATGAAAATTGTTCCTGTTATTAAAGCTATATATGTTGGTGATAATCCCGTTACTATTGTTAGTATTACTGGTGCATCATCTATATCATCCTCTTGTGGCTTCTTATTGTTTGGTGTTGAGTCTATATCTGGTGAATCACTTGGGTTATCATCTTCACTTATTTCGGCTACGTTTGTTTTTAAGTTCAAGTTATCTTCGCCATTTATCCATGTTAACACTACTTCTACTGTTGCTGATTCTCCTGGTTGTAATAATGTGTCTTTTAATTGGTCTGTTACTATTTTGTTATCTTCTTCTCTCCACTTTGGATTGTCTGCTTGGTTGAACATTAGTCCATCTGGTATATAATCTGATATCTCTGTTGCGTATCCCTCTATCTCTCCCTCGTTTGTTATTCTTATTTGATATCTAAATTTTACTATTGTGTTTTCTATTCTCTTTTTATTTAATTCAACCTTTACTGCTGGCTCTGGATCTTGCTCTGCATAATGTCCTGTGTCCATTTCTTTTTGTACACCATCTTCGATAAGGATTACTTGGCTTACCCATTTTCTTAATGCTAAATCAAAGTATTTTACATATACATGTTCTACATCTTGATCATCATCTTCTTCTTGCCAATCATCTGGTGTAGAATCTATATCCTCTACTGGTTTGCCATTTTCATCTGTATCGTCACTTATCTCCGCATGGTTTGTCAATATTCTGTCAGATGTGTTTGGCTCTGTTACTAAAAATGCTATTTGTACATCTCTGTAATCTGGTCCATCCATTGTTTCTGCATCATAAGCTTTTAACAAGAACTCCCCTGGTTCGCTTTCACTATCTTTTGATAGATAATTTGTGCGTACGCTTACAGCCTTACTTGCATCTGTTGTTATATTTCCATCTTCATCATACATTACCCAGCCATATTGCTCATTTATTGCATTATCTGGCAAATATAGTAATCCTTCTGGTAAATCGTCTTTTATCTCTGATGCATATCCTGGTTTGGTTCCTTCATTGTATACTCTAATTGTATAAATTACTATATCATTATTTGCTACTCTTACTGGGTCTTTTGTATGATTGTATTCCATATCTGTTATTTCTTTTCCATCTACTATGGTGCCATATTTTGAAGCATCTACTTGTGGTTCTCTTGATGTTACTTGTTCATTATTTACACCTGTTATAAATTTTCTTAAAGCTAAGTCAAATTTTTCAAGAATAAGTTTTTCAAAATCATCGTCATCTTCTTGACCTTCATAGTAGTAATCTTTCTTAGATAGATCATCATCATTACTATCTTTGCCTTTATAGTCTGGTAATACAGAGTCTTGAGGTAATGTAGCATTTTTCTTGTTGTCTCTATCTGTTATTTGTAATTCATTACTACTTGCAGTAATTTCAGCTATATTTGTAAGTTTTTTTAGTGTAGGTGCTGTTGATGAAACTTTACATCTAATTTGAACTTCTTTGTAATCCAATGTAGTTTTTGAAGTGTCAAATGCTTTTAGTACATTTTCAGCATCATGGTCTTGTGACAAATAGTTTGTTCTAATTGTTCTTTGAGTTCTATCAGAACTATCAATTGTCCATAAATATTTTGTATTTATTTTATCTTCTGGTAAAAACTCTAACTCTGGTGGTAAGTGGTCAACTATTTCATCAATATATCCATCGACTTGTCCCTCATTGTATACCCTTATAGTAAATGTTACTATATCGTTTGGAGAAACACTAACTGGTGATTTTGTATGCTTATAGTTTGCTGTTGTTTGTCCGTTTAGAAGTGGGCTTACATCAACTACTGGAGCTCTATCATATACACCATTTGTACTTAATTCTACATCATTTACAGCTGTGATGAATTTTCTTAATGCTACATCAAAATATGTTCCAGGTAAAACTAAATCTTCATAGTCATCATCATCTTCATAACCTTTACCTTGTTCTGATGTACCAGGTGCATAATTGTCTTTATGACTGCCTATATCTTTTGGCACTGAGTCTCTATCAGAAATATCATCGTTGCCAGAATCTTTAGTAATTTCAGCAACATTTTTTAAATGTGTATCTGTTGACTGTGTAATTGCAACTACTTTACATTCTACTTGAACATCCTTATATGAAATTGTGAATTGTCCATTTTCTGGATGTGTATTAAATGCTTTTATTACATTTTGATTTGCATTTCTTTGTTGCGATAAATATGTTGTTCTAATTATTCTACTATCGCTTCCATCTACTTGCCATCCATATGTTGCATTTATGCTACTTTGTTCTCTAGGTACTAATTCCAAACCATCAGGTAAGTAGTCTGTTATTTCTTCTGCATATCCGTCTATTTCGCCCTCATTATATACTCTAATTGTATAAACTACAGTATTGCCAGTTTTTACAGGTAATGCGCTTTTACTATGATTTTTGTAAGTTGTAGTTCCATCAAATGTTAAAGAACTTCCCTCTGCTAATGCTCTTAAATTTTCTTGTGTAATTTTTGGTTCTCTTGATGGTGTAACATTTTGTCCTGCTATTTGAGTGATAAATTTTCTTAATGCTAAGTCGAATTTTGGTTTTTCTATGTTTTGTGTATCGCTAAAATTAATATCAGCATTTTTCTTTGTTATTATAACTACTGGTTGTGATTGTTGTATTGTTGCTAAACCCTCTGACCAATATTCTAAGTTTGTTACTGCCATTGATGCTGATATTTGTACTTTTACTTGTGATACAGAAGTAGTTGATGGTAGTGAAATATAAAAGTCTTGACTTTGTCTTGCAGCATCTAATATTTTCTCAGAAGTATTGGTTCCTGAAAATGATACTGAGTTATTATTTACTATATCAACATTATTTATTTCAAATTGATCATTTAAAACTTTAGCGTTAAAGCTTGTGTAATTGTTATTATTGATTGTTAATCTATAAGGACCAATTAAGAACTTACCATTTGATAAAACGGCTTTTGCTCCTGTTTTAGTAAAGCTTAATGGTGCTGTTGCTTGTGATGTATAAGAATAATTTTCATTTGCTTCTGCTTGATCAATTAAGTAATTGTATAGGTTAGAAATAGGATTTTCTGCTAAATCCATATGGTATTTTGATATAAGACTTGTTCCAAGTCCTCCATTATTGTCAGCTACATAAAATGTAGCATCCCTAGTTGGTTGATAGTCATCGTTTGCATTTGTAATATACCAAATTGCAGCTTGTTGAATTATTTCTATTACATCTTTTAATTCTTGAGTATCAGAAATTGTTGTTTTAAGTTCAGTTGCATCAGCTTTTTGTAATAATGTTTGCACTGAATCTTCATTTTCTGGAATGCATAAATTATCTAACAACCATATTAGTTTATTGTAATCTTCTCCTGATGGTAGTACTGACATATAATCTGATGGGGTTATACTACTAGGATTTTTTAAATCAAAATATTCTGTATATTTTACTATATTTCCTGTAGAACCCTCTGATCCAAATCCAACTCCATCCTTTAGACAATATATTGCTTGAGTTGATTTACTTGCATCTGGTATAGTTCCTGCACTATTATACTCAACTATTTTTATTAGTGGTAATCTTTTTGCATTTTTTGAAGATCCTGTTGTATAATATCCAGATGGTCTTCCGTTTCCTGTATCATACAAGCCTAACATCTTGCCATTTGTGTCATGTGTTGCAAAACAGTTAGATGTAAGTAATATCATTGCAAAGAATATTGCAATTAAAATTGTTCCTAATTTTTTTATCATTACTATACTACCTTTCTTTTAATTATATTTATTATTTATTATTTATTATTTTCATTTGCGTACATACACTATAATTATACAACATTATGCGCATAAAATCAAGATTTTATTGGTATGAATTTTTTCGTTTGTGCCTTTTTTTACTTTTTAATTGTAAAAAAATTTACATACTTTATTTTAAAATTCGCCT
>CANQJH010000019.1 GCA_947624195.1 uncultured Clostridia bacterium
CATTTTAAAAATAAGCGAGCCTTCCTATTTCAAGGAAAGCCCGTTATTTTTTATTTAAAAGCATTATCTAGTAACATCTGATTTTTTTGAAATATTACATTTGTATTAAATTTTTAAAGTTGTTCTTTCCTTTTTCGACACTATATGATAATATAATCATATAGTAGTCATAATAAAAATTAGAGGTAGTGTTAGTTGAAAAATACTTACAATTTTTCAACTAGCTTTGTACCTTAGAAAGGAATTGTTATAAATATGAACTTCAATAAATGTCTTCGTTGTGGTTGCTTTTTTTCGTCTGAAGATCAAGTTTGTCCAAATTGCCAAACGAGAGATGAAGTAGATAAAAAATTAATAAGAAACTTCCTTGCTGATAATGATATTCCTGAGAGTGTAGAAAGTCTTGCATTTCAATCTGGTGTAAATATAAAAAACATAAATAGATTTATGCAATCACAAGAATTTTCTTCATTAAAAGATTCTTTCAACAATACTGAAATCAAACTTTAAAATGAGTATATTCATTTCTAAATATACTCATTTTATTTTTTTATATTAAGATTTATGTTTAACATTCACAATTAAAATTATCATTTATATTTTAGATGTATAATTAAGATTTATATTATACATTTTAAATTATGATTTATATTTCACATTTAAATAACCAATTTCGTTTTTATACATTTCTTCAATTGCATCCATTACATTATTACTTTCAACTTGAGTAATGTGTCCTCCATTGGTAAGTTCATGGTAAGGAGCTTCTATTTTTATCCTTTTTGCAACATCATATTCTTCTGGAAGTTCAAAAGAAGCCGTATAGCTATCTTTATCGGTTATATCATTAATTCTACCAAAAATAACTTTATCAAACTCTATAAAGTCTTTAGCTATTTCGTGATTATATTCTCCAGCAACGACAAAATTCAAGTTATATTTATTAGAATATTCGTCAGCCTTGTCTCTCATTTTTGAAATAATTTTTAACCCTAATTCCTGTGCTTTTTTGCTTTCTCCGTGGCTCTTGCCTGTTAATGCTATTAAACACTCATTTAGTCCAACAAATGATATTCTCATACTGCCTTGTTTTAAAGGCTTTTTCACTTTGTCATCTTCTTTAAGTTTTTCAGAATCTATCCATATCGCTTCCTTCATTAAAAATGGAAAGTTACTAACTTTTTTATTGCCTTGTATTTCAATTCTTTCAAGTAATTGGTCTTTCACCAATTCTAACTTTCCCTCTAACTCAACAAAAAAGTCATCAATATTTTCTCTATGTTTTAAAGCTATTCTTGGGAGATTAATTGTAGTTGAAGAAAGCACTCCTCTTCCTGAAGTTGTTTGTTTATCATTATCTACAACATTATCTATAACCCTTGAGCCATTTCTTAAATAAGCAACTTCTGTGTCAAAATCTCCTTCTTTGAAAAATTGTGCGTTAAACTGTGTATCCATATTTGAAAATGTAATTTTTCTATTCTTTTCAACTACCATACAAGCCAATTCTAATAAATCATGGTTTGGTGTGTCATTTTCATAGTTTACTCCATTCTTTACTTTAAATACAACTATCGGCGAGATAGCTTCTTTGTTTTCTCCAACGCCTTCTTCAATTGTGGTTAACAAATTTTTAGTAATCATTCTACCTTCTGCTGATGTATCTGTTCCCAAATTAATAGTTGTTAGTTTTGAATTGCAAATGCTGTTTAGATTATGTACAAAGGCCTCCAATGCTTGAAAGGTAATTTTATTTGTTTTTTCTAGTGCTTTTCTATACACTATTCTAAACATCCTTTTTAATTCTTCAGCATTTCTTGTAAATTTATAAAACTCTTCTATGTTAAAGTCAATTGTATTAAGTTTATCAATTTCTCTATCAATACCGTTTATTGCTATAAATTTATCATAATCTGTATATTCCAAAATGTCATATATTGTTTGTCTAAATTCTTTTTTGAAAGTTTTTAAAACTCCTGGTGCCATATAATAATCAAAGGCTGGTATTCCTTGCTCTCCACTTTGGTCCTTTTGCGTCTCTGATAGAGCAATTATAGCAAGCATAATGTATGACATCATACTTTGTGGTTCTCTCATTGAACTATTTTCTGTCGAAAATCCATCTGTAAATAGTTTCTCTATATCTATTTGACAACTTTCGGTTGTTCCCATTGGATAAAACTCAATATTGTTAATAAATATATCACCATTTTCATGTTCATTAGAAAATTTCTTTTTCATAAGATATGATGTTGTAAATTCACCAGACACAGTAAGTCCATATGCTTCAACTGTTTGTAGAGAATTTTTTGAATTTCCTACATTTTCTGCTGATTCTTTCGTATTAAGTCCTAACTTTTCTAATGCTTTAAGAAATTTATGTTTTCTTTTTTCTTCAAAAAAGATTTCTCTTGACTGTGCCCTCTTTTCTCTATATTCTGAAAATGAGTTATATACATCTTCATAACCAGATTCCTTCAATTGTTGTTCAATTAAATCTTGTATGTCTTCTATTTTTATTCTTTCTTTTTCTAGATCAAGGATTTTTTCTATAACCTTGTTATAAACTCTATTTACGTCATCTTCATTGTACTTGCCTTCTATACTGTCAAATCCTTTTTTTATTGCAATTGCTACTTTGGTACCATCAAACGTAACCTTTTTTCCATCTCTTTTAACAACAATTATATCATTTAATTTTTCTTCCATTTCAGAGGTTCCTTTCCATTTTTGATACCTACAAATTCTTGCTTTAGGACTTCTTGAGCTTTTGCTTCGTCATCTGCATGAATGTATCCCAACACTTCTCCACTTCTTACTTCGTCTCCTGCTTTTTTCTTAAACACAAATCCAACTCTTGGATTAATGCTATCTTCTTTTTTCTGCCTACCTGCTCCTAAATAGCATGATAACTTTCCAATTGTAAGTGCGTCTAATTTTGTAATTGTTCCATCTTTTTCGGCAGTTATTGGAACAATATATTTTGCTTTTTCAAATTTGTCTGTATCTTCTATATATGAAATATCTCCACCTTGGCTTCTAACCAAATCCACAAACTTTTTATATGCTTTGCCATTTCTTATATTTTCTATAATAAGTTCTTTGCCTTCTTCTATACTAGATACCTTATTTGCTAACATAAGCATATTTGCGCCAAGCTCTTGGATAATATCTTTTACGTCTTCTGGCATATATTTATTTTTCAAAATATCTATTGCCTCTTTGACTTCTAGTATGTTTCCTACAGCATATCCAACTGGCTCATCCATAGGAGTTATTATACAAATGGTCTCCCTATTTGCTAACTTTCCTATTGAAGTCATAATTCTTGACAATTCTTCTGCTTCTTTACGCGTTTTCATAAATGCTCCGCTTCCGCAAGTTACATCTATTACTATCTTGTTGGCTCCTGCTGCTATTTTTTTACTCATGATGCTTGAAGCAATTAAAGGTATACTTTCAGTGCAAGCAATAGTATCTCTAAGTGCATAGATTTTTTTATCTGCTGGAGCTAGATTAAGAGTCTGCCCCATTAGACTTATTCCGTTTTGTTTTACATTGCTTATAAATCTATCTATCGTAATTCCTGTATTGTAACCTGGTATAGATTCTAATTTATCAATAGTTCCTCCTGTAAAGCCCAGGCCTCTTCCTGACATTTTTGCAACTGGTATACCAAAAGAAGCTATAATTGGCATTAATATTAATGTTATTTTATCTCCTACACCACCTGTACTATGTTTGTCTATAACCTCTCCCAAGCTTGACAAGTCAAGTACATCGCCTGAGTAAGCCATAGCTAAAGTAAGTTCTGTTGTTTCCTCATCTGTCATACCATTAATATATATTGCCATAATTAATGCTGCTGCTTGATAATCAGTAACTTCACCTTTAGTGTATGAATTTATAAAATATGTAATTTCTTCTTTGCTAAGTTCTTGTTTATCTCTTTTTTTAGCAATTATGTCCTGTATGTTCATTTTGTGTTCCTCCTTATTGTGATTAATCACGTTTTTGCAAACTTTTGTATATTTTTTATGATGTTTTTCTTATCATTGTTTGTTATGTTCTATTTCTTATATATATTTTAATGCTTATACTTTAATTATACAAAATGTGTTATAAAAGTCTTTCTGTGTATTGGTGTTGGTCCATATTGTTTAATTGCCTCTATGTGCTTTGCTGTTCCATAACCTTTATGTGAATTAAATCCATACTCTGGATAGACTTCATCCCATTGCTTCATAATTCTATCTCTAGTAACCTTTGCTATAATTGAAGCGCACGATATAGAATAGCAAGTTGCATCTCCTTTAATTATTGACTGATACGGAATATTGAAAGTATCTATTTCTCTTAATGCATCTGTTATTACAATATCTGGCTTGGCTTTTAATTTTTCTATAACTTCTCCTAAAGCAATATGTAAGCCTTTTTTGGTAGCATTTAAAATATTTATCTCGTCAATATCTTTTTCAGAAACAATCCCAACTCCCCAAGCTAAAGCTTCCTCAGTAATTTTATCATATAAAATGTCTCTTCTTTTTTCTGTAACTTTTTTTGAATCATTGACCCACTCTATCTTTGAGTCCGGTTTCATAACTACAGCCCCAACGACAACAGGACCAGCTAGTGGTCCTCGTCCTGCTTCATCTATCCCGCAAATAAATTTATATCCTTCATTATATAAATTTTGTTCAAATTTCTTTAAATTATCTAATCTCTCTTCTTCTTTTTCTTGCACTTATTTATTCCTTTCTTTGCTATGCACAAAATTATTACGGTCTACAATTTTTTCTATGCTTCATACATTATTAGTCGCTAATTTCCGATAATTTATATTTTCCTTCATATCCTTTTGTAATTATAATTATATCTTCATCATAATTTACTAAATAGTAAGAGTCTTCTTCATTTTCTATATCTAAATTTAGCTGTTTTAAATTTTCATTATTTAAGCAATAATATTTCTCATATTGACTTTCCTCAATTATATTTAATGCTTTGAAATTATTTATTAATTCATCATCTGGCATATCAGATATTTTTGTTCCAACAAACATATCTGTATTTTTTTGTACAATTGAGTTTTGCTTTAGAACTTTTGTTGCTCCTTCAATTAAAAGCATATTAGACTTTATGTCACTTTCTTTGCTATCATCAATTTTTTTATTGATAAAAAATACTGAAGCTGTTACTATTGCTGCTATAACAATTATTATTAAAATTATTGATATAATTCCTAGTCCATTTTCACTTTTCATATTTTATTACTCCTATTTCACTTTATTCAAAATATTTACTTTTTTATTTAGATATTTGCTTTCTTTACTTATATAATATTTTCGTATAATATTCAAGAGCCTATTTAGAAAAAATAAAAGCAGTACTTCAAACCGCACTACTTTTGCTCTAGTATATATATAGAAAAAAATTTACACACTAAACTTGACAAGCTCATACTTTTATATTTTTTATAATTTCCTATAATACATAATCCTATACAACTTGAAATCTTAAGTATATTGTGCGTGGCTGGACGCGAGGCCCAGCAGCACGCAGTTTTAAACCTTTCCCAGTTACTACTTGCTAATGTTATATATATTTGACCCCTCAAATGTTTCTGCTAATTGGACTCCAGATGTTAGACAAACTACGGGACGCACGCCATAGTAGCTGTAGTTATAGTCGTAGTTGTCCACGCTGCCGTTGAAATTGACAAACATCAAGCTGTTCGAGTAGACAGCGGACGGCGAAGCAAGCCAATATCCGTAACAATTGTTCCAAGCACTTGTTCCAGTGTGTGGAAAGAATGTCTTGTAAGTATTTTCTAATTCCGACCTTTGGTCAGCTGTTAATGATGATGTCGTTCCATTCATATATAGATAGGTACTTGATGTTGTGCCGTGTTTTACTTTGTATCCCGTTCCATCTGTTTGTGGATCAGGGTCTATTGTTACAAATCCTTTTGTATCTCCTTCTACTGCTTCATTCCATGCTGCGCACCACATCTCTAGTGTTGGGCCTCCTATTACGAAATCTATACAGTCTTGCTTGTCTGCACTTGCTGCTTCTTTTATTCCACTCCATGCTACTGTATCTAATAATTGTGATACTGCGTTTGAATTAGTCTTACCTTTATTATCATTTAAATCATATCCAGTATGCTTTACCAAACTTAAATCAGCTAATTCTTCAAAAAAACTTGTAGGTGCACTTGGCCAATATACATTATATGAATAAGTAGCATGTTTCTTAAATCCACCGCCATCTAATTTTGTACCACTTCCTATTACTCTCCAGTTTTTTTCTAATGTATCTGTTGGTACATAATCTGCTGCTATTAAAAATATTCTATCATTTTCTGCATAAAACAATTCCCAATCATCTACATCATCATTTCCATTTGTGTCTAATCCTATATCTACATATTTTCCTTGGTATTCTTTTATGTTATCTGCTACTTCTCCTCCATCTATTGTTACTGGTGGCTTTAGTGATTCTAGCACATTTGCTATCTCTTCACTTCCTTGTTGTAATGCTAAGTCCTCTTTACCGGCTGCTTCTTTATAAGCACCTACTCCATTCCTTGCCATTTGAAATAGCCCATTTTCTCCTAGTGTAATGTTTAATGTCACTCCTGCTAAAATTAACATTATTATTATTGTTATTACTAGCGCAACTAGTGTTATACCTCTTTGTCCTGCCTCTTTTTTGATCATTTTTTATTTCCTCCCTTGTTCATTTTAAACAACAAAAAGCTATGTGTTTTAGATTCTTCTAAAACACATAGCTTTACTATGTTTATCTTTTAATTCAACTATTAAATTACTTGTGTGTGTGTGTGTGTGTGTGTGTGTGTACAGCCTCAAGGCTTTCAGGATTAATCTTCATTTGCTTTTTCTCTCCCTTCTTCTTTGGTTGCTTACATTTTAACATTTACTTATTAATTTTTCAATATATTTTTTTATTTGTAATATATTTGTAAAAATTATATTTACTTTTTCACTTGACCTATTTGTAAAAATTATTTTTATTTACACTATCTCTTGCTTTGTCCATTAAGCTTTTTGAATTTATTATCTTTATATATTTTTCGTACATAAAAATGTCCCTTACAATTTTAACACATTTTATCATTTTGTGTTAAAATTGTAAGGGTTATTCAAAATTTTCATTGTTTTAGCTTTTTTCTTCCTCTAGTTGCTGCTTTACTTCTTCTAATTCTGTGTCTGTTATTTCTGTATATTTTTTTATTAACTCATCATTTAAGTTGTCCTTTAGCATCGATTTGACTATTTTAATTTTTCTTTGTTGTTCGCCTATCTTTTTTCCGCGTTCTTCGCCTATTTGCTCACCTTTTGCCTTTACGGCGTTCTCATCCCATATTGCTTTTTGTCTTAAAAAGGCTAGTCTCTCCATCTCTTCATCTTCTGTCATTTCCTTAACTTTTACTACCGCTTTCTTGATTTCTTTATTCTCTTCCATTATTTGACTTACCTCCTTTGTATTTGGGTCGTCGATAAATAACATCCATTGTGCTTTCTCATTACTCTTGTCTTGCTCATACATAGCTTTCGCTTTCTTTAAATTTATTATACGCATTTCAAAGTCGTCTGTCAAGATTTTTTCACGCTTTTTCGTCTCTATGATTTTCCATATTGTTTCCATTTCTTTGAATTCTTCTAGCTCTTCTAACTCAAAATCTATTATTGCTATTAATACCACTTTCTTTATTTTATCATAATATTCGCCTTTTACCATTTGCTTACTGTATAACTTCGAATAATACCACAATAGTCTTTTTATAAAATCACCTTTGTCACTTACTTGTATCTCCACATCTACTTTTTCTTTATCATTTATATCCAACTGTAAATCTAATACTCCTAATTTATCTGTTGGTTTCTTTCGTATTAAATCTTTATCACTATTTATTATTATTTTGTCTATTTTCTCTTCTAATAATACCTCTACAAATGATTTTGTTATTTCTTCATTGTCTTTACTAAATAAACATTGAAATACTATATCTATTTTTGGTTTCAACAATTCTTTTCCTTCGTTTACTTTTGTTTCATTTTCTTTTGTTATGTTTTCTTCGTTTTGTGTTTTTGCCATTTACTTTTCTCCTTTCGTTTATGTCATTTAAGTCTATTGCAATAACATGATGTAATTATTTTAGATATAATTTTCAACTCCTTCCCTAATTCCGATATACAATATATGGTAATTCTACAATTTTCATTATATACCATTTTCTGCCATTTGTCAACAAGTTTTTTGAAATATTTGTTAATGTTTAACATTTTATAATATGTTTTCACCTTAATGATAAACATCATTTACTTTTAAATATTAACGCCCCAGTTGGCAGTAAGCACAGCTTATTCAAAGATAATTATGTTTATGACTTTTATTGCAAATATCCATTTTGCGCAAAAAAGATGCGATAAAAATTGTACCGTTAATAAAAAAAGCTCAATATGCCAATGTTATGGCAATATTGAACTGAGTTTGAGTGCCAGTCATGTACAAATAAAATTTATTTTGCATGTCTAGCTGATCTGATGACACATAATATCCATTATGCATTACCAAACTTAAACCAGGTAATTTTTCAAAAAAACTTGTAAGTGCGAATTGCCAGTATACATTATATGAATAGGTATCATATTTCTTAAATCCACCATCATCTAATTTTGTACCATCTCCTATTACTCCCCAGTCTTTTTCTAGTGTTTCCGTTGGTACATAATCTGCTGCTATTAAAAATATTCTACCATTTCCTGCGTAAAACAATTCCCAGTCATCTACATTTCCATTTCCATTTGTGTCTAATCCTATGTCTACGTATTTTCCTTGATATTCTTTTATGTTACCTGCTACTTCTCCTCCTCCTATTGTTGCTGCTGGTTTTAGTGATTCTATCACATTTGCTATCTCTTCACTTCCTTGTTGTAATGCTAAGTCCTCTTTACCGGCTGCTTCTTTATAAGCTCCAACCCCATTTCTTGCCATCTTAAATAGCCCATTTTCTCCTAATGTAATGTTTAATGTCACTCCTGCTAAAATTAACATTATTATAACAGTATTGTTAATATTAGCAAGTGTAAGTATAACAGCAGTATTTGGAGATAATGGAATATTAGAGTTAGCCAAAGAAGCAGGAGAGAAAACAAATGAGGCAGTACAAGGTGATAAAGAGAACATAGGAAATATGACAAATTATATTAAATCATTAAGTTGGGATGCGTCAAAAGTAACACCAGTAACAACAAAAGATGGAGCACTAGTGCCAGTTCCAAAAGGATTTGTAGGTTCTGGGGTAGATGGAGAGAATACAATAAAAGATGGATTTGTAATATATGAAGGAGAAAACCCTGTAACAAATGAAAATTTAGAACAAGCTAAAACAACAAGAAATCAATTTGTATGGGTACCAGCAGATGGTGTAAGTCTAGAATATAAACAAGATAAAGAAACATTTAAAGTTGGGTCATGGATGTATGATGGATTTGATTGGTCTGAAGATGAAGATATTAATGTTAGAAAAGATAGTGTAGCAACATACGGTGGATTTTATGTAGGAAGGTATGAAGCTGGAATAGAAGAAAGTATAGGTTATAAAAATGGGGATGACTATAACAGAAGTGAAACAAATAAAAATGATACAAGTGGAACACCTGTAAGCAAAAAAGGAAGACAAGCATGGAACTTTGTGACTCAACCGACTGCAGAAACATTATCTAAAAATATGTATAAAGGAAATATTATGAGTAGATTAATTGATTCCTATGCTTGGGATACGATATGTACATGGATAAGCAATGACAATGGAATTGAAAGTATATTAGATTGTTCTTCTTGGGGAAATTGTTTTACTTCGGAAAAATATAGAGCTGAAGGATTATATGCAATACATGATTTTAGTGGAAGTGAGTTAGAGGCAATAGCTGGAAAATATAATGAAGATGACAATGAATTTAATATATCACCACATATTGAAGGCGATATTAGAAAGTGCTATGAATTATTTACAGGAATTTCAGAAAGAAATAAAAAAAATAATATATATGATTTTGCTGGTAATATGTATGAATGGACTACAGAAAAATCAATGCGTTCACATGTTTATGACCAACCAGGATTTGATGGCTATTTAGCTATTTATAGAGGGATATCTTTTATGGATAATGGTTCAGTTGGAGGCAAGATTTCTAGCCTTTTTGGGGAAGACGCTAGGGTGAACATATCTTTTCGAATAGTGCTTTATATTTAAAAAATAGATATAATAAGAAATAATTTATAATTAATTGGAAAAAATTTCTATAAAAAGATTGTAAAATTTTGGAAAATGAAGTATAATAAAAAACATCCTTTTCATAAGGAAATCTTTTGGAAAGGAGGGTTAACCAATGAATAACTCAGATTTAATGTGGCGTTTAGTAGAGTTGCTATTACAGCAAGATAAATACATAAACCAACTAGTTAATGACAAAGTGAAAGACAGCAACGAACTAAATGTAAAAAAACAAGATGAGGCATAGCTAGCCGAAAAGATAATGTAGTGCTACCGTTTTAACTACATTATCTTTTTTTTACATAAAAAAAATTAGATGCTACCGCACATCTAATTTTTTAAAATTAACCAATGAATTTTGTTACTTAATTAAGCTAACCTTAGTATACTACTTTTTTTATTATATGTCAAACGAATTTTAAAATTTCCTCAAATTCTCTTGACTACGACTAAAAACACGAGTATAATGAAAAAAGTTAATAGAAAAAACAAAAATGAGACAAAGTAAAATCAAGGTTACGGATAAGAGAAAATTAGTCACCGGCTGAAAGCTAATTTTACGAAAAACGGATTTGAAAAACTACCTCATTGTTGCTAGAAATAAAAAGCTAGCCGTAAAAATTCTGCGTTAAAGAAATAAATTTAGAACCATATAAATTAATCTATATTATATTTACTCATTAATTTTTTTGCTTTATCAATTCCATTCTCTGTTAAATACGTAGATTTTGCCTTGTGTGTACTTCCTCCAATCAAATTTTCTTCTTCTAAGCAATTTAAAATATCAAAGTCATATCCTTTCCAAGCTCTCATACATTCTTCTCCAAAAACATCTTTTTCTTTCCATGATGTTAAATATAATAGTAATAATGTTAATTCTTTTATTTTTTCCTCCATTATTTATTTCCTCCATTATTGCTTTTTATAGTCCATATTCCTTTTCTTGTAGTTCCTTTTCTTTCTATAATATCTTTTTTCTTTAATTCTGCGATATTCCACCTTACAGCATCATACTTTATTTCATTAATTAATTCACTAATCTGTTTAACAGATATTGTAGGATTTTCTTTTATTATCTCTAGTATTTTATTTTGTATTTCACTTAATTGATTATGATAATTATTTGGGTAATTATTTGGGTAATCATTTGGGTAATTACTTTTATTTTTTCTCATATATAAAGTTAGTATAGTTCTATTAGGATTTAATTCATCTTTCATTTCTGGTTTTATCCAATTTCTATTTTTCCAAGCATTACAAATTTTGTATAATCCAGATCCTGCTCTTTCTCCATAACCCAAATATGAAAACATCTGATGTAAAATTGCATTTCTAGCATCGCTTCTTCCGCCCTGCATTGCTATTTCTATTGGTATTCTTGAATTACCTGGATTTGAAAATTTAAAGTAATCAGGTCCTTTTTCGATTACTATACTTCCACTTCCTGAATAATCTGTATGTACTATACAATTCGTAAGTCCGTTCTCTTACGCTTTCATGAACTTCTGTATCATCAATTCTCATTAAATCTTTGTCCAATGCAAACGGAGTTGGTATATCTGATGTTAGTCTATTTACTATTTTTGCAAAAAAGCCCCATAAATTGCCAACCCACATTTCATCTGGTGATGATGTTATTCTGTTAGATCATCTTTCAGTAGTTATAAAATTATCAATTTCTCTGTAATCCAAAAAGAATCTTGGAATAATTTCAAGTATTTCTTCGTTTTTTCCAAACATTAAAAGTCCTGCTAATGTCAACTTGTCTGTTTTTCTGTCGATTGCCCTTATCATATACAAGAAATCCTTATTTGACAAATTATTCCATTCGTGATTATCTCCTTTATGAATTTTAAATCTTGTTCTATAACTATCTATTGTTTCCTTATCGAGATTATTAATATCAAATTCTTGTAAGATTGTTCCATCTTTTGATTCTTCTGAGCTTTCACTTATCATTACTCTAATTTCTTCTTTACTGCATTTATAATCTCCTTCATGATATCTTTTATATGTTCCTGTAATTGGATTATTATTGATATATATTGGTTTATTTCTTCTATCTGCAACGGGTATACTTATTACAATAATCGTTTTATTATCAATATTTTTTATTTCTATATCATCATCCATTAGATTATTAAAATTTATTTTTTCTTTATTATTAATAGTATTCCAAAAATCTTTTAAAATATTATTATAATTATCAATTCCTTCTATTGTACATATATTATTTTCTTTATTTTCTTTAATTCCTAATACAATTATACCACCTCTTGAATTGGAAAAAGCAGAATAGGTTTCCCATATTGATTTAGGTAATTTGTTTTTTGATTCTTTAAATTCAATTTCTCTATTTTCTCCAATTTTTAATAATGTAATTATTTGTTTTTTATTCATCCTATTTATCACCTCTCATTTATCAATATTTTTAATTAAAACATTTTTTACATTTATTATATCCTTCATCCTTAATTACTTGCTCTTTTGTTGTAATTTCTTTTATATATTTGGGATCAATGTTATTTGGTAATGTGCAATCTTCAGTATGATATATTTTTGATTTATCATCAATAACTAGATTAATATTATTGTTCTCACTCTTCTTTTGCATATTATTCACATATGATTTCTTTATGTTTTGAAATAATTTATTTTTTGCTATTATACGCTTATCTTCAATAATTGTCCCATCAGCATAATTAAATTTAACCTTATCTTCAACATTATAACAAAATATACATAAATTATATGCTGTATCTAATCCCTTTGCTTCTATTAGAACTCCCTTTGGAATTTGATTTTTATCCTTATATTGTGGTGTAACTCTATATAATATTCTTATATATTGTTGTTCATTTTTCCTTATATGTCTCTCTATCTCTCCTTCAATATCATTCATAGTTTTATTTAAATCAATTGTACCTATAAAGATGTTATTTTTGTTATTCTTTTTTGCTGATAATCTATAAGCTATTGCGTGACATCTTTGAAATATACCACTATCTTCTATTTTTTTATTCCAACCATTTGGATTAGGATATCTTAAATGCTTTTCTGTTCTTATTGATAATGTGTTTCTACTAATTATTGCTATTGCTCCACTAGCTCTTCCAAATTCATCTGGTTCAAAATATATTGGTACTCCCTCAATGATGTTATAATCTTCTTTTTCAAAAAAAGATACACCATTATTAACAACTGTTTTATATTCAATTAATTTATCTATATTTTTATTCAATAGTTCTTTTATAGTAATATATTTATCTTTTTCCATTTTCTCTCCTATTATTGATACTTTCTAAATCTTCTAGTTTATATTCTACTAATTTCTTTATTTTTTCTTTTATATATTCCTTTTCTACTAAATATTCTCCATTACGAATTGGAAAATAAAAAGAGTCAATATGTAAATTAGAATCTTCTATTTCTTTTCTAGTAGTTTCTATTTTAGTAACCTGTCCATCGTATAGACTCATAAAATATTTATTTGTTTTTTTATCATAACTTACATATATAAATTCATTATCATATGAATATTCTATCATACTATTATTTATTATTTTTTCTAGTTGATTTTTGTATTTTGGTGCTAATTCCAATTCATTGTAAATTTCATTATAAAATTCACTATTAAAATACATATTATTTTTACTACTATCTAGTGATTTTTGTAACTCATCTATAAATTGATCAACCTCTATATTTCTGTTTTCAGCTTTTTTTTGTATTTCATTATTTAAAAGTATATCCATTTTTCTCCTTATAGTTTAAAAGTTATTGTCAGTATTTATTTTATCAACTGCACTAATACTATATCATATTTTTTTTAATAATTCCATAATTTTACATAAATTATTTTAGAATATTTTTCTCTTTCATTAATATACTTATTGATAAATTAATTCGTTAAGCACTATCTCTTCGGCTTGTTGCTTAATTGTATTCATTGTACCAATCCAATATAGCATATCAGTATTTTTCATATCTTCTGTTATATTACTTTTAGCTTTCAAATCATCAATAATCAAATCAATTCTTTTAGTTGCTGTTTCTTGTATTTCTTCTAAATGGTTTATTAGTGTGTTTTCCATAAACATTATTGTATATTCTGCCTTCTTATATTCTTTTAAATAGTTTAATCTCATTCTTCCATATTTATTCAAATGAATTTTCTTTTGTTTTGATAATACTAAATTTGGAATATAAGAACCTGACCCACTTACGCAATCAAAGATTGCTTGTGGGTGCCCCAGAACCTTGTTACTTTCGTAATAATAATCTCCCTGTCTTTTATATTCTATTCCTGTTTTTTCATCAATAAATCTTTCTTTCAATTCTTTATTTTCCATAATTTTAAATCCTCCATTTTTCTATTATTTATAAATTTTTTATTATAAAATCAAAAAAAGATGAAATTGTTATTATTTTTTACAATTCATCTTTCAAATATTTGAAAATTTATGATTTTTGTTAAATTGTTGCTAGGAGGAAACCCTTGTTATTACTACATTTTAATTTTTCGTCATAAGATAATATGGTTGTTATTACTAATGCTACTAACGTTATACCTCTTTCCTTTGAACTTAAAATTTTTGCCTTCATTTGTTTCCCTCCGTTTTCTACTTATTATTTTTTACTTAAATAAGTTATTTGTACAAGCTTTTCCACATTTCGTTCATTCTGTCCAGATGTTAGTTTTTCTTTATTTTATTTCTAGCATGCTATTTTTTCTTACTCATGTAAACACGATGATTTTTTAATTCTTTGTATTTTGTAGAAATACGCTAAATTAAAGGATAGTCTGTATTTTTATAACTTATTCAAATTATTATTAAACTATATAAATAATAATAATTTTTTTATTTTAATTAAAAATTATATATTATAAAAACTTATATATTATTGCTATATACTTAACTTCCAAAATGTAATCAAAATGTAACAGCATTTTCACATTTTTTTCACAATTGTAGAGTATCATAATAATAGATTTTTAAGAAATTTAATCACTTATCCACATTTCAAAATTATATAAAAACTTTACAACTGGATAAAGATTAAAAAAAGAAAGGACATAAATATGGGAGATAATAATAATTTTGTTGAAGTGAAATCTTCAGAAAGTAAAAGTTTTAATTCTGCTAAGTCTAACAAAAGTCAATTTAGCTTTGGTAGAAATGTTGTTTTACCATTTCTAAGTGGTGTTGTTGGGGCTGGCGTACTTTTGGGAGTTTGTTTAAATGTTCCATATGTACAAAGTAATTTGTTTAATAAAATTTATGATGGTCGTACAGATAGTTCATCAAATATAAATTACAATAATGTAAATACTGATTTAGTTTCTTTATCAAGTTTTTCTGATACAGGTGTTTATGTATCTCAAAAGGTACTTCCTTCAATAGTTGGTATAAGTGTAGAATATTCTGTAAGTACCATTTTTTCAAGAGCTACATCAACTGCAACAGCAGAAGGCTCAGGAGTTATTATAAGTACAGATGGGTATATTTTAACAAATAACCACGTTATAAATAATTCTTCAAACTCAACAAGTTCATATTATACAGTTGGAGAAGCGACTAAAATTACAGTATCTTTATATAATGATGATACTACTTACGAAGCAAAGGTTATCGGTACTGACGAACAAACTGATTTAGCAGTTATAAAGATTGAAAAAACTGATTTAACAGCTGCAGAACTTGGAGATTCTGATAGTGTGCAAGTTGGCGAATGGTGCATGGCTATCGGTAATCCTTTAGGTATGCAAAGTAGTGTTACAACTGGTTCAATCAGTGCATTGAATAGAAAAATTACAGATTCTGATGGTAAGACATTTACTCTTGTTCAAACTGATGCTGCTATAAATGAAGGCAACAGTGGTGGTGCTTTAGTCAATAGTAAAGGTCAAGTTATTGGAATAAATACACTTAAAGCTTCTGGTACAGGTGTAGAAGGATTAGGTTTCGCTATTCCTATTAATTCTACTAAATCTATAACTGATGATTTAGTAAAATATAATAAAGTAAAAAGACCTTATATAGGAATTACTGGTAGTGATATTACTGAATCAGTTATTAAACAAAATCCAACTGCTAATCTTGTTGTGGGTGCTTATGTAAGATCTATCGAAGACTACTCTCCTGCTGAAAAATCCGGATTAAAAATTGGTGATATTATCACAAAAGCTGACAATAAAGAAGTTAAAAATATGGATGAATTAAAAGCTGTAATTGCTGAACATAAAATCGGTGACACAATGTCTTTGACAGTAGTACGTGACGGTCAAGAAAAGGAAATCTCAATTACTTTAGCTGAACAACCTTAATACATTCTAAGTTTTAAATAAAAAAATACATCCCCTTTTATTTTCAAAAAATCAACTACCTATTAAAATAAGTAGTTGATTTTTTATTTTTTTATTATTTTACATCTATTATCTAATAGAACATAAAAATAAATATCTTTTAATTAATATTGAAAATTGAGTATATTAAATTTAAAAAATGAATTAATAAATATACCTTTGTGGGTTTACTGGTGAACCGTTAATTCTAATTTCAAAGTGTAAGTGGTTGCCTGTTGAGTTACCTGTTGAACCAACTTTCGCAATTGTGTCACCAGCACTTACCTTGGTTCCTACTGTTGTAGTAATTGAACTACAGTGTCCGTAGTATGTTTCAACACCATTTCCGTGGTCTATGATTACTAAATTTCCGTATCCACTATTTGCTCCGGCAAATTTAACTGTTCCGTCTGCTACAGCTACAATTGGTGAGCCGTAGTTTGCTGCTAAATCAAGTCCTTGATGAACGTGGTCTCTTACACTTTCTACACTTCCATATCTGGAAGATATAGTTCCACTTTTAAGCGGAAGACACGCTAAGTATATCCCATTAACTGTTCTTTTATCCCTTTGCTTCTTTTCTGCTAATTGTGCATTTAAACTTTCGGCGATTTTTGCCTTAGCATTGCTAATAGCCTCATCTGTTACAGGCTCTTCCAAATATAGCGTTGTAATCGCTAAGTTAGGACTTATAGCACTGTAACTATTTTTTAAGTTATTAACTAATTCTTCAGCTTCTTGTAATGTATTAACATAGACAGAGTCATCATCGTTTCCATCTGATACTTCGTACACTGAGTATATGTTTCTGGAACTTTCTTTAATTTTTGTTATAACCGTGTTATCATTAATTAAATTTCTATCAACAAATTGGAAACTATAATTTACATCATCTAATGTAACAAATGCTACTGTCTCATCATCTGTTGTTAATATATCATTATCTATAATGCTTTGCAATTCTGTTCTATTATTTACAAAGCCGATTTCTTCTTCGCCTAGTGTAACCGCGTATGCTGGTTTAAATTTTACTAAAATTACGCCAACAATTAAAATAATTGCTATTGTAAGTATTTGAAATATATTTATCTTATTCTTTAGTTTCAGGTAATAATCTATTGAATCTTGGTTTAAAATAAATGTCACTCTCCTTTTTTCACACGGTGCAAATATAATTATACTATATATTATGAAAAAAATCAAGTAAAATATACATCCATTTCAAATTTTGGAAAATTATCTATATAAATGTAATTGATTATTTTAGCTTGAAATAGCCACTTTAACTAAATTTGTATTATATCCATTTCTGATGTGAAGGCTGAATTTCCATATGCAAAGATTATGTAAAGTTCGCCATCTGGTCCTTGTATAAAGTTATTTATCTTTTCAATGTCATAAATGTCACTTTCTACATCTCTTTCATATACATTATATCCAGTATTTTGCATAGATTTTGCGTCTTCTGCAGCCTTTTTTACAATAGTTTTTACTCTATCTTCAACTATTTTTTCATCTAGTCCTCTCTCAGTTAAAATATCAGTAATTTTAACATCTTTTTGAGTTTCTAGATTATAGTTGTATGACTGTATGATTATTCTTTGGGCGCTGTCCCCTTCTTTTATGGAAGCCATAATTGCTACTGATAAAATGTTATTATTTACGTATGCAGTATATGATATATCACATATTGTATATAGTGTTGAATTACTCATAATGTCATTAACTTTTTGGACAAATATACTTTGAGTTGTTTCATTGTATTTGACTCCTTGAATATTTATAAGTGGCACAGATATGTTGATATTGTATTTCCCATCACTTTCTTCTTGTAGTTCTATTGCAGTATATACTATTGGTTTAGTTTGATCAATTTTGTTGATATTTGAGTCATCATAGCCACTGTCCATAAAATCATTTGTAAATAAATCTCTAAAATTCTCTTTAATTTCTGCGTAAGTTATATTGTTACCTGTACTATTATTTCCTAAATAACCTTGTTCCAAGTCGTTATCTACTTCTTTTTTGAAAAATTGTGCATATACTCCTAAAAATATAGCTACAACACAAATTATTATGGTTATAATATACAAAATGTTTCTTACGGTTTTTTTCATATTTAAATTTATTCCTTTCTTGCTCCGTTTGTAAAATAATGAAAATTATTTTTCATTATATACAAAATAACTAATTGTATTATATCATTAAAAGGTAGCAGTGGCAAGTATTGTCATAGAAAAATACAGTGTTTTTATTGACTAAATTCTATTTTTACGATACAATATTGTTTAGATTGGAGACAAAAATATGTTATGTTCAGATTGTAAAAAAAATACTGCTGTTATCTTTGTAAATAAGGCTAACAGCAAGGGTGACATGGAGACTATTGGATATTGTTATAATTGTGCTAAAAAAAGAGGAATTAATCCTCTTAACACTATCCAAAATAATACTGCTAATCTTTCTAACGAAGACATTAGTAATATGACAAATCAATTAAATGATATGTTTAATGACTTATCTTCTAATCTTTCTCTTCAAGGGATTAATATGGATGAATTAGGTGAAAACGATGGATTCATAGATGGAGAAAATGAAAATGGACCTATGGGATTTGCTATTCCTCTTGGCTCTATATTTTCTGGTATGTTTGGTGGAAAGAAAGAGGATAATACTTCATCAAGTTCAGAAAGAAAAAATGTTAAAACGGAAACAAAGAAAAACAATGTTAAAAAGAGAAAGGCTTTAAATACTTTTGGTACAAATTTGACTGATAAAGCCAGAAACTCAGAAATAGATAATGTAATTGGTAGGGATAAGGAAATTGCTAGAATTATTCAAATTCTTAATAGACGTACTAAGAATAATCCTTGTCTAATTGGTGAGCCTGGTGTTGGTAAAACTGCTATAGCCCAAGGACTAGCATTAAAAATTGTATCTGGAGAAGTTCCTGCTAAATTACTTAATAAAGAAGTTTATTTATTGGATATGACTGCTGTTGTAGCTGGTACTCAATTTAGAGGACAGTTTGAGGCTAGGATGAAAAACATTATAGAAGAGTGCAAATTAGCTGGCAACATTATTTTAGTAATTGATGAAATACACAATATTATTGGTGCTGGAGATGCTGACCATTCTATGAATGCTGCAAATATTTTAAAACCTTCTTTATCTGATGGTACTATCCAATTAATTGGTACAACTACATTAAATGAATATAGGAAATATATTGAAAAAGATACTGCTTTGGAGAGGAGATTCCAACCAGTAATAGTTGAAGAGCCTTCTATTAGCGATAGCATTGAGATTTTAAAAGGTATTAAAGGATATTATGAAAATTATCATAAGGTTAAAATTTCAAATGATGTAATTGAAAAAATAGTTACATTATCTGAAAAATATATTCATGATAGATTTTTACCTGATAAAGCTATAGATGTACTTGATGAAGCATGTTCTAGAATTAATTTAGATAATAAAGATTTATACAACCTAGAAGTTTTAAGAAATAAGCTAGCTGATATACAAGCTCAAAAGGAAGAAGCTGCACAAGCTGATTCTACAGATGATTATAAAAAAGCTGCTGAGCTTAAAATGCAAGAGTGCAATATTATTCAAGAAATAAATAGTATTGAATCTAAAATGAAGCCGGTTAGTCTTACAGTTGAAGATATAGCTAAAGTTATCGAGAATTGGACTAAAATTCCAGTTCAAAAAATTACTGAGGAAGAAACACAAAAGCTTCTTGCTTTGGAGGATAATCTACATAAACGTATTATCGGTCAAAACGAAGCTGTTGCTTCGGTAAGCCGTGCTATTAGGAGAAATCGTGCAGGGTTAAAAAGTACAAAAAGACCTCCTTCATTTATATTTGTTGGACCAACTGGTGTTGGTAAAACAGAACTTGCAAAAGCATTGTGCGTAGAGGTTTTTGGAAATGAAGATTCTATAATTAGAATAGATATGTCTGAATATATGGAGAGTAACTCAACTGCTAAACTTATTGGCGCTCCTCCAGGATACATTGGATATGACGACAGTGGTCAGCTTACAGAAAAGGTTAAAAGACATCCTTATTCAATTGTTCTTTTAGATGAAATTGAAAAAGCTCATGCTGATGTATTTAATATTTTATTGCAAGTATTAGATGATGGAAGATTAACTGATGCACAAGGCAATACAGTAAGTTTCGAAAATACAATTATCATTATGACATCTAATGTAGGTTCTGACCAAAATCTTAATTCTATTGGATTTGGCTCAACTTCCGAATTTAGAAAAAATAAGATTCAAGAAAGTTTAAAAGAAACTTTTAGACCTGAATTTTTAAATAGAATAGATGAAATCGTTATATTTGATTCTTTAAGTAAAGATGAGCTTACACAAATTGTTGACCTAATGCTTAAAGATACACAAAACGTATTAAATGACAAAGACATAAAAATGTATGTATCTAAAGAAGCAAAAGAATTTTTATTGCAAAAAGGAACTGATATAAAATATGGTGCAAGGCCTCTAAGAAGGGCTGTTCAAAGGTATATTGAAGATGAGCTTTCTGATATGATACTAAAATCAGAACTAAAAAACGGTCAAAAAATTTATATAGACGAAAAAGACGGAGCACTAACTTTTTCTAGTAAATAATAGATTTAAATAAACTAAAGTTTGTACTATGGAGGAAATACAGTAATGAAATATGTCAAATTATTACCTAATGTTTTAACTATAATAAGATTTATATTTATACCATTTATCATCATTGCTCTTTCACTTGAAAATTATATATCTGCATTAGTACTTTTCACGCTATCTTCTTTTTCTGATGTTTTAGATGGATATATAGCAAGGAAATATAATGCAATTACTGATTTCGGGAAATTGATGGATCCACTTGCTGACAAGCTAACTCAGTTATCAACTCTTATTACTTTATATATAAAAAGAATTATTCCTATATGGATAGTTCTTATACTAATAGCAAAAGAGTTAGTATTAATCTCTGGGGCCTCTTTCTTATATGGTAAACAGTTAGTTGTATCTAGTAAATGGTATGGAAAATTGTCAACTGTTTTATTGTATATAGCAGTTGTAAGTTCTCTTATCATAAATATATTTGATATATCAGTTCACTTTGATGTGTACATATATGGAGTAACTATAGTATTAGCTATATGTGCTTTGTTTGGATATATTGACTACTTTTACAAAAGAGGATATCTGCCTAAAAAGGAAGATTTGAAAAAGAATTCTACAACAATTGAGACTAAGAAAAAGAAGTAAGATTTGCATTTAATAATTTGTATTTAAATCTGAATTTAAAATAAAAAAGGAATATATTTGTTTTCGACAGCAAGGCATGAGAAAATAAACTATATTCCTTTTTTACCATTTGTAAAATCTTTATAAGCTTATTCGTAGTCTGCAATCGTTCTTTCAAGCTCATTATCACCTATTACATTAATACCCTTTTCAAGTAAAGAAATATCCTCCTCAGGTAAGTAGCTAACATATATGTCTGTCATTTCTTTCAAGTTCTCGTTTCCACTAGAATCTAAACTATATACTGCAATATATCCATCTTTTTCTCTTAATACATAGTGTTTATCACATATTCCATCTCTTTCTTGATACAGTTCAACTGTATCTTCCGAAAAATTAGTTACCTTCCAATCGGCCCCATATTTATTATTAAAATATTCTTCGTTTTTGTTTACATCACTATCTTCTATCTCTTCTGTAATAGTTTCTACATGGCTACAACTAGAATATAAAGTTTCAAATATCATTTTAGTATTTGGTGTAGTTTTGACTTCTGATGACGCAGTTTGAATAATATTTGATTCCATTTCTCTTAAACGATTTGCATTCTTTACCTCTTCTAATGTTGCTTGTTCTAACGTATTGTCATTATACACATGTACCATTATTCCAATTGAAATACCTGCAATAATTGCAACAAAAATACATCCTACTAAGATTGACTTTTTCATAATTCACCTCTTAGTAGGATTATTTCCTAAAAATTTCTAATTATACTAAATTATTCATTTTTACATTAATTATCATAAGTGTACCATTGTCCACTACTTTGTAATTTATTAATGTTTTCATTATGTTGTTGTAATGTTTCTGCAAAATAGATTTTTCCAGTTTTATCTGCAACGAAGTATAAATAGTTAGTTTCATCTGGTTTTAGTGCTGCTTCTATTGACTCAATGCCTACAGAAGAAACTGGACCAATTGGTAATTTCCCCTCCATTTGAGGTCCTCTAGTATTATAAGGATTGTATCTATTAAGTTCACTTTGATATAAATCTCTCTCAGACATGTCCACTTTAATTGCATAGTAAGTTGTAACATCACTTCCAAGAGCCATATTCTTTTTTAATCTATTATACAATACACTTGCTACACCGCTTCTATCTTCAACTCTAGCGGCCTCCAATTCAACTATTGAAGCAACTGTTAAAATTTTATGAACAGAAAAACCTTGAGCATCAATTTCATTCTTAAAAGGTTCCAATTTTTCTTCCATTTGATCTAGCATTGCTGTAAAAATTTGTTCTACTGTTACGTCTTTATTTGCAAATGTGTATGTGTCTGGAAACAAGTATCCTTCCAATGGATAATATATATTTTCATCCAACACAACATCAGTCAAGAACCAGTATTTATCAATTAAAGTTTGTATATAAGCTTTGTCACTTAATTTATTATATACATCATTTTCTGTGTTATTTGTCTTATCTGCTATTTCCTTAGCAATCCATCTCATATTTTTGCCTTCGACAAAAGTTATGTTAAATTCGTCTGGAAAATAATCAGTTCCTTTTTGTAAATTTTCGATTATTTCTGTAACGCTCATATTTTGATTTAGCTTATAAGTACCAGCCTGCATACCTGAGACGTTGTTTAACTTAGTATACATTTTAAAAACTAATGCGCTTTTGATTAAATTATTTTCTTCAAGAACTTTTGCTATATCCGAAGCAGTTGAGCCTTTTGCTATCTCTACCACTACTTCATTACTATCTCCTTCAAGAATTGGCTTTAGCGATGAGTTGTAAAACATCATTGCTCCAAATATTCCAACTAAACCTATTAGAATGATGACTACTACTACAATTATTATTTTCTTTTTCATTTTTCAAGTTTTCCTCCGTTTATTATCCTTTTTCAGTTTAGTTAAATTTTATCATACCAATTATATAAATTCAATAAATTTGCTATTAAAATTTAGTGTATTTATTATACAGAAGCTACACAACGAGCACCGGACGGAACGCACGAGAGCTGAGCGCACTGCCACCGCCATCGTCCCATGCAAACACACCAGCAGCTACGCCGTCAGGACAATGGCCTCCGCGTGTGACGAAAGGTAGAGCACAATGGCCTATTAAGGCATAATCGCTATTGTAGTATCCTTTTCCGCCTTGGAATCCGGTAGCAGTTGCATTTGATATGAGTATCCAGTCATACTGACCGTTATCCTTAACTCCGTAGTAAGAATAATTACCGTCTTTTATTACTTCATATCCTGCATCTCCTATATGATTTTTCATTAAATCATATTTATCCTTTGTTAATTCTTGTCTTATTGGATTTAAAGTTTTATCATATTTTGATGTACTACTATCATAATTTTTATTCCATAAGCTTGCTAGGTCTCTATATGTTGTTTTTTCTTTATCTCCAACTTCATATTTATTCCAATATTTTTCATATTGAGTTTTTAATGTATTGTTTGTTTCAAATACATCTTTTGCTTGTCCACTTAGATTTGATGTTCCATTGTCATAGTAAGCAGCTACACATTCCCATCCACCTCCACACATATCATATATTCCTGTTACATTTCCTGTGGTACTTTGGCTTACATTGGCTACGTAATCTTGTCCTCCTGCCCATTCATGTTGTCCTGATGTATCTTGGCTAGATTTATTGTTTATAGTTGGTACTACTCCGTATTGTGATGCTGATAAATATGCTACTGCTCCCCATTCTGTATTTTTCATTAAATGGCTATCTGTTTTTCCTTGATTTAGTCCATATATGTTATCTGTTTTATTCATGTTCAAGCAGTTCATAAACATATTTCCTATATTTATATATCTCCATGTCTCTGCATTTGGTAGTACTTTTACATTGTATCCATCTGCTACAGTTTTATTGTTATTAGTCGTTAATGCTCTCGTAGTACTTGCCTCAAACTTTGCTACCCATATTCCAGTTAAGTTATTTCCTCCAAAGCTAAATGCTGAATGTACTACCTTTGGTGTTGGTTGTCCTTCATTTGCTTCACTTAAATCATAACTATATCCGTATCTATTTCCTTCAAAGTCTGTACTTCCTGTCCCTTGTATAAAGCTTACATCAAATATTTTTTGGGTTGTTCCCTCTGTTCCATTTGAGTCTGTATGATATTTTGTTATACTATATGCAAACCTTGGTATCCATACAAACATACTTCCTAACTCATCTTCTTCTACTTCTGTTGTTCCGTCGTCTGTATATCCACCTTCTTCATCTGGTTTCCCTTTGGCACTTGCCTTATATGTTCCATCACTTAGCATTACATTTGCCCATGCTAAGTTGTTTATCCCTTTATCTGGATCTATATCTTTATACTCATACCAATTGTTGTCATCTTCGTTGGTTATTACCCACTTTTGCTTAACATTGTCATACTTTATTGGTATCATTCCATTTGATAGCTTTGGTCTATTTACTCCCTTTAGGTTATTTATTTCTCTATCCGCATCATTCATATCTTTTTCTAATTCTTTTAGTACGTCTTCTTCCTTTTGTGCTGATTCTTCATGACTTTCTACTGCGCTTTTTGCCATCTTAAACAGTCCATTATCTCCAAATGCCATGTTAAGTGTTATCCCTGCTAAAATTAGCATTATAACTATGGTTACAACAAGTGCCACCAAAGTAATACCCTGATTGTTTACTATTTTTTTACTCTTTTGTATTTCCATTTTATTCCCTCCAAAATTATTATTAAATAAATAGTTTAATAATAATGTAAAACTGCAGTAATAGTGTATTTATCAGTATTTTGTGAAAATTTGCCTTGTTTGGATTTATTAAAAATTGAGTAAATTGATATTGACAAAAAATTAGCAATAATATATACTTTAGTCGTAAATAAATTATTATTAAACTATTTATTTAATAATAACAGTAAAAAATGAGCTAAGCGTTGCGGCAGTAACTTATTTTTTTATTTTCTACATTTTTATGCATTATAAAAAGTAATAATTTCACATATTAGTTTTTACATGGCTCTTGCAGTGTCATTTACAGGTGTACTTACAATGGTTTTTGCAGTAACATACCCATTTGATTTTACTACTAAGTTTATTTCCCCATTTATGTCTGTACGAAAAATTTTAATATTTTTTTCTTTTAATCTTTCAATTACTCCTTCATTTGGATGTCCAAATTTATTATTCTCTCCAACTCCAATTAGTGCAATTTTAGGATTTACTTTATCCAGAAATTCCTGTGTGGTCGAGGTTTTTGAGCCGTGATGACCTACTTTTAGTAAATCTGCTTTTAGGTCTTCGCCGATTAATGTTTCTTCTGCTAATTTTTCTATGTCTCCTGTGAATAATAGTTTGAAATTATAGTATGTTATTTTGCATACTAAGGCATTGTTGTTCAGAGGATTTTCTGTTATAAACTTATCACTTGGGTGTAAAATTTTTATATTCATATTTTTTATTTTTAATGAATCACCTTTTTGGACATAAATTACATTTATATTTTTTTCTCTAGCAATAGCAGTTATTTCTTCGTATAATTCACTTGTTTCAGGCTGTTTACCAATAATTAAATTTTTGACCTTCATATTTTTTAGTAAGAATATCCCATTTTGACAGTGATCAGCGTCGAAGTGCGACAGCATCATATAGTCGAGATGATTTATCCCGTTATATAATAAGTATCTATGCAATATTTTTTCTCCTCCGTCATAACTGGAGTTGGCATTACCTCCTGTGTCTATCATTAAGCTTGTGTCTTTATTTATCAGAAGTGTGCAGTCACCTTGTCCAACATCAATGAAATTGATTTGTAAATTGTCTACGCCCTTTTTATCTATTAGCACAGCTACATTAAATACCAAGGCTATGCTAATTAGTATTGGTATTGATTTCTTTTTCATTTTGCATATCAGATAAATTGCTAGATATGCAAGTAATACAACCCATATAAATTTATTGGTAACATATACTTTTGAAAATGGTAGTTTTGAGCACAAATCTGCTATTTTAGTTAGTATTGATAAACTTATGTCTAGGACAATAAATAGTGGTTTAAATCTAAAAATTGAAGTGATAATTTCTAATATGATGATAATTCCTAACAAGCCTGATGCAAATACATTTGAGATAATAAAAGTAAATGATATGGTGTTGAAATTATATATCATAATTGGAATTATCAAAACATTTGCTGCTAATGTGATACTCACTATTTTTAGTTTTATTTTTCTATAAATAAATCTATAAAATGTAACAATTCCTATTACTCCGCTATATGATAGAATTAAGCCCAAATCAAAAATGGCATAAGGATTGATAATTTCTTGTATTATCAATGATAAACTTAGACTTGTGTAGATATCATTTTTTCTTTTTAATATACTTGCTAAAATCGTTATAATGCTCATTATTCCTGCTCTTAGAACAGATGGAGTTTGACCTGTTAGTTTTATGAAAAATACAATTGCTACAAGTAATAAAATTTTTTCTAGCTTTTTGTTTTTTAATTTCTTAGTTATCCAAGTTGTGATGAGGATTATGTATGAAAAGTGTGCTCCTGAAATTGCTAATATATGTGTTAAATTTGCATCTTTAAAATTATTTTGTACATCTTCTGAAATATCGGATCTGTCGCCTAAAAGAAGCCCTATTGCTAAATTTGCGTTGTCTTTCTTTAAGTTGTTTTGGAAATTTTGTTTTAAATATTTTTGTACTTTTATTATAAATGGTGTTGTCTCTGCTTTGTCTATCTTACCAACATCTTCTACTTTAAAAATTCCATATATCTTTTTCGTTTTTAAATATAAATCATAATTAAAACAACCTTTATTTCTTTCTCCTGATGCCTTGTTAAAACTTGCTGTTGCTTCTATTTTATCTCCGTAAGATAATTTTTCTTCGCTCTTTTTTATATAAATTAAAAACTTTTTATTATTAACAGTACCTTGATATACATTGTAATAATCTTTTTCTTCTGGCTCAGATTGAATTTCTATGACAAAGTTTCCTTCTTGAGGTCCAGTGTACTCAAAAAAGGCTACGCCTTTTTGGTGTAGCCCTATTATAATTATTATGATAATTATAGTAAGAGCACATAGAAGTCTATGCTTCATATATCCTTTCCGTGCCCCACTATTAATTTGTCTTTTTGTATGATAATCTTATTACTGCATTATATTTAAATCAAAATATTTATGATTTGTTATTTGATAAGTATTGTTTCATAATATATCCTGAATTTCCACTTACTGTTACAGAATACCAGTCTCCGCTTTCCCCTGTAACTTTTACTTCTGTATTTTTTTCTACACTTGCTATTACATCAGAGTCTGTCGTTGTTTTTTCTCTAACATTTACTGCATCAACATTAACATACATTGTCTTTGAGAATCCAGAGTTAGTTGAGTTATTTTCACTGCTATTATTATTTCCATTATTATTACCATTTGTATTATTATTTTCGTTATTGTTTTCATTTGTTGTTTGATTATTATCTACATTACTGCTTGGTTCAGATACTTTACTTGCTAATATCCAACCTGCAGTATTATCTGTCATAACATAATACCATTTACCTACTTTTGAAATTACTTCAACCTTCGTATTTGTTGGTAAATTAGCCATTTTGGTTGAATTTAAAATAGGTAACACATACACTACAGCATCTTGCAATAAATTAAATTCATTACTCGTTGTTGTATTATTTTCATTATTGTTTTCATTATTGTTATTATCATTATTATTTACATTACCACTGTTATTGTCATTATTATTTACATTGCCATTATTATTATCATTGTTATTTTCACTTGGAGATGGTGTTGTTTCTGGCGTACTTACTGCTTCAGCATCTACATATTGCTTTTTTAGATAGCCTTCTTTACCATTATAAGATACCTTGTACCAGTCATCTTGTTCCTCTATAACCTCTACTTTTGTATTTTTATCGAGTACAGTTATAACATCTGCAGATGTGCTTGCGCTTTCTCTTAAATTCAAATCATCTGTATTTACTGTTCCTGTTCTTGCGAAAGCAGTACCTGTAATTAATGTAATAGTTAATATTAATGCTGTTGACACTAAGATTTTTTTCATAATTAAAATCTCCTTACAATTATACTTCTAATTATTTTCTCCCTTTGTTTATTTTTTTACATTATATATTAAAAGACTTCATAATGCAACCATTTTTGATATTTTATAATTATTTTTTTAGAACATATGAACTGTCAATTTAGTTAATTTTGCTAGTTTGATAAATTCATTTTAAATTATAGTGGGAAAAAAGTGGGAAGGTTAAATTTACAAATTAATGAATCATATTCTAAACTAAGTAGATAAATAGTGGCTAAACATAAAAATAGCAAGGAATTACAAATCTCTGTAACCCTTGCTATTACTATATTTATTACTCTAATATATTAGCAACTACACCAGAACCGACGGTTCTTCCACCTTCACGAATAGCGAATCTTAATCCTTTCTCAATAGCGATAGGAGTAATTAATTCAATTGTCATGTCGATGTTATCACCTGGCATTACCATTTCTGTTCCTTCTGGTAAATCAATAAGTCCTGTAACGTCTGTTGTTCTAAAGTAGAATTGTGGTCTATATCCATTGAAGAATGGTGTATGACGTCCACCTTCTTCTTTAGTTAGAACGTATACTTGTGCTGTGAATTTTGTATGTGGATGAATTGTTCCAGGGGCAGCTAATACTTGACCTCTTTCAACTTCATCTCTTTGTGTTCCTCTTAATAGAACACCAATGTTGTCTCCTGCTTCTGCAGAATCAAGTGTTTTTCTAAACATTTCAACACCTGTAACAACTGTCTTTGAACTTTCTTTTGCAAGACCTACTATTTCAACTTCGTCTTGAACTTTTAATGTTCCTCTTTCTACTCTACCTGTTACAACAGTTCCTCTTCCTGAAATTGTCATAACGTCTTCGATAGGCATTAAGAATGGTTGATCAACTGGTCTATCTGGTGTTGGTATATAACTGTCAACAGCATCCATTAATTCTTTTATGCATTGATATTCTGGAGCGTCTGGATCTTTTGATGTGCACTCTAATGCTTTTAGTGAAGATCCTTTTACGATTGGAATTTCGTCTCCAGGGAAACCATAGCTTGATAATAAGTCTCTAACTTCCATTTCAACTAATTCTAATAATTCTGGATCGTCAACCATATCGCATTTATTTAAGTATACAACGATATATTTAACTCCAACTTGTCTTGCTAATAGTATATGCTCTCTTGTTTGAGGCATTGGACCATCAGCTGCTGAAACAACTAGTATAGCACCATCCATTTGAGCTGCACCTGTGATCATGTTTTTAACATAATCAGCGTGTCCTGGGCAGTCAACGTGTGCATAGTGTCTCTTGTCTGTTTCATATTCAACGTGTGCTGTGTTGATTGTGATTCCTCTTGCTTGCTCTTCTGGTGCACTGTCTATTGCACTATAATCTTCAAATTGTGCTTGACCTCTAAAACTTAACCATTTTGTAATAGCTGCTGTTGTAGTTGTTTTTCCATGGTCTACGTGACCAATTGTACCAATGTTTACGTGTGGCTTACTTCTAACAAATTTCTCTTTAGCCATTTTAAAATCCTCCTTTAAATTTATTTATTAATTTTTTAAACATTAATAACTTATTTTAATCGCTTTTTATATTATGCTAGCGAATTAGCACTTTTATTCTATAACACTTTTCCGAAAATTGCAAGTGTTCACAGAATTTTCTTTTATTTATTAATCAAATGCGTTTATTTTACAAAGTTGCATTTAACTTTTCACTTGACGTCTATTAATCAAAGATTATCTAAACATTTATTAATCTTTTCACTTGATGCCTAATCAAATAATCTTATTCAGCACTTTTCTTAGCTCTTGATGTTACTATTTGATCTAGTACTGATTTTGGAACTTCTTCATAATGAGATGGTTCCATTGAGTATGTTCCTCTTCCTTGAGTCTTTGAACGTAAGTCTGTAGCATAACCAAACATTTCTGAAAGTGGAATAAATCCTCTTATAACTTGGTTTCCGCTTTGAGCTTCCATTCCTTCCATTCTACCACGTCTAGCATTAATGTCTCCTATAACATCTCCCATGTATTCTTCTGGAACTGTTATTTCAACTTTCATGATAGGCTCTAGTAGAGCAGATTTAGCAACTCTACATCCTTCTTTAAATGCCATAGATGCGGCAATTTTGAAGGCCATTTCTGAAGAGTCAACTTCGTGGTAAGATCCATCAACTAATGTTGCTTTGAAATCTATAACTGGATATCCAGCAAGAATTCCGCTCATTGCTGCTTCTCTTAATCCATCTTCAACTGGTTTAATGTATTCTTTTGGAACAACACCACCAACAATTTTGTTTTCAAATTGGATTCCAGAACCTGGCTCTAATGGTTCCATTTCAAACCATACATCACCATATTGTCCATGTCCACCACTTTGACGTACAAATTTACCTTGTACTCTTGCTTTATTTCTAATTGTTTCTTTGTAAGAAACTTGTGGCTTACCAACTGTACATTCTACTTTGAATTCTCTTTTTAATCTGTCAACTATAATGTCTAAGTGTAATTCACCCATACCTGCTATAATTGTTTGTCCAGATTCTTGATCTGTCCATGTTTTAAATGTTGGATCTTCTTCAGCAAGTTTTGCTAAAGCAATTCCTAATTTTTCACTATTTGCCTTGTCTTTTGGCTCGATAGCTATATCAATAACTGGTTCTGGGAATTCCATTGACTCTAGTATAACTGGATGATCTGGATCACATAATGTATCACCTGTTGATACTTCTTTTAATCCTACTGCTGCTGCTATATCTCCAGCATATACTTTTTCAATATCTTGTCTATGGTTAGCATGCATTAAAAGTATTCTTCCTATTCTATCTTTCTTGTCTTTAGTAGCATTAAAGATAGTTGAACCTGTTGTACAAGTTCCAGAATATACTCTAAAGAAGCATAACTTTCCAACGAATGGGTCTGTTGCTATTTTGAATGCTAATGCTGAGAAAGGCTCAGTATCACTAGTTTTTCTTTCTACTTCATTTCCTGCTAAATCAACACCTTTAACATCTTCGATATCAACTGGTGATGGTAAGAAATCAACTATAGCATTTAATAACTCTTGAACACCTTTATTTTTGTATGATGAACCACATGTCATTGGAATTATACTGTTATTAATTGTTCCAACTCTTAGTCCTTTTTTGATTTCTTCTTCAGATAGTTCTTCACCATCTAAATATTTCATCATTAATTCATCATCTTGCTCAGCTACTGCTTCTAGCATTTCTTGTCTATATTTTTCAGCATCTGCCTTCATATCTTCAGGAATTTCACCTACTTCGATGTCTTTTCCTAAATCATCTTTATGAACATATGCTTTCATTGTGATTAAGTCAACAATTCCTTTGAATTCATCTTCTTTACCTATTGGTAATTGAATTGGAACTGGATGACATTTTAATCTTTCTTTCATTTGGTCAATACAAATATAAAAATCAGCTCCAGTGATATCCATTTTGTTAACGTATACCATTCTTGGTACTTTATATTTATTTGCTTGTCTCCAAACTGTTTCAGATTGTGGTTGAACTCCACCTTTTGCTGCTAAAACTAATACTGCACCATCAAGAACTCTTAATGATCTTTCAACTTCAACTGTAAAGTCAACGTGTCCTGGAGTATCGATAATATTTATTCTATTACCTTTCCATTGGCATGTTGTTGCAGCTGATGTAATTGTGATACCTCTTTCTTGCTCTTGAACCATCCAGTCCATAGTAGCTTCACCATCATGAACTTCACCTATTTTGTGAGTTCTTCCAGTGTAGAAAAGTATTCTCTCTGTAGTAGTTGTTTTTCCAGCATCTATGTGGGCCATTATTCCTATATTTCTAGTTTTCTCTAAAGGAAACTCTCTTCCGTCTCCTGCCATATACTTTTTCTCCCTTCTTCGCCTACTCAAATCCACAGTTTAAAATTAATTTAACAAATCTTTAAAATGTAGATAACTGCGAAATCATTCGATTTTTAAAATTTATAATGTGCAAAAGCTTTGTTAGCTTCAGCCATTTTGTGCATATCTTCTTTCTTCTTAAACGATCCACCGTTTCCTACAATAGCATCTAGTATTTCAGCTGCTAATTTTTCAGACATTGTTTTTTCATTTCTTGTTCTAGCATAGCTTACTAACCATCTTAATCCTAGTGTTTGTCTTCTCTCAGGTCTGATTTCTAGTGGAACTTGATATGTTGCACCACCAACTCTTCTTGCTTTAACTTCAAGAACTGGCATAACATTATTTAAAGCTTCTTCAAATACTTCTAAAGCATCTCTTCCTGTTTGTTCTTTAATAATATCAAATGCTTTATAAACAATGTTTTGTGCAACTGTTTTCTTACCATCTAACATTACGTTGTTAATTAATTTTGTAACAACTTTACTGTTATAAATTGGATCTGGTAATACATCTCTTTTTGCTATATATCCTTTTCTTGGCACTATTCTTCCCTCCTTACTTATTATACGAATTTTTAGTCATAATCTAAGTTAGTTTTTGCTTAAAAATTCGCTTATTTGATGTATATCAATACATCAGGTACTCTGAAAAGCTTTTTATTACTGCATATTTTTTATTAACTTTTATGATTTAAATATGCCGTTTTAGAACTTATAATATTAGCTTTCCCGCATAATGCAATCTATAACAAATTTAAGTACAAACAAAAATTTATCAATTACATTGCACTATCATTTTTTATTTTTATCAAAAGCAAGTATTACAAGGCAACCAAGATAAAATTTTTGAGATAATACATTGTGTATATCGAAAAAATTTTATTCGCAGGTTAACGCAGTAAGACGCAGCTTTTCATAAAAATACTTTTCATAAGAATGCTCTTCATAAAAATGCCTACTTCTTAGGTTTCTTTGCTCCATACTTTGATCTTGCTTGCATTCTGTCTTTAACTCCTGCAGTATCAAGAGTTCCTCTTATAATGTGGTATCTAACACCAGGAAGGTCTTTTACTCTTCCGCCTCTTATAAGAACAACACTGTGCTCTTGTAAGTTGTGTCCTTCACCAGGAATATAAGATGTAACTTCATAACCATTTGAAAGTCTAACTCTGGCAACTTTTCTTAATGCTGAGTTTGGCTTCTTAGGTGTAACTGTTTTAACAACTGTGCAAACGCCTCTCTTTTGTGGAGATCTTTTATCAGTTTGTCTATTTTTCATAGTGTTAAATCCATGTTGAAGAGCAGGGCTTTTTGACTTTGTTGTTGGAGTCTTTCTTCCTTTTCTAACTAATTGATTAATTGTTGGCACTTAAATTTCACCTCCTATTTTTATTATTTAATATTGTCTATAATTGTTATTTCCCTAAGGATTATTTTAGACAATAAAATACTGTTACTTGTAATGAATAAGTCTACACTACAAAATAACAGTATTATTTTATCATCTATGAAAGTAAATGTCAATTGTTTTTAACAATTTTTACTTACGGATTGTTACAGGATAATGGTTTTAATAAAGAAAAATACTGAAAGTTAGTTGTTGTAATAGTTTTGCAACAAAAAATTAA
>CANQJH010000020.1 GCA_947624195.1 uncultured Clostridia bacterium
CCGCCGTATGCCGAACGGCACGTACGGTGGTGTGAGAGGGAATAAATAAAGTAATTATTTATTCTCTACTCGATTTTCTCTATCCCAGGCTTAAAAACTTCAAATAGATATGTAAAAATGGTGCACCCGGAGGGATTCGAACCCCCGATCTCAAAGTTCGTAGCCTTGCATTCTATCCAGCTAAACTACGGGTGCATAAAAATATTATACAACATTCGTAAAAGTTTTTCAACAAAACTGCGATAAAATATTTGGCTGTGAAGTAAAAATTTAAATTTCGGTTTTATATAAATAAAAATAATTGTAAAAAAAGTAGTTTACGTTTCAATAAGGCTGTGATATAATAAGCTAAAATTAGAGAAAGGGGAAGAGCTAGATTTTACTAGCATAATTAAAGAAATGGAAGAAAAGAAAAAGGGAAGTTACATAACAGGATTTATAGGATTAATAATTGGAGGATTAATAGCTACAATACCATGGATTTTGGTTTATGTATATGGAAATATGATTTTCTCTATATTGTCGGTATTAATTGCAGTAGGAGAATTTTATGGATATACAATATTTAAGGGAAAACCAACCAAAAAATTACCAATAATAATTATTGTAATAGCAGTTTTAATAGTAGCACTTACAAGTTTAGTTATAATTCCGGCATTTTTAATAATGAAAGGAGGTCTTACAGTAAGTATAGCTTCAATCAAATCTCTATATGCAAGTGAAACTTTTACTTCAGCTATTTTAAAAGATACTGGAGTTGCAATAGTATTTACATTGTTTGGAGCTGGAGCAATGTCATCTTATATTAAAAACAAAATGAATAATGCAAATACAATAGCTTTAAATAAAGATGAAATAGAAAAAAGTAAAAATGAGGCTATAAAAAAAGTAAAACCTATTTTCAAAAAATTTAATGCTTTATCTGCAGAACATGGAATTAAAGCAGATGAACTTAACGCAGAAATAATGGAAAAAGCAGAACTAAAAGAACAATTAGAATTATTAAAAAAATTAAAAATAGTCAAAAAGTCAAAAGCAAAATTTTTCTATGATGAAGAAATGGAAAAGGTAGATGTTGAATTAAAAAATAATAAATCATCAAATATTATGCCATTAATAATAGGAATTTTGCTAGTTGTTACAATGGTAGGTGTAATCATTTTAAATCAAATGGGTATACTAAATACGCAAAAAGTATCAAATGACAATATTAGTTTTGAAGTAAATGGAAAATGGATAGAATATCAAAATTATTACACTGATGTCTGGACTTATTATAGATATATAAATACTGAAGAACCAGCGCCAGATGAAGAAATATCAGAAAATGATTTTTCAAAATTACCTGCATATTTAAATGTATCTAATTCAAAGGTTGACGCAGAAGAATTATCTAGTATACAAGATTTACAAAAAGATATGAAAGAATATGTTGATACTTTGGAAACAAAGCCAGTCGTATATGAAGATAGCATAGAAAAATCATCGGCTGGATATGATGTTTTAAAAATAAAAATGGTATATGATGAAGAAGCTGATGAAATAGAATACTTATATTATATAGTAAATGAAGATGACGTTGCAATGGTGGATGCAATTAGCTACAATATGGAAGATGAGCAGGAATTAGAAAAAACGGTTGAAACAATTACAGAATCATTGAAATGGATAAATTAAAAAATGATTGACAAGTTTTATGCAAATAGTATAATATAACAATGTACAATGGCATAGGCTTGTTAATGGAGGATAAAAGTGGATAAAGAGGAAATAGGAAACAAAGTATTAGATGAAAACGAAAAACCTGAAATGAAAAAAACGAGTAAAAAAGTAATTGTGTTTAGTATCCTATTTATAATAGTAATTTTTGTTGGAACTTTTATTTACATGATGAATGCCGAAGATGTTGAAAATTTGGGGGAATTATTAAGGACAGCAGATTACAGATGGGTTTTTATAGGATTTTTATGTCTAATTATAATGTGGCTTGCTGAAACAGTAAATATGCACATTCCACTAAAGCGTTTGTATCCTACTCAAAAATTTACCAACTCAATAAAAATTACAATGATAGGACAATTGTTTAATAACCTTACACCTTTTAGTACAGGTGGGCAGGTCATGCAAGTATATGAAATGAACAAGAGTGGAAAAAGAACAAGTGATACACTTTCAATTTTATCAATGAAATTTTTAGTACAACAAATTGCAATGATGGCGTTTACAGTAATAGTATTAATAACACAATTTAAGCACTTTCAAGATTTGTTTGCGCAATATTTAGTTATAGGAATAATAGGAGTTGCAATAAATATTTTACTACTTGCATTTTTAATTTCAGCAGGAACAAACAAAGAATTTATAATGAAAATAGCAAGACCTTTAATAAGATTAGTAGCAAAGATTAAAATTGGGAAATTTAGGTTTATAAAAGAACCAGAAAAAAGAATTGAGAAGTTTGAAAAAAGTGTTGAAAACTACAATGAGCAATTTAAGATAATGAAAAATCATAAAACAATGGTTGCAAAGATGGCTGTAGCGGGACTAATTCAAGCAATAACGTATTATGCAATAACTTTTTCAGTATACAAAACATTTGGAAATTCAGGATCAAGTTTCTGGGAGATAGTTACAAGACAAACATTCTTAGTGCTTCTTGTATCAGTAGTACCAACACCTGGAGCAGGAATCGGTGCTGAGGGAGGATTTTTCTTGATATTTGGACCAATTTTCAAAGATACAACAGCATTATCAATCTTATTCTGGAGAATATATACTTTCTATTTACCTATATTGACAGGAACATTATTTATGATACCAACTAAAAGGCTAATTACAAAAAGATTTCAAAGAGAAAAAATAAGTTGAGTAAAAAATGACATCCATTATTTTAATTAAAGCGGAATTTATTTTTAAACATAAATCCACAAATCTTTGGTTTTATGATGTGTTGACATTAAAATTTCCGTATGCTATAATGGCAAAAAAGTAGGAAGTAGGAGAGTAATAAAAATTATGAAATTTGAAAAACTTGAGATTGTTGACACATGTAATTTTAACAAATACAGTAAAAAAAATTGTATAGTTTTTTATATACTCAAAATAAAAGAAACTTAAACTTATAAATAGTAAGAAAAACTAGTTTTATAAGTTTGAGTTTCTTTTCTGTTTTTACTTTTTTATATTAATAAAAAAGGGAGGAGGTGTAAATATGGGCACAAATATATCAACCGTAGATTATAAACAAATACCAAGTAAAGCAAGACAAATGCAATCAGAAGGACAAGCTCTAAATAGTGAACTTACATCTGCATATAACAGTATTGGTCAAATGAGTAAAAGTTGGTATGGAAAAAGATATAATGAACTTGTAAAATCTTTTAACAATATAATAAATAGTTTAAATGATATGTTAAAACTAGTTATTACAGACATACCAGATACATTAAATACAGTAGCAAAAAATTATGCAAGTGCTGATGGAGATAGCGTTTCAAGTATAAGTAGTGCATCACCAAAGAGAATTACAAATATAGCAAATTCAACAGCTACAGGAATGAGATTTATAGAAAGTGAAGTAAATACAACTAAATTAAATGTAGAAAAGAATTTTGCAAATGCAAAACAAAAAATGGAAAACATAAAAACTATTTATAATGGTATAACTTGGCAGGGCGATGCTGCAACTGCTTTTAAATCTAAATTCAATCAGTTAAAAAGCCAGATCGACCAATCACTAGATGATCTTAAAAGGCAATTTAGCCAATTAATGCAACAAACTATATCAGATATGCAAGCAACAGAAAAAGCAAATACAGTATCATAGACTGTTTACAATAATTGTTTTCTTTGATAACTGTATTTAACAGTTATCAAGGAAAGGAATTATATTAATTTTGAAAGGATGGTCTGTAAATTGGATAAATCAACAATTCAATACGAAATAGAATGGAGACAAAGAAAAATAAATGAATATAGGGGGACAATAAAATCTTATAGAAGCAGAATAGACAATACATTAACTCCTACAATAAATGGTGCAAATACAAAAATTAATAATTTTAAAGAAAGCAATAGAAAATACAGCAACATGCAAACTAAAATTGGTAGTGTAAAAAGCGAATTAAAAACAGCCAAGCAACATGCTGATACAGCATATAAATTTATAATAAAATATTATTCTAGTGATAACTCAGCAAATAAATTTATAAAACTAAAAAACCAAAGTACAGCAATTAATAACATAATTACCCTTATTAATAATAAGATAGAACCAGCAATACAAAATAAAATAGCCGAAAATAAAGGACATATTACTTATTTCACAAACATGATAAATTATACTTGGAAACCGGAAAGAACAAATAAGGAAGCAGAAATAGGTAGATTAAATGGAGAAATATCAGTATTACAATATTGGGTAAATTATTATAAATCTCTTTTATAGTAAATGCAATAAATTAAACTGGAGGAGCTAAGATGCTTAGTATAAATTTATCTGGTATTGAAAAAGATGTAAAACCAGAGATAACAAAACTTATCAAATCTTTAAATAATGCAAAACAAACTTGCAGTTCAATTTACGTGCCCAAAGATTTTGCATATTATTCACAAGCAACCCAAATATCTCAAAATATTGGAACAATTATATCCTCGATTAATAATGTGAATAGTTTATTAACTACTACGATAAATAATTTTACACAAGTGGAAAGAAAAAACCAAGCCTTATTAGGTAGTTTATCAAGTAAGATAACAGTAAATAAAATTAATAGTAAGAATTATAAGAGTAGTGGTAATGTAAAATCAAAAATACAATCAAATAGCAGAATGAATGACTTTGTTCAAGCGTCAAAATCAGCAATTGGTAGTATGGTTAAATTTGCTGCAAATACAAGTTTATTATTGGATTATAATGGTGTAGCCCAAATAACAGGAACAGCGGTGTGCGTCAATGGATTTAGTGCGAATTTAGACCTTGCTTCATGGTTTAGCACAGGTTGCGCAAAGGTAGCAGAAACAGTAGATTCAATATTATCTTGGGGCTCAGAAAAAATAAATTCTTTGCTTTCATTTGGAAAAGATAAATTAAATGATGCACGTGATTGGCTAGGCAACATGGCAAATGCAGCAGTTGAGGGAATGAAGAATATTGGCTCTAAAATAGCTTCTATGTGGAGTTCAGGATATGTCAATATACTTAAACCAGCATTAAACATATTTCAAACTGTAGTGGCTTCTGTAACTAATGTAGTTGAATCATTAGGAAAAGGACTTGCCGAGGTTATTGAAGATTTATTTAAGTTTGTTGTCATACTTCTTACAGGAGTATCAAGTATCTTCACGGGATTATGGGATTTAAGTTTGTATTTGAGCAATCTATCAAGCGGGAAGAAATGGGAATCTGCAACTGTGGCATTGTGGAAAGACACAATGTCGTTTGTTTCAGAAAGTTATGTTGAAAATTACTACAAGAGTCTCTATGAAAATACTCTTATTGGACAATGGCTTGACAAACATGCTGCTACAGGTTTTAAATCAGGTGGAATAGCTAGTCAAATAGCTTCTGGAATAGGTTATTTATTAGGAATACTAGCTTTAGCTGGTGCAACAGGAGTACCACCTTTTGTGGTGGCAGGAGCTGCAGGAATAGGAAAAGGTACTCGGTGAAACTTGGGCAGAACAAAGAGATTCATCTTGGGAAGGCATAGAAAGAATGCATGAAAGAGGAGAAATAACAGATGAATATTATGAATCAATCGTCCAAATTAGAAGTATGAGTGAAGAAGATTGGAAAGAAATAGTTAAAGATTATAATAATGGGAATTTAGATAAAGAACAATATGAAGCGATGAAACAAATAAGAGAAATGCCAGATGATTGGCGAACTCTAGAAAATGGTTTAAAAGGAATAACCAATGGAACAGCAAATGGACTATGGGAAGGAGTTCAGTGGTACTTAGGAGGAAAACTTGGTGATTTTGCAATACAAGGACATAAAATACTTTCATCGTCAGTAAGAGTGGGTATTGATTCAGCATTTAACGCAGCAGATACACCATATAGAGCATTTATAGATGCTGCTACTTCCGACGGAAACTTTGATGCAGCTTGGGCAAATCAAGGCGGTTGGGAATCTGTTTTGTCAAACTTAGCTGTAGGATTGGTAGGTTCTGTTGGAGGAGAAATCTTTGATAATGTAAAGCTAAATAAAGATTCAATAAATTTGAAGACTAATGAAGTATTAGACGATCTAGATGACTTTAGCAAAAAGTTTCCAAATTCTCTAGATGCACAATCAAGAAAACTTCAAGATGCACTTCAAACAGCAGAATATTTTTCTGATTTTAAAGGATATCTTGCTAATGTATTGGGTATAGAGAAAATTGGTAATATGACAGAAGCAGACATATATGGTTATGCTCAATTCTTGTTAACAAGTAAACCTGAACAGTTTAGAATCTTTGAAAGTTTATATAATAAAGGCGAAATCAATAAAATCGTTAATATGTCCAATGAAGACATATATAAATATGTTAGCCAAAACTTAAGCGAAGAAGAATTTAAAGTTATTGAAAGATTATATATGAATTTGGGAACTGACGAATTCAGGTATTTGACGGATAATGAAATATATAAATTGGCTTCTAAGAAGTTAGGTAAAGATAATTTTAAGAACTTCAAAACATTATATAAAAATAGAAGAGAACTTTCACAACAGGAAAAAGACTTAATATTAGTATTTGCTGCTCATGGAGGACCAGCTGTAGAGGCATATTGTAGAGGAACAGAAATTGAATTTTTAGGTAGAAAGTTTGATGGCGCAAATTACAGTGAAATGGATGATTATTTTCAACGTTCAATATATGCGGAGGGCAATCCTGCATCACTAGATGGAGTTCATATTGATGAAGCAGTAAAAATATTAGATAATATAATAGAAAATTCCACACCGCTTACTGAATCACTAACCGTTTCTAGATATGTAGATGACATTTTCGTCGATGGTGATAGAATTTTAAATCCACAAGTTGGCATGGTTTTTAATGATAAAGCTTTTTTTAGTACATCTGCTTCAGGCGGTGTATACAAAGATAGAAAAATAAAATTAGAAATAGAGATTCCAGCTGGAAGTAAAGTAGCATATATAGAACCAGAAGCTATGCCTCATACTAGCTTTGGACAACAAGAAGTTTTATTAGGAAGAAATAATAGCTATCAAATAAAAGACATATTATTTGACGAAAATACAGGGCAAATTATAATAAAGGCAGAAATGATACCAGCTAAATAAAGTATCAGAACGACGAATTTAAATAATAAAATTAATTTAATTTTAGGAGGTTAATAAATGGAAGACGAATTTAATTTCAAGCATTTTTCTAGTTTTAAAGTGGATGGCAAAAATAAAGATATTAATGAACTAGGTGATTTCTTAAAAGAAAACGACAAGAAAGGAATAACAGTTACAAAAAAGCTAAATATTGGAGATAAGGTAAAATTAAAAGGTCGTGACTATGTTGTTATTGTACAAAATATTGATTATGAAATGCCAGGATTAGGCAGAGTGGATTATGCTGGAATAAGAGAGGGCGAAGAAAAAGAAAATTTAAAGTGCATATTTAATCAGAGCGAAATAGAAGAAGTTGTTTTTGAGAAAGAAAATAATTTGGAAGGAGAGGAAAGATAATGGAAGAAATAAGAGAGAAATATTTACCAATAGGAACAGTTGTAATGTTAAAAGGTGGAAGTAAAAGAGTTATGATAACGGGATTTTGTGCAGTAAGCGCAGATGACAAATTGAAAGTATATGATTATAGTGGATGTATGTATCCAGAGGGATTTTTATCATCAACACAAACCTGTTTATTTAATCATGAACAAATTGAAAAAGTACACCACCTAGGATTAGCTGATGATGAAGAAGAAAAAAGCTTTAAGGCAAAACTAAATGAATTAGTCAATGCAAAAATTGATATCCCAAATGATCTTAATAGCAATAATTAAAAAAAGATAAGAGGTGATAACATTTGTTAGTAACTTTAATAGGAAAAAACTCTATATATAAAATTGTTTTACCACAGATTGTGGATGGAAATTATTGGATTACAGACAAAAATACAGAAAAAGAAAAAAAGATACTAAATATAGAATCAATTGATGGAAAATGGCAGATAAGAAGTAATAGTAATGTAAAAATAATTAATCCACAATGTGTGAAAATACATGATAATAATATAGAAATATCCAATTTGAGAGAGACGATACTTAGCCAAATCAATTTAATTGAAAATGCTATGAATGTTGTTGCTATAGGAAATACAAATGAATTATTTATTGTATATTGTTCACCTGTTTTTGAGGATAATTTATTACAACTAGAATTAAAGAATTTTCAAGAGATTTTAATTGGAAATAGTGCACAATGTAATATTATTTATAAAAATGCGCTTGTAGCCAGTAGACATGCTCGAATTTTTAGAAACAACAATAAATTAATAATTCAAAATTTAGATAAAAAATTTGGAACTTTTGTCAATGGTAAGCCAATTCAAAATAACTATACAGTACTAATGAATGGTGATGTTGTATTTATTATGGGGCTTAAATTTTTTGTAATAGCAAATAGTTTATTTATTAATAACCCAAAAGGATATATGACATTTGACCAAAATATTTTTAGATTAGTTGAATCAAATAAACAAGTAGAACAAATACAAGATGAAGAAACAGAAGATGGCAATGATGATATAGAGTTATATTCAGAAGATGATTATTTTTTTAGAGCTCCTAGAATAACTAATGTAATTGAACGTGAAAATGTTAAAATAGATGCGCCACCACATTCTGAAAATAAGGAAGAAATGCCAGCTATTTTAACGATAGGTTCCTCATTGACAATGGGAATTATAATGGTTATTTCAATGATAAACTCAATAAGTGGGTTAACTCAAGGTACAGCATCAATACAAGAAACTGTACTTTCATTTCTTATGTCATTTGCAATGTTAGTAAGCATGCTTCTTTTTCCTATACTAACAACAAGATATGAAAAAAACAGAAAAATACGATATGAAGAAAAACGTCAAAAAAGATATAAAGATTATCTTAATAAAAAAGGTAGATATATAGAAAAAATTAGATATAAGCAAAGAAAAATTTTATTTGAAAATTATGTCTCTGCAGAAGAATGTGCAAAGATTATTTTTAATAAAAGTGGACGTTTATGGGAAAGAAAAATTGAAAATCACGATTTTCTAACTGTTAGATGGGGAATAGGTGAAGTTCCCCTTAATATTGATATTCAATGTCCAGAAGAACAATTTTCTATGGAAGATGACAATTTAATAGAAATGGTAAATAATCTCGTATATAATTTTAAAACAATAAAAGAAGCACCAATAGTTACTTCATTAGCAGAAAAAAATATTATGGGATTTGTTCATAACGAAAATGAAAAAATAGAAAACATAATAAGGAACTTAATTATTCAATTGATTGCGTTTCACAGTTATGAAGATTTAAAATTAGTATTTTTGTTGAAAAAGGACAACATCGAAAAATGGGAATATGTAAAAATGTTGCCACATGTATGGGATGACACAAAACAAGTTAGATTTTTTGCTGATGATTACGATGATATGAAAGAACTTTCAAAATATTTAGAAGAAGAATTTAAAAATAGACAACAATATGAAAATATGGATTATAAATCTTTTGCACCTTATTATTTAATTATTACAGATGATTTTAAAAAGGTAGAAAATTTACAAATTATTACTCAGATATTAAAAAGTAAAGTAAATATGGGATTTAGTATATTTTGCATTACTGCAGATATGTTACAGTTGCCAAATGAGTGTAAAATGTTTATTAATTACCAAAATGGTAAAGGATTAATTTTCCAAAATGAAATATCTTCTGGTAACCAAAGGCAAATAAAATTTGATACATCTAGTAATTTTTACTTTCCAAAAATCAGTTATACTTTGGCAAACATACCAATTAGATATTCTAATTCTAGAAAAATGTTATTACCTAATAGTTATACTTTTTTAGAAATGTATGATGTTGGATGCATTGAACAATTAAATATATTAGATAGATGGAGAAGAAATGATTCAACTTTATCATTAAAAGCGCAAGTAGGTATTGATGCAAATGGAATGCCAATTGCACTAGATATCCATGAAAAATTTCATGGACCTCATGGACTAATTGCTGGAACAACAGGGTCTGGAAAAAGTGAATTTATTATTACGTATATATTATCACTTGCAATAAATTATCACCCAGATGATATTGCATTTGTGTTGATTGATTATAAAGGTGGAGGTCTAGCAGGTGCTTTTCAAAAGAAAGACATTAAATTACCACACCTAGTTGGAGTCATTACAAATCTTGATAAAGCAGGACTTCAAAGGTCTTTAGATTCAATTCAAAGTGAATTAAGAAGAAGACAAGTTATATTCAATGAAGCAAAAAATCTGGTTGATGAGGGAACAATGGACATATACAAATATCAAAAGTTATACCATGAGGGAATGGTAAAAAAAGCTGTTCCTCATTTGATAATTGTGTGTGATGAATTTGCAGAATTAAAACAACAACAAGAAGAGTTTATGGATGAATTAATGAGTGTATCAAGAATTGGTAGAAGTTTGGGAGTTCATCTAATATTAGCAACTCAAAAACCAGCAGGAATAGTAAATGACCAAATACGTAGTAATAGTAAATTTGCTGTTTGTCTAAAAGTGCAAGATAGTGAAGATAGTATGGATTTAATTAAAAGACCAGATGCTGCAAAACTAAAAAAAGCAGGACAATTTTATTTACAAGTAGGTAACAATGAATACTTTGTTTTAGGTCAATCAGCATGGTCTGGAGCACCATATTTTCCATCAAATGTTGTAACAAAAAATCTAGATAATTCAGTGGAAATAATATCTAACATAGGTGTTCCAATAAAGAAATTAGATGATTCATCAAGAAAGTCAATCGTAAAAAAAGGAGAACAATTAACTAATGTAGTTAAATATTTGAGTGAATTAGCAGAACACGAAAATATAAAATCAGAAAATTTATGGTTAGAAAATATTCCAGAGACAATTTTTGTAGAACAAATAAGGGAAAAATACAATATAACAAATGAACAAAACAATGTAAATGTCGTTATAGGCGAATTTGACGATCCTTTTAATCAAAGGCAAGGACCAGTAAATATTGACTTGTTAAAAGCAGGAAATATCGCGATTTATGGAAATGCAGAAAGTGGAAAAGAAACATTACTAAGTACTATAGTATATGATTTAATGACCAATCACTCAACACAAGAAGTATCAATTTATATATTAGATTTTGGAACAGAGGCACTAAAAATATTCAAAAAAAGTCCTCACGTTGGAGATATAGTTTTTATTAATGACACTGAAAAAATTAATAGATTTTTTGATATGATTCAAAGTGAAATAGACAATAGAAAATCAATATTGTCTGATTATAATGGAGATTATAATCTTTTCATAAATACCAGTGGTAAACCAATGCCAGAAATAGTCATAATACTAAATAATTATGAAGCATTTGCTGAAAATTATGAAAATGAATATGATGATATTTTATTGATTTTAACTAGAGAGGGACTAAAATGTGGAATTTCATTTATTGTAACCACAAGTGCTTATACAGACATGAGATATCGTTTGACTCAGAATTTTAAACAGAAAATAGCACTACAGATTAATAGTGAAGATGATTATCTAAGTATTTTTGATAATGTAGGTAAAAAAAGACCATCACATATGTTTGGTAGAGGATTGATTAGCTTAGCAGGTGATATATATGAATTTCAAACTGCGAAAATTTGTGAAGCGGGAGAATATAATACACATATAAACCAAATAATAGAAAAATTAAATGCAGAAAATCCTGTATCTGCAAATCCTATACCAGTTATACCAGACAAAGTAGAGCTAAGTGATGTCAAGGAATTTATGAAAGATATACAAACTGTTCCAATTGGTATAACTAAAAAAGAGCTTAAGATATATAATTATAACTTCAAAAGGAATCTTATGAACTTAATTGTATCTAAAAACATAGAAGAATCTATTAAGTTTACCTTTTATATTTTACAATTGATAAAAAATTTAGATGATATTGAAATAAAAATTTTTGATGCAGAAAAGATTTTACCAAGCAAACAAAAAGACTTGAAAGATAATTTTGAGAAATTTGTAGCAGAAATTGAAAATAATACAACATTTACGCTTTGCTTTATTATTGGAATTGATAAGCTTATAAATGAAATATTAGAAGATGGAACTATACTTACAGATGCAATAAAAAAAGCAGAAGAAAATGAAAATTATAGTTTTGTAATTGTTGAAAATTCAAACAAAATAAAAGATCATGAATACGATGAGTGGTATAAAAATTATATTTCTGGAGATACGGGAATATGGGTAGGAAATGGAATTGATGATCAATATACAATAAATATAAGTTCAGAAAGAAGCGAGCTAGTAAATAATTGTGGTTGTACTTTTGGATATGTGATAAAACAGGGAATGGCAACATTGATAAAACTTATTGGAATGAAAGAAGAAGGGGAAGACGATGAATAATAAAGTATTAATAAGATTATACATTCCAGCACTTGACTGTAAATATGATGTTTGGATACCAATAAACAAGAAAATTTATACTGTAATTACTTTGTTAATAAAGGCAGTAAATGAATTAAGTGGAGGTTATTACAGACCTAGTAAAATGCCAGTGTTATATGATAAAATAACATCTAGAGAATATGACCTAAATTCTAAAGTAAAGGATGTCGGCATTAAGAATGGAGCAGAAGTTATATTGAATTAATGCCTGTTTAATTAAAAAATAATTTGTATTTTGTCAAAAATGGGGGCGTATGCGACTGATAATGTCAAACATACTGTCCCCTTTTGACAACGATAAGAAAACTAAAAAAGAATAACTATGTCAAGTGAAAAAGTAAATGCAATTCTGTAAAAAGAACAGAAATATTTTTAATAAATGTCTTGAAATTATTAATTTTTTATGTTATTATATATAGGTACATAAAATTAATTTCGAGGTGTGGCTCAGTTGGTAGAGCGCGTGGTTTGGGACCATGAGGCCGCAGGTTCGATCCCTGTCACCTCGACCATAAATGACCGTTTTTGGAGAATAATTCTTTAGAAATCAAAAGCAGTCAAGAGACCTCAAAAATGCTATTCTCTAAAATGTTTAGAGAATAGCATAATTTTTTTGCTATTTTCCAAACATTTAGATTACAATATGCATATTGAGAGTTTATTATTTGACTTTACACGATGGATATGGCAGAATTTATTTGTTAAAATTGGAGGCAAAACTATGGCCGTTTTTGAATTTGCATTAAACAATAAAGAATACTTAGAAGATTTAATTACAAGAAGTACCTATCATTCAAATGGTATTGAGGGCAGTACTTTAACATATGCCGAAACATATGCTATTCTTTATAATGATAATAGCTTTAAAATACAAGGAAAAGAACCAAGAGAAATATATGAAGCTATTAATCATAAAAAGGCATTAGAACTTGTATTTGACAATTTAAGAGAAAATGCAGATTTTGATGAAAGATTTATTAAACATTTAAATGAAACAATAAATAAAGATATCAAAGATACTAGAGGATATAGAAAAGTACAAGTATTTATTAATGGTACGGAGTATATACCACCAGAACCTGAAAAGGTTCCAAATTTAATGAACTACTTTATTTATAATTACAACCATGATGAACAAGATATTTTTCTAAAAATAGCAACATATCACACTGAATTTGAAAGAATACATCCTTTTGAAGATGGAAATGGAAGAACAGGTAGATTACTACTAAATTATGAATTATTAAAAAATAATATACCTCCTGTTGTTATAACAAAAGACGATAGAGTTAAATATTTCGAATATTTAAACAATCAAGATATACTTGGTTTAGCAGAATTTTTAAGAAATTTATCTACAAAAGAAAGAGAAAGAATGGAGAAATTTGGGTATAAGGATTAGAAAATATGGCAAAGAAAGTACAATAGTTGATTGTGTATCAAAACATATAAGAATTTTAAGAGCGGGACCAATTTCACTAGAACAAAATATGGAAGCAATAAAAAATTAATTGCTCCCATATTTTTTTAAAATCAAATTATAACTTATCATATTCTTCATCTTTAACAGGTTCTAGCCACTCGTTTGATGCATTTTCTCCTGGGATTTCTACTGCAATATGGCTAAACCAAGAATCTCTTTTGGCTCCATGCCAATGCTTTACATTAGCAGGAATGACAACAATATCTCCAACTTTTAAACTTTGTGCAGGTTTTCCTTCTTCTTGATACCAACCTTCTCCTTCAACACAAATTAAAACTTGACCTCCACCTTTAGTAGCCTTATGGATATGCCAATTGTTTCTGCATCCAGGCTCAAAAGTTACATTTGCAAATCCAACTCCGTCCTCTGTTTTAGCAAGTGGCTTTAAGTATGAATTTCCAATAAAGAATTTTGCAAAGTTTACATTTGGTTCACCGATACCAAAGGCTCCACCGTGAACTTCGGTGGCGTCATCATCTGCGTACACTTCATTTATCATAGGAAATGTACTCCAAGCCTTTGGCCAACCTGTATAAAAAGCAAGTTGTGTTACGATTTCAACGACCTCTTCCTTTTTTATTCCATGATTCTTTCCCATTATTAAATGTGATTTTAATTGTGGAAACAATCCTTGAGCCATTAAAGCTGAAATGGTAATCATGCTTCTGTCTCTTAGTGATAGCTTATCTTCGCGGCTCCAAATCTCTCCAAATAATACATCATCATTAAGCTGCGCAAATTTTGGCGCTAAACCTCCTAAATTATCTCTACCTGCTGTTTGTTTTTCCATAATACATCAATTCCTTTCTTTTATATATTTGCTTTAAAGCATATTAAATTATTTATAGTGTTTTATTTTTTATTATGTCCTTTATAACTTCTCCAGATATGATTAATCCTGCTACTGATGGAACAAAAGATATACTTCCTGGAGGAAGTTTTTTATTTGATTCTACTTCAGAAGAACATTCACATTCTGTTTTACTATTGACCTCTGCACCTTGTTCTAATTTTATTGGTTCTTCCTTTGAATAAACCACCTTAAGCTCCGTGATTCCTCTTGATTTTAATTCTTTTCTCATAATTTTAGCCAATGGACAGATACTTGTTTTATAAATATCTGCTACTTCGAATTTAGTTGGATCCAATTTGTTGCCGGTTCCCATACATGATACAATTGGGATTTTTAACTCTTTTGCTCTTACAACTAATTCTATTTTAGCGGTTACTGTGTCTACTGCATCTACAATATAATCAATGGAATTATCTATAATTCCTGTACTGCCTGGCATAAAAAATGTTTGATAAGTTTTTACTTTTGCACTTGGGTTAATATCTAATATTCTTTCTTTTGCAATTTCGACTTTAGGCTTTCCTATTGTTTTGTGAGTAGCGATGATTTGTCTGTTTAAATTGATGATGTCAACTTCGTCATTATCAACTAATATAAAATTGCCTATTCCTGCTCTGGCTAATCCTTCTACTACAAACGAGCCTACTCCTCCAAGTCCAAAGACTGCAACCTTTGCCTTTTGTAGTTTGTTGATTCCGTCTTTTCCAATTAATAATTCTGTTCTTGAATATTGATTAAGCATTTTCTTACCTTTCTTTAAATTTAGCTGCATTTCGTTTTTTAAAATGGCTCATATAAAATAACTCTTTATTAATTTTATTATAATATATTTTCCATCAATTAATATAATGAAATTATAACAAAAAAATAAACAGTTGTAAATAAAATATATTTTGTTTTTGTTATCAGAAAAATATAGATAAATCATTCATTTATTTTAAGATAAAACTTGTAAATAAATTGACTAAATAGCAAAAAAGTGATATTATATAAGTTAGGCAAATGCGATATTAACAAGGTTAAAACAGAATTTAATGGAACATTAATAATTATATAAAAGTGAAAGGAGAAATTTAAAATATATAATGCGTAAAATTACTGATTTTATTGTAAACAAAAGATATTATATATTAGCATTATTTATAATTCTTGCAATTATTTCTAGCATATTATCAAATAAAGTAATTATAAATAAAGATATAACCAAATATTTACCTAATTCGTCTGAGACTAGAATAGGTATGGACATAATGGAAAAAGAGTTTAATGATGATGAGTCAAGCTCTCTTTTATTGATGTTTGCAAACCTTGAGGATGATGAGAAAACGAAAATAAAAGATGATTTACAAAACATTGAATACGTTGATAGCGTAGATTATGAATTAGAAAATGAAGATTATAACAAGGATGAATACACATTATATTCTATAAATGTGGATTATCCGGCTAATTCTAGTCAAGCTTCTGCTGTTTATAACGAAATTTGTAACAAATATGAAGATTATGAATTTTATACCAATGGAAACATTGTAGAAAATAATGCGGAGGTATTGCCTGAGTGGATAGTTATTTTGGCAGTTTCTTGTGCCTTAGTAATCTTAATAATTATGTGTCCATCGTTTGTGGAGGCTTTCTTATTTTTGTTTGTTATATTGTTAGCGGTTTTATTAAATAAAGGAACTAACTTAATTTTTAGTAGTGTATCGAACATAACAGAGTCAATATCAGCTATCTTGCAAATGGCCTTATCTATGGATTATTCTATTATGCTAATGAATAGATATATTCAAGAAAAACAAAAAGAAAATGACAAAGTAAAAGCAATGAAAAATGCTTTACATCACTCATTTCAGTCAATTTCAAGTAGTTCTGTCACAACCATAGTAGGACTTTTAGCTTTAATATTTATGAGCTTTACAATTGGAAAAGATTTAGGATTAGTATTAGCAAAAGGTGTACTTCTAAGTTTGCTTTGCATATTTACCTGCTTACCAGCATTGATTTTATTATTCGACAAATGGATAGAAAAAACAAAAAAGAAAACGCCTAATATTAATTTAAAAAGAATGGGAAATGCAAGTTACAAATGTAGATTTGTTGGTTTGCCATTATTGTTACTTATATTTGGAGTTAGCTTTATGCTTAAAGGCAACTTAAATATTGAATATGTACATTCAGATCCAAATAAGATAGATGAAATCTTTCCAGCAAATAAGCAAATTGCGATAGTTTATAAAAATGAAAATGAAGAGATAGTAAGTAACTATTGCAAGGAAATAGAAAACATTAGTGGAGTAGATGAATTATTAGGATATGGAAATACAATAAATGAAAAATTAAAATATGATCAATTTAACCAGAAAACAGAAGACCTTGGCAACAGCATGAATGTAGATGATTATATGCTTAAAATCCTTTATTACAATTATTATAATAAAGATGATAATCTGGAAATGACCTTTAATGAGTTTGTAAACTTTATAAAAAATAAAGTTTACAACAATAACAATATGTCAGAAAAAATAGACAATTCGATGAGACAAGATGTTGATAAATTAGAAAAGTTTACAACGGTAAATAGTGTAAATCAAAAAAGAAGTAAGCAAGAGCTTGCTAGTTTATTTGAAATAGACCAAAGTAGTTTGAACAATTTACTTGTTTACTATAACAGCAAAAATATAAACTTATCTTTATCAATAAATCAATTTATAGATTTTATAAATAAAAATGTTTTGACAAATAAATTGTATTCTCAAAACATAAGTGGTGAAGCAAAAAACAATTTAAATACACTATCAAAGTTTACAGATAAAAATAAAATAAATCAAACAATGACAGATGATGAAATTGCCAATTTGTTCGCAGTAGATAATGAATTAGTAAAACAATTATTTACATATTATCAAAGTTTACAAGAAATTGATATAACTCTTTCAGTAAATGAATTTGCAAACTTTATTTTAACAGATGTGGCTAACGACAGTAATTACGCAAGTATGTTTGATAGTAGCACATTAGAAAAAATTACATTACTAGAAAATTTGAGCAATCCAAAAGTATTTAATGAAGAAATAAAAGCAGATGGAATTTCAAAAATGTTTGGAATTGATGAGGGAACAGTACGAGCATTATTCTTATTCAAGTTTTTCAACACAAATGATTCAAACACAATGTCTCCTTACAGCTTTATTAGTTTTATATTGGAGAATCAAACAAACCCATATATTGCCCCAAGTTTAAATGATGAGTTGCTTCAACAAATTAACTATGCAAAAATGATAATGGATAGTGGAAATGAAAATTTGAAATATACATATACTCAAATGGCGCAAGTAATGAATATGGATGAAAGTACAATTAAAAATTTATATACTTTATATGTAAGCCAAAATAGCCAAGTTCTAATGGCACCAGTAAATTTTGTAAAGTTTATTTTAGACCATAAAAATGATGAGCTTTTAACAGGAAAACTAGATGGAGCAACATTAGAAAAATTAGTTTTAATCAACAAAATAATGGATGGTGTAAATGAAAATAAAAAATACAATCCATCAGAAATGTCTGATTTACTTGGAATAGAAAAAGAGAACTTAAAATTATTATATTCTTTATACTCATCTATTTATATAAATAGCAATACTCAATTATCAATAAAAGAGTTTGTGGGATTTATTTTAAATGATGTAGTAAAAAACAAAGACTATGCAGGAAGTTTTGACAATGCTTCAAGGCAAAAGCTAAGCATAGTAAATGAAATAATAAATAGCACAATTAATAATAAAAAATATTCAAAAAATGAAATGTATTCAATATTATCTAAACTGGCAAATGATTTAGATAGCAATTTAATTGACTTAGTATATTTATATTATGGAAGTGAATATGAATACAACAACGACTGGAGCCTAACAATAGAAGAATTAACAAATTATTTAAATAATGACATACTAACAGATTCAAAATTTGATGACTTTATAAAAGAGGATATGAGGCAGCAAATAACTGATTCAAAAGAAACTGTCCAAGATGCAAAGGAAATGTTAGTAGGAAACGAATATTCTCGAGTTGTTATATATTCCAATTTAGAAGAAGAAAGTGAAGAAGCATACAATTTAATAAGTAGTATAAAAGAAAATTTATCAAGCAAAAATGATGGAATATATGTAGTAGGAAATTCAGCTATGTCTTATGAAATGGACCAGACATTTGAGGGAGAACTAAATAAGATTACACTTATTACAATGATAGCAATATTTATTGTAGTAGCTATAACATTTAAATCTATAACAATACCAACAATTTTAGTATTCATTATACAAAGTGCCATTTATACAACAATGGGAGTACTATCATTTATGGGAGGAAGCGTTTACTTTATAGCACTTCTAATAGTACAAAGTATTTTGATGGGAGCCACGATTGATTACGCTATAGTATTTACTTCGTACTATCTAGAATTGAGGAAGAAATTAGATAGAAAAGAATCAGTAATAGAAAGTTACAACAAATCGATACATACAATTTTGACATCTTCATCAATACTAATAATTGTAACTTTTATACTAGGAATTCTTACAAATGGAATAACATCAAAAATATGCAAAACGATATCACTAGGAACTTTATGTTCAACAATTTTAATTTTATTGATACTTCCACCAATATTGGTTCTATGTGATAAAGTTATAGTAAAAAAACATCATAATAAAAATGTCGTTAAGTAATGTACTTAACGACATTTTCATATGCATATTTTATACTAAAAAATCAACAAAATCAAGACTTTGTATAATTTTATTTTATAAATAAAATTGAAAATTAAAAAATGTGCAAATGGTTGAGCCTCAAGGCAAATCTCGAAAATAAAATTATCATTAAGTACATTACTTAATGATAAAATAAAAATTGGAAAGGTGCAAAAGATGATGAAAAACAAAGGAATAACGCTAGTTGCGTTGGTAGTAACTATAATAATTATGTTGATTTTAGCAGGGGTAACAATAGGATTAGTAACAGGAGAGAACGGGTTATTTAAAATGGCACAGCAGTCAGTAGAAAAATATCAAACTGCTCAAAGTGAAGAAGAAAGTACAATGCAAGAATTAGCAGATGAATTACATGGAATAATAGGCAAGGGCAAAGATGACAAAACACCAGGAGAGATGTCAGGAGAAGGAACAGAAGATAAGCCATTTTTAATAGAAAGCATAGAGGACTTAATAGAATTTTCAAATAAAGTAAATGGTGGAACAACATATGAAAATCAAATAGTAAAATTAGCCGTCAATTTAGACTTCCAGTCAGAAGATTCTTATGTAGATTATAAAACTACATCCTTTGGAGATATAAATGGAGAAAATGGAGCAGAAGAATTAAAAACGGAACTAACAACAGGAAATGGATTTACGTCAATAGGAAATGACCAGCAGCAATTTAAAGGAACATTTGACGGACAAAATCGAACAATAAGTAATCTATATATAAATATAGCAGAAGATTATAAAGGTTTATTTGGATATGTAGGAAGTAAAGGAAGCATAAAAAATTTAACAATATCAAAAGCAGAAATAAATTGTGAAGCAGGGTATATAGGAACATTAGCAGGAAGTATAGATGGAGGAACAATTGAAAATATTAAAACAATCAATGGGAAAGTAATAGGAAATAGATTAGTAGGGGGAATAGTGGGATATTGTAATAATAATACAACGATAAATAATTGCATTAATGAGAATAATATTTTAGTAAATGGTGGTCAAGCAGACTCAAGTGGATGGACACATCTTGATGCGGGCGGAATTGCAGGAAATATAGATAATAATAGTTATATATTTAATTCGTATAATAATGGAAAAATAAAATCAAATAAAAACATAGATAAATTTATTTTAATTGGTGGAATATCTGGCTCTTGTGCGAATGAAAGTATTATCGATTCTTGTTATAATACTGGATATATTGGAGATTTAATAGAAGGAAGTAGAGTTCGAGAGTGTGGTGGAATAGTAGGAGATGTTAAATATGATTCTAAAATATCTAAATGCTACAATATAGGAACAATAAGTGGATTACAATATGTTGGAGGCATTGTAGGAATTCAAGGATATAAATCAATGACATGTGTTGAAAATTGCTACAATACTGGAGATATAATGGCAATTAGTGGACTTGCAGGAGGAATAAGTGGTGTATCAGATAGTACAACAGGTAGTGAAATATCAAATTGTTATAATGTTGGAAATATAAGCGTGACACAACCAATAAATAGTAGTATTCGGAAGCATTGCAGGAACAGACAATGAAGGTAATACAAAAGTAACAAATTGCTATTATTTAATAGGAACATATGATGGAGGAATAAATGGCAAAGATACTGATGTAACAGTAAAAAAAGAACAAAGAGAAATGATAACCGAAGCATTTGTAAATTCACTTAACAGTGGAAGTGAAGAAAAGCCATGGAGAAAGGGTGCAGAGTATCCAGTATTATCATGGCAAGATTAAAGAATGGAACGCAATTCCATTCTTTTTAAATCAGTGAAAAATTCCACAAAAAGATCTAATTAACAATTATGAAAAAACATCACTAAATTAACAAGTTTTTTCATAATTTTGAAAAAAATTGACTATAATATAAATTAAGAGTATAATTGTAATTAGGAGGGAATTTTGATGGAACGCATAAAAAGAGATAATTATTTATCAATATTAAAAAATTTCAAAGATCAACAAATCATAAAGGTAATAACAGGAATAAGAAGATGTGGAAAATCTACCTTACTTGAAATTTTTCAAGATTATTTAAAAGAAAATGGTGTAGAGGAGAAACAAATAATATCAATAAATTTTGAAAATGCTGATTATGAAGAGTTGCAAGATAGAAAAAAATTATATCAATATATAAAAGAAAGATTGGTTAAAAAGAAAAAAACATATGTATTCTTAGACGAAGTGCAAAATGTTCCTGAATTTGAAAAAACAGTAGATAGTTTGTTTGTAGATAAATATGTCGATATATATATAACAGGTTCAAATGCCTATTTATTATCTTCAGAGTTAGCAACATTGCTTACAGGAAGATATGTAGAGATAAAAATGTTGCCATTGTCATTTAAGGAATATGTATCAGCTTTCGAAGATAAAACTGATATATCAAGAAAATTTAGAAATTATTTAAGATATAGTTCTTTTCCACAGGCTATAGAACTTTATAAAGCAAACCCAGGTAATATAGATATGTTCCTTGATGGAATATACAATACTGTTTTAATCAAAGATGTAATGCAAAGAAAAGGAATAACAGACAAAAATGTTTTAGAAAAAGTTACAAAATATTTATATGATAACATAGGAAATAGGACTAATATAAAAAGTATAAGCGACAATATAGAAGGAGTAGAAAAAAATTCATCATATAATACTATTTCAAATTATGTAGATAGCTTGCTAGATAGCTATTTACTATTTAAAGCGAATAGATATGATATAAAAGGAAAGGAACATTTGAAGACTCAAGAAAAATATTATGTGGTGGATATAGGGCTTAGATACTATATGTTAGGGCAAGGCTCTGGTAGAGATATGGGACACATATTAGAAAATGTTGTTTACCTTGAATTATTACGACGAGGATATGAAGTTTATATAGGAAAATATGATGAGTTAGAGGTAGATTTTGTGGCAAAAAAACCAGAAAATACTGTTTATTATCAAGTCGCATTGACAACAAGGGAAGATTCGGCAAATAGTAGCTCAGTTTTAGAAAGAGAATTATACCCATTAAAAAAAATAAATGATAACTATCCTAAATACATTCTAACTTTAGATGATGATTTAGATGCAGATTTTGACGGGATAAAAAAGGTAAATGTATTAGATTGGTTGCTTCAAGATTAATAATAAAGATTGTTACTTAAGCAATATGGAATTCTAAAGAGAAAATAAAAAAGTAAAATCATAACAAAAAATTGTCGTCAAGTAACTAACTTAACGACATTTTATATATTTATTTTATACTAAAGAATAAACAAAATCAAGACATTAGAAAAACTTTTTTTACAAAGAAAATCGAAAATATAAAAAATCAGCAAACTATTGATTTTAAAGGCAAAATCTCGAAAATAAATTTATCATTAAGTTAGTTACTTAATGATAAAGATAAGAATTTGAGAGGAGCAAAAGATAATGAAAAACAAAGGAATAACGCTAGTTGCGCTAGTAGTAACAATAGTAATTATGTTGATTTTAGCTGGAGTAGCACTAAATTTAGCGTTAGGGGATAATGGATTGTTTAAAATGGCAAGTCAAACTGTAGAGAAATATAAGACTGCTCAAAGTGAAGAAGAAAGTACAATGCAAGAATTAGTAGATGAATTACATGGAATAATAGGCAAAGGAAAAGATGACAAAACACCAGGAGTAATAGACGGAGAAGGAACAGAAGCAAAACCATTTTTTATAGAAAGCATAGAGGATTTAGTAGAGTTCTCAAATAAAGTAAATTCTGGAACAACTTATGAAAATCAAATTGTAAAGTTAGCAGTAAATTTAGATTTCCAGTCAGAAGATTCTTATGTAGATAGTAAGAATAAAACTTATGGAGATATAAACGGAACAAATGGAGCAGAAGAATTAAAAACGGAATTAACAACAGGAACAGGATTTAAGTCAATAGGAAATAATAATCAACAATTCAAAGGAACGTTTGACGGACAAAATAGAACAATAAGTAATTTGTATATAAATGTAGCGGAGAACTATAAAGGATTATTTGGTTATGTAGGAAACAATGGAAGTATAAAAAATCTAACAATATCAAATGCAAATATAAATTGTGAAGCAGAAAATATAGGAACATTAGTAGGATACGTAGATGGAGGAACAATTGAAAATGTTAGAGTAAATAAAGGTTTATTAGTAGGAAACAGAAATGTAGGAGGAATTGTTGGTAGATGTATTAACAACACAACAATAAAGTATTGCATTAATGAAAGTGAAATATTGGCAAAAGGCATCATAAGTAATGCTTCTGGTACATATTTTTCTGTTGTAGGAGGAATTTCAGGAGAGGTTGTTAGGAGTTCGATATTAAATTCATACAATACTGGAATAGTACATACAGAGAAGGGGATGCTTATAGGTGGCATCGTAGGCGCCGTGACTGGTAATTCATCATTGATTAACTCTTGTTTTAACAATGGTAAGGTAGGAGAATTATTAAAAGAGAAAGATGTAAAGCAAGTTGGAGGAATTGCTGGGGCTGCGTATGAAAATGCTAAAATATTGCAATGTTATAATATGAACATGATAAGTGGAGAAAACTCTGTCGGAGGACTAGTAGGAACACTAGGATATCAGTCAAAATCGTACATAGAGGATAGTTATAACTTAGGAGCAGTCAATGCAACGGGCAAATACATAGGAGGGATAAGTGGTGTAGCAGATAGTACAACAGGAAGTGAAATAAAAAATTGTTACAATACAGGAATTATAAGCGGATACGAACTAAACAATAGTTATAGCGGAAGTATTGTAGGAACAGGAAATGAAGAAAATACAAAAGTAACAAATTGTTATTATTTAAGCGGAACTTATGAAGGAGGAATAAACGGAAAAGATACAGATGGAACAGTAAAAAAAGAACAGGGAGAAATGATAACACAAGAATTCGTAGACTTATTAAACAGTGGAAGTGAAGAAAAGCCTTGGAAAAAAGGTAAAGAGTATCCAATACTATCTTGGCAAGATTAGTATGTTCCTATAACTTAGATAAATATATGGTCGAATCAATAATAAATGTAATTATTAAAAATATCGTCAAGTGAAAAAAATTGACGATATTTTTTTGTGCATATTTTATAATAAAAAATAATTGATCCTTTTAGAAATGAAATTTTGTCGAAAAAAGTCAAATATTGTAGTACGATTTATGTTGACAAATGGTAAAATATGTCATACAATAAAAACATTATTTCTAATATATTTTATATTCTTTTATTTATTTAATTCATTTAGAAAGGAGTGGTAGAAAACTATTAATATCTAAAAATAATCCCAAACAACTACAAAAATATATTTAGGAGGAAAAAGTGTATGGAAGAAACTGAAAACGAAGAAAATACAAAAAGCAAAACAAATGAAAAGAACATTAAATTAAACAAAGGGAAAAAACTTTTGAAGCCAAAAATAGATATAGTCTTTCAAAGTTTATTTAGTAAAAATAACGAAGAAATAACAAAGAATTTTGTAGAAGTATTGTTAGAAGAGAAAATAAAAAATATAAAAATAAATAATAACAAAGAAATAATAAGAGAAAAACCAAATGATAAATTAGGAGTATTAGATTTGCAACTAGAGATAAACGAAACAGAGAAAGTAGATGTAGAGATACAATTAGTAAAGAAAGACAATTTCATAAAGAGACTAGTATGGTATTTGTCAAAGCTATACAGTGACCAAATAAAAATCGGAGAAGACTATGGAGAAATAAAAAGAGTAGTGCTAGTAGCAATAATAGACTTTGAATTAGAAGAAACAAAAGATATAGAAGAAATGGAAACAATATGGAAGTTAATAGAGACGAAAAACCGTGAAAAGATATTGACAGAGAACTTTGAATTACGTATAATAAATATGAAGAAAGCGAAAAAGATGTATGAGAGAAATAAAAAAGATGAGAAAGCACAGTGGATGTTATTTATAGATGATCCAAATTCAGAGGAGGTGAGTCAAATCGTGAAAGAAAATGAAGAAATTAAAGAAGCAGTAATAAAGGTACAAGAGATGACAGAAGATGAGAAAATGGAAAGGATAGCGTTTTTAAGACAAAAAGCAATAAGTGATGAAAAGGCTTCAATGAAGACAGGAGAACGAATTGGTGAAGAAAGAAAAAAATTAGAAATAGTAAAATCTATGTTAGAACATAAAATAGATGATGAAACAATAAAGGAAATAACTAAAATAACTCAAGAGGAATTAGATAAAATTAAAAATGGAGTAAAGAAGTGATAAATTAATATATAACTGAATAGCACATAATAAATAAAAAAATTATCGTCAAGTAACTTACTTGACGATATATTCATATATGTATTTTATACTAAAAAATAAACAAAATCAACACATTAAACAAATTTTTTATATTAATAAAATTGAAAATATAAAAAGTCTGCAAAGTGTTGATTTCAATGCATAACCTCAAAAGTTAAATTATCATTAAGTAAGTTACTTAATGATAATTAATGGAGGATAAAAATGCAAAAGATAATGGGAAACAAAGGAATAACGCTAGTTGCTTTAGTAGTAACAATAGTAATTATGTTGATTTTAGCTGGAGTAACAATAGGATTAGTAACGGGAGAAAATGGATTATTTAAAATGGCAAGTCAAACTGTAGAGAAATATAAGACTGCTCAAACTGAAGAAGAAAGTACAATGCAAGAATTAGTAGATGAATTACATAGAATAATAGGCAAAGGAAAAGATGACAAAACACCAGGAGAGATAACAGGAGAAGGAACAGAAGCAAAACCATTTTTAATAGAAAGCATAGAGGATTTAGTTGTTTTCTCAAATAATGTAAATTCTGGAACAACATATGAAAATCAAGTAGTAAAGTTAGCAGTAAATTTAGACTTCCAATCAGAAGATTCTTACGTAGATTATAAAACTACAACTTATGGAGATATAAACGGAACCAATGGAGCAGAAGAATTAAAAACAGAACTAACAACGGGAACAGGATTTAAAACAATAGGAGATCTTAACAAAAAGTTTTATGGTACCTTTGACGGACAAAATAGAACAATAAGTAATTTGTATATAAATGTAGCAAAAAATTATAAGGGATTATTTGGATATGTTGGAAATAAGGCAAGCATAAAAAATTTAACAATAACAGACGCAAATATAAATTGTGAAGCACTATATATAGGAACATTAGCAGGATATGTAGATGGGGGAACAATTGAAAATATAAAAGTAATTAACGGAGTGGTAAAAGGTAATCGTTGTGTAGGAGGAATTGTAGGATTGTCTCAGACTAAAACCACAATAAAAAATTGTACCAACAGCAGTGACGTAACAGCCAATGGACTATTAAGTACTGATAATCAATATCACTCTGACGTAGGAGGAATATTAGGAGTTTGTAGCAATGGTACAATAATGAATTGTTATAATAAAGGACAAATAAATTCTTTAAAGGGTAGTGCTATTGGAGGCATAATGGGTGTTGTAAATGGTGTTTCAATAATAGATTCTTGTTTTAATGAGGGGAAGATAGGGGATTTAATAAAAAAGGATAACTTTGTTGCAATAGGAGGTATTGCTGGGGATTTGCAAAATTCAAAAGTATTTAAATGTTATAATGTGGGAGAAATAAGTGGTGTATCTAGTGTTTGTGGAATAGTAGGAGGTTCAGGATGGAACTCAACAGTATATATAGAAAATTGCTATAATATGGGTGTAGTAACAGCAATTCAAGGGAATGTAGCAGGAATAACTTATATATCTCCAACAACAACAGGTAGCGAAATAAAAAATTGCTACAATACTGGAATAGTAAATGCAACAGTAGCAATAAATAGCAATATTCGGAAGTATTGTAGGGACAGGAAATGAAGAAAATACAAAAGTCGAAAATTGCTATTATTTAAATGGAACATGTACAGGCGGAATAAACGGAAAAGATACAGATGGAACAGTAAAAAAAGAACAAGGAGAAATGATAACTGAAGCATTTGTAAATTCACTTAATAGTGGAAGTGACGAAAAGCCTTGGAGAAAAGGCACGGAATATCCAGTATTATCATGGCAAATTAAAGAATAATGTAATGTATATATAAAATAAAAAACTAAACAGTTTGAAAAAGTACCAGCAAAAACCTTGAAAAAGTACCAATAAAAATCTTGAAAAAATACCAATGAAATGCTTGAAATTTGGTCAATAAAATGTTACAATATTAAAAGAAACAATAAAGGAGGATTTTATGGCACTTACAAAGGAAGGTTATAAGAAAAGAATTATAGATGAAAAAATAGAAAAAAATTTAAAAATATTTGGGGCAATAAGCATAGAAGGACCAAAATGGTGTGGAAAGACATGGACATCATTAAATCACGCAAATTCAGTAGTGTATCTTAATAATGTTAGTAATAACTTTAATGAAAGAAGTTTAGCACGAATGAACGTAGATTTAATATTAAATAAAGAATATCCAGAGCTAATTGATGAGTGGCAAGAAGTTCCCGCAATTTGGGATGGAATACGTTTTAAATGTGATGAAGATAAAAAAAGGGGAAAATACATTCTAACAGGCTCAGCAACTCCTGTTACCAAAGATATACATCATTCTGGAGCTGGAAGAATTGCTAGAATGAAGATGTATACGATGTCATTATACGAATCTGGAGATTCAAGTGGAGATGTTTCTCTACAAGACTTATTTAAAAATAAAGTTAAAGACAAATTAACAGGAAAAGTGGATTTGGCAAAGATAATATACTACATCATAAGAGGTGGATGGCCACAAAGCATAGGAACTACTGAAGAAGAGGCACTTGCAATAACACAAAATTATATAAATGATGTGCTTAACTTTGATATTTCTAATATTGATGAAATAACACGAGACATCAATAAAATGAGAATAATATTACGCGAATTAGCGAGAAATGAAAGTACAATAGTAAATAATAATACAATAATAAATGATGTAAACGAAGATGGTGACATAGCTAGCAAGAATACAGTATTGGGATATATTGATGTATTAGAAAAATTACATTTAATAGAAAATCAAGTAGCATTTAGCACTAATTTGCGTTCAAGTAGTAGAGTTGGCAAATCTGCCAAAAGACACTTCACTGATCCATCTTTGGTATGCGGAATACTAGGATTAACATCAAAGAGTTTAATAAATGATGTCAATTTCCTTGGATTTTTATTTGAAGCACTTTGCGAAAGAGATTTAAGAATTTATATAGAAAGTTATAATGGAAACTTATATCATTTTAGAGATAATACAACAGGATTAGAAGTTGACTCTATAGTAGAAATGCCAGATGGAGAATACGGAGCAATTGAAATAAAACTCGGAACTGATAAAATTGAAGAAGCAGCAAAAAATTTACTAAGATTTAATGAGGTAGTAAAAAAGAAACCCAAATTTTTATGCATAATTAGTGGTTTAAATGAAGCAATCATTAAAAGACCAGATGGAATATATGTAATACCTATTACAGCATTAAAAAATTAATATAAAATGTCGTTAAGTTATTAACTTAACGACATTTTATATATGTATTTTATACTAAAAAATAAACAAAATCAACACCTTGAACAAATTTTTTATATTAATAAAATTGAAAACATAAAAAAACTGCAAAGCGTTGATTTCAAAGGATAACCTCAAAAATAAAATTATCATTAAGTTAATAACTTAATGATAAAAATAAAAATTGGAGAGGTGCAAAAGATAATGAAGAACAAAGGAATTACACTAGTTGCTTTAGTAGTAACTATAATAATTATGTTGATTTTAGCAGGAGTAACAATAGGATTAGTAACAGGAGAAAATGGGCTATTTAAGATGGCACAGCAAGGAGTAGACCAATATAAAACATCACAGAAAAATGAAGAAAGTACAATGCAAGAAATATCTGATGAACTATATGGATTAATAGGAAAAGGAAAAGATGATAAAACACCAGGCAAGATAACTGGAGAAGGAACAGAAGAAAAGCCATTTTTAATAGAAAGTATAGAAGATTTAGTACAATTTTCAAATAAAGTAAATGCAGGAACAACATATGAAAATCAAATAGTAAAATTAGCAGTAAATTTAGACTTCCAGTCAGAAGACTCATATGTAGATTATACAACTACATTCTTTGGAGATGTAAATGGAGCAAATGGAGCAGAAGAATTAAAAACAGAATTAACAACAGGAACAGGTTTTAAATCAATAGGAAATGATAAACAACAATTTAAGGGAATCTTTGATGGACAAAATAGAACAATAAGTAATTTGTATATTAATGTAGCGGAAAACTATAAAGGTTTATTTGGATATGTAGGAAGTAATGGAACAATAAAAAATTTAACAATATCAAATACAGATATAAATTGTGAAGCACGATATATAGGAACATTAGCAGGATATGTAAATGGAGGAACAATTGAAAATGTAAAAATAAACAAAGGAACAATAATGGGAAATCAAAGTGTAGGAGGGATAATAGGATATTGTAATAATAAATCAACAGTAAATGATTGTGCTAATAGTAGTAATGTAACTGCGAATGGAGTATTTAGTGGTGACAACCAATATCACGCTGAAGTAGGCGGTATAGCAGGCAATTGTAACAATAGTACGATAATGAACTCCTATAATGTAGGACAAATAAATGTGGTTAAAGGTATATGTGTAGGAGGAATAGCAGGTGCCTCAATAAATAATTCAATAATTGACTCTTGCTTCAATGAAGGGAAAATAGGAGATTTAATAAAAGGTAGTGATGTTTATCAAGTAGGAGGTATTTCAGGAGCTCTGTATAGTAATGCAAAAATAATGAAATGCTATAATACAGGGATTGTAAATGGAGACTTATATGTTGGTGGAATAACAGGATTTGTAGGATATAATTCAGCAGCATATATTGAAAATTGCTACAATACTGGAAACATAACGTCAATTCAAGGATCTATAGGAGGGATATGTTATGTAACGAGTAGTACAACAAGTAGCGAAATATCGAACTGTTATAATGTGGGTAATGTGAGTGTAACAGCAGCAACAAACGAAGCTATTCGGAAGTGTTGTAGGAACAGCTATCGAAAGTAAAACTACAGTAACAAATTGTTACTATTTAAGCGAAACATATGAAGGGGGAATAAATAAAAAAGATACCGCTGGAACAATAAAAAAAGAAAAAGGAGAAATGACAACACAAGAATTTGTAAATTTATTAAACAATGGAAGTGAAGAAAAGCCTTGGAAAATAGGTAAAGAGTATCCAATACTATCGTGGCAAAATTGATATGTTGCTGTAAAGTAGATAAATGAAAAAATGTTTAATAGGTTGAGTCAATAATAAATATAATTATTAAAAATATTGTCAAGTGAAAAAGTTTGACGATATTTTTTTGTATATTTTATAATGAAAAATAATTTATTCGTTTAGAAATGAAATTTTGTCGAAAAAAGTCAAATGCTGTAGTACGATTTATGTTGACAAATGGTAAAATATGTCATACAATAAAAATATTATTTCTAGTATATTTTATATTCTTTTATTTATTTAATTCATTTTGAAAGGAGTGATATAAAACTTTTAATATCTAGAATAATCCCAAAAACTATAAAAACATATTTAGGAGGAAAAGCGTATGGAAGAAACTGAAAACGAAGAAAATACAAAAAGCAAAACAAATGAAAAGAACATTAAATTAAACAAAGGGAAAAAACTTTTGAAGCCAAAAATAGATATAGTCTTTCAAAGTTTATTTAGTAAAAATAACGAAGAAATAACAAAGAATTTTGTAGAAGTATTGTTAGAAGAGAAAATAAAAAATATAAAAATAAATAATAACAAAGAAATAATAAGAGAAAAACCAAATGATAAATTAGGAGTATTAGATTTGCAACTAGAGATAAACGAAACAGAGAAAGTAGATGTAGAGATACAATTAGTAAAGAAAGACAATTTCATAAAGAGACTAGTATGGTATTTGTCAAAGCTATACAGTGACCAAATAAAAATCGGAGAAGACTATGGAGAAATAAAAAGAGTAGTGCTAGTAGCAATAATAGACTTTGAATTAGAAGAAACAAAAGATATAGAAGAAATGGAAACAATATGGAAGTTAATAGAGACGAAAAACCGTGAAAAGATATTGACAGAGAACTTTGAATTACGTATAATAAATATGAAGAAAGCGAAAAAGATGTATGAGAGAAATAAAAAAGATGAGAAAGCACAGTGGATGTTATTTATAGATGATCCAAATTCAGAGGAGGTGAGTCAAATCGTGAAAGAAAATGAAGAAATTAAAGAAGCAGTAATAAAGGTACAAGAGATGACAGAAGATGAGAAAATGGAAAGGATAGCGTTTTTAAGACAAAAAGCAATAAGTGATGAAAAGGCTTCAATGAGGACAGGAGAACGAATTGGTGAAGAAAGAGGAAAGAAAATTGGAAAACTTGAAAGAACTGAAGAAATAGTAAAATCAATGTTAGAAGACAATGTAGGAGATGAACTAATAAAAAAGTATACCCAAATAACTCAAGAGGAATTAGAGGAAATTAAAAATGAAGTAGAGAAGTGATAAATTAATATATAACTAAGTGGCAAATAATAAATAAAAAAGTATCGTCAAGTAACTTACTTGACGATATATTCATATACCTATTTTATACTAAAAAATACACAAAATCAAGACTTTGTGTATTTTTATTTTATAAATAGTTACAGGATAATGGTTTTAATAAAGAAAAATACTGAAAGTTAGTTATTGTAATTGTTTTGCAACAAAAAATTAAT
>CANQJH010000021.1 GCA_947624195.1 uncultured Clostridia bacterium
ATAGGTGCAGAAGTTAGACCAGGAGATATCTTAGTTGGTAAAGTTACTCCAAAAGGAGAAACAGAACTAACAGCAGAAGAAAGATTATTAAGAGCAATCTTTGGAGAAAAAGCAAGAGAAGTTAGAGATACATCATTAAGAGTACCACATGGAGAAGCAGGAACAATCGTAGATGTAAAAATCTTTACAAGAGAGAACTCTGAAGAATTAGGACCTGGAGTAAATCAAATAATTAGATGTTATATAGCAACAAAAAGAAAAATATCAGTTGGAGATAAAATGGCAGGACGTCATGGAAACAAAGGTGTTATCTCAAGAGTATTACCAGCAGAAGATATGCCATTCATGCCAGATGGAACACCAATCGATATAGTATTAAATCCACTTGGAGTTCCTTCAAGAATGAACTTAGGACAAGTACTAGAAGTTCATTTAGGTGGAGCAGCAAGAGCACTTGGATGGAAGATATCAACACCAGTATTTGATGGAGCAGTTGAAGAAGATGTTATCAAGTGCTTAGAAAAAGCAGGAATGTCACCAGATGGAAAAACAACTCTATATGATGGAAGAACAGGAGATCCATTTGATAAGCCAATTACAGTTGGTGTTATGTATATGTTAAAACTACACCACTTAGTAGATGACAAAATACATGCTCGTTCAACAGGACCTTACTCATTAGTAACTCAACAACCTTTAGGAGGTAAAGCTCAATTCGGTGGACAACGTTTCGGAGAAATGGAAGTTTGGGCACTTGAAGCTTATGGTGCTTCATATACACTACAAGAAATGTTAACAGTTAAATCAGATGACGTTGTTGGTAGAGTAAAAACATATGAAGCAATAGTAAAAGGTGAAAACATTCCAGAACCAGGAGTTCCAGAAAGCTTCAAAGTATTAATAAAAGAACTTCAATCATTAGGATTAGATGTAAAACTATATTCAGATGATGATAAGGAACTAGAAATAAAAGAAAGCGTTGAAGAAGGAATTGAATACAATCCAGAAGTAAATGGAGAAGTACTAAGTGAGGAAACAGTAGTTGAAGGCGAACTAGATGGATATGAAGAAGAAGGAGAAATGGTAGACGAAAATGAAACACCAGAAGATAATGACCAACTATTTCAAGACCTAGGAACAGAAGGAGAAGACGAAATATTTAATAAAGACGGGGGTGAAGAATAGTGGACGAATTAGAAATATTTGACAAATTAAAAATTGGAATTGCATCAGATGAAAAAATCAGAGAATGGTCAAAAGGTGAAGTAAAAAAACCAGAGACTATCAATTACAGAACATTAAAGCCAGAAAAAGATGGATTATTCTGTGAGAGAATATTTGGACCAACAAAAGACTGGGAATGTCATTGTGGTAAATATAAAAGAGTTAGATATAAAGGAATAGTATGTGATCGCTGTGGAGTAGAAGTAACAAAATCAAAAGTTAGACGTGAAAGAATGGGACATATTGAACTTGCAGCTCCAGTAGCACATATATGGTATTTCAAAGGAATTCCAAGTAGAGTAGCTTTAATATTAGACATTTCACCAAGAAATCTTGAAAAAGTAATATACTTTGCATCATATGTAGTAGTAGATAAAGGAACTTCAGGATTAGAAAAATGCCAAATATTAAATGAAAAAGAATACCACGAAGCAGAAGAAAAATATGGTAGAGGTTCATTCAAAGCTAAAATGGGAGCAGAAGCTCTACAAGAATTATTAGCAGAAGTAGACTTAGATAAATTATCTGCTAAGATAAAAAAAGAACTTTCAAAAGCAAGTGAGCAAAAGAAAGTAAAATTGGTAAAAAGATTAGATACAGTAGAATCTTTCAGAATTTCAGGAAATCGTCCTGAATGGATGATAATGAATGTTGTACCAGTAATTCCACCAGAATTAAGACCAATGGTACAATTAGATGGTGGTAGATTTGCAACATCAGATTTAAATGACTTATATAGAAGAGTTATAAACAGAAATAACAGATTAAAAAGATTATTAGAATTAGGAGCACCAGAAATAATAGTAAGAAACGAAAAACGTATGTTACAAGAATCAGTAGATGCCCTAATAGATAATGGAAGACGTGGAAGACCAGTAACAGGAGCCGGAAACAGACCATTAAAATCATTATCAGATATGTTAAAAGGAAAACAAGGTAGATTCCGTCAAAACTTACTAGGAAAACGTGTTGACTATTCAGGACGTTCAGTTATCGTAGTAGGACCTGAACTAAAAATATATCAATGTGGACTTCCAAAAGAAATGGCAGTTGAATTATTCAAACCATTTGTAATGAAAGAATTAGTAGGTCGTAACATTGCTCAAAACATCAAAAACGCAAAAAGAATGGTAGAAAGATTACGTCCAGAAGTATGGGAAATATTAGAAGAAGTTATAAAAGATCATCCAGTAATGCTAAACAGAGCTCCTACACTACATAGACTAGGAATACAAGCATTTGAGCCAGTTTTAGTAGAAGGTAGAGCAATAAAACTTCATCCATTAGTTTGTGAAGCATTCAACGCAGACTTCGACGGTGACCAAATGGCTGTCCATTTACCATTATCACCAGAAGCACAAGCAGAAGCAAGATATTTAATGTTATCAACAAACAACTTATTAAAACCTCAAGATGGTAAGCCAGTTGCAACTCCAAGACTAGATATGATTTTAGGAAGTTACTATCTAACAATGTTAATAGATGGTGAAAAAGGAGAAGGTTCATATTATAAAGACCCAGACGAAGCAATAATGGCCTATGAAAATCATGAAGTTGGAATACACGCAAAAATCTTTGTTAGAAGAGAAAGAGAAGTAGATGGAGAAATAAAAACTAAGAAAATAGAAACAAGTGTTGGAAGAATAATCTTTAATCAAGGAATACCTCAAGACTTAGGTTTTGTTGATAGAAATGATGAAGAAGAAATGTTCCAATATGAAATCAATTTCCCTGTAATGAAGAAATCAATGGGATCAATTATAGAAAAAGTAATAAGCTTACATGGACTATCTGAATCAGCAGAAGTAATAGACTATATTAAAGCACTAGGATTTAAATATGCTACATTAGCAGGAATAACATTCTCTGCTGGTGATGTAAAAGTACCAGAAGCTAAAAAAGATATATTAGCAGAAGCTGATAAACAAATCGAAGTAATCAGAAAACAATATGCAAGAGGTTTAACAACTGATGATGAAAGATATAAAGCAGTAGTTAATGTATGGGAAAAAGCAACAAACGATGTTAGTAAAGCCATGGAAGAAAACTTTGAAGACTTAAACCCAATATATATGATGGTTAAATCTGGAGCCAGAGGTAATATGAGCCAATTAAGACAAATCGCTGGTATGCGTGGACTTATGGCAAGCACAACAGGTAAAGCAGTAGAAATTCCAATTAAATCATGTTTCAGTGATGGACTTGATGCACTAGAATACTTCATATCATCACACGGTGCCAGAAAAGGACTTTCAGATACAGCATTAAGAACAGCCGACTCTGGATACTTAACAAGAAGATTAGTAGATGTATCACAAGATATAATAGTTAGAGAAGCAGACTGTGGAAGCCATGAAGGTATAATGATTTATGACATCAAAGATGGAAAACAAGTAATAGAGAAATTAGAAGAAAGACTATTAGGAAGATTTGTAATTGAAGATGTAATAGATCCAAAAACTAACGAAGTAATAGTTGATACAGAAACAATGATAACAGAAGAAATAGCTAAGAAAATAGTAGATGCAGGAATAGAAAAATTAGAAGTACGTTCAGTATTAGGTTGTCATTCAAAACATGGTGTATGCCAAAAATGTTATGGAATGGGATTAGCAAGAAGAAACAAAGTATCAATTGGTGAAGCAGTAGGAATAATTGCAGCACAGTCAATTGGTGAACCAGGAACACAGCTTACAATGAGAACTATCCACTCAGGTGGTGTAGCAGGTGTAGCAGATATTACACAAGGTTTACCAAGGGTTGAAGAATTATTCGAAGCTAGAAAACCAAAAGGACTTGCAGTAATCACAGGAATAGCAGGAAAAGTAAAAATAAAAGAAACAAAGAAGAAAAAAGAAGTTATTGTAACTTCAAAAGACAACTCAAAAACATACACAATTCCATTTGGTTCAAAAATGAAAGTACAAAATGGAGATATGGTTGAACCAGGAGACCTATTAATAGAAGGTTCTGTAAATCCAAATGAAATATTAGCTATAAAAGGACCAGAAGGTGTTTATGAATACTTAATTTCAGAAGTACAAAAAGTTTATAGAAACCAAGGTGTTGATATAAACGATAAACACATTGAAGTAATTGGTAGACAAATGCTTAAAAAAGTAAGAATAGATGATAATGGAGATACAGACATGTTCCCAGGTTCATTAATAGACATGTATGAATTTGAAGAGAAAAACGAAAAAGCAAAAGCAGAGAAAAAGAAACCTGCAAAAGGAAAGAGAGTATTACTAGGAATAACAAAAGCATCACTTGCAACAGAAAGCTTCCTATCAGCCGCATCATTCCAAGAAACAACAAGAGTATTAACAGAAGCAGCAGTTAAAGGAAAAACAGATAGGTTAATGGGATTAAAAGAAAATGTTATTATAGGTAAACTAATCCCTGCTGGAACAGGAATGCAAAAATATCAAAACATAAAAATAAATACAGAAAAACCTCAAGAAGAAATTATAGATGAAGAAGAGGAAGCTGTACTAGCAGATGCAGATGAATAAACTATAATAAAAAATAAGCGAGAAAATTAATTTCTCGCTTTATTTTTTGTCATAGACAACAAGATTTTGGGCACTCATCCACAATCTTTGATTACACTGTTAATTAGTTTTGTATATAATTTAAATATGCTCTTATTATTTCAGTTTCTCCGTTTTTTATAAGAAATTCCATTGCATTATCTTTTTCCTTCTTGTAAATTTTTAAAGATTGACCTTCTTTACTTTCACTTATATAATGAATTTCAAAATCAGTAATTTTATTTTCTTCAAAAAATTTGCAAGGCAAAGTATTTACAATATACTTTACATAGGCAACATTATTTGTATGATTACTATAATCTATATCTGAAGAATGAACTTTTTGTTTATAAATATAATTTTTTTCAGAAAAATCTTCCTTCAATCTTAAATATGATTTAGCAAATTTTGTTTCCTTTATTTCCATATCATTCGGATAATCTACAGTATTAACTTTTCTAAGTTTTCTACTTTCCAAATCTATTACACAACATTCTTGTTTTGCAATAAATAAACTTTCTTTCTTATTATTTTCAAAATTTGTTTCAATTTCAATTCGTATAGGCTTTATTTTAGTAGTATAGCCAGTTCCTTTAATTAAATCTCTCCACATTGGATATTTATTAAAATGTATTTTGGTTTTTGAAACCACCCATATTGCATTATTATTTTTCTTAAGTCTCATATTATCACTTTTAAAACTTTCAAAATATTCAGTCATTACATTTTGAACCAAATTAAAAGCTGATACTAATTCCAATTCTCCTGTTTGATTTAGTTCTGTATATGTAACTGCATGTTTTTTTGTATATTCAATATTCATCTTTTACCTCCATGATTATTAAAAAATTTTTTAAAATAATTTTTCAAAACATTTTTCCATATTATAAAATAATTGATCTAAAGAATATTTACTTTCATTTCTAAAGTATTTTATAATTTCTACTAATAAACCATTCATCAAAAATGATACACTTAGTTCAATATATTTATCTGTGCAAATATCTTTTAGTGCTTCATATATTTTATGAGTAGCATTTTCTTTTAGCTGTTCTAAAAATAAAACTGATTCGTCAGCAGATAATAGCATTTTGTATGTCTTTTCATTATCTTTTAAACACTTTAGGATATTTTTAAAGTAGTTTGTTATATCTTGTTTTGAATATAACTTTAAATCTTCACTACATAAAAGTTCTATTGTTTGCAATTGATAGTCTTGTGCTACTTCATATATATTATCATAATGAGTATAAAATGTGCTTCTGGTTAGATTAGCTCTTTTAACTAATTCTGTTACAGTTATTTTATTTAATTGTTTTTTTTCATTGATTAATTCAGCAAATTTTTTCTTTATTAAATTTCTGGTTTTTATCGAAGAAGAATTTAGACATTGTACTTTCATTTTTTAAATCCTTTCTAGTAAATTTTTATGTATAAAGCATTATAACATATAATTATCAAGTTATAAAGACACTTTTTAACAAACTGTCTAAATTTGGACAGTTTTACTTTTTTTATACTTCCACTTATAAAAAGATGAGAGTATAATATAATGCGGACTTAAAAGAAAGGAAGGATTTATTTGAAGAAATTTACTGATTTTATAATAAACAAAAGATATTTCATTTTAGTTTTATTTATAATTCTTACAATTTTTTCAGGTATTTTGGCATCAAAGGTTAAAATAAATCATGATATTTCAAAATACTTGCCGGATACTTCTGAAACTAGAATAGGTATGAACATAATGGAAAAGGAATTTTCGGAAACCGAAACAAGTACTTTGAATTTAATGTTCGAGAATTTAGAAAATGAGAAAAAACAAGAGATAAAAAGTGAATTAGAATCAATAGATAATGTAGAAAGTGTAGATTATGATGATTCTGAAAATTATAACAAAGATAATTATACTTTATATGTTATCACAGTAGATGATGTTTCTGATTCAGATAAAGCGAAAAGTGTATATAATCAAGTAACAGAGAAATATAAAGATTATACTTTTTATACGAGTGGGAATGTATCAGAGGCAAATAAGAATGTTTTACCTCTTTGGATTATTGTTCTTGCAGTTGCTAGTGCTTTGGTTCTTTTACTTATCATGTGTGAGTCTTATGTGGAGCCATTTTTGTTTTTAACATCAATATTAATGGCAGTAGTTTTAAATAAAGGAACAAATATTATTTTTCTAAATGTTTCACATATCACAAATTCTATAGCAGCTATATTACAGATGGCTTTGTCCATGGATTATTCAATTATGCTAATGAATAGGTATAATCAGGAGAAGAAAAGTGAAAAAGACAAAGTTAAAGCAATGAAGAATGCTTTATATAAAGCCTTTCAAGCAATTTCAAGTAGTTCAGTTACAACAATAGCAGGTCTTTTAGCTTTAGTATTTATGAGCTTTAAAATAGGAAAAGATTTAGGCTTTGTATTAGCAAAAGGTGTATTATTTAGCTTAATATGTATATTTTTCGTATTACCTTCTTTAATATTAATGTTTGATAAGTGGATTGTAAAAACAAAGAAAAGAGCTCCTAAGATTAATTTAGAAAAGTTGGGAAGATACAGTTATAAAATTAGGTATATTGCACTTCCATTGTTCTTAATAATATTTATTGCAAGTTATTTACTAAAAGGTTACTTAGGAATTGATTATACCGAAACTCAATCAGACCAAATTGCTGATGTGTTCAGTGAAAACAACCAGATTGCTATTATATATAAAAATGAGGATGAAGATAAAATTTCTAAGCTTCTAAAAGAAATTGAAAATCAAGATAATGTGGATGAAGCCTTAGGGTATGGAAATACAATTAATGAGCCTTTAACCTATGACAAACTAAATAATAAAATGAATGATTTGGGCTCGGATGTTAATATTGATGATTATTTATTAAAGATTTTGTATTATGACTATTATAATTCTGGAAAGAGTGAAACACTTACTTTTTCAGAGTTTATAAATTTCATCGAAAGTGAAGCATATAAAAATGAAAAAATAAGTAGTCATATAGATGATAAAACTAAGAGCAATATTACAAGATTGAAAAATTTCACAAGTACAGATTCCATCAATGTAAAACGAACTTCTACTGATATAGCAAATATTCTAGAAATTGATAAGAGCAAAGTTGATGATATTCTTATATACTATTTATCTAAGAACAATAATACTAGAATTAGTTTAAATGAATTCATTAATTTTATAAACAAAGATGTTTTAACTAATGCAACTTATTCTGATAAGTTTAATAATGACAGTAGAAATAAACTAAATACTTTATCAAAATTTACAAACAAACAGACTATTCAAAGAAAGATGACAAGTAGCGAGATGGCAAATTTATTTGGGATTGATAGTAATATGATGAGTGAATTATATAAATATTACATTCTTGTAAATGATATAGATGTAAAAATGTCAATTTCAGAATTTTCAAGTTTTGTATTAAATGATGTTTTGAACAATAGTGATTATTCAAATAGTTTTGATAGTAATACAATTTCAAATATAAAAATGTTATCAACATTTAGTGACAAAAATGTGATTAATAAACAGATGAATAATAAAGAATTATCAAATTTATTTAGCATTGAAGAATCTAAAATTAATCAAGGAGTACTCTTAAAATACTTAAATAGTAAAAACAACAGTAAATATACTATTTTAGAATTTGTAAATAATGTAAATAAAATAAAAACTAATACTCATTATTTAGATGGTTTTGATACAATTGGATTAGAAAAATTATTATCCAATCCAGACTTGCTTAATGATAAAAATAAATATTCTGCTTCTGAATTATCAAAGATGTTAGGAATAGATATTAATCAAATGTATCAATTATATAATTTGATTGAATATAGTTCTGGAAACATAGCCAGTTGGACAGCTAGCCCTAATGAATTTGTAAATTTACTATTAAATAATAATGAAGTTGATGAGGCTACAAAACAACAGTTTAAATTATTGTCCACAATTATGAGCAATAGCATTAACAATAGGGAATTTTCATATAATGAACTTTCACAAATTATTGGAATAGATAGCAATAAACTAAAGAGCATTTACACTTTGTATGTATCAACTAAAAATAATACTACTTTAACTCCTCAAGAGTTTGTAAATTTTGTAATAGCACATAAAAATGATAGTACACTTACAGATAAACTTTCTACAAATACTGTTAAAGACTTGAATTTAGTTCAATCGGTTATGAGTGGTGTGATTAACAATAAAAAATATGCTAGTAGTGATGTATCTAGTTTATTGGAAATAGACAAAGAAAATGTGGATTTACTATATGGTTTATATACATCTAAATGTATTAATACGAATCCAGCTATCTCATTAAAAGATTTTGTACAATTTTTATTAAATGATGTTGTTATAAAACCAGAGTATTCAAGCAATTTCGATAATGATAAGATAACTAAATTGAATACTATTAATGGTATTATGAATGCAACAATTAATGGTACAAAATATAATGCGGATGAGATGTTTGCAATTATTAGCACTTTAGCAAATGATATAAATAAAAATACAGTAGAGCTTCTTTATACGTATTATGGTAGTAGTAACCTTTATAATAATTCTTGGCAAATGACTATAGAACAATTTGTTGATTATTTGAATAATAAAGTTCTAAAAGATGAACGTTTTACAGATTTTATAGAAGATGATATGAGAAATAAAATAACTGAAGCAAAGGAAACCGTTTCAGATGCAAAAGATTTGCTTTTGGGAGATGAATATTCAAGGATTGTAATAAACACAAAGTTTCCTGCTGAATCACCAGAGACATTTGAGTTCATACAAAAACTAAAAGATATGCTAGGTAAAGAGATACAAGAGTTTTATATAATAGGAAATTCTCCTATGGCTTATGAAATGAGTCAAACTTTTAATGGTGAACTAAACTCCATAACTATTATAACAATGATTATTATTTTCATTGTAGTAGCTGTCACCTTTAAATCTGCTATTATACCTACTATCTTAGTACTTACAATACAATGTGCTGTTTATTTGACAATGGGAATTTTATCTTTTGTAGGAGAGAATGTTTATTTTATCTCCATATTAATAGTTCAAAGTATATTGATGGGAGCAACAATTGATTATGCTATTTTATACACATCATATTACCTTGAACATAGAAAGACAGAAGGAATAAAAGAGGCTATTATAGATTCATATAATAGGTCAATTAATACTATTTTAACTTCAAGCTCAATACTTATAATTGTAACTTTGATTATTGCCAATTTTGCTTCAGCTATTGCAGCAAAAATTTGTAAAACTATTTCAGAAGGTACGATTTGCTCTACAATTCTGATATTACTATTATTACCTGCAATTTTAGCATTTTTTGATAAGTTCATAGTTAAAAATAAAAAGAAATGATTTATAATGGAACTTTAGCACAATAGAAAAAGCCCTAAAGTAAAATATACTTCAATAAGTAGAATTTGAAAAAGGGCTTTTTTGTAACAAGAATTATCATATTTACAAAACTAATTTAATAAATTATATTATACAGATTAGATATAAAATTTTTAGTGAGCTTTTTTATAAGCTATATATTGACTTTTTACTAATTTTTTGCTATATTTAATAAGTATGATAAAATACAAAACTTATTTAACAATATATTTTATATGGCGATATAGCCAAGGGGTAAGGCACGAGTCTGCAAAACTCTGATCCCCGGTTCGAATCCGGGTGTCGCCTCCATTAAGTAATACTTTTAAGCAGTTGATATGGAATATTACTTCATATCACACAATAGCACAAAGTATTGAAATTACTGTCTTACAGGGCAGTAATTTTTTTTGCCTTTATCACAGAGTATTACAGAATGTTACAGACGTTGCAATAAAATTGCAATAAACTGCTATAAATTGCAATAAAATCATATCATATCTGCCATAGGTACCACAAGTAAAATTGACAATTTAAAATGTTGCACCAACTTGATAAACAATAGTAAATAATATGAACACTAGGCAACTACTAACATATAGAATTATAATACACGCCAAGCATTACCTATGCTGGAAAGGTGGCGATAATATGGCAGAAAATAATACTATACTGGAATTGTATTATAGAATAGCTGGAGATAAACGAACAAGCTTTGAATATAAGGAATTATCAAGAAAACAAGGAAAAGCTAAAATAGAAATTGAACAAGCTATTGAAGAAAGTCAACGTAAACAGTTGGAGCAATTACTAAATATCACCTATGATATGTCAGAAATAGAAAACAAAGAATGGTTTATTGAAGGGTATAAAATAGCAACCAAAATAATGACAGAGGTCTATAATAGAAACAAATAGGAATATCGCTATTGATATTCCTTAAAACTTATTTATTCATATAATTGATTAAATCGGTCAAAATATCTTGACCGTCTTTGTCAAGCCTTAATATAGACTTAGTTAGAGGTTCTACTTTAGAAGGGTTATCAACATCAATTAACCCTTTAAATATAACTGAAACATCTACTTTTAGAGCATTACAAATATCTATAATAGTAGGAATACTGATACCGCTTCCGACCACGTTCTATAATACTAATAAAATTAGGTGTTTTGTCAATTTTATCACTTAAAGCCTCTTGGGTTAAGTCTTTACTCAACCTAGCTTGTTGAACATTATTTCCAATAACTCTTAAAATATCTGATTTATCGTTCATTGGTCCATACCTCCACATATATTGTATCAATAAACCACTTGAATTATAACGAAATACTATTTATATAAAATATATAAATAACACTTTACATCAAATGCCATTTAATGATAAAATATAAAATATAAGTATAATAAAAGGGGAATTTGTATGAGTGTTAAAAGAAAAGTAATATATACAATAATGATAATTATTATTGTGGGAGAATTAGTATTTTTAGCAATACCATTTATAAATAAAGAAAACTCATCGGATACCCCAGTAGTAAACAATACAATAAGTGATAATGTTTCTACGGACATTATATCAGACACCATAAGTCTGTTTGACTTAGAACCTTATACTCTTATAGATTATAGTGAAGATTTTAATAATAGAGATTATTCTTCATATGATAAATATTTTAAAGTTTTAAGAATAAGCAGAATTCAACCCAAAGAAAACAAAGAAAAGTATCCGGAATTTCTATACATATATGAAATACAAGGTCAAAAAACTTGGGACAAAACAACTTCTCAATATGCCTATATATCATTAGATAAATTACTATCTGACATTTCATGGGTAGGTATAACATATAGTTATATCAAAAAAAATAATACGTATGAAAAAACTGCAGATTATGACCATACACCTTCTGATATAAACGGTGTATCACAAAGTGAATATGAGGCTATAAAGAAGGGGCAATACCCTAATGTTAATATTACAGATGAAAATGACAATAACAATAATAATCAAAATGATAATTATAATCAAAATTATACTAGCGAGGAAAACTCTAATAATATACAAAAACAGGTGGAGCCAAAAAGTGAATTAGTTAAAACATACAACACAATAAAAATTGAAAGCGATACAGATTACCATATAATTGAAATATTTAGGCACGAAGATAACAAATTTTCGTATCAAATGTACTATTATACCTATAATAATAAAATTCCTACAAGAAGTTCTAATGAAAGAGTTAATACTATAGAGGAAGCATTAAATGACGCGATAAAAAATAGTGAAATGAAAATGTCAATATCTGATTTAACAGAGCAATAAATATAAAAATTATAATATAAAAAGGGGAAATGAAAATGAAAGAAAAAAAACATAGTCATATAATTATGATTATAATAGTAATGATTATAATTATATTAGCAATAGCCATTTATTATAAATATAGCAACTCGACTATTACTTCAAAAACAGATGAAAATGTGTCATATGTAGAAATAAATAATGGTTATAAAACTTTTAATTTTACAATTGATGAAATATTAAAAGCTTATGCAATAGCACCCAAAGATACTATATCTAATTCAGAAGCTCCATATTGTGAAGAACATAAAGAAACAGATTGTCTAATATTGCCAATTGATACTCAATATATGGATATGAGTGTAGTATATGAACAAAAAACTAGGAAAGTTATATCAATTGATATGATTCAATCTCTTGAAAAACAAAAATATTTCTTAGCCGGAGTTGATAAATCTGATACGTTTGAAAAATCATACAATTATCTATTAGAAAAAACGGGGAATGTTTTTGATATACTAGGAAAAGGTACTAAAATTAGGGAAAAAAGTTTAGAAAACCAAGTATTAGAAACAAAAAATTTTATATCAATAATTGAAGAAAGTGAACTTAAAAAACTTGAAGAAGGTGAAAATCTTGATGTTAATAAGTTTAAGGGACGCAAAGTAGGAATTTATCAATTGACTAGACGGTAATATAGGATATATAATTGCTGTAACAACAAAAGGAGTATTATTTAGAGTAATGGCATCAGATGAAGAAGAATTTTACGATTTATCAGTTAATTCATTAACAAATTTAGATTTGAAGAATGAATTAAAAAAAGAAGATGAAAGTATTAGTACACAAGAACAATATAATATTGAACCAATAGACGAAAAACAAGATATTATATATACTTTACCTAATAAATCTTATCCAATTATAAATATTAGTGGTTCTAAAGAGATTGATGATATAAATGAAAAAATAAAAGAAAAGTATGAAGAATTTGATGATGATTTTTCTCATAAAGAATATAATTATTATTTAAATAATGATATATTATCTTTAGTATTAAGTATTGAAGGTAACACTGGATTTATTGATTATTATGTATATAATATCAATAAAAAAACCGGTAAACCTGTTAGTAATGCTGATATATTAAAATCTAAAAACATAGAGGAACAAGAATTCTTGAGTAAATTATCTAAATGCTACGAAGATAAATTCATAGAATTATGGGGTTATACAGAAGATTTTCAAGAAGACTATACAGAATTATATAATAAAACAGTTAGCACAGCCAATTATAATATGCAAGTTCCAATGTTTATGGATAGCACAGGTAATATAAATGTAGTAGGTAGAATATACTCAGCAGCAGGAGCAGACTATTACGACTATATTATCAATACTAATATGTAATAAGAATGAAAGACCTTAAGTGGTCTTTTTATTCCTTAATGCCATAGGTGCCATAGCAATATTACATAGTTATAGAAAATTTATACCTAATTGCTCTTATTTTAGACTTATTTACATATAAGTACACCACTGCATTTTCTATATTTGATTATGGGGGTAAGTAGCTTATTTTAGCTTTCTTCGTCAAAAAATTTTTTTTTGACATATTATAAGTCTTAAAAGCCGGAATTTAATGTATAGTAGATATAGTTTTGTTTATGTAAACACTCTAAAATTATAAAAATTATATATAACTAATATATATAAAAACGTATATAAATATATGAAAGGGGGAACTGAGGGGAAAAGCCAGATTGGTGTATCTTTCCGCCGGAAATTCATTAGGGAACGAAAAACAATAAAAATAACTAGCAATAGAAGAAATCTCCCTGTATTGTTAAAATAACAGTACAAGGAGGTTTTATTTATGAATGATAAACTATTAAAAGAAACAATGGAAAAAACACAAAAGACCATTGAACAAAGTAAGGAATGGCAAGTACCCTATAACGAACAGGTCAAGTTAATGCTGGAGCAGAGGGAAATGCTAAAGCAATTCTACAAGACTTGTAAACAATATGAGTATGTGCAGTTCTATTTAGTAGAGGTAATCCCTACCCTACCACATCAAATAAAAATTCAAATGAGGTACTGGGGGCAAGTTATTGCAACCATAACCTTATCTAAAGAGGGGGCAACTATAACAACAGAAAATGACATCAGCAAGAAAACATTTAACTGTCCTATTCAACTCAAAGAAGTAGAATGGGACACTAAAGAGGCTATTAAGTTTATGGAATACTTTAATAAACCGGAGATACCTATAAAAGCTAAGCTCAATGAAACATCTAAAACGGAAAGTCTGCTATTAGAAGAAATCTCAAAAACAAGCTCCTATAACAAGTTGATAATAGGGATACAAAGCATAAAGTTTGAAAATCTTTACATACCTATAACTGCCATAGGTGGCATAGGTAAAATTAATGTTTTAACAAGGTCAAAGGTAAGGAAAATATCTATAATAGAAGTAGTGCAAGAAGGTCAAACATTAGAACAAGTGCAGGAGCAAATAACAAATAAAGCAATATTTCTATTGAATCTTCTTAAAACAGAACAGGGAGATAATTGGTATAAATTATTTGGATATAAGGGACGTAGACCTACCTACCCCACTATTAAAGTATGTATAGCAACTCCAAAGACCTCTAAAATAAAAGATTTTGAGCCATTTGAAATACGAACAGATATAGGGGTAATAGATTATAGGTATATGTGCTATGACCAAGACAATACAAGCATAACTTCTATCAAAACCAATATAAATGACTAGAGGACCTATGCAGATAAGAATTCTTAAGGGCTCTAGCCAAATAGGTGGTGCCTTTTCTGAAATAACCACCTCAATAGGTACTAGGATTTTAATTGATTTTGGAGATGACCTAGACGACCCAGAGCCTAAAAGGTTGCCTATAATAGAAGGTCTAACCACAGGCACACCTACCTATGACGGAGTTCTCATAACCCATCACCATCCAGACCATTGTCGGTAGAATTAATCAGGTACTTCCGGAGATACCTATATATATGTCAGACCTAGCAAGGAGCATACTAGAAACCGTATTTTGTTTCTCTAAAAGTAAGGGTAATATAACCCACCCAACAATAGATATACAAAACCTAGTACCTTTTAAGATAAATGAGGTAACTATAACACCATATTTAGTTGACCATAGTGCCTATGGTGCGTTTATGTTCTTAATAGAGGTAGAAGGTAAAAGAATATTACATACCGGCGACTTTAGAAATCATGGTTATAAGGGGAAACTACTAAAACCTACCTTAGAGAAGATACGGAAAGGTAGATATACTAATAACAGAAGGTACTACTCTATCAAGGCCTAAGGCTAAAGCACAGACAGAGGCAGACCTAGCTAGAGAAATGGCAAGACTAACAAATAGGTATGACAAGGTACTTGTATTAATGTCCACCACTAATATAGATAGGGTAACAACAATTCAAAGGGTAGCAAACAGGACAGGCAAAACAGTAATACACGATATATTACTATCAAATGTACTTCAATTAGTAACGCAGAAAATACCCAATGCACTTAATAACAAGAAGGTGCAAGTGTTCCTACCAAGTTTTATATACCTATTAAAAGATAAACCAGAGTACCAACAATATATAGAGCCCTATAAAAAGAAAATGAAATATACAGGTAAATCCCTACACGGTAAATTTATAATGAACGTGAGGATATCTATGTTGAGAGATATTGAAAAGTTAAGGTTAAAAAGTAAGGTGCTTGATAATTGTTGCTTAATATATAGTCTATGGGAACGGCTACAAGGAGGACGAAGAATACAAGCAATTCCTGTCAAGGATAGCAGAGTTAGGGATAGACATTATAAGTTTACACACATCAGGCCACGCAGACTATACGGCACTTCAACAAGTAATAGATATAACTAAACCCGAGGTAGTAATACCTATTCATACAGAGGCAAAAGAGAAAATAAAAGAATATACGGACAACGCAGTAATACTACAAGATATGGAAATATATAAATATTAGCTGGATACAAGAAACGAAATTTATTCTATCTAAAAGGAGAGAAATATATTATGAATATTGATTTTAAACAGATAAAAGAAATATCAAATAAGAAACTAAAAGAGTTATATGGCAATAATGTAGAGCAAACAATACTAAAAAGATATAATGCGGAAATGGCAATAATATGTAATCAGAAATTAGAAGATGTATTTATGGTTGCACATCTTATAACACAGAAGATGAAAGAAGATAACCAAATTATTAACATTACAGGTTGTACAAGTGCATTATTTATAAATTATCTATTAGGAATTAGTAACATTAACCCAATAGATTACAATATACCATACGAAACATTTATAGGTATAAAAGGAGAAAGTATACCGGCTTTTGAATTAATAGTAAGTTGGAAATATTTAATAGGACCATTAAAAAGATATGCAGAAGAATTGTTAGGCAAAGAAAGGGTAATTGTTTCTGCACCTACTAATTATATAAAGTTAGAATTACTAATGAAAGATAACCTTAAAATAAATATAATAGCAGGAGATTTCCCAACACCATTAAGGTATTTGGAAGAAATTACAGGAATAAAATATCATGAAATAAACTTAAATAACAATGAAATATCAAAGTTACTTGAAATGGAAGATATAAGTTTGATTTTAGGCTTTCAAAGCAAAACAAGTAAACAAATATTTACAGATATTAACCCTAAAAATATAGAACATCTAGTAAAGACTTATAATATAATTCATGGCACAGGTATATGGGGCAACAATATTGAGAATCTTATAAAGACACATAATATAAATGAACTACCTTGCAGTAGAGATGATATATTTTTGTACTTAATTTCAAAAGGTATAGATAAAGAGGTAGCATATAACATAATGGAGTTTGTCGGAAAAGGTAAACATTTAAGAGATAATGCAAAATTTAAAAAATATACCAAAGTTATGATAAAACACAATATTCCCAAATGGTATATAAAGTCATTAGAAAAGATAAAGTATATGTTTCCAACATCCCATACCTATAATGTTATTATACAAAACTTATATATAGCATGGTATAAGTTACATTATCCAAATGAGTATGAACAAGTTATGAAAGTATTATGCTTAAAAGCAAATATAGAAAAAGCAGATTTGAACTACAAATATTTAGAACAAAAGAAGGATGAAAATGTAATAACTTTTGCAGAGGTTAAAGAAAGACTAAAGAACAAATCATTAGCAGAATATACAGATAGAGATGTATTTGACCGCTTCATAGTGTACGGAATTGAAGAATTAAATACACCTGAAATACAACAGCTAATAATTCAACATGGCTATAAAGAAGAACTTATTGAATTAGGAGTAAAACTTCAAAATAATAATAAATAGACAAACTATAATGTTTGAGTTAATAATAAAAGTGTCTGCCATTTATTATACATCATAGCAACAGACATCCCCTTTTAAAAATACCTAGTTAGAACTTCCTACTAACTAGGTATTCTTGTGTAAAGATTACATCTATTACAAATGATTGTATTAAGTATAAGTAAAATTACCGTCTAATTGCTCTTATTTTAGCCATTTTCCCGATAAACTACACAGGTACGTTTTATTTATTTTATTACATATAAAAGTGCTAAAAATGACATAAAATTTAAGGTTATAATAATAACTATTATTTTGTAAACGTTACTAGACAGTATATAAACAATTATAACCGAAAGAATAAGTAAGTTATAGGTTGTAAATCTAATCAACTTACTTATTCTATATCTAATCAACATCTGCCATAGGTGCCATAGCAAAAATTATAACTTTTTATCTTGACCATAATAATTGCCATTGTGCCTATCTTCAAATACTTTAGCCAAAAAGTAGCAAAGATAACCCACACTTGTATCTTCTTTTGCAACATAACCAACATGAGATAGCGCATCTGCATATTGTTCCCTGCATCTATCAGCATTAAAGTTTGAATTGAAATAATAGTGATACTTCTTATTACTATAAGATTTACGATCAGGCTTATACTTCATAATATCAAGGCCTTTTCCAAATTCAGAATAGCATACACTGTCAACATTATTAGATTTACACCAATTTTGGTATTGTTTAAAATATAGTTCTTTGGGGTAAACTTCTTCTATCGGATAATCTTTACAATAACCAACAACACTATTATAATTGCTTAAATATTCTAATGTAGTTGTTTCAACTATATCAGGGACAATAAATCTTTTGGAGTTTACAAACTTTTTAACTACATCTAATGCCTTTAATGTTATATATAACAAGTTTTCCTTCTTATATAGAACATCTACGTCAAAGTTATCTTCAATGTCAAAATCTGTTAAAGGTATAACCTTAAAGTTCTTTGACAATTTCAAGATAGTATCTTCAACATCTGACATATTCTCAACATTAAGTATCATAGTTGTATAAGGTGCAAATGTTAAAGTACCGTAACCAGTCTTTACAATTCTTGTATTACCTGAAATTAGATTTCTAAAATTAGTGAAGTTCAATTTATCAGGTTTAAAGCTAACATCTGATATATTGCATGTTTTAGCATATAGTAAAGACGTAGCATTCTTATCAGCCAATTCCTCTAAACTATAATTAGAACTACTTTCCCCTAATATAGCAGTAATCAAACCTAAAAATGTTGACTTAGCTGTTACCCCTTCATAAGAACTATTGCCTTTTAACACATATAGAAGTTTAGGAATATTAGCTCTGCAGCAATTGATACCCACAATAAAGAGTAAAAATTCTTTAAGTTGTGGATTTCCACCAGCCAACTTATTAAAAAATTGGTCAATTTCTTCTATATCAGCAGAATTATTATCTTGTGTCACATAGTCAATGTTAAGCTTTGAAGTTAATATATCATTAGTAGGATATTCTGCAAATTCTGATGTTTCTATGTTATACACACCATTAGCAAAACCAACTAAATTATAAGGGCTTTCTGTTACTTCTGACCTTTTAGTAGAAATAGTAAGGTAGTCCAATACTAATTTCTTGTCAGCTGGTTTTATAGAAGGTACTAACCTTGTAATAATAAATTCTATTAGTTCGTTATCATATACATATATCCCTTTATTTTTGGCATGTGTAACACCATGGATACGTTTGATAAGTGAGTTGTCAATTATATACTGACCTAGTTTACTATGTGAAAAACTTTTACCTATAAAAAAATTAGGCTTAGTAGGTTTAGCAGCTTGTCGACTTTGAATAAATGACTTTATAGCCAAAATTGCTTCTTTATCATCTTGACGTGAACTTCTATTTGTTGTAAAATTAGTTGTAGGAGAAGAAACAGAGGTTGCCTCTGTATTCCCCATATTAGTTTGAGGTGCTGAACTTTCCACGGTTGACACCTCATTTTCATTTGAATTTTTATTCATAACTAAATTCCTCCATTTCTCTTATATTCTAATAAGTCATATAATCTCACGTGTTCATAATCTAAAGAACGTAATTCGCCTGTAAGAACTAATTGTATAACACGTTCTATATCTATTTGTAGATGGTCAGCCACTTGTTCAAGAGTAAGTAAATAATTATGATATTTCATAGTTAAATCCCCTTTCTTTTAATTTAGTAGAAAGCCACCAGTCAATGATAGACTTCTTGAAAACAATCTTATTCCCCACCGTATAAAATGGAATACCTTTAATACGAATAAGTTTCCTAACCATAGATGTTGAGCAACCAACATACTCTGCCACTTGCTTAACGTCCATAGTTAAATCTTCTTGTTGTGCCATAAGCACCAACTCCTTTCATTTAATTTTGCTCGGTAGCAATAACAAACAATCACATATTGCTTGGAGCAAAATTATAATAACATATATTCAATGGCGTGTCAATAGTTTTGTTGCAAAAAAATAAAAAAGTTTTAAAATGCACTTGACTTCTATTACTAAAAATGATAAAATTGTAGCAATAACACACCAATAATATACGTGAGCGATAGAATAATTTAAAAGGAAGTGATATAATGTCAAACAAGAAACAAGCAAAAGTTAATAAAGAAACTACAAATAATAAGAAGGAGGCAAATACAAACCCTTATTTATGTGCATTGTCTGATAGACTTCGTGAATTAAGAACGAAAAAAGATTTATCACAACAAGGATTAGCAACAAAAGCAGGAACAATAAGAGAAAAGATAATGTATGCAGAATTAAATATAAAGGGCAGAGTATTAAAAGTTGACGAGTTGGCTGAAATAGCAAAAGTGCTAGAAACTACCCCTGATTATCTTTTAGGAATATCTAATAGTAGAATGTCTGATAATAATAATGGTCTTTCTGATAGCACCAATGTTCTTGCAAATAAAATGAAGAAATCTCAAATAGGACTATTGGATAAAATGATACCAGAAATTGAAGAACAAAAGCAATTAGACTTTCTACAAATATATATAATAGTTGCTTATGTGAATAAGAATATACTTCCACATATACTTAATGATGTAAAATTGAAAATAGAAAGTAATAGAGATTTAACAAGTATTGATATTCAAAAAGTTGCTTTTTTAACATTTTACTTAGATACCTTCAGAAATCAAAATGTAGAATATACTGATTATATAAACTTTTTAACTAATAATTATGCTGAAACTATCAAGAATGCAAGAAATGAAATAGGACAATTAACCTTCTATAATAATGATAAATATATAAAAGTTAATTTTGATACAATAAGACAAGTAACTAAAATGCTTAATGAGTTTGAAAGCTATGTTGAATATGAAGTATTTAAAAGATTAAAGAAAACAATAAATGAAATGACATATAATTATATAAAAGACGATACATATTTTAATGAAATAAAACAATTATTCAATGAAATTGTTAATTCAAATAATGAAAAGTTGAAATAAAGACTTCTATAACCAAAGATAAATATATTCAAAAATTCTATAAGCAATAGAATTAAGAATAATGTTGGAATTATTATTATACATAACAAAACTGTAAATGTAGTTCTGATAGGTAAATTACATCAGCAGTTTTCAAAATTTAATACCAGAAAGAATACTAACCTTAATGTTAAAGTAATCAAATAACAAGATATAGGTTCTTTTCATGGTGCAAAGGAGTGTATAATAATTATGGAACAGAAAAAGACAAGAAAAAGAAAAGGAAGACGAGGAAACGGAGAACGGAACGATTTATTATAATGAAACGTTAAAGAAATGGGTTCGGACAGTTTACAGCTAATGGAAAGAGAAAAGCTGTATATGGAAATACAAGGTCTGAGGTGGCAGAGAAATTACATAAAAGTTTAGTGAGTATTAAAGAAAATAAATTTATTGATAAGAGCAAAACAACGGTATGTGAAATATTAGATTTGATTTTAGAAGAACAAGAAAAGTCAAATATACTTACAGAAAATACACAAGCAAGGAATATTCAGACTGCAAGAATTATAAAGAAGATGTATATATCTCCTATGCAAATTCAAAAGGTAAATGCAGTTCATATAAACGAATGTTTACTAGAAACAGTAAATTATTCAAATTCATATATTGAAAAGATATATATGTTATTATCTAGTGTATTTAATAAAGCAATGCTTTTACAAATTATTAATGTAAATCCATTTTCAATTAAAGGCAATATAATCAAGCCACGCAGTAACAGACCAGATAAGAAAGTTGAAGCATTTACAGTAGAAGAACACAAGGCTTTTTTAAGGCAATTAGAAATAAAAGATTATAAATATAAATTAGTATTTTATATATTAATAGAAACACGGAATGCGAGTTCGGAGAATGCTTAGCACTAGAAAGAAAAGACTTAGATTTCACAAATAATGTAATACACATTAGAAGAAGTATAACAAAGACAAAGGAAGGGAGAATAAAGATAGGTGGAACCAAGTCATATAGCGGATTCAGGGACATACCTATGAATATCTTTATAAAAGGCCAATTAAAACAAATTAAAAGTTTCGGTTACTTATTTACTACACTTGACGGAAAATTCATATCAACTTCAACAATAAATTCTCAATTTAAACGTATATGTAAGGATGCTGGAATAGGCAATAAAATTTATACTTTCCAAAGAAACGACAAAGCTAGAGGGAAAACTAGAACAATAAATCTTAATTCTAGTTCTTACAATACACATTGTTTGAGACACACTTATGCTACACGTTGTATAGAGGCAGGCATGCAGGCAGTTACATTGCAGAAACTTCTTGGACATGCAGATATACAAACAACCTTAAATACATATACATCTGTGTTCAACAAGTTTAAGGAGAGTGAAGTTCAGAAATATAATCAATATTTAGAAAGTCAAGGTTTAAAGGAGAATGAAGAACTAAGAAAAGTAGAATAATATAAATAGAGCAATAAAATAGTTTATTATTGCTCTTATTTTGGCTTTATTTCAAGTCTTATTAATATGGCTTTATTATTTATTTAGTAAGATTTTAAGTTATTAAACATTTGCTATCGTTAAATAATCAGCAGTAGCAAAATATAATGACATAGAGTTATAAAAGAGCTAACCCTATAAAAAGGTTAATTCATTGGAAAGGAGCAATAATGATGGCGAAGATAACAACAGAACAAGTAAAAAAAGTCAATAGCAAGTGTAGTAACAAATGGAGATTAGACACACAATATTATCTATATCATGGAGAAAAGCGACTTATCAACATTATAGAGTTAGACAAAGAAAACTATTTACAATTCGCTCTATGCTATAACAACCAAAATCAAATGATACTTCATATTAGTAAATTCTACCACAAGCAAGGCGCAAATTACGCAAGTACAAGTGGACTAGGTAAATGTAAGGTATTAGTAGAAACACCAGTAAAACGAAAGAATGTAAATAACCTAATTAACTACACAAATCAATTGGACCATACCCGTTTACTAGAATTAAATAAGTCTACACCTGTATCTAAATCAAATGGGCTAATCTTAGAAAGTGAAGCATTTTAACCTAACAACAAGTAATGTCATTTGGAATGGATATAAGGCAAAATTATATAATGCTATACCCCAATTATATATGGGGTTATAGCATTATTTTTAAGCATTTGCAATAAAACTGCAATAAAATTGAATATTGGATACTCTGTTTTATGCAGAAATACAGCTATTTGAATATGGTTATTTATTGGTTGTCGCCTCCATTGACGTTTCTGTTCGAACTTTTTAATATAAAGAACAGAAGATACAAATATCATTTTAAAAACGCTTTATTTAGCTACTAGAAGAATTGAAAAGAAATGGACAGTGAGGTATAGAAATTGGGATATAATTTTATCTCATCTAAATATTCTATATCCAGAAAGAATTTAAAATAAGCAAGATTTAAGGCTTATGAAAATTGCAATCATAAGCCTTTTTATCCTGAAATAATTTTTACAAATAGAAATTTTACACAACATTTTCGATAGTCCCGTCCTTTTTAATTTAACATTTTTCTTAAATATTTATCTGTATATTCTTGTAATTTATTTTTATTGTTTTTTAATTTTTCTATCAAATCATTTGCAACTTTATATGCTTCATCATATTCTTTTTTTGTCATTTCCTTTTTATCAAAGGCTTCTTTTAATTCATCTTCATCCATTAAAACTATGTCTCCATTTGGTCTAATGACAACGTCTAAATACATATCATCTTCATATGGTATTCCATCTTCTTTTCCAATACTTCTTGCTATATCAAAATACCATTCTACTATTTTGTTATTTTCATCATATATTGCTGTTAGCCTTATTCTAGATTCGTAGTCATAAAATTCTAGCCATTTATACTCATTATCATATAAATACACTCCATCGTATATTTCAAAAGGTTTAACAACTTTTATAAAATGATTTAAATAGATATCTCCTTTAAAATCTTCTTCATCTATTGATTTTAATTTTTGTTCAATTTCTTGTACATCGGTGAATTTATCTTTTACTTCTTTTGCAAATTTCTTTTTTAAACTTATCCAATATCTTTTAAATTTATCACCTTGTTGTTTTTTCTCTACGATATTTTCTAGTATACCTCCTGCTTTTTCAATAGTTTTACTACTTCCAATGTTATAATCAAGGCAAGTAATCAAAACTCTTTTTAATCCAATACTTTTACAAAATTCTAATCCTAACTTTAATTGTTTATATGCATAGCCTTTTCTTCTTTCACTTGGTAATATGCTATACCCTATATGTCCACCATAAGTATATAAATAATCATTAAGTTCATGTCTAATATCAATTATTCCTACTAATTTATTATCATTTTTTCTTACAGAAAAGAAAACATTAGCAGGTACTCTCCCTTCTGGTAGCATTTCTCTTTTTGTATATTTATCAATTCTTTGCAACCATGCTTCATAGTTATCTTTGTATTCCTGCAAGCTGCTAAATCCTGAATAACGTGTTTTTTCATCTGTATCAAACTTTTCTACTTCTTCAATTAAGTTTATAGCTTGTTCTTTATATTCAAGACTTGGTTTTACTAAAATTATTTCATCTTCCATTTTCTTACCTTCTTTCTATTTTTTATTTTGCAGTTAATATTCAGTGTTTTATATTTATTAATGCAATTTATTAGTTTTTCATAGAGTGCTTTACTTTGCCCTATTTATTTTAATTCAAATTTTTCTTTTATCATTTTTGCTACTTTTTTAGCAGGTATGGTAGTGTTATTTATTTTTACGTAATTTTTAAATATTTTTTCTCCTTCTCCTTCCTTACTGTTAAGTCTATGTTTTTTTACTGATCTTAGTAAATCATTTTCACTCCATTCTAAGTCTCTTTTTGATTCTTTGTGTTTTAGTCTGTTTTCTGTTTTGTTTCTTTTTAGCCTTTCTTTTAATTCTGCTTCTAATTCTACTACATAGGTTTCATCAAATAATTTCATCCATTTATTGACTTCTTCTTTTTCTTCCTTAAAATCGTTTCCAAAGTCAAAACATCCTGTGAATATTATTCCTTCTTCATTGCTTTTCGCAAATTCTTTGAATACCTCGTATCTTATTATTTGGTTCATTTTTCTAAAGGATTTTTTATCATAGTCAAATATTTTTCTTACCATTTCTATTGTCATATGGTTATAAAATAATTTATATCCTGTTATTTTTTCTAATTCTTGCCCAACAGTCATTTTTCCAACAGCTTGTGGTCCTATTATTAACAAAAATTTCGGCATTTTATCATCCCCCTTTTATTTTATAAATCTTAAATCTTCGCAATCTACTTTTCTTTTATATCCGATTTTTTCATATACATGATTACTTATTGGATTTGTGTCATCTGTAAATAACACACAATATTCTGCTCCATTGTTAAGCATCTTTTCTGAAATTTTATAAACTAGGTTATATGCGTATCCTTTATTTCTCTCATCTTTTGCAGTATATACACTACTAACACATTCACCTTTTTTTAATCCATTTCGTAAACTTGCTTGTGCAAGTATTTTTCCTTTATTCTCTAATACATAATATCCGTTTTTTGAATATCTTTCATATTTTTCTTCTGCTTCTTCCTGAGTGGTTTCTTCATTTAATGCTTCTTTATTAAATTCTTTTATGTATTTTACTAAAGTTGGTTTATCTAACAAATTGGCTTTTCTAAATGTTACTTCTTCATTCATTTTAGCTTTTATTATTTTTTTCAATAATAATATTCTCATTTCTGTTTGCACTTCATATTCTATATTTGCTTCTTTACAGTAATATTTTGCAAATTTTCTTGCTAATTCTTTATCTCCATTTACTCCTAAAATATCTTTATCTATTTTATATACTTCTTTTGCAGCAAATTCAAATAATTCATCAGTTCTATTATTAGTAGGAGAGTAAAATAGCAAATGCCATGGTTTTCTATTTAACATTATTAACTCTGTTTTGTTATTATCAATAACTCTTGCTAATACCCATCCTTCTGTTCCTTGTTGCAAACCATCTTCACAGTTTCCTACCATTAAATTATTTAACCACTCTTTTTCTTCAATTAATTTCATATTATCTTTCATAAATTTTTTTATGTCATCATATTTTTCAAATTTCATTTTAACCCCTCCTATTTCTAATCAAAAAAGCCTTACAAAAAAATCTTTTTTAAGACTCCTTTGCAAGACTTCATTAATCTCACTTTATAAGTGTAAGTAATATTTTATTATATTACTCTTTACCGCTCTGACATATGACATTAGGTAAACTCTTAAATATATTTTTTATTTTAACATAATATGGTAGCTATGTCAAATTTAAATATTTTTTATTCCGCATCATTTTCAACATTCTCTTTATCATATTCCTTATTTTCTTCAAATATTCCATATTCTGGAACTTTTAATTTTTTCATCATTTTTATTGCTTTTATTAATGCTGGAAGATATATAAGAGTCATAACTACATATCCAACTACCATCATATTTCCTTGAGTTCCGCTTTGAACATATCCTCCTCCTATGCTAGAGTTCTCAACTTTAAAAACGGTAGCCTGAAATGCAAGAAAATCATTTAATGCATGGACAAAAGCAATTGCCCAGAAATTTTTGGTTTTTAGATATATAGCAGATAAAAGCACTCCCAATATTCCTGATTGTAAAATTTTTCCTATTGTTTGCACAACACCTGCAAAATCATAATTTCCTCCAAAAATATAAGAATCAACATGAATACTTCCAAAAAGAAGAGATGTTATTATTATAGCTATCCATATTCCTTTATATGTTTTTCCTGATTTTTTCAATATTCCTTGTAGCATTACTCCTCTAAACATACTTTCTTCAAAAATTCCTACCGTAATACATAATATGAAATTAGAAATTTCTAACATTATTAAATCACTTGGTATATTATTTTTGCTAATTCCAACTCCAATTGCACTTACTGCAGTAATTATTGCAATAACCAAGAAATATAAACCTGTACGTAAAGAAAATCCAAATCCTTTTTTGAATATTTTTAAAGAATCTTTTCCTCCCATTAAAATCATAATTCCTAGTAGGACAGCACCTAATCCTAAACGTACTAATATTCCTGATATATTATCATTGCTATAAGGAAGAAATTTAATTCCACAATATCCTATTATAAATCCAATAATTGCTACTACTATTGGATGTTTTCTCATTGTTTTTACCATTTTTTTATTACCTTTCATTTTTATTGTTCTTCTTCTACCACTTTTTTAGCAGTTCTCATATAATAATAAATTATTATTATATTTGTTATAGCTCCAATTGGTATTTTTCCTTTTGAAAAAGAAGTAATAGACATAAATATTGACATTATTGTAAATACCAATATTACTCTTGCCCATACTATGTTGCCTTTTCCTTTGATTTTTCCTTCTGCCTGATGTAAACCTTTTATTGCTAGGTAAATATCTAATAATACATTAATTGCAGTTGCCCCTATTATTGAATAAAAAGACAAATTAAATACTAAATCATGTGATTGTTCTATCTCTTCAGCTGATGCTCCACTTTCAGTCATAGTATCTTGAACTCTTTCCTCTACTTCCTGTTTTAATTGACCATTTGCAAATCCTATTCCTAAAAGAACTATATTGAAGATTGCTAAAACAATGATTATGTAGCTAACTATTTTTAGATTTTTTTGTTTTCTTCCATTTTTTCTCCTTTCTTTTTTATTTTATTTTTAAATGTTAATATCTTTATAATATATTATTTTTGTTGTTTGATAGTAGACACTAATATTTTACATTCTTATTATAATAAATTATAGCTTTTAATGTCAATAAAAAATTGGAGCGATTTCGAAACAGGTATGCGAAATTTTATTTCTCAATCTTCTCCTTATATAATTCGATTTAGTATCTTAACCTTAACATAATTTTTTTCATTTTGCAATAATTATTTTATATTTTTATTACATACAAATTAATTATTTATT
>CANQJH010000022.1 GCA_947624195.1 uncultured Clostridia bacterium
GGCGAATTTTAAAATAAAGTATGTAAATTTTTTTACAATTAAAAAGTAAAAAAAGGCACAAACGAAAAAATTCTTTTTCAAAAATATTGACATTATCACAAAAATATAGTATGATAATAGATAGTTATTAAAGAAGAAGCATTTACTTCTCACCTCATCTAGGAAAAAGTCCTAAGAAAAAGGTATTTATATTTTCATATATTTAAGTAACTTTGTTTTACTTTTTATGTGTTTTTATAAATTAGAGAAGTAGGTTGGCTTTTGCCAATCTTTATTTTTTGAAAATTTATTAATTTTCAATTACTTCTTTATACTAATTAGGAGGTGTTTTAACATAAAACAAGAATTACCTATTAATGAACAAATTAGAGCTAATGAAGTTCAAGTTATTGATGAAAATAATCAAAAATTAGGAGTATTACCTTTAAATGAAGCTTTAGATCTAGCTTATGAAAAAAAATTAGACTTAGTTTTAGTTGCTCCAAATAACAATCCAAAAGTTTGTAGAATAATGAACTATGGAAAGTATAAGTTTGAACAAGCTAAAAAAGAAAAAGAAGCTAGAAAAAAGCAAAAATCTTTTGAGACAAAAGAGATTAGAATTACCCCTAATATTGATAATCACGACTTAGAATTTAAAATTAAAAATGCTCAAAGATTTTTAGAGGATGGTAACAAAGTAAGATTTACTGTTAGGTTTAGAGGTAGAGAAATGAACTATATTAAGCAAGGCGAAGAAGTTCTAAATCAAATTATTACATTGCTTCAAGAAGTTGCAGTCCCAGAAAAAAGACCTATTTTAGAGGGAAGAAATATGTTCGTAATTCTAGCTAAAAAGGCTTAACTTACATATTACTAATACTTTAAAAATTTATACTATATCAACACTGGTTTATTATTAGTTTGCAAAAACTAAATAATTATATATTTAAATAACAAGGAGGATATTTTTATGCCAAAATTAAAAACAAATAAAGCTGCTAAAAAAAGATATCATTATACAGCTACTGGAAAAGTAAAAAGAACAAAAGCTAATAGAAGACATTTATTAGCTAATAAAACAAACAGACAAAAAGCAAGCGGAAGCGTACAAGATGCTTACGTAGATAAAACATGTAAAAATCATGTAAAGAAATTACTACCATATGGTAACTAAAAAGGAAGGTGATTATAAATGTCAAGAGTAAAAACAGCTATTATTACAAGGAAAAAACATAAAAAAATAATTAAAAGAGCTAAAGGATACTACGGAGCAAAGAGTTATAGATTCAGACAAGCTAAACAAGCTGTTATGAAATCTGGAAACTATGCTTTCGCTGGAAGAAAAGATAAAAAGAGTAACTTTAGAAGATTATGGATTACAAGAATTAATGCAACAGCAAGATTAAATGGCTTAACATATAGTACTTTAATTGCTGGATTAAAGAAGGCTAATGTTACAATTAACAGAAAAATGCTAGCTGATTTGGCTGTTACTGATAGCAAAGCATTTGCTGAAGTTTGCAAATTAGCTAAAAATGCAAAATAAAAAGAAAGTAAATATTTTTTATGGAAAGTTTATCTTCTCAAAATGTTGACTTTCCTAGAGTAAAAACCTAGTAAGTTTTTTTACTAGGTTTTTTGTTTTTATTTTATAAAAGTTACAATTGTTATATTAACTCTCCGTTTGAAGTTTTAACATTATGCCAATTAACCAACAACGTTTAGTGTATCACTTTCTGTAACTCCATTAAAATTGTAATAGTTGTCTGGAATATTACCTACAATTACTGCTTCTGCAAGCAAGACTTGCATACTAACATCTTCTGTTGTGTCTTTATATGGTGTTAAAATGCTGATATGACACATTATATCAATATAGATTTTATGCAGTGTTTGGTTTATGCCTGCACTGGAAAATTCTGATTTTATATTGGTTTCTACATCTCCTACTGTTTCCATCTTTATTTCTATTGCTGGACCTTTCCCCGAAAAAAATCTATTTCCTGTTAGTGTTCCTATCCTTATATTGAAGTTACTCTTTAGTCTTTCATTTAAACTTTCTTGAACTTTGAGTCCAATATCTGTGCACACTTTATTTACATTTATAACATTTAGTTTTAAAAGTTTAATATTCCCTTGATCATCTTTTTCTATTTCACACAAGTCTTGGTATGTCATATTGGACATTGACGAACTTACAGCTTTATTTGAAAGCTCGTTTGCTGTTGCTCTTGCTGATATTTTTGCATAGCTTTCTAACATTGGATTAATCACGTCAATAATCTTAATAGCAGTTGTATATGCTATTAAGATTATTAATATTAGAATAATAAATAACGCTTTCTTATTATCTATTTTTGTTCTTATTCCAATTATTCTTGGTAATCTAAATCTTGAATAAATCTTATCCATTTTACCCCATATACTTTTCTATAAATAATTGGTCTCCTGGGAAGATTTTATCACTTTGCAAATTATTTGTATCAATTATACTTTGCACTGTGCTGTTAAATGCTTTCGCAATTTTCCATAAACTATCATCTTTTTTTACTTGATAAATAACCATATTGTAGTCATCTGCATATTCATTTTCCATTTCTTCCACATTATTAATTAATCTTAAATCTACATCATTTGATGAAATTATAGTAAATCCCATATCTAATTTAATATTGACTTCTCCTCCTGGTAAAATATTAAAGTCCTGTGAGGTTACATCTGTCTTTATCCTTACATTTGCTTTGCTTGACATGCCACTACATGCGACTTTAGTTTCAAATGGAAGTTCTAACTTTCTTGTTTGCATTCCTGTCATGCCATTTGCTGAACAAGTAAATATTAAATTAGCATTGCCACTTATAGATACTTCATTGTCATTTACTCTAACATTACTACTTACAACATTTACGTCTACATCATATACTTTTTCATCACCAATATTTAATAATTCTTTTTGATTTATACTATACGTTCCACTATATACAGCTTTATTTTGAATCATCTTGATGTTGCTTTGTTCAAATTTCAAGTTTGTTGATGGACTATATAAATCTTGGATTACATTTATATCTTTATTATTGTAAGCTGTGGCACTTATGCCAACCTCTATTTCCACATATATAGAATGTTCTTCCGCACTGTTAGGCTTAATAACCATATTCTTGATTTCGAAATCATATTCGCAAGGATTATCCTCACTTATATCTTGCATGTCTATAAATCCCATAATTGGAAATTTGGCTGTTACAGTGTTTATCCTACCATCTTCTGTTGAATAAAGTATTTTCATTCTTAAATCAGCTTTTGTTAAAATCTTGTTGTAGCTTACTTTAATGCTTCTATTTACAATTTCTCCATTTACTTTTAGGATTTCCGCCAAATTGTCACTTGCATCAATATTTATTGTTTCCTTTACTGATGTTTTCGTTTGCCCAACTCCCAACACAACATTCACTGGCATTGTACTTTCCAATTTTTGAATATCTTTTAAGACTACATTATTCACAAATTCCACTTCCGAATTTGCCATAATAGAAATCTCAAATCCAAGACTTACTTTTAAATTGATTTTTCTTTCATTGATTACTTTGCAATTTATTGTTCCCATTGAAACTTGTATATTTTCGTTCATGTCTGAAGTGACATTATCTACATTAAAACTTTGAGAAAAATCCAAAGTATGATTTATACTTCTAACACCCCTTGTCTTTCCATCATCTCCGATATACATTACATATACACTAACAGAGCCGTCAACTCTAACTTTACCGTCCATAACTTCTTTTTTGTAGATATTTACTACCCCACTAGTTCCTACTATTTCTAGTATGTCCGGTTTTACATCAGGCACAATGCAATCTCCGTCAACATCTATCATTTCACTTTTATTTGCCATAACCTGATTGACAGCTAGTTTACTTTTTTCCAACTTTATAGCCATAGCCTACCTCCTTAACATTTAGTAATATATATGAGAGTTGTGAGCAAAATATTACTAAATGATAAAGGTATTTATTTTGTTGCAAAAAAAGAACAACCTAATGGTTGCTCTTTGCTTAAATTATTTTTCTTATGTTAATCGTCTTAACTACTTTATTATAATGAAGCTTTAACTCTCTTTGGAGTCTTAATCATTGGTGGAATTAGTGGGCTATAACTTTCTCCATCAAATACATCAACTTCAACAGTTCTAGTTAAGACATCTTTATATTGATAAGAAACATTTCTTTCGTTTTCTTCATACTTAACCACAAAAATATTTGGGTAAGCTTTTTCAATTGTTGCTTCCTTTTCAAACGATCTACTTCTTCCTAAAGACCCTTTTACAATTATCTTTTGTCCGATTTTGTCCTTAATGTCTGATTGTAAATTTGTAATATCATCTTGGTAAATCATTTAATCACCTACTTTTCTTATGATAAGTATAAGGCTATCATTTTTGTCGAAAAAAGTCAATGAAAATTATGTTTATCTGTATCTTCTGTTGTAGTATTTGCAATGTTTTCAGAGTAATGTTACAAATATATTACAAATCACTTTTTGTCAAAGAAATAGACATAATTTGATATTTCAAAATTATGTCTATTTTTAATGTAAAGTAAGTTTCTATTTTTGTATTGTTAAATAAATTTACTATTACAAATTTGCTATTTTAAATATAATAATTTAAGTCTATTTAATGTAGATATCTGGATTGACGTATTCTCCATCTTTTAAAATTTCAAAATGCAAATGACTTCCGTCTGCGGTTTCAAATACAGCTGAGTTACCAACAGTTCCAATTGATTGTCCTTGAGTAACTACATCTCCCTCTTTTACAAATTCGGTGCTTAGTAAACTTGAATAAACTGTTTGAAAACCATCACTATGCTCAATTGTTATACTTAATCCATATCTAGGATCTTCTTTTATATATTTTATAGTGCCTCCTGCTGAAGCCTTTACAACTGTAGTCTTTTCTGCTTTAATGTCAATTCCTCTATGAGTAATCCACTCTTCTAATGTATTTGAATAAATTAAACTATCCATTGAATATCCAGTAATATTTTCTCCATCTACAGGCTTTATAAATTGCTCTTGTACTTTAGTTTCATCTACTTTATTGTTATTTACTTGAGTTTTAATCTTTTCTTGAGATGACTGACTTGATGTATCTGGCGTTTGTTGATTTGCTGTATCTTGATTTTTTGCATCTCCATCTTGATTATCTATCATAGGTTCTGTTACTGTTGAACTATTTTCTCCTCCAATAACGTCATTACCTAAAATTTCATTGATAGTTTTACTTAGTTCAGAACTTGCTTGTTCAATACGTACCTCATTTTTATTTGTTCTTGTCTCTCTTGCTATTTTTTCTTCATTAGCCGATAAAACAATAGCAATAAGCAACAATACTATTGATACAACAAAACCTATTATGCTTAACCATTTTCTATCAATAACTTTCTCTTTTTGCTTTTCTTCTCTCATATATATCCTCCTAAAAAATTATTAACTAAATTAATTATTTCCATTTTTTAGGATTTTATACAATAAATATAGTTATTTTTACTTCTACCAACTGGAGAGTAAGCTTTATAATATGAAATAATCACAGAAAATCTACATATTTACTACTTCTACCCCTGTGTAGAAATGTTTTATTATTTCTTCACAGTTACTTCCTTGCTTAGCCATACTATCTGCACCAGTTTGACTCATGCCTACTCCGTGACCATAACCAATTACTTCAAATTTTATATTATCCCCTTCCATTGTAAATGTGAAATTAGTTGACCTTAAGCCTAACAAAGTTCTCATCTCTACACCTGATAAGTTTAAATTGCCCACTTTGACAGTCTTTACTCTATTAGAATCAGTGTATTCAGCTATTTGTATGCAATTATCTTTTGAAAAATCTATGCTAAAATCTGCATGGCTTTCTAAAATTTTATTTTTAAATTCTTCTTTAGTAAGTACTACCTCAGAGCTATACTGGTCATATGCGTCTTCGCCTGCAGTTGCTACTGACTGTAGATATGGGTAATTTGTACCTCCCCAAACTCCTGCTGGAGTTTCAGTCATGCCTCCACTATTTGAGTGAAAAAATGCGTCAATTACTTCTCCATTGTAAGTAATGATTTTCCCTTTTGTTGAATAAACCGCCTTTTCGATTTTATTCCAGTTTTCTTCTCTTACGTTTTCTTCCCATTTTGCTAATCTGTCTTCCTTGTTAATCCATGCTTGACAACAGCTTGAGCTATCACAAATGTCCGCTTCTTCATGCTTTCTGCCATTTTTAATCATATATATGGTGTAAGTCCTAGCTACAATAGCTTGTGCATTCAGAGCCTCTTGTTCAAATGTAGCTGGCATTTCACTGGATACAACTCCTAGCAAATATTCATCAAGTGGAAGTTCTTGTACAGAATTATCATTTTTATGTAATAATTTAATAGTTGTGTACTCTTTATAGTCGTAATTTTCTTTATTAATCTCATCTGTACCACTGTCTTCATCACTTTTCTGTTGATTATCTTCACTCTCTAAAGCTTCCGCCTCTTTAATTTCGGCTTTTGCACTACTTTCCACTATTTTTTGTGAAAATACTGTTGGTATCATAAATACTAGCACCAGAAAAATAATAAACAATAAAATTATTCTCTTCATTATGCTTCTTTTAATTCCTTACTTAAATTTTCTAAAACTCTCTTTTCAATTCTAGATACTTGGACTTGACTTATTCCAATAATATCTGCAACTTTCTTTTGTGTTTGACATTTATAGTACCTTAAGAAAATTATTTTCTTTTCTCGTGGATTTAGTTTATTAATGCATTGCTTTAATGCTAGCTTGTTTACTATCTGTTCTTCGTTATTTTCCTTTGAGCTGAGTTTATCAATTAAAGGAATCTCGTCATCATCTGATTTATCCTCAAGAGATTTAATACAATTCTCACTATCTAATGCCAATGTAATGTCTTCTCTATCAACATTTAATTTTTTAGCTAGTTCATCAACTGTCATGTTGGGATTGTTTTTTTGCTCCAGTGCAATTTTTTTGGAAATTTCTTTTATCTGTCTGGAAATTTTTATAGGTCCATTGTCTCTTAAAAATCTTCTAATTTCACCAATTATATATGTTACAGCAAATGTTGATAACATTACATTATAAGAAAAATCGAATTTCTGAACGGCCTTGATAAATCCAATTGCACCGATTTGATAAATATCATCAAAATCATATCCTCTATTTTCAAATCTTCTAGAAACATTTATAATTAATCCCTTATTTTCTAACACAAGCTCATTAAGCACATCCTTATTACCTTGCTGTGCTTCCAAAATTCTTTTCCTTAGATTTTCCTCCATGATGCTTCTCCTATAATCTTATGCTTCCAAAATATTTTTAATATTATTTTCATCATTTTGGTTATCATCTATTTTTTCTATAACTTTTGGAGCAATTTTCTTTTTCATTGTAACTTTTGTACCAAAACCAATGGCAGACTCAACTTTAACATCATCCATAAAGCTTTCCATAATTGTAAAGCCCATACCAGACCTTTCTAAATCAGGCTTAGATGTGTAAAGTGGTCTCATAGCCATTTCAATATTTTCTATTCCTTTCCCATTGTCTGAAACTTCTATTTGAACAGTATCTATGTATATCCTAGCTTCTATCTTTACAGTACCATCTTCGTCGCCATATCCGTGAATTATGCTATTAGTAACCGCTTCAGAAACTGCTGTTTTTATATCAGATAATTCATCAATAGTTGGATCTAGCTGTGATACAAAAGCAGCAACTGCAACTCTCGCAAAAGCTTCATTGCTTGTCTTACTTGAAAATTCTAATTTCATTTCATTATCATACAATTTGCTCATTGTGCTCATCCTCCTCTTCTCTTATTGTAATTATTCTTGAGACACCGCTCATATCAAAAATTTTTTTCATCCTTTTATTAACATTAATTATCTCAAAATTACCGCCTAACATTTTGACTAGCTTGTACCTACCTAGCACCATTCCTATTCCTGAACTATCCATAAACAAAATTCCACTAAAGTCAAAAATAACATTTTTGGGACTATAAATCTCAATCTCATTATCAAGTTTTCTTCTTATTTTATCTGCTGTATGCTGGTCAATCTCTTCAGTTACTTTTAAAATTAATGTTTTACTTTCTTTCACATATTCTGAAATCACATTATCACCCTCCTTTGTGCTATTTCGCATAGCCTATCATTTGAATTTTTAGTTTCTAATTAAAATAAATATATTTAAGTTATCAAAATTTTAAAAGAGACTATATATATTATAGTCTCTTTTTCCACTTATTTCCATAGTAAGTTTTGTCGTTTAATAAGAACTTTTCGACAAATTCTCTTATGGTCGTTATTTTAATTTTAAATTAGTTCAAATCCTTTTAAATAGCTTTTTGGTTACTCCAAATTATTTTTAGCTAACTTTCTTGTTCTTCTAAATTAAGCTCAATATTAGTAACTTCAAAATCTTTGTCAATTTCTTTCATTTCAAGATTTTCTATAAATAAAGTTGCCTTGAAATCTTTGATTGACTTCTCTATAGCGTCTTTTAAGCCACTGTTTACTCCTAGTGATAAGTTTTTAATAGGAGTTTTTAGCGAAACATTGTTGTTGGTTTTTTCTCCTCTTGCTAAACTTATGATTTCAGATATTTGGTCACCATATTTTACTTCATCAGCAAAGTCAAATTGTAATTGTTTAATTTCAGTGTTATGAATTGAGTTGCATGTATGATATAATTCTTGGAATATTTCCTCTGTTATAAATGGGAAGAATATACTGAAATCTTGTAACAATTTATATAACAAAGTATAAACTGTTTTTTGTCCGCTATATCTAGCCTCAGCTCCAAATTCTTCTGGTCTATATAATCTGTGTTTTACTATCTCGATATAATTGTCGCAAAATTCCCAGAAAAACTTTTCTAGTATATTTAATGCTAAACCAACTTCATATTCATCCAAATAGCTAATAAACTGTTTTTCCATTTCTTGAAAACGTCCTAGTATCCATTTATCAATGTATTCGTAGTTGTCAAAATCTTTGTCTTCATAATCTTGTAAATGCATTTCGATAAATTTAGCAACGTTCCAGATTTTATTAACTAATTTCTTTCCACGAAGCAATGTCTCTTCACTAAATACTATATCTGTACCAAGTCTACCTGTTCCTGCCCAGTATCTAACAACATCTGCTGAATATTGGTTTATCAAGTCTATTGGTTCATGCTTGCTATTACCTTTGCTCTTGCTTATTTTTTCACCTTTACTTGCCATAACAAAACCAGAAATCATAACATTGTCCCATGGTCTCATACCAAAATGGTAAAAGCTTTTTACTATTGTATAAAAGTCCCATGTTCTGATGATTTCACTTGCATTTGTTCTTAGGCTCATTGGTTTTAATATATCTTCGTAATTTTCTTCTTCTCCATATCTCATATTGATAAGTGGAGTAATTGAAGATGTTGCCCAAGTATCCATTATGTCTGTCTCTGGGACAAATTCTTTGCAACCACATTTTGGACATTGGTCTACCTTTGGACTATCTACTAATGGGTTTACTGGTAAGTCTTCTTTTCTTGCAAATATTGGCTCACCGCAGTCTTTACAGTACCATACTGGAAATGGAACACCAAAGTATCTTTGTCTAGAAATGCACCAGTCCCAAGCTACATTATTTACCCATTCATTGTATCTTGTATGCATGTAGTCAGGATGCCATTTGATTTCGTTTCCTATTCGTAAAAAATCTTCTTTGTGGTTCATAAGGTCTATAAACCATTGTTTTATTACGGTATATTCAACTTCTTTTCCACATCTTTCATGAGTTTGGACTTCATGCTCTAGGTCTTCTACTTTTTCTATATATCCACCTGCTTGTAAGTCTTCCACAACCTTTTTTCTAGCTTCTTTTATTTTTAGTCCGCCGTAAGTAGGTACTTTTTCATCAATTCTTCCATCTGATGTGAAAATATATTTTAATGGTAGGTTATATTTTTTCCACCATTCAATATCGGTTTGATCTCCAAAAGTACAGCACATAACAACTCCTGTACCTTTGTCTGCGTCTACTTTTTCATCTCCCATGATTGGAACATCTACATCAACTACTGGAATGTGCGCAGTTTTTCCTATTAAGTGATTATGTTTTTCATCACTTGGATTAACGAAAACTGATACTATAGCAGGTAATAATTCTGGTCTAGTTGTAGCTATTGTAAATACTTCGCCATCTTCGACTGTTTTAAATTTTACATAGTTAAATGTAGTTTTTACGGTTTTAGTTTCAAGTTCAGCTTGAGCAATTGATGTCAAACACTCATTGCACCAAAGAGCTGGACTTTCTTTATGATAAACATGACCTTTTTCAGCTAAGTCTAGGAAAGACTTTTGACTTATTTTTATAGTTGATGGTGCTACTGTTTTATAGTGAATATCCCAATCTGTACTTACTCCCATTTTGCTAAACAACTCTTGAAATTCTGCTTCAAACCTGTCAGTGGTTTCGTAGCATAATTTAGAAAATGCTTCTCTTCCTATTTCATGAGCTCTCTTGCCTTGTTCTTTTTCTACACATCTTTCACTTGGAAGTCCATTATCGTCAAATCCAAATGGATAAAATATATTATATCCTCTCAATCTCTTGTATCTAGCAAGCATTTCTGTTTGAGAATATGAGAAAATGTGTCCAATATGGATTTTGCCATTTACTGTTGGTGGTGGTGTATCTATTGAATACACTTTTCTACCATCTGGCTTAAATTGATATATTTTATTTTCCTTCCAGTAATTTAACCATTTTTCTTCCTTCTCACTTGCATTATATTTTTTATCTAACATAGTTAACCTCTTTCTTGTATATAATTAATTTGCTTTAATATCACTAATTTATTTAAATTATAAGATATACTGTTACATTTTGTAATCTAACGTTATTTAAAGATGCAAAATACTACTCCACATATTGCACACACTATGAATCCAATTGCCTTAATATATCTAACCACTTTGTTCTTATCTACAGAACTAAAAAATTTTTCTCCTATTTTCCTTGCATCATAAATAGCCGTAACACTTATTGCAATTAATACTAATAAAAATAATTTCATTTTTTACATCCTTGTTTAATTAAAAAATTCCACACTAAACTTATTTTCATATTCTTCACCTGGAGCTAGTATAATCATATCAGGCTTTTTTACAAACACATTAGAGCTGTGAATCCTATCTGCCGTAGACATCCAAGGTTCTAAGCATATGAAAGGAGCACCTGGTTTTGACCAAATTCCTAAGTATGTCCATCCTGTATAATCCATGGTAAGTACTGTTTTGCCTGTTCTTTTATTTTTTAGACTAATTACTTTATTTTGTATACCTTTTACTATAATTGCATCATTGTCAAAAGAATGCTCATCTAAACGTATAATTTTGTCTCTCTCAAGTATGTTTTTGGCATATTCGGTACCAACTAATCCATCAATTAAATATAAAAAGTGTGCTTTCTCTTCCTCATCCTCAAATTCTAAATAGTAATTACCTCTTTTTAAATCATCTTGGTCAATCTTAAAAGCAGGATGTGAACCCAAGCCAAAGGACATATTGCTTGTTCCTGTATTTATAACTTTGTATATAAATATAAGTTTATTTTCCTCTTGTCTGTATGTATTGTAAATTTCAAAATCGTATGGATATCTAGCCATAGTATATTTATTGCTTTTTAACACATATGAGTGGAAATTATCCAATTTAGTAACTGGCTCATACTGTAAATCTCTAGCAAATCCATGTTGTGATATTTCAAAAGTTCTACCATTTATTATTGTTTGATTTCCTTTAAGCTTTCCCACAATTGGAAAAAGAACTGGTGCATGTCTTTTCCAGTAAACTTTTCCATTTTCATCTCTAACTTGTTCTCCTTGGTGAATTTTTTCAATACCCTCTAGCTTAAAACTTAATAGTTCTCCGCCGAAGCTACTTGTTGTCATAAGAGCTCCCATGGCTCCTCCTTTCTTAGCTTTACCTTGACTCTGTACTTCAATAATTTACTTCGTAAATTTTCGAAGTGTAGATAGCTAAGGACTGATTTTGCGCTTCACTTATATTTTTACTTTCATATTATATTATGTTTTAGGCAAAAAATCAATATTTCGAGATAAATTCATATAATTTTAAAACAAATCGCCTACATCGAAATGTAGACGACTTAATTTCATATTAAATTATTTTTTTATAGAAAGTATTTTAAATTGTGCAATTCCTGCAGGAATATTAGCACTTACAATCTCACCTTTTTTAGCGCCAATTAAGGCTGAGCCAATAGGAGATTCATTTGATATTCTATTTTGAGCTAGGTCAACTTCTGTTGAACCAACAATAGTATATGTTACATCTTCATCAAACTCCATATCGTGAACTTTTACAATATTGCCAATTTGAACAGTTTTAGTGTCTATTTCTGATTCATCTATGATTTTAGCATGTCTTAGTTTATTTTCTAATTCAATTATTTTATTTTCATTTGTCTCTTGAGCAGATTTGGCTTCATCATATTCTGAATTTTCAGACAAGTCACCATATCCAAGTGCTACTTTAATTCTTTCTGCAATTTCAGTTCTTTCTACTGTTTTTAAGTTCTCTAATTCTTGTTCTAATTTATCATATCCTTCTTGTGTTAATATAACTTCTTCGTTTTCCATGTCTTTTCTCTCCTTTGCATATAAATTTGTCAAAAAAATTGTAGCTAACAATATGCTTTGTAGCTATGTTTATTTAATATTTTTATTTAATGCATATTATATTAATGCAAAACTGTAAATTTGTCAATATGTTTTCTTAAAATTTTAGTAACACTAGCTAATCATCTTACCTATTCGCTTAAATTCAGCCAAATTAATTGTTCTCTCACCAATTACTTCTGAAATATCAAACTTATTAATCGCAATATATTTTCTAACCAAATCATATTTGCCTATTTTAATCATCTCTGCTTCGATTAGCTTATCTTTTTCAAAATTTTCATACTCACTAAAAACTCTCATTATCTTATCTGTGCCAATTTTTATTCCTTTAATATAAATGCCATCAAATCCTTTACTAATTTTCATATTATTTGAAATGTCTACTACTATCATATTTCTATTAGTAACATATCCTTTAAACTCTTTAAAGTCGAGATTTATCACTACATTGGCGATTTTCAAAGATTTTCTTTTGTTGTTATTGATGGTTATATATATTCCCTCATTTTCCAATTGTTTTTCTAAAATTAAATATCTACTATTTTCTGATATTATATTAACAACCTTTACATATGATGATAAATCTTTTATAATTTTTACATTTTCATTAGAAAAAACATTTGTGCAAATATATACTTCTTCAATTTTAGGATGAATTAGTTTAAAGCAATATTGTACAACTTCTGGAAGCATATATTTTAACGCAAAATTGCCCTTTAAAGTAGGATAATTTAAGCCTATTCCTTTTTCTTCAATGATAAAGTCTATTTTATCCCTTTTTAACATTTCTATTACTTTATTTTTGGATTTATTATTTAGTTTTGTTATGTAATAGTTGTCCTTTACATATCTATCTCTATAAACCCAATTTAAACAATACCTTAACTTATATTTTATAATATTCAAAAGCCCTTCTTTAGGCTTATCCAATTTTACATATGCTAAATTCAAAATAATCACCTGATATATTATATTCAGATGATTATTTTTTTATGATTACTTATTTAATATTATTTATCTAATTTTATATACTTATAATGATTTTTTATGAATATTTATTTAAATGTTTTGATATAATTAGTTTAACTTTTCTGCAACTATATCCCATACATCTTCATTTTCTCTGTCTTTTTCCCAGAAGCCGGCTCCTGCTAAATCATATTTATTAACTAAATCTAATTTAGCACTTATCGAATCCTCATCTTCTATCCACATCTTGTACTTTGTATCTCCAGAAGAATATTCTATATAGTTTTGCTTAAGATTATCATCCCACACTTTAGTAACTCCATCAGGAATATTTACATCCTTCATATTAACAACTTTGCTACTTACGGTTCCATTTTGCTCTGTCCAAAGCCTTGTGTAGAATGGCATAGCAAGTATTATTTTTTCCTTTGCAATGCCCTCTTGTCCTAGGAATTTTTTTATATTAAGTTCCACCCAATCGGCTCCTGCAATTGTTCCCGCTGTTTGGCTAGATGCTGTATGTTGGTCATATCCCATAAACACTACATAATCAGCCACTTTTCCAATTGTATTTCTATCATAGCAGAGTGACCATGTATCAGATCCATCTGGTGCTGTTAAAAGTACACTTAATCTTATTCCTATTTCTCTCAATCTAGGCGCAAGCTCGATTATAAATCGAGAATAATTATTTTGGTCAGACATATACATGTTTTCAAAATCAACATGTATGCCTTGCACATCGATTTTCACTAATTCATTTATAATATTATCAATTAGATTAGCTCTTGTTTGAAATGTTGATAATATTTTAGACATTGCATCTAAATTATTTAACATACTATTTGAAAGTACTGGCCATACCTCTATATTGTTTTGCTTTGCCCAATTAATATAGTTATTACCACTATTTCCAACATTTACTGCTAAACTGCCATCTGACCTCAATTCAAAAAATGATGGTGCTACAACATTTACTCCTTTTATTGGCTCAGTTCTAGTTGGTGCCACATTATATTGATTATAATAATCCCATGCAATACTTACTTTTCCTTGAATAGGCTCTCTTTCCAAATTTTCTCTTACAGTAGTTTCATTTAACAGCTTTGATGTTTTCACATAACCTATTACGCCATTTTCAGTACGCACTTTGGTCCATTTTTTTGACTTGCTATTTTCATTTTGAATTAATAATAAAGTATCTCCTCTTTTAACTTTATCAACAGTCTTTGAAAAACTTGTTGTTGTATACTTAACCTTCAAATTTTTCGAAGCTATAGCTGTCACTGCTTTTCTGTTTAAAGAATCTACTGTAACTATATTTTTGTCTTTACTATAATTAATTTCAATATTATATATTTTATTAAACTTTGATATTGGTAGATAATAGTTTCCATCTTTTTGTAAAATATCATAATCTAAGCTTGTATATGAGCCATTTTCATATATTTTTCCGCCATCTATTGGTATTGCTACCGTTTTAGTATTTGAAGTTGTAACAATCTTATTGTCCTCAATAATTAAAAATTCATCAAAGAAATTTTTAACATCATCGAAAGAAAGATAAATCTCGTCATTTTCAATCAATACATCTGACTTTAAATCTGTAGTAATATTGTTATTATTTATTATCAAATTAGTTCTATCAGCTAAATGATTTATTTCATAATTAGGAGCAAATTTTATTAATAAAGCTACTATGCATAATAGAATTATTGAAATGCAAGTTCTATGAATTGCGTGCCATATTTTATTTTTTTCTATTTTTCGACTCATTTATAATTTTTCCCCCACATTATTACTATATCATAAAACAATTTTTTAGTGAATATGTTTTACTATTTTTGTTCTAATTTTTTAATTAATTTATTATTAAGCTACATTTTACTTTTTCACTTTACTTTTTTAAGTTGCCTCTATTTTTTCACTTTAATTTTTATGAGTTGCATCTACTTTTTCATTTTACTTATGTTTTAATTTTACACCATTTTTACAGTTATATACCTGATTATAATTATCATATATTATATTTCCTAATGTAACCGATTTATTTTTACCTCATATACTGTTATAAAGGAGGTAATATATGTGGCGAATACTAAAGAAGCTTCTTGCGACCTGTTTAATAGGTTTTGGTTTAGGTGTTTTACTTGTTCTATTACTTCCATTTTCAGGTTGGCTATTTATAATTGGTTGCACAATTATTATTGCAGGTTTTATTTACTTATGCCAAAAATAAATAGTATAAGTTTATAATTCTAACAAATAGTATTAAATGTTTAAAAGGAGGGTTATTAATGACTATTGTAGTAAAAAAAGTTCCAAAATGGCTCCGTGGTTTTGTGAAATTAGTTTTCGGAATTAAAGAAAATTAATACATAAGACAAAAAAGCATCAACACAATGAAGTGAACTTGGTTTTATTATTGTTAACAACTTGGTTTCACTTCATAAAATGACGCTTTTCCTTTAACATCAATATTCAAAATAAAGTATGTAAGCCTTATAAACTTACTTACTTTATATTTTTTATTTATGCATTTTGTAATTTAGATGAACGTAAGCATTTTGCACATACATGCATTTTTTTATTTTCTCCATTTACTTTTATTCTTACTGTTCTTAAATTTGGTTTCCATGTTCTTGTAGCTCTTCTACTAACATGTGAACGAGCTATACTTATCTTATTTCCATTAGCTACTGCTTTTCCGCATACATCACATTTTGCCATTTTTAGCACCTCCTATGAGTTCTTTTTTATCGACTATTGTTAATCATAACATAAAAATTATATTTTTTCAAGTGTTTTTGTGAATTATTTTAATATTTATTGTGATATTGTTTTGCTCATGTATGCCTGTAAGAATTAAGCTTTTTATACTTTAGTTTAGTTGCCATCCCTCCTCTTATATGCCTTTCGGCTTTATTTTCATCTAAAACTTTTCTTACCTCCTCGTATAATGATGGGCTTACCTCTCTTAGTCGTTCTGATACATCTTTGTGTACCGATGTTACTTTCCAGAGCGGTATTTTTAATCTCATTAAAGTTTGTTATAACAGTTGGTTTAGAGCCTATTTCATCTAATAATTTTAATCTTACTTCAACATTTGAATCACTATCTACTTCAATAACATCTATTATTGTTTTTAGCATTGCATTTGTTATTGTTTCATTACTAAGTATGTCATCAACTGTACTAATTGTTTTTGTAAGTTCTTTTTCTAATACATCTTTTTCTTTTATCTCTGATGTAATTAACTTTAGTTCTCTTTCTAATCTTGCAATATCTTCATTTAATGGATTTGTATATTGCTTTAATTCTTGGATATTTATTACTTCATTTTGGAACATTTCCATATATTTTTGCTTTTTGTTTGTAACTTTTTCTATTTCTTGTATAAGGCTTTGTTCACTTCTTTCATTGTTTTCTCTTAATTTAGTAATCTTTTCAAACTCTTTTTCGACTGCCTTCATAAAGTTCTTTTTATTTTTTATAATACTTTTTAGATATATTTTGATAGCATTTAAAAGTTCTTCTTCATCAATTACTGTAGTATTTGGGCAATGATTTACACCCATTGAGTTTCTACCACTACATACCCATCTAATATATTCTTTTCCATCATCTGTGTATTTTCTTCTTATTCTTCTAAATGAATAACCACAATGTTTACAATAAATAAGTGTACTAAATACATATTCCGTTTTTTCCCTTTTATTATTTAATTTAAATTCATTTGACCTTTGAGCCAAAATATCTTGTGCTCTGTTAAAGAGTTCATCTGATATAATTCGCATTTCTGGTCTTTCTACTGTTATCCATTCTTCTTCTGGCAAATCTTTTCTTGTTCCTGTGATAAAATCTGACACTTCACTCTTTTTGTTAGTTACTCTTCCAGTATAAATTGGATTTTTAAGCATTCTAACAATAGAAGTTTGTACCCATTTTGATTTTGTTTTTTTAGTTCTTATGCCTCTATCATTTAAGTTCCAAGCAATTTTAGTAGTTCCAATTCCTTTATATACATAACTTTCAAATATTTCCTTTACAATCTTTGCTTCTTCTTCGTTTATTTTTAGTACATATCTTTCATTTGGTATCTTATCGTAACCAAAGACAATGTTAGGAACTCTCCCTTTTTGAGCAGTAATATTTTTTCCAAACTTAACTCTTTTAGACATATTTGCACTTTCTTGTTGTGCCATTGCTCCTAAAATAGTTAGTATAAATTCAGATCCACCTTCCATTACTTCGCCATTGTTTAGGAAATCTACTTGCACATTATATGATTTAAGTTCTCTTACACTTTGTAATAAATCAACTGTGTTTCTTGCAAAACGACTTACATCTTTTACAACTACTTTATCAAACTTTTTTGCTTTGGCATCAATCATCATTTGTTGGAATTGTTTTCTGTGCTTTATTTGCTTTCCTGATATTCCTTCATCTGCATATAGCTTGTACAATTCATAGCCATTCTTTTTTGTAAATTCATTAAAAAATTCTATTTGCTTTTCAAGAGAATCAATTTGTGCCTCTTTCTCTGTTGATACTCTACAATATGCTGCAATTTTCATAACATCACTACTTTCTTTTTATTTGTTTATCAGTTACTTTATTTTCGTTCTGTTACATTGTAACATAGTATTTTAATTTTATCAAGATATATGCACAAAAAAACTACTCTCTTTTGAGAATAGTTTCTTCAATTTGTCCTCCTACGCATTTATTTGTCGCAAGTAGGTTTGCGAGTAACATCTGTTCACCTGTGCATTTATATTCCGCAAAACAGGGTTGCGGTTAACATTTGATTCATTAGTTTTCTGCCAAAAATTTTTCAAAATCTTCTATTGTTACATCTTTTAAAAGTTCTTCTCTTTCTTGTGTATAATCACCTTTTCCATCACTATACATTTGAATAAACTTTATCATACCTTCAACACCTAATTTCTCTTTTAGTGCTTTAAGACCTTCTCTTCTTATTTTCTCTAATTCTCTTACTGTTACTGCCATTTAAATCACCTCCATAATAAATTCTATTGGATTTATAACCTTAAACTTTAAATTTGTTCTTTTTGAAGCATTTATCAATAATCTATCAGTTGTAATAAAGTAATCTACATTTTTGCTTTCTGCAAATGCTAAATGCAATGAGTCCATATCTTTTATATTGTATTGCCTTAATTCTATTGCTCTTTGCTTTATTTCTTCGGAGTAATCAATTTCTGTTAATTCCATTGCATCATATAAATCTTCTACTTGTCTTCTTTTATTATCTAATTTAATTTTTGATATCTCAAAGTCTATTGCCATACTTTTATAAATTTCTACTTCTTTATTTATATGCTTTCTAAATATATTCTCTATAGCATTTGCTTCTAGGTTTATCTTTTCTTGTTCTAAATCATCAAATGGTCTATTATAACAACAATTATCTAAATATAATTTTAGCATAAACTATCCTCTCTTTCTATTATACAACATTTTACTGAATTTATCTATATTTCAAAGAAATTTTGTCTTATTTATTTTTTTCTATATTTATATTATATATATCTTTTTATAAATCTTATCATATTTTTCATTTTTGTTCAATTGATTTCACTAATTTTTTACAATTCTAACTCATCTTCTATATTGTGAGAATTTTGATAAGTATTTGAATTAGTATAATCAAATTTTATTTTCTCATTCTTCTCAGCTAAATTATATGCTAAAACTCCAGCCATAGCTTGTACTATTTGCTCTTCAGTATTAGGATTAACGAATGTAATATTCAAATTCTTTTTCAAAATTCTCACCTTCTTCCATTTCAATACTATTAGTAAAGTTTAAAAAATATGACAAAAAAAATACACCTTGACTAAATCAAAGCATACTAACTATACAAATATTTTTTTACTTTTAATCATATCTGGATTAACTATATTGCTAACTCTTTTAGCTACATTATAACCAGCCTTTATATTATCTTTTAATACTAAATCACTTGTATTATCATCATAGTTGTATGCACTTCTGTTCCATTTTGCATATTTTACTCTACTTACTTTCTTTTTAGTAGATAAAAACTTGTTATCATTATTTATTAGTATTAATAATCTCTGATAATCTTGTTTTTCTTGCCTTTCTTTTTCTCTTTTGTTTTTTGCATATATTCGCTTTTGAACTTTCTGCTTTTCTTTGTTATTATGCTTTCGTGACTCTTTTTCGCCAATATATCTTGCATCCTTTTGAATTATTTTTGTTATATATGGCATTTTTACATCTAATTTTTTCGATATATCTACTGGTTTTAAATGCTTTTCAAAAAATAATTCAATTATTTTGTCTTTTGTACCCTTGCTGCCACCTTTGTGTTTTATTTTTCTCACCTCCACTCTTTTAAAGATTTTCTATCTCTAGCAAACTACAATTTCACACCTTAAATTAAAACAAAACTATAAAATAATTACTTTTTGTGTTGTTAGAAGTCTGCTTAAAATCTTAAACACATTGTTATTACAATACTTAAAAGATATCTAGTTAATTTTTTATCTACAACTTTTAGCAATAAGTTTTACAAAAAGTATTGTAATTATATTAACATTATAGTATAATAATTATAGAATGTCAATAACAATTTATTATTTTTTTTATATTGTTTATTATTTTTTATAAAAATTTTACTTTGAAGGGAGATAAAAAGCTATGGAATTACCAGAGGTAACCTTTTTTGAAGATTTCTACTTTTGGTTTAATACTGAAACAAAAAAAGAATATTACGCTACACCTCTATATTTTTATAAAGCTGATTTCCATTTAGATTTTGATAATAGATTAAGAGATGTATATTATAAAGAAACAGAATTAACTGATAGAGGTTTAAAGCATCCTGCAAGTATCTACTTTCCATTTCACGAAAAATTTGGACTATTACTATTAAGATTTCTTAATTCTGATTTATCAAACTACGAAATAGCAAATAAAACTTTCTTTTATGCTTATGGTTTTGAAATATTAAGGGATTTAGATAGAAACTATGAATTTGAATTAAAACAAAATTATGGTAGTAATGAAGAATATCTAAAAGCAACTAATCAAATATTTGAAGATTTACAAGAAAAATTGATGGATTTACAACAAGAACTAATAAAAGCAGTTACATATATTTATAATTTAGATAATATTGAAGAACTAGAAAAATATACATATGCTGAACGATTTGCCGTTTACTTAATAAAAAGAATGGGAAAATTATATACATATTATAAAAATGACTTTATTATGAGAGATAGTTATTCAATGAAATATCAAGATCTTGGTAAAAATAATGAGTACGATTTATTAGATACATTAAAGAATAAAAAACAAGTGCTTTCAATGAGTGATACTCATAAAAGTAATGATTTATCAAGTATTTGCTATGCTATACTTGATGAACTTTCAAAAACACCAAATTATCCCATAAAAAAATGTCAAAACTGTGGAATGTACTTTATACCAACTTCAAAAGTAGATGAAATTTATTGTGATTATCCAAAAGAAAACGGAAAAACTTGTAGAGATTTAGGTGCTTTCCAATCTTATACAGAAAGATTAAAACAAAATAAGGCTATGGGAGAATATAGAAGAACATATCAGCAAAAATTTATGCAAGTTAGAAAAGATAAAGAAAATAAAAAACTTGCCCAAGATTTTGAAAATTGGAAGAAACAAGCTAAAGAAAAAATTAATCTTATGAAAAAAGGTAAACTTACTGAAAATGAAGTTTATGAGTGGATTTTAAGAAATAAATAAAATATTAAATGCCATATAATCTAATATAAAATTATATGGCATTTTTTCTATATACTCTTATTTGATTCAATTTATATGAAATATAATTTTAATTTTATTGATAATTCTTTTAAACAATGGCTTTTTATATTCAACCATAGAAACTTGATTTGTTATAATATTTTCTTCTTGTTGTGAATTACGCTTTTTAAATAAATTATCTGGATTATATTTTTCTCTCAATTCTACTTGATATTTCACTTCGTTATCTTCAAATAATTTTTTTAATTCTTGCTTTTCTTCTTGAGAATTACACCAATAATTCAAATGAAATAGTGCTATCATTGATATTGTTTCTTTTTTTATATTCTGTTGCTCTAATGCTATTGTAGAATCATATTGTGGATTATATTCATTAGATTTTTCTTCTTTAATCATCTGATATAATTGGGATGGTAATTTTGTTATATAATTTTCTCCCAACATTTTTAATATACTATAGACCTCTGAATATGTTTCCTTTGTTTTTATATCCATATTTTTACCTTCCTTCAAAATCATCTATATTAGGTTGAATTTGAGTATGTAAAAAAGTTTGTTCTCTTTCACCTTTTGTCCTACTTATTGTTGTATATGCAGCCTGTAAATCACTTTGTTTTATTCCTACTTTTTGATATGATGCTGTTAATTGCTCTAGAGTTTTTCCATTTACAGAACTTAATCTAAAGCCTGTTTCTTGTTCTTCTCGAATTTTTCTACCATTGACACTACTTAATATAAAACCAATTTCTTGTGGTCTTTCTTCCTCTTGTTGTATCGACAATAATCCATCTGTAGATATTCCTCGTTCACTAAATTTTTCAATAAAATCATCACTTATAACCAGCTCTACTCCTAATTTACTTTTTATAAAATTAGTAATTCCTCCGTTTATTAACTTCTTGTGTTGGAAATTCTGCTATATACTGTTGTATAAAATCATCCATATCTTCAAACATTATTTTATTATCAGACCATCTTACTTCATCATCATTTATTATATTTCCAATACTCATATAATAATTCCCAGTTGCAATATCTTGTTGTATAGAAGCCCTTAAACCATTTTCACTATATTGTTCCATATCTTTTATTAATTTTAGTAAATCACTTGTTGCATATTCTCTTTCTTCAAATTCAAGAGCAGTAGTATAGCCTAAATATGAATTAACTTTATTTCTATCATAAGATTTACTACAAGTTTGTTTCTCTGTGCTTTCAGTTTCATGCAATATAAATTCTTCATCGCTTTGTAAACAATATTCCAAAGGCCTGTTTTCTTTAATTCTAGTTGCATCCCATGTTAAATCACAATTATACCATTGTCCATCAATTTTAACCTGATTCCATCCATGAGCTTCACCCTCTTCTGTTTTTTCTAAATCCCACCAATTTCTTCCTATTCCACTTATATATTTGCAATCTATTCCTGAAGATTTTAGTACTTGTTGTAAAATTTTTGCATATCCCTCACATACACATTTGCCCTCTAACAATCCGACCTTTTAAATTGTGTGCTTCTGTTCTTGATGAAGGCTCACCATCATCATCGTATTCATATTCTATTGATTCACCTAAAATTCGATATATTTGCATAAATCTATCAAATTCTGGTTTAGAATTATCTACTTGACTTAAAATAGTATCAATTTTATCTTTTAAAATCGTATATTCTTCTATAGAATAACTATCTTTTTCTTGCATATTTTCATTGCTTTTTGCTGGTATATATACACTTTTAATATTTGCCTTATTAGAAATAAAACTTAATTCCTCTACTGATAATTCAGACATATCCTCTATTTCTAGATAAAAATTCAAATTGGATGGAACTTCTTGTCCTCGAGTAAATAGTTCTTGTAAAATATTTTTACTTGTATGAACTTCTACATTTTCATCTCCTATCATTTGTAATAAAGTTTGATACTCTTGTTCGCTTTCGATTTTTATTTTAAAATCATAAATATTCGCATATTTTTGAATTATATCAATATCTTTTACAGTTATAACAGGTTTTAAATCAATAGCCTGACAAGTTTTTACATAATCAAAAAGATCGTATTCAGTTTTAATTTTTCCACAAGACTTTTCAAATTCATCTGAAACATCAATCCAATTTTCTCTTAAGTCTTCACGTCCCTCAAAATATATTTCTGGTGTAGGTGCATTTTTTATTATGTACTCTTTCATAAAATCAGGACAATTGGCTATAGAAATTTCACTTGTGTTTTCCTTTAGTTCTTTAAATACATAAACTAAATCACTTTTTATGTTTTCTATCTCTTCTTCAGTAAATGAAATTCCTTGTCCATCTAGTATAAACTCATCCATTTCTTGTAATTCTTCAAGAGTAACTTCATCTCTTCCAAATAATTTAATTAATAAATTGCTTTTCAAATTAATTTTTTCCATTTATATCTCCAATTTTTACCTTTTTCAATATTATTGTTAATTAATTTTATTAAATATAAAAAACTTTACATTCACCATAACATCATAAATTATTTTTACAAAAGATTCTTTTAACTTCTTAAGTTTATTCTAGCATAACAAAGAATAAATTACAATAATCATCAGATTTTTTTATATCTTTTTATCTTTCTATATCCAATTCTTTTTCTCTATCTTCTTGTTTTATTTGTTTTTCTGCATCTAATAAAGTATGATTTTCTTTTTCAAAATCTCTAATTAAATTATCTTCTGCACCCATATCAAATTTTTTACAAATCCAACTAATAAATTTACCAATGGTTTCGTGAAACTTATCTATAATTCTGTAAAGTTTGCTATTTTCTTTTTCTAATCCTCTAATTTTACTTTTATATTTCCATTCTATATCATTTTCCTTTTGTTTGTATTCACTTTTTATTTTTTCCACTTCATTATGCAAGTTTTCGTTATCTTCCATAATTTTATCTCGTTCTTTTTGATATTTTTCTGCTTTTTCAAATATTTTTGATTTTCTCAATAATTCTTGCCTTAATATCATATTATCTTGGTATAATTCATTTATCAATGTCATTTTCCTTTTTATCTTTTGTATGAACAACTGGCAAAAAAATTAAGTGCATATGTGGAGTTTCCTCATCCATATGCACTTTTGCAGACATTATATATTGTTCGCCTAGATTTTTATATTCAACTACAAATTGATATGCTGTTGCAAAATATCTCTTTGTTTCTTCTTCGCCTATTT
>CANQJH010000023.1 GCA_947624195.1 uncultured Clostridia bacterium
AGGCGAATTTTAAAATAAAGTATGTAAATTTTTTTACAATTAAAAAGTAAAAAAAGGCACAAACGAAAAAATTCATAAGTAGAAAAACTTGTTTTTTTTTCAGTACTGTATTATAATATAGTAGCATAAAATATAAAAAGTCTATCATCTTTGGTGATGGCTTTCCTAAAGCATAAAAAAACTTTTAGAATAGGAGATGACTCATTTGGCAAATATACAAGAATTTAGACGATACAAAAATATTTATATGATCGGAATTGGTGGCGCAAGTATGAGCGGCATTTCCGAGATACTAAAGAATTGGGGCTTCAATGTAGCAGGTTCTGATGTCAACCGTTCTGAGATTACAGATAAACTCGAAAACTCAGGTATACCTGTTGTAATTGGACATGACCCAGAAGGTTTAAGAGGATTTGATTTGGTTGTATACTCTGCTGCTGTACCTAAAATGGATCCAGAACTTGTGAGAGCTCATGAATTAGAAATTCCTACTGTTGAAAGAAAAGACTTTCTAGGAGCAATTACTCGTGCATTTCGAAATACTATTTGCATTTCTGGTACACATGGCAAATCTACTACTACATCTATGGTTTCTATGTGCTTCTTGGAAGCTAACCTTGATCCTACTATTCAAATCGGTGCAGTTTTGGATAACATTGATGGTAACTACAGAGTTGGTAATAGTGAATATTTTATATTAGAGGCTTGTGAATATTCGGAGAGCTTTTTGCAATTTTCTCCTAAAGCTGAAATAATTTTAAATATTGACAATGACCATTTAGATTATTATGAAAACATTGATAACTTAAAAGAAGCTTTTATCAAGTACATTAAGCTATTACCTGATGATGGTATATTGGTTTATAACATTGATGATGAACATTGCGACCATTTATCGCAATATACTAAGGCTAAAACAATTACATTTGGTCTTAATTCTCCAAGTGCTAACTTTTGTGCTAGAAACATAGTATATGATAAAAATGGTTTCCCTACTTTTGATGTTTATCATAATAATGTATTTTACAAGACATTTAAATTATCAATCCCTGGAAAGCACAATATTTTAAATGCTTTATCATGTATTGCTTTATGTGATGAATTTGGAATTGATAGATATGATATTAGAAATGCTTTAATTAAATATAAAGGTGCTGAAAGGAGATTTGAGTACCTTGGAAAAGTAAATGACGCTACTGTTTATGACGATTATGGTCATCATCCAACTGAAATTACAGCAGTAGCTGAAGCTATGAAGAAAAAAGATTATAATCACTCTTGGGTTGTTTTTCAACCACATACTTATAGTAGGACTAAAAATCTTCTTGAGGATTTTGCTAAATGCTTACTTAACTTTGATAATATTATAGTTACTGACATTTATGCTGCTAGAGAAACAAATACTTATGATGTAAGTTCTAAGGATATTGTTGATAGAATTGATGAAATGGGCCGAAAAGCTTACTATATATCAGATTTTGATGACATAGTAGAGTTCTTAAAAAGAAATGTAAAACCTAACGACATTGTTATAACACAGGGTGCCGGAACAGTTACACAAATCGGTCACAAATTAGTTGAATAATCTAATTAATTTTATACAAAAAATAAATATAGGTTATCTTTGAATAAGCCACATGAAAAGATAACCTATTTTTTGTTTTAATTATTAATTATAATTTGTATACGATAGCGCTGGATATTTAAAAATCTGTCCATGTCCTGAAACATCACCATTTTCAACATGATTTTTTGAAAAGTCTCCTCTTCCCTTCAAAAAATACTGATGTCTATCTACTCCAGCTGCACTTCCATTTCCTATAATAATTGGGTCATCCCAAGTAGCATCCACTCCATACCAGTTGCCATCTTCCATTTTTACATAGTTCCATGCGTGCGCTTCTGTTCTACCTCTAGAATCGATTCCGTCCCCATATATTATGACACATGGTATATTTAGTCTATCTAATATTAGTTTAAAAGACTCTGCATATCCTTCACATACACAAGTTTTTTCGATTAATGCTCCATATACATTTGCATTATTAATCTTTTCAGTTTGGTCATATGACATTAAATCAACAATGTAATCATGCACATATTTTACTTTATCATAAGTACTTCCTCTAGCCCCATTCGCTATTTGAGCAATTTTTGTCTCAACAGCTTCAATAGCTTCATCTACTTGAGTAGGTAATGAAAAAGAATCGATATAATAATTTCCATCTCTTGGCTCTAAAGTATATTGATAGCTAGTTGATGAAAATATGTTTGTCATAGACTTTGTTAACAATGACAGCTTTAGAGTGTCAACCCAAAAGACATCTGGTCTATCTAATGTAAAAGCATCCCAAACAGATTGAAAATAATTTCCAGCATCACTAGTATTTATATCAAAATCTATACTTTGGGTCCCTGTTTTTAATGCACTAATATTATTTTCTAATGTATCGTACATAATTTTAGCTGTATCATTTAATTGCTTGTAATAATACTTTTTCCCATCATTTTCGATGTTTGTATTTGCGTTACTATTATTATTATTTCCAATTGAATTGCTTAGCTCTACATATTCATTAGTACTAGCATTAGTATTTTGCCCTACAATTCTGTTCCTTATCTGATTTTCTTCACTAATCTGATTACTATCTTGTTTAAGAACTATTCCAATTAAAGTTGTACAAATTACAATCGCTATTAATAATATTATGTTTACTGTAGCTGCGCCTCTATTATTTTTTCTCATGTTCCCTCCAACTATTATTATAATTTTATTATACACAACTACAAAAAATATATCAACATTTCACACAAATTTATTCGTATTACTATAATAAATAAAAAAACATGAAAATAGATTATTTTTTCATGCCTTGCTGTCGACTGGAACATTGGTGAAGATTGCTTATTGCATCATCATATCTGCAAATATTGCATACCCTTGTGTAGGATCATTTAAGAGTACATTAGTAATTGCACCAACAAATTTCCCATTTTGTATAATTGGAGTTCCACTCATACCAGGTATTATTCCCCCTGTTTTGTCTATCAGCTTATCATCAGTAATCTTTATCATCATGCTTTTGTTATCTTTATAATTTGTCCTATAAATCCTTTTTATTTCTATCTCGTATTCTTCAACTTTATCTTCATTTGTAAGCTGACAGATTATTGTCGCCTTGCCTTCCTTTATCTCATTTCGTCCTGCAACAGGCACTTCTGGCAGTTTTACTTTATCAATGAAATCAAAATTTGTCACGTATCCATAAACGCCTATGCTAGAATTTACCTCAATGTTTCCTATTACTTCGCCTTTGTCGATTATCCCTCTTATTTCACCTGGCTTGCCCTTTTGACCTTTTACAATAGAAACAATCTGGCTTGTTACAAGTTCTCCATTTGAAATATTTAATAACTTAGTTGTATCAACATCATTTATTCCATGGCCTAAAGCTGCAAAGGTTTTAGTAGCTTCTTCATAATAGGTCAAGGTTCCTATTCCTGCTGCTGCATCTCTTACCCAGAGCCCTATCATATATGTTCCATCAGCTACTTTTACTGGGATAATGGTTGTATAAATTTCTTCTGATTCTCTTTGATATCTTATTGATATAGCTTCACCATTACTTTGGTTTATTAGATTTACCAGTTCTTCTGTATTGGATATTGTACTACCATTGATAGACTTTATCATATCCCCTTCCTCTATCATAGAATTTTCATATGGTTTATACTTCTGTCCATCAATTCCTTCAACCTCAGACATACCTACAACTAAAACCCCATCAGTATATAATTTAAGACCTATTGTTCTCCCTATCGGATTAACTGTCCTTGTTACATTACTGCTTACATATTGATAATATTCTCTACTATTTACACTTAAAACCCATGTGTAATTAATAAATAATATTAGTGTTAAAATTAATAAAAGTTTTTTACTTATTTTATGTTTCATAAATTTGTCCTTTCATGCAAAAAATGGCTATCTTTATGATAACCATCTTTTATTAATTTTATCCTTATTCAAATAATTATCTACTTAGATTTATAAATAGTTTTGATGTCTTTTTTATATACATATATAATTTTTACTACCCATTTACATTACACATACCAGAATCTTGAGCCATTATCTCATAATTTCCATTTCCAGTAACTCTAAACATAAAGTTTTTAAGTATTTGTGAAATGGTCTTATTAGTATTGCGAACAGTTATTGTTACAATATCTCCTTGTTTTAATTTGTATATACCTTTAGTATTTAATTCATCCATTATTTGTGATGTATATTCAGTATATGAATAATTCTCTCCTACTTTAATTGGAGATGTTTGTGTTGTTTTCTTTTTTGAATTTTCATCTAAAACGCTTACTGTAATTTCTATTTCAAAAGAGTTTCCTGTTGCTATTAATTCGTTATATAGCCCTTCATAATCATCCATTGTCAATCTGCCTGTTGACCTTATTTGGTCGACAGCATCCGTTACTGCTGATTGTGCAAGTTGTTGTGATATATCATCACTTCTATTTGCTGTAGACATTAAAGGAAATATAAACATTAGTATTGCTGCTAATCCAATTGCTACAACTGTCATTACTGTATCACTCATATAAACCTCCTAATAATTCTTAAAATATTATTATAATTTATTTATTTCCTATAAAAATATATTGGATAACTCTCTTTTGTACACCTTCTTCATTTTGGATAGTTTCACCATTTGAAAATGTTATAACTGAACTATCAATGCTTGAATTTACATATAAATTATTTTCATCATCTCGGTATTCTTCTGATGTTTCATTATAAGTACCTATTCTTTCTATAAATCTAGCATCTGTTGCCATTGACAAGCTTGGTACACTTGTCCCTAAGGCATCTAGCAAAGAATTAGATTCTCGTATATTAAAATTCATTTCTAGTTTATTGTTTGATTTTCTATTGGTTGGGCTTCCACTAAATGATGCCCTTGACATATCATATTTAGGAGCTAAATCGCCACTAAAATTGTTAATAAAACTTTTCATGAATTCTTTTGCATGAAATTCATCACTGAGCCAAGGTTCTTGTCTTGTATCTTCATCATCTATATCAAATCCATAGATTGCTCTTGAATAATTTGCTCCATTATATGTAACTTCGTTTCTTTTATCTATTGTACTTAAAAGTTTAGATAATACCAACTTAGAAGGAAGTGCTTCAGAATAATATAATGTAAGCGGTGTGATAGTATCGCCATTTCGTAATTCTTGTGTACTACTGTCAAAAGCATTTCTTCCATCATAGAAAAGAACAGTATATCCTTCTTTATAATATGAATATAAAGTTGGTATTATTGTTTCAATCCCAACTATTCTATTCTCCGTTACTTTTATATTATCTGTGTTGTAATATTCTAAATCTGACTCTGATAAAACAGCAGTGGCAGCTTGTTTCGCTTTAGTAAAAGCAAAAATTGCAACTGATAAAGCAACAACAAAAACTAAAACTGAGGCTGCCATTTTTAGTGCATCTACTGCATTTTCCATATTGTATGCTCCTCAAATAAGGATTTTTATTTACCTGCGTTTTCAGTAATAGTAATAACTCTTAGATATCCATTTGAATAGTATGCAGCTGTTTTTTCAGCATTTTCATTTAAAGTTACATTTTGTGAATCATCAGATGCAGCATCATCATTCTTTACACCTATCCAATATGTTTTTCCTGGTTTAACTTGGCTTTGAACTGATGCAGGTGATGTTATAGCTAAAGCTGAGACATTGCCCCCTTTGAATAGTATCGTAATATTTTGTGTTTCCGCTGCTGTGTTTCCAGTAATATTGTTACTACGAACTAAAGACATTAAATTCTTTACATCTGTTGAAGATTTTCTATCTCCAAAGTATGAAGTAAATTGTTGATTATGAGCTTCTGCTACTTGTGGATCAAGACTTTGAGTTTTACCTGCATTTGCTGCCACATTATAAAAATATACTCCCAATCCTATAATTAAAATTGATATAAGTATCGCTCCTGCTATAATTAGTGCTTTTGATGCATTTTCCATTTAAAATTTCCTCCTTTGATTATTATAAATTTATTATAAAGTTGTCTTAAAAGACAATCTTAAAAACTTTTGTTAAATTTCTTCGAAATATAGATATTTGATAAACTTAGTTGATTTATGATATTCTAGCTTAGTGCATTTGAAACTAGCTTGTCCATATAGTCGTATAAATTCTGACATTTGGCTTGAATAGATAGATTCTATAGGATATATCTTGTCACTATCTTTAAATTTTATGTTAATCTTTATAGAATTATCTTCATTTTCTATATATTCTCCATTTTCATCCTTTTTTATGTTATTTTTTGAATTATTATCAAGAGTTTTATTTATTATCGTTGCTAAATTACTTCCAGTAATTTCTTTTTCATATAACTCTTCATATTGTAAATTATTTGTTTCTATATCACTTTTTTTGGCTTTGTATTGGTAATATGCGTACCAAAATAAGCAAATAATCACTATGATAGAAACTATAAAAATCGCTACTTTTTTCATAAATTTCCTTTACATTATATCATTATATATTTTTTTATGCAATATTTTTTATTAACAATTTTATATTTTTTATATTTATCTAATGTAATATTTATCATTTGTTTATAATATTAACTTTACTTGGATCTACTGTATGAAAATGAATTTTATCCACAAGTCCAGTTTTTTCATTAATATGTACATCATTGCTAGGATCAGTTGACTTTTTATCTACATAGTCAAATGTTATCTCATCGTTATGTTTTTTTATATTGCTGGCGTTGCAACTAAAGTATACTGTGTTATTCTTATAACTTGGATAATTTGCATTATCATCATTCAAAAATTTACTAAGGATTTGTGGTAATTCATTATCATACTTATCTTGATTATTTACAAATGAACTACTATTAAATACATCTTTCCCATCTATAAAAACTGTAGTATAATAATCTGATGATGTCCTTGTATCATAATATAATTCCCTTGCATCATTTGCTTGCTTTGCAAAGTTAATTGTAGTAACTATGTCTTGTGCAGTGATATTTATTCTACCGTCATATATAGTAAATTTACCATTAAATTTACCTATTTGTTCATTTGATAATCTTTCATGCATATTAGATGAAAAATTACTGAATGCAACAAACATTGAAACCATTAATGTGATTACTAATACCGCTACTAAAACTTCTCCTGCTATAATTAGAGCTTTTGAAGCGTTTTCCATTTATACTTAACTTTCCTTTCTCGCCTTCGCTACACTCATTTTGCGAAATGGACACAATTTTTTAACTAAATGCTTCAACTATTAACTTTTTGTAATTTGAATAAAATACATTTTTTGTATTCTTCCTAATCCTTTACCACTGTCAGAAGCATTTCCATCACTTTCTGCTGTGCCATCATAATCAACTCTTGTGCATTGGAAGTAAGATTCTTTAAAGATTTTAGCGAAATCCGTTTGTCCTCCTTCTAATGCTTTATTATATACTTTTGCAAAAAAATCTGCTAAGGAATTATAATTCTTACTCCACTTGTCTTCATCTGATAATTGATCTGATACTGTTGTGTCTTTAAGCAGTTGTATATATCCCTCTATTGGTTTATACCCATCTTCTTCTCTAAATCTAGTATTTGTATCATCAATTAAATTATATAATGATACAATCTCATATCCATAGACAATTTTTTTATTATATGATTCAAACTCTTTATTAAATTTTGTAATTTGCTCAAGAGTTTCAATTTCATCCTGCTTGCGATTATAGTCCGTTATTCTGTTCCACCCCATTACTAATAATGAGACAACCAATATGGCGATTAACATTCCACCTGCTATAATGAGCGCTTTAGATGCATTTTCCATTAATATTTATCCTTTCACTTTAAGATGACATTGATGATAATGATTCAAATGATGATGACATACTTGTCATACCGATTAGTACAAGTGGAACAACTAAGTATCCAACAAATACTGCTACCATTGGCGTAAATCCTATAATCTTGCCAATCAATCCTTTTCTTGATATTAATCTATTATTTGATTCTTTTCTCTTATCTCTGTAGTAATCTCTATCAGCATCAAGTTCATCAAATGCTTCTATAATTGGTACTTTTTCTACTGCTGTTTGTAAGTTTTCTATAATTCGAATAAATGGCTCATATGTAACGTCTTCCTTCATTTCTTCTAGTGCTTGCCATGCACCACTTTCATAGTTATTTAAACATCTATTAATTGGTTCTAAGAAGATATCTGCATATCTACCAAGCCACTCTAGTATCATTTCAACATCAACTCTTTCAAGTCTCATAAGCATCATGATAATAGTTTGGAATTGCATTACTTCATCTTCCATTTCTAGCTGTCTCATTTTAACTTGGAATTTCAAAAGCAGTATTGGTGATGCATATCCAATTAGTGCAAACATCATACCCATTAAAACCTCAAACCACTGTAAATATTCAGAGTTAATTGTTTGTAATTTTTTTAATATTTTTGTAGCATTTGAATTTATTTCATCATCTGTTGCATCTCTGTATTCACGAGATTTTTTCATTACATTTATTACATCATCTAATGTAGCTTTTGTATGTCCTCTTAATTGATCTAAAATTGCATTATGCTTTAGTGTTGTTTCCATGGCTCTATTTGTCTCAGCTGTTGACATTTCTCCTATCAAATCATAATCAGCTGTCGGTTGCGTGTATATGTAGTCTACCTCTATTGCGTGTAATGCAATAAAAAATATTATGGAAGCAACAAATGTTGTTGCACAAATAGTCAGCCTATTAACATATAACCACTCTAATCTCATTTTTGAAGCAGCATCTTTTAAAAGCTTTTTTAATTTTCTGTAATCTTTTGTATTTTCCTTAGGCATGAACTGATCTACAAATTTTTTTATAATTGGTTTACGATACAATTTTTCTTGCCATGGATTTTGTTCATCTTGTATCCTTTTTACCGCTCCATTATCCTTTAATTTTCTAATTAATATGTAACATATAAAAGTTGCAAGCATTATTAAAACTTGTACTATTAAGCCTTGTTTTCCTAAATAAAAGTTTTTTGTAAATGAAAAGTTTGATACTGCCCAACTTTTTAATGGTTCTAGAAGTAGCATTGGTACAATTGAAATTACTGATAAACTTTGAAATGTATAGTTAAGCTTATCTCTTTTCAATATTTCAATTTGCATCTCTTGAGTTATATTCTCTAAGTTTTTTAAATATAATGATGTTCCATCAACTTTTCTATCACCAAATTCTTGAGTTAAATATGATATTCCAGCAAATTCTTTTATGTAATTATTTGGTGCAATATCATAATACTTTTCAAGTTCTGTTTCTGGATCTTGTGAGTTTAATATTTCATATATTTTTTCAGCCTGTCTAGAAATTTCGATATCTTCTGTATCTTGTGCCGTTGCATAAATTGCTTCTCCAACCATGTTTGTTTCATGATATGAGTGTCTTATTGCAGCGAAGAAATTAATTTGTTGTGTTAATAAATTATTATCTAATTTATCCACCATACCATCAGTAAATGAATCTACTATAAATAATTCAAAAATCAATATAATACTCATTAAAAGTAAGTTTTTATTTGTTATGACTATTACTAATATTGTTAGAGGGATAATAATTAAAAGTGCTTTAAATATTATTTTAGCTGAATCATTTCTAGTTTTAAATTCATCATCTATATTATTTATCTCTATTCTTCGTCTTATTTTTAATAAGTATCTTTTGATAAATGGAGTCTTTAAAAATCTAATATATAGTTTTTGATAAAAAACATCTTTAGAAAAGCCTTTTCTTTCAGTGTCTTTTCTTAGTTTTTCTATTCTTAGTACATCATTGTTTTTCATCTTATTTCTAAGTCTAAGGTATAATACCACTATAACTAGGAACAATACTAGAACTATACCCATTATTATCAATAGAAATTCCATCTTTTTAAAGACTCACCTCCCTTTTTTATTTAATAACTTCACCTATTTCACTAAATCTAACTCCCCATTTTTTGTTTACAAATTCCGAAAATGCGGCTGCGTCTGTGTCATCCATGTTTATATACATTTCTTGTAAATTTTTATCTGATATTTTATTTGTAATTACAAGATTTCCATCTTGATATTCTACTATATTTATATATTTATACAATTCTTTGTTTGTTTCTTTAGTGTAAAATCTAGTTGTATTATCAACAAATTTTTCGAATTTTCCTTCTAATGATTTTTCTTTTTGATGTTCATAAGTGTAATCATTTACATCTTCCACTGGTATACATTCTGTTATTCTTTCAATGTATCTTCTACCTTTGAAGTCTTTTACCATGTGTACATCAAAATTAAGTACTTGTACAACTTGCTCTTCTGCGACAATTTCATTTGAGAAATCACCGTTTCTAAGCATTGAATTTCTTAATGCAGTGACTAAGTTTGGAAATGTTTTTGCGTGGTGAGTAAATAGTGTAAACTTTGAAGCAACCTGTGCAGCTTGTATCATCCATGATGCAACTGGGTCTGTTGCAACCTCACCTATGATGTTAACAGAACCATCGGTCTTTTTCTGTACGTCTAGACCTTGCTGTCCTGTAATTGTATCTGTTTCTCTAAATGATAATATGTTTCTTGTTGGATATATTTTTCTTAAGTGAAGCTCGAATGCAGTTTCCTGAACACGGATGTTCATTGTTTCATATATGTTTTCTATCATACCCATAAGTAATGTTGTTTTACCAGAACCTTGCTCACCTGTAACTGATATAATTCTTGAACCTCTTACTAAGAATTTTAGTAAATCTATTACATCTTCTTTTCCTGGTAGTGTTATTAATTGTTCTAGTGTTGCTCTCTTAACATCGAATTTTCTTACGAAAAATGCCCATGTTTCTGAGAATGATGGTCTAACAACAACTACACGAGAGCCGTCTTTCATTTCATTTATTTTGTAACCATTTGTATCTGAAAGTTGTCCAGGGTTATTGTATTTGTATATATTTTGACATACTCTTTTTAGTTCTGCCTCTGTTCCAAATGATAGGAATGCTAGTCTAATTGATTTACCTTGGAAGAAAATCCATATACTGTCACAAGCACGTGGTACTTTGTGATCCATAACTTGATTTAGGTATCCGCTATCTGTTTGGGCAACCTGGCTTAAGAAGCTTTCTGGAAGTCCTGATACACCACCTGATACACCATCTATGTTCATATCTCTTACTTCATCTATAGAGCTGTATCCTTTGTATCTTTGGTATATTCTTTGTACTATAACCATTACCTTGTCATCAAATGTCAAATTAAAGTTTTCTTTCTCGTATATATCGCTTATTTCCTCTGGAGTAATAACATATGAAGGTTTTGCGTCTCCTGCTGTATATTTAAGCTCAGCTAAATTATATTTCTTGATTAGCTGTGTTAAAGCTTCATATCCAAAGTCTTTTTTATACATATGTATTATAATATCAAATTTATCTTGAGGTGTTAAAAGAGATGGTACATCAAATGGGATAGCTTTTGATACATTGGTTTCATCAATCCCATACTCTTTTACTAATAAATCATAAATTAGTTCTTTTACATATTTTTTATCATTAACATCACCATATGTACATCCTTTAAGAGCTTTCTTCAATTCGTATTTTTTTGCTTTTCTTCTTTTTAGTTCTTCTTCAGAAAGTCCCAAGTCATAAAGATTTACTTTAGTTATTTCATCAAGTCTTTTCTTTATATAGTTTATCATCATCTCTAAAGTATAAGTTTTGTCATCAACAACAACTTGTTCTTCTACATTGGTGTTTTGCTTCTTTTTTAAATTATTTCGTATCAATACAAAAGCTACTACAACAATTGCAATGATAATTATAATGTTAAAAAACATTTTATGCTCCCTTCCTCACTCATAATCAAAACTTCAAAGATATTTAAAGTCATAATTTTGAGGTCTTATTTCATTGGTTTTAATTGTTTAATCCAAAGTCTTGTGCTTGTCTTAAATAATCTATTCTTTCTACTGTTTTTTGTACTTGATCATAGAAATATCCATCTCTGTCTTTTCTCGATGTTAATATTTGTAGTGATAAAAGATAATCAATTATCTTCCCCTCTGAGCATGAGTCTGCAAAAAATATGTTGTATGGTATAACTATTGGAACATTTCTTTCTTTTAAGTATCTACCTATATTTTTAGCTGTATATCTTGAATTCATATTGTATTTTCCTATAGATAACAATACATTATTTCTTTTAAAAAATTCATCCTGCTCTTTTAATGTTTCAAATTCTACCATAGAATTTTGGTTTTGATTTAATCCCACTACAATTAGTGAAGATAAATCCATTACTTTCTTTTGATTTTCAGGAGGTACTTTGTTTGAAAGATCAACAAGTACCATATCATATGATGAATTTGCATAATCAGCTATTTGAGAAAAATATACTGATAAATTGCAATATTCTTTGTAATCAACTGTTTTTGGTGCTTGTAACATATCTAATCTATTTCTTAAAATAGGTTTAGTATAACTTTTAATTGATTCTTCATCTACCCTATTGCTTGCAAATATTCTAATCAAACCTTCAAGTCCATTAGAGATATCTGCATTTAGACTTTTTGTAAAAATTCCTTTAATTCCTCTACTTGAATTTGAACTAAAAAAACATTGCTCCATAGTATTATCATTAAAATCTGTAGACATTATTAATATTCTATAATTATGCTCAATTGCCATTATAGAAGCAATTGCAGCAATAGAAAGTGTTTGTCCACTTTCTTTTCTGCCTTTAGTTATGAATGTTATAACTGACATATCAATAATTTCCTTTCTTCGCTTCGCTCAGAATAGGCACTTCAACGATTTACTTCGTAAATTCTCGAAGCTGCAATGCTGAGGAATGATCTAGATTCTTTTGATTACTTTCTTTATTTCAATTTGGCTCATTTGATCTCCCGCTATTATCGAAACCAAGTATTCCAAACTGTCTTTGTATATTGAAGAATGTTTTTTTAAAGAAATTTGCCTTACAAGCTGATTTTCCAAAGTTGCCTTTTTATCCTGAGTAGTATCTGCAAACTGTATTTTTTCATTTTTCCAAGAAATATTGCAATTTTCAAGTAAATGATTTAAATATTCGTCTTCTTTTGTTGATATATCAGCTGAATAAATAACTTTGTAAATCTCCATAGGTCTCTGCATCATCCTAAATACTTCTAATCCTCTTTGCAATTCGTACTCATCATATGATGTAACAAAGAAGTTCTTAGCAAGTGTAGGAACCATAAATGAATTTAATGTCTGTATATTATCTGTATCTATTAGTATAAAGTCATAATTTAGATTATGTCCTAAATATTGCATAATTCCATTAAGATTCATAAATCCAAGTGCTACATCTATATCTAGATATTCACTAACATAAGTATTTCCCTGTGCATTACTTATCCTTGGAACAACGTATCTTAATCTTTGAAAGGTAGTTGCATCAACTATTAAAGTACTTTTATTTAAATTACTTAGAACTTTTGCAACATTTAGTAATAAATCCTTTTTGTCATATGAGCCAATAAATCCTATTTGTTCCAATTTTAATCAATCCTTTCTGACTAATATTCCACTCCATACATTGATTCTAAGTATGTTCTTCTTTCAGATTGTTGCGTTGCTGTAGATGTACTTACTCCTGATTCAATTGCACCTTGTCTTGTTGCGTCATCTAATGCTCCTAATGCACTTGAAATGCCGTTTCTATAACTATTGTATGTTTCATTATACCTGCTTACTAAGGCGTTTCTTGCTGTTGTAACAATATTTGGATCTGTATTAATTAACTGTATTGTTTCATAAGAAGGAACATATGTTGCTGTTGCTGCCGCTTGTAATCCTGGTTCTGTATATGTATTTGCATATAATTGGCTTCCAGCTATTTGATATGCATCAACAATTGCTGCACTCATTACCAATAACTCATCTTCTCTAACATTTAGCAAAATTGTTTGAGCCGAATAATTTTCTCCCAAATCAGACATTTTAACTTTCTTTTTTGGAAGTACAATATAGTCTTCACCAGAAGGTAATTTAAGTCTAATGTCTATTGTATCTCCTTCTTCTAATGCTGTGGGTAACAGAATCATATTGTATTCCTGCTCTCTCAAGTCATTTGTAACTGCATCATCTTCAGCAGAAATCATATCAGATGTTATTATACTTTTAGCTGGTATATCAATTTTAGCTATTACCTTAATTGCAAGTAAATTTCCTGCAGAATCAGTTGCTTGTGACATCTCCAAAAAGCTTGCCATTGATAATGCTCCTACTGTTGCTACCTCTACATTAGCTTTTTCAGTTGTTAGCATGTCCAATGTAACTTCTTCTCCAGATTTAACCTCTTGTTTCAAGATTAATACATCTCTTTGGGACGCAATTCTAGCTTGTTCGTCTGCATTCATTTTATACAAGAAATATCCCAAAGTTGCTGCTACCAATACTCCAATAAGTCCTGCAACTACTAGACCTTTTATAAATGACGAGCGTGCCTTTTTCTCTAACGGATTCATTGTTGCCATAATTATATTCCTCCTAATTTAATATTTAAAATCATATGTAATTTTATTACATTTATAGGTTTTAATCAATAATAATTTTAATTGTTGCTATAATTTAATATTATTGTAATATTTTTGTAATATTAATGCTACGGGTGGTCCCTGCGCGGCTTATTCGAAGACAACTATATTTTGTTTTTTTTATAATAATTTATTATGTTTATTATTAGCATAATTACTGTAAGACCTACCAAAAATCCAAGTGTGTCAATGACTACGTCCAATGGAGAAGCTGACCTTTCTCCAATAAAACTTTGATGAAATTCATCAGAACAAGCATACAAAAATCCTATCATTGCTCCAATACCAATCCTTTTCTCATCTTTGATGTTATAAGTTTCTAACAAACCTATTGCCCATATTCCTGCCAAAGCATAAATAGAAAAGTGTGCTAATTTTCTAACTAAAGGCTCTATCAACACTACAATGCTATTAATTACTTGATTATCCTTAATAAATAAATTCATGATTTTATAAATAAACCCTTGGCTTACGTTGCTTGATTCATCACCATTTTGGCTCGAAAACACAAAAATCATTGCAAAAGTGCTAATTAGTAAAACCGCAAATAAAATTCTTAAGACTATTTTTTTATTTTTTTTCATGTTCTCCCTCTTTCTATTTTAATATTATATAGGTATTTTTTTAATTAATCAACATTAAAAGATGGTTTGTCAAAAATTATTTATATCGTATTTGCTTTGCACCATTGACACGTGTACAATCTTGCAACAAAATATACTAAAAAGTCTTTATTTTTTAGTATTTTTATGTTATAATTATATTAGTTTATTTAATTAGGAGGTTTATTATGTGGTTTTTAATAATATTAGCCATTTTAGTCATAATCTGTTTAGCATTAAGTATTAAGATTGTTAGACAATCTGAAGTGTATATAATTGAAAGGCTTGGTAAATTTCACAAGGTTGCTGATGCAGGTCTTACAATAATTATTCCATTTGTAGACCATGTTCGTAGCATTGTTAGTTTAAAGCAACAAACTTTAGATATAGCTCCTCAAGAGGTTATTACTAAAGATAATGTTACTATTACAATAAATACAGTTGTATTCTACAAAGTTTTTGACCCAGCAAAGGCTGTTTATGAAATTCAAAGCTTAAAGAAGGGTATTGAGTATTTGGCTGTTACAACTATGAGAGATTTAGTTGGTAAGATGGACTTAGACTCAACATTTACTTCAAGAGATGTAATCAATGATAAATTAAGAGCTATACTTGATGAGGCTACCAATAAGTGGGGATGTTCAATAGATAGAGTTGAGGTTCAAGATATTACTCCTCCACCAGATATTAGAGATGCAATGGAAAGACAGATGAATGCAGAAAGAAATAAAAGAGCTGCTATTCTTCAAGCTGAAGGTGAAAGACAAGCTGCTATTTTAAAAGCTCAAGGTGAAAAAGAATCTGCTATTCTTCATGCTGACGCTGAAAGAGAATCAAAAATAAGAAGAGCTATCGGTGATGCAGATGCAATTAGAAAAGTAGCTGAAGCTAAAGCTGATGAAGTTAAAATGGTATATGGTGCTATGATGAAAGCTAACCCAGATGAAACTTTAGTACAATTAAAATCTTTAGAAACATTAAAAGATGTTGCCAACGGTGAAGCTAATAAAGTGTTTATTCCATTTGAGGCAACTTCAAGCTTAGCTAGTCTTGGCGCTTTATCAGAAACATTAAAAGATAACAAAAAATCTAAAAACTCAAAAGAGGCAAAAGCTCTAGATAAAACAATTAACGTAGATATGCATAATGATTTCAACGACGAAAATAAATAATTACATAGCTCATGAATTTATATAACCAGTTAAAAATAACTATATTCATTTTTATAGAATATAGTTATTTTTGTTTATAATAATTCAATTACATCGCTGCTGTTGCAATGCTGTCCCTTTGGGATAGCTGTTATTTTAAATCTGGAAGTATTATTTCCAAATCTAATTTCTACTTCGTCTCCCACCTTAATTTCATAACTAGGTTTAACAACTTTGCCATTTACTGATATTCTGCCATTATCAGCAGCATCATTTGCTACTGTTCTACGTTTTATTATTCTTGCTACTTTTAAAAATTTGTCTATCCTCATTATTATAATTTACGTTAGTTTTTATGCTAACATTGTCTCCTTTCTTGCAAATTGTTATTAGGTTTAATTATTATTAATTCTCTACACTTCATAACTTTATATTGAATTTTACATCTTTTTTGCTTAGTATTTACTATGCGAGTTTTTACCTATTTTTGTTTAATATTTACTATGCAATTATTGGATTACAATTGCCTTATTTAAGTAAGTTGAATATATAACTGTTCTATCTACTTTTTTATTTAACGCTTTTTCCACCGCTTCTTTATACAAATCCAGTTGAAATTTATATCTATTTATTAGATCATTTTCAGTTACATTTCTGTCTGTTTTGTAATCTACAATAATAACGTGATTATCTTTGTCAATAAAATAAATATCAATTATACCTTGAACTAACACTTTTTCATCTGTTTCCTTATATGGTATGTTCATATAAAATGGTGTTTCCCTATAAACCTCTTTAGCTAACTTTATGCTTTCAAACAAATCTGATTTGATATAGTTCTCTATCATGGATTTATTCTTTATCAAAGCTTCTCTTTCCTCTTGAGTTATATTAAGTTTTTGAATTAAATCGTCAAAACTGCTGTAAGAAGCATCAATATTTTGTAAAGTCAAATGAACTAAAGTTCCAAGCTTTGCGCCCTTAATCTCACTGTCTTTTTCTTGAGCAAAATCAGGGAATTCAATTTGGTTTTTAAAATCTGCAATTGCACTTTCATTTGCCCAAGTTTTTTCTGCTACATCTTGTTTGTCCTCTGTTTTAGTTAGCTCTCCTTTTTCTTCACTTTTTGCTATATTTTCCTTATAATCGTTTTTCAAGAAATCTTCTTTTAATGCTGTAACTGAAGTTTTGCTTGGTACTTCCACTGATGAGTTATATTTATATTCCCAATTCAATAAATTATTAATTTTGTCATACTTTTCCTTATCTATTTTTTTGCTATCTAGATTCACCTTATTATCAAACTTTTCAAATGTTTCATCATAATTCAAATCAGATTTATCCACTATTTCAAACTTTAGCTCTAGTTCTGGATTATTCAAATACACTAATTCGATCCAATCTAAAAATCTTATATATTTGCCAATTAGCTTTGGATTAATCTTTTTGCTTGCATGATTATTGTATTTGTCAAGCTCCTGCTTTTTCTTTTGTAAGCTCTCCTCTATATTTTTATCTGCTGCAACAATTATTATCTTTTCCTTTGCTCTAGTAGTAGCAACATACAATACTCTCATATCCTCTGAAATTGCTTCATTTCTCATTTTTAACTTTATAGCTTCCTTACTTAAAGTTGGATACTCAGCACCTTGTCCAATTAAGTTTACCCCTAAGCCTAAGTCTTGGTCAAACACGATTTTTTCTTTCATATCTTGTAAATTTATTTTTTTATCTACTCCACATAAGAACACAATTGGAAACTCCAGCCCTTTGCTTTTATGTATGCTCATAATCCTTACAACATCATCATTTTCTCCAATAATTTTAGCGTCCTGTATATTGGACTGTGTTGCGACTTTTTCAATAAATGAAATAAAGTTAAATAATCCTTTAAAACTAATTTGTTCATAATCCTTAGCTTTTTCAAATAACTTTTTTAAATTAGCTTGTCTTAGCTTACCATTTGGCATTAGCCTAACATAGTGATAATAACCAGTCTCTGAATAAATTTTCCATATAAGTTCATCTAATGGTAGTTCTTTTTCTGCTTTTTTTAAATTTTCAAGAATGTTTAGAAATTTCTGTACCTTTTTAGTTTCCATTTTTACTAATGCTTTATAAAATGGTACATTTTTTTCTTGTAATCTTATATCTACAAGTTCATTTTCACTAAATCCACCTATTGGAGATTTTAACACAGTTACCAAAGGAATATCTTGTAATGGGTTATCTATTATTTTTAACAAAGACAAAACTGTATTAATTTCAATTGATTCTAAGAATTCCGATGCAGTATCAGAATAAACTGGTATCCCCTGCTCTACTAATTCTTTTTCGTAAATAGGAGCTACTTGTGCGGTGCTTCTTAATAAAATTGCTATGTCCCTATATTTAAATCCTTGTTTAATTAATTCATGGATTCTTTTAGCAACATATCTTGCCTCTAACACTGACTTTTCTAGCACTTCTTGTTCATCGTCATTAGGTGCATTGTCATCTTCTATATTTCCCTCTGTTTCTATTATATTTAACTCTGCTATGCAGTCTATTTTAGGATTTTCAAATGAGCCAGAGAAATTAAGATATTCCTCATCAGTATAATCCATTTCTCCTAACTTTTTGCTCATTATGCTTTCAAAGATTTGGTTAGTTAAATCTAAAACATTTTTTCTACTTCTAAAATTATTGTACAATTGTATTTTAGTATTTTGATTAATTATGTTTTCATCATTTTGTTTATTTTTATCTTTTTTATCAGAATCATCTATATCTACTTTGTATATACCATTTTCTGTCTCTTGAGAACTTAGTTTTGTTTTGTCTACGTCAGTGTCTTGAGCCACCTTTTGATATTGCTCGTATTTTTTCAAAAACAAATCTGGTCTAGCCTGTCTGAATCTATATATGCTCTGTTTTACATCTCCAACCATAAAAATGTTTTTTCCATTTGATACACTATTTAGTATCATTTCTTGAACTAGGTTAGAATCTTGATACTCATCAATTGCAACTTCATCAAAATTGTACTTCTCAGCAATTTCAGTTTTGCTTCCATCTTCATTTACCAAGAGCTTTAATGCCAAATGCTCTATATCAGAAAAATCTACTATATTTTTTTCCCTTTTTCTTTTCGTAAATTCTTCGGAAAATTCAAAGACCATATTTTCTATACTTTTTAAAACTGGATACATTGCATTAATGTCTTCTAGTCCGTCTTTTGAGTTACAAGTTATAATGCTTTTTAACTCTTTATCAAATATTCTTTTAGCCTCATCTCTATTGTCCTTCGCTCTCTCCTTAAGTTCTTTTGCATCTTCATCCATCTTACTTTTTCTAGGCCATGTCTCAAATACTTTCGTAGATATGCCATTATATAAATCGTCCCAAGTATCTGTTTTTATCTTTTCAATATCATCTATATCTTGCATAACAACGGTTAAGAAGGGTAAAAGTTCTTGATTAATTTCTAATTTTTCCTTTGCAGTTTTTAGATTTATCAAACAGTCATCAAGCAGTTCTTTAGCTTTTTCAAATAGTAACTTTCCCCAAGTTGTTTTCGCAAAATCTTCTACTTGTATATTAAATGCTTCTACTTTTTCATTAAGCCATTTTTCTGGGAAAGGGACACATTTAATAAAATCATGAAATTCAAGTATGATTTGTTTAAGTGGAGAATCATCTTTATATGTAGTATATAGTTCAAGCAGTTTAAGAAATTCTTGATTTTCTTCTTCATACTTCTTTTCAAAAATATCTTCAATTACCTCTTGCTTCATTATTTCAATTTCAGCAGTATCTGCTACTCTAAAATTCGCAGGCATACCTATCTCAAAGAAATTATTTCGTATAACATCCAAACAAAATGAGTGAATTGTGCTTATATGAGCCCCATTTAAAAGCAAAATTTGTTTTTGCAAATATTCATCACTAGGGTTCTCATCAATTTTTTTGTATATAGCATCCAATAATCTTTGTCTCATTTCACTAGCTGCAGCATTAGTAAAAGTTACAACTAATAATTTATCTATATCAATTTTTTGGTTAACAACTTTATTAATTATCCTCTCAACTAAAACAGTGGTCTTACCAGAGCCCGCAGAAGCTGACACAAGAATATTTGCACCACGTTTTTCAATTGCCTGTTTTTGTTCCTTTGACCAATTCATTTTTTACCTTTCTACTCTTCGCAAATTGCAATTATTTTAATGTATATTTTTCTGTAAGTAGTATATCGTAGATTTTTACATAATTCAATAATAATTTTCGAATTTTTGGACAAACTAGAGTAAAATAAGTTTTAATTGGAGGTTAACATGGATAAAGATAAAACTCTCAAAAATAGCTCTGAAAGCATCGATGTGGATACAAAAGATGATGAGAAAGAAAGCGATATATCTAGTGACATCACTGATTCTGGAGAATATGACGATAATTCTGAATCTACAGATTGTGAGGTCGTTTTTGACCCTGATGACTCAGCTTTTGACTCTTACGGTTTCGGCCTTGATTTAGCAGTTTTGAACGAGATAAGCAAAATTGCTCAAATGGGTATGAGTAGCATATCCTACCTAACACCTAAAATAGATGACGCAGAAATGAAAAAAATGCTTGTTGCGATGTATTCTCAATATTCTAACATTATAGCGCAAGTCAACCAACATTTTGAAAAATATGGTGAGGTTCCTGAAAGCAGTCCGCTATGTTCTAAAATGATGTCTTATTACGGAATTAAAATGAATTTGCTAAGAGATAAGACAACATCACACATTGCAGAAATGATGATACAAGGAACTTTAATGGGCGTAATTGAGGTTCAAAAAATATTGAATTGTGATTTAGATATTGATGAAAGCACAACCAAACTACTAAAGGAATTTAATAAATTTCAAAGAGATAATATTGATAAGCTTAATGCGTATTTATAAGTAGAAAATTTACAATTAGCAATTAAATTTGTTGATTGTAATTTTTTTCTAATTTTTTTCTATTTTAGTATTGATTTATTATAACAAAAATGTTATAATAATAATGTACGGAGGAACAAAAGTAATTGTATAAAATATTATTATATAAAGACAAAAGTGGAAAAAGTGAAGTTGAGCAATATATAACTGAATTAAGGAAAAAGAAATATGGGAATTACGACCATTAAGGGATAGAATATTATTTGCTAGTTGGTGTAATAATAAATTTATATTATTAAGTGTATTTATGAAACAAACCAAAAAAAACACCAAAGGCTGAAATTGACAAGGCTCAAAGACTGCTTCAGGATTATAAAAAAAGGAGTGAAGAAAATGAGTGAGAAGTTTAAAACTTGGGAAAAGTTTGATGAAGAACTTGATTTAACACCAGAGGAAGAAGCTAGGATTAATTTTGAAACTAAGCTATTGAAAGCTACCATTGAGGCAAGAAAAAAAGCAAATATGACACAAGAAGATTTAAGCAGAAAAACTGGAATAAAACAATCAGCAATAGCAAGATTTGAAAGCGGAAGACAATTGCCAAACACAGATACATTGTTTAAAATATTAGAAGCTTTAGGTTGTACTCTTGAAATAGTTCCACTAAAAAAATAAAGACACAGCGCAGTGTGTCTTTTTTTAATTTTTTTAAACTTTTCCTACCTCAATGTGGTTGCCGTTTAGGAAGCTTTTGATGTCCATTTTCTTACCATTTTCTCCTTGGACTTCTAAGACTTCTATAACGCCGTTACCTGTTTTTATAAATAGGCCTCTTTTTCTGTCTGCAATGATTATTTCTCCTACTTGCTTGTTTTCCGCTTCTTGCAAATTTTCAAGAGCATTAACTTTCCAAATTTTAATTTTCTTGCCATCTATAAAAGTATAAGCTCCCATTATTGGGTTAAGTCCGCGAACAAGATTTTTTATTTCTTGTGCACTTTTGTTCCAGTCGATTTGAGCCATTTCCTTATTTAGCATTGGTGCTAAAGTAAAATCACCTTCTTGTTTTTGTGCTCCTATTTTTTCTTTTATTTGTTCTATCAGTTTAGCTTTGTTAAGTTTTTGCGTTGCTTCATTGTTAGACTTTGTCACTTCTTCACATGACTGTTCCATTGATTCATTGTCTATTGCTTTTTTTTCTTCTTCGCTTGGAGCTTGCACAACGTCCTTGTTTGATAGCGTTTTTTCTTCTAGCATTATCTCCTTAGTTATTTCATCTATTTTGTTCACTGTTTTTACTAAAAGATTAGCGCCGATATCAGCAAGCCTATCCCATAGTTCTCCTGTTGTCTCATCTTCTCCTATTGTAACTTTTTCTTTGAAAATCATGTCTCCTGTATCCATGCCCTCATCCATAAACATTGTTGTTATTCCGGTTTCTTTGTCTCCATTTAACACAGCCCATTGAATAGGGGCTGCTCCTCTGTATTTTGGTAGAAGCGATCCATGAACATTAATTGAGCCGTACTTTGGTACATCAAGTAACTCTTTAGGCAATATTTTTCCATAAGCAACAACGCATAATAAATCCGGGTTTAAATCTTTGATTTCATTTATAAACTCAGTGTTATCTCTAACTTTAAGTGGTTGCATTACTCTAATATTTTTTTCAACAGCAAACTCTTTAACAGGTGACACTATTAGCTTCATTCCCCTACCTTTTGGCTTGTCTTGATTCGTTACTACTGCTAATATTTCATTGCCATTTTCGTATAATGCTTGCAATGATTTTAAAGCAAAATCAGGTGTACCTAAAAATACTATCTTCATTATATTTTTTCGCATAAT
>CANQJH010000024.1 GCA_947624195.1 uncultured Clostridia bacterium
ATACAATCATAAATAATAATATTTTACCAATTATAACTTAGCGTAAAATTTATTTTTACAAAAAACCGAAACTTAAAATATTAAATATTTTGCAAAATTATTACAAGTGTTAGAGTTTATGCTCTTTTAAATTTTATATAAAAAGAAAACTTAAACTTTTTTATGTATAATTTTTCCCTTTTTTGTCATAATAAAATTATAAACAAAACTTTTTTACAAGGAGGGAAAATGAAGGCCACTGGAGTAGTAAGAAGAATAGACGATTTAGGAAGAATAGTTATTCCAAAGGAAATAAGAAAAACACTTAGAATAAAAGAAGGGAGCCCATTAGAAATATTTACTGAAAAAGATGGGGATATAATATTAAGAAAATATTCTCCAATTGGGGAAATTACAAGCTTTTCATCAGAGTATGTAGAAAGTTTATCAAAAGTAACAGATTTAATTGCTATTATAACTGATAAAGATGTTGTAATTGCAGTGTCTGGAACACAGAAGAAAGATTTATTAGAACAGAAAATCAGTTCTAGTTTAGAAAAAATTATGGATAAAAGAGAATCAGTTATATATGACGACAGTCAAGCCATACTAATTACTGAAAAGGGTAATGAAGAAAAAGAACTTAAATCCCAAGTAATAGTTCCAATAATATCAGATAGTGAAATCACAGGAAGTGTAATTTTACTAGCAAAAGAACCAGGAACGAAGCTTGGAAAAGAGGAAGAAAAAATAGCACAAATTGCAGCGAATTTTTTAGGAAATCAAATGGAAATCTAAAAATATAGTCAAATCAAAGTCAATTAGAATTATCTAATTGGCTTTATCTATTGCAAAAATGCATAATTTGATGTAAAATATGGTAAGAAAAAATTATATGTGCTTTCATAGTTTTGCTTTATAAATCATTGAAGTGTGGATTATGAACGAGAAGAAGAGAGGAACGTGTTATGGAAAAATTTTATTTAACAACACCAATATATTATCCAAGTGGAAAATATCATATAGGAACAGCCTATGCTGAAACTTTAGCTGATTTTATAAAAAGATATAAAACTTTACAAGGATATGATACTTTTATGCTTACTGGTACTGATGAGCATGGACAAAAAATACAAGACAAAGCAGAAGAGGTTGGACAAAGTCCACAAGAGTATGTAGATAAGCAAGCAGAAATAGCAAAAGAACTTTGGAAAGTAATGAATATAAAATATGATAAATACATGAGGACAACTGATGAATATCACGAAAAAGCAGTACAAAAAATATTTGAAAGATTTTTAAAACAAGGGGATATCTACAAAGGAGAATATGAAGGATGGTACTGTAAACCATGTGAAAGCTATTTTACAGAAACTCAGCTTGTAGATGGGAAATGTCCAGACTGCGGTAGAGAAGTCAAAAAGATGAAAGAAGAAGCATACTTTTTTAATATGAAAAAATATGCTGATAAACTTGTAGAATATTATGATTCTCACCCAGATTTTATCAAACCTAGTTATATGAAAAATGAGATGAGAAATAACTTTATTAAGCCTGGACTTGATGATTTATGCATAACAAGGACCTCTTTTGACTGGGGAATAAAAGTATTAAGTGACCCTAAACATGTAATTTATGTTTGGCTAGATGCCCTAACAAACTATATAACAGCACTTGGATACACTTCAGATAATTTAGAATTATTTGATAAATACTGGCCAGCTGATGTTCAAATAGTAGGTAAAGATATAGCAAGATTTCATTTAATTTATTGGCCTATATTCTTGATGGCACTTGACTTGCCACTTCCTAAAACTATACTTGTTCACAATTGGATAACTATGAAAGACGGCAAAATGTCAAAATCAAAGGGAAATGTAATTTATCCAGACCAGCTAATTGAAAGGTATGGTTTAGATGCAACAAAATATTTCTTACTAAGAAACGTACCAGTTTCAACTGATGGATTATTTACTCCAGAGGAATTTGTTAATAGATACAATTTTGATTTATGCAACGACTTAAGCAATTTGTTAAACAGAACTGTATCAATGGTTAACAAATATTTTGGAGGGGTAGTTCCACAGTATAATGGAACTCCAAATGAAGCAGATGTAGAACTAGAAAAGAGTGCGTCAGAAGTAATAACAACATTTGAAAATTATATGAACAATTATGAAATTGCAAATACGATTCAATCAATATGGAGCTTTGTGTCAAGAACAAATAAATACATTGATGAAACACAACCTTGGGCGTTGGCAAAAGAAATTGAAGGGGAAAGCCAAAGTGATAAAGATTTAAAAAACGAAAAATTAAAATCTGCGATGTATCATTTAATTGCAAGCTTAAGGCAAATTGCAATAATGATAAGACCATTTATGGAAAATACATCTAACGAAATCTTAAGACAAATAGGAGTCGACTTAGCAAACATAAAATGGGATTCACTAAAAGAATTCAAATTAATTGAAAATGCTAAAGTAATTGAAAAAGGCGAGCCTATATTTATGAGACTAAATCAAGAGGAAGAAGTAGAGTATATACAAAGTTTGATGAAAAAATAGAATATATCCAAAATTTAATGCCGAAGTAGAGTATATACAAAGTTTGATGAAAAAATAAAATTATAAGATAAATCGTATGTTAGCAATGTATTAACTTTAACATACGATTTATAAAAGGGAACATAGCAATGAGGATGAAGTTTAAGCCATGGGCAAGACCAGAACTAGAAACTAGCCCATTTTACATAGACAATCCACAAGATTATAAAAATAAGTGGAAAAATGTTTTTGAAAAAGAGCAAGATATTTATTTAGAACTAGGATGTGGAAAAGGGAATTTCATAGCAAAAGTCTCAAAGCAAAATCAAAATATAAACTACGTTGCAATAGATTTGGTAGATGCAATGTTAGGTATGGCAAAAAGAAGTGTTGAAGCAGAGTATGGAATAAGAAAGTCAACAGATGCTGAGATAGTGGAGGATGAGATTGAAAAGCAAAAAGTTGTAAAAAATCTAAGACTTACAAGATATGATATATCAAGAATTTCTGATATATTTGGAGAAGATGATAAGATAAAAAGAATTTATATTAATTTTTGCAATCCATGGCCTAGAGGAAAACATCATAAAAAAAGACTAACTCACGAAAGGCAACTAGAGCAATATAAAAAATTTTTAAATGGTGAGATTTTTTTCAAAACAGATGATGATGATTTATTTGAAGATTCGATAAAAAGCTTTGAAAGAAGCGGTTACAAGATTGAAAAGGTAACCTATGATTTATTAAACGAGGACAATTTTTGGAATGGCGAAGATAATATAGGAACTGAGCATGAAAAGATGTTTACAGAAAAAGGCATAAAGATAAAGGCTTTAATTGCAATTTGATTATGTAATTTGCAAAAATAGATATATTAAAACTCAAAAATCTAAGTAAGATACAAATGTGACAAAGATATGACATTTTTGAAAAATTACGAAAATACTAGACTTATTAACAAAAAAATGTTATCATAAAATATGATATAGTTTATTTGTAAAAAAACAAAGGAGGAATTTTTTATGGATGGTATAAATTTAGATATATCAGATGAAGCACTAAAGAGTTTATCTATGGAACAACTAGCAGATTTAAAAATAGAAGTAGATAGTTTGTTGACGAGGATAGACAGTTTAATAGAAGATTGTGACGAAGTATTAAATTCGTAATATAAGGAGGGAAATATGGATTTAGAACAAATTAATAGTGAATATTTAAAATTACAGCAAGATTTGCAAATGGCAGAAAAACAAGTTGATTATTTCGAAAAACATAGAGATCAATTGTTAACATATCATTTAGATAATATAACCATTTTACAAGGAAAAATTATAGAAGCAAAAAGAGAATCTAACAGCGAAGCTCAGCAAAAATATGAGCAAGAAATAGCAAAGGAAAAAGAATCTGTAGAGAACTTAAAAAATGTACTTGAAGAATGCAAAGAAAATGCAGTTAGTATACGAAATAAGATAGATGATAGATACAATGAAATCAAAAACGATCCTAATATGCAAAAGCATTTATGCGAAGTAATGGAAAAAAGATATGAAAGAAAATTAAGCAAATTAGATGTTGAAAAGAAAGAATTAGAAAGTAAAAGAGATAGACGAGTTGATTTACAACAATTAGTTGCCCAACATCCTGCTTTAATGAATAACTTAAAAGGAATAATGTCAGCTAGAAAACAAATGAATGACTTAGAATCAGAACTTAAAGCAATGACACAACAACAAGCTGATGGCAAGGTGATTTATGCTAATGAAGCAAGAGCACAAGAAATAAAGGCAAATTTAATGCCTCAACTTCAAGAAAAACTTAATGTTAATAAACGCAATTTATTGGATTACATAGCAAGAAATGGAATAGGCATTTCAGAGATGGATATTGATGAGGTTTCTTCTGAACCTGTACTTGACTCTAATGAAAATATAGATGTAAATGCTACATTAAATAGAAATATAAAAGGACTTAATAAACAAATAAAAGGCGTTAACAAAGATATGAGAAATAATGAAATAGCCCTAAACAATGTTAGAAGTCAATTGGTAACTTTAGAAGCACAATTACATCCACAAGAACCAATGCAACCAGAGCAAGTAGTAGAGCAGGCACAAGCAGAACCAAGAAATTCACAACCAGAATGGGAAGACATTAACTCAAATTCTGGTAATCAAGAACAAGGACAACAAGACCCAGTAGTAAATCCACAAGAGCCAGTGCAACCAGAACCACAAAATAATACACAGCCAGCAGAGAAAGATACTAAATCAGATTCTAGCAATCAAGAACCAGTAACACCACGTCCAAAATGGTATCAATTTATAAAAAGATTTAAAATGTGGAATGAAAATAGAAAACAATCAAGATTAATGCAACCTGAAAAGATAGAGGCAGAAATGATTGATCCTGATACAGGAGATGTAATTGCAAATAATGCACAACCTACAAGCCCAGAACAACAAGTAGTAAATCCTATTATGCCACATGAAGCACAGCCAGCACCAGTTCAGCAACAACCAGAACAAGCACAATCTACACCAGATCAATCACAAACCATGCCAGAGCAAGCACAACCAATGCCAGAACAAGTACAACCTACACCAGTTCAAGCACAAACAAATCAACAACAATTAGCCAATAGTTTACAATATGAAATTGTACAAAAAAGAATGAATGAACTAATGCAAAGCAATATGCAAAATGCTAAAAATAAAAGAAAGCAAGAAGATAGAGAAGAAAGATAAAAAATTAAGAAAAGAAGATAGAGATAGATAGTAAAAATAGCCTGAAACTTAACGTTTCAGGCTATTATACATATTATCTTTTTTTATCCATACTGATACGCTACCACCATTTACATAAAATATTCCATTACCATCTTCATCTACATAAACAGTCTCTTTTACATTTCCGGTACAGTCATACAAAACTGTATTAGCCAAATTTTTACCAACGTTCATTTGTTTACTGCCACCCTCACCATCACTTAAAATTACCGCTAAACCAGAGTCTTGATGATAATAATCACCCTCTCTAGTCCAACCAATTATATTGTGGTGGTCTAAATAATCTCGTTGCTCTCCATAAGCCATATGTTTTCTAACTAACAAAAATGTATCTAACAAATCTTTCATTGGGGCAATATTTTTTTCAGGTATGCCATAATAATCACCGTAAAATATGCATGGAACGCCTTTTTCTCTAAACATAATCATGCTATAAGCAAGAGGTTTAAACCACTCTTGAACCCATGATTCTAACGACTGACCAGGTTCAGTATCATGATTGTCAACAAAGGTAACTGCTTTAGACGGTCTTCTGTCGACTAAAGTATCTTCAAAAATTTTGCTCATATCATAATTGCCAGAACTTTCTGAAGCTTCTTTAAAATGATTGTGTAGAGGAACATCAAAAAGTGCATCAACTTCTTCATTGTAATCTAAGTAATTTAACAAGCTATCAATATTATAGCTAAAATACTCTCCAACTGTGTACAAATCCTTATTAAATGAAGTTTTTAAATCAGAAAGCCATCTTTTATAAAAAGATGAACGTATATGTTTTACTGCATCTAATCTAAATCCATCAACATTGGTCTGCTCTAAAAACCACTTTCCCCAAGAATTTAGGTCATCCACTGTATCAAGATTATTAAAATCTACATCACACCCCATTAGGTAATCATAATTGCCAAGTTCCTTATCAACTTCATTACTAAAATGTTTTCCATAAAATCTAAATATACCATTTTCTTTTGCTTGATTATCATAATCAATTGCCGTAAAATGCGACCAGTCAAGTTTGAAATCAGAATATTTATTATTTCTACCTTCAAAATTGTATTTTGTCCATGCTGAAATAGTGCGGTAGTCGCCTAAAACTTCGTTTCTATTAACTGGATTTACCTTATATGCAATGATATCTTGCATTTCATCTGCACCCATTCTATGGTTTAAAACAATATCTGCAAGCACTTGTATATCTTCAAGCTGAAGTGCTCTAATGGCTGCAATATATTCGTCTTTAGTACCGTATTTAGTTCGTATAGTTCCCTTTTGATTAAATTCTCCTAAATCATACAAATCATAAACGCCATATCCAGTATCATCAATTCCACCAGCACCTTTGCAAGCAGGAGGAAGCCACAATGAAGTGATACCCATTTGTTTCAATTGAGGAGCCATTTTGATAAGATTTTGCCACAAATTACAGTTATTTGGCAAGTACCATTCAAAATATTGCATCATGGTTTTGTTATTATTTTTCATAAACTTTTCCTTTCATTTGTTATAAATTTATAAATTATAGAAATAATAATTTTATATTACTAATTACATGAATATAAGTTATTTTTTATAATTATAACATAAAATTTTATAAAAATAGATGAAATTTAAAAAAAAATATTGTATAATTACATTGGAAAGGTTTGGAAATTTCTTATGGATAAAATTCAGGCAATAGCCCAATTTATCAGAAACATAGAAATAAAACAAATCATAAATCTAATCATAGCCATAGTTTCAGTAATAGTTATCTTATTAATCGGACCTTTTGTTTCTTATGTAGTACTTAAGATATTCTTAAAAAAATATGAAAAAGATGAGATAAAAAATTTAAGTGTATATAAAGCCTTAAAAACATTTTTAGGTTTTTTAGGCTTCTTCGTAGCAAGCAAAATACTTAATTTAAATGAAGTTCAAGATGCTTTTTGCAATAAATGCTTTGAAGTGGTTATAATTTGGTCAATAGCTAGAATTGTAGCAGGAGCAGTTGAGATAAGGGAATTATCAAAAAATAGATTCTCAAAGAATTTCTTTACTTCTGTTGTTAGCAATATTATTAGAATTATTTTGTATATAGTTTCGCTGTATTTGACTTTGAAAATATTTGGATATGACATTGGAGGACTAGCGACTGGAATAGGATTAACTGGTGCAGTAGTTGCATTAGCTGCTCAAGACTTTATAAAACAGATAATTTCAGGACTTGCAATTCTTACAGACAAACCTTTTAAGATTGGCGACTGGGTGGATATAAATGAAATTTCCGGAACAGTAGAAGACATCACCATAAAGAGTACCAAAATTAGAACCATAGAGGATACAATAGTGACAGTTCCAAATGATTTAGTAACTAGCTCAAATGTTATTAATTGGGGTATGATAAAAAAGAGAGTTTACGAAACTAAACTTAATTTGCCATTAGAGACAGAGGAAGCAGTTATAGAGAAATTGACAAATAGAATAAAGTTTATTTTGAGGTACAACGAAGACATAATCACAGATTCGATAAGAGTAAATCTAATAAAGATAGATGATATGGCTCTTAGTATTGAGATTTACGTTGAAACGACGATAATTAATTATGTGAGTTTCAAAGAGTTTTGCAACAAAATTAACTTGACACTTTTGAACATTTTAGATACACAGGGCGTTAAGCCGGCATATCCAGGGAAAAACATATACGTTAAAAATTTTGAAAAGGAGTCTACAAAGAGAATAGCAAAACCGGTTAAAGTTATCAAGTAATGTGTTACAATTAAAAGCTTATTATAAGTTAAATATATTTTTTAAAATTAATTAAAAGCATAAATATAGGTTATCTTTGAATAAGCCGCGCAGGGACCACCCGTAGCGCTAGCAAGGGTCGAATGAAGCAAATTACATACAAGCGCCCAATGGCATTATGTATGCTTTATACAGTACATTAATTGCACAGCCATTAGTGGCCTTATGGAATTTGCGACAGCAAGGCATGAAAAGATAACCTATATTTATGCTTTTAGATTGAATCAATATTTATGCTTTTGATAATTATACTTTTTAAAAGTAACGTAATTTTCACATAACTTACACAATTATCTGTTAAAATGGCTTTAAAAATAGTGAATTTTGTGATATTATAATGTAAATGAAAGAAGGAATTTTTAAATGGAAAACGCGACTATATTAATTGTTGATGATGAAGCGAGAATAAGAAAGTTAATAAGAGACTTTTTGGCAAAAGAGGGTTTTAAAGTTTTAGAGGCTGAAGATGGGGAAAAAGCTCTTGAAATTTTTGAAGAGAATGGAGAGAAGATTAATTTAATTTTGTTAGATGTAATGATGCCAAAGCTAGATGGATGGTCTGTTTTAAGGCAGATTAGACAGTCTTCAAAAGTTCCAGTTATCATGCTTACAGCAAGAGGTGAGGAACAAGATGAGTTGTTTGGATTTGAACTTGGTGTTGATGAATACATAACGAAACCTTTTAGCCCTAAAATTTTAGTTGCTAGAATTAAGGCGATTTTAAGTAGAGTAGGAAAAGATAAATCTGAGATTAAGGATTCAGGAGGAATCATAATTAATGCAGAAGGTAGAACTGTGTCTGTTGATGGCAAAATTGTTGAGCTTAGTCTAAGAGAATACGAATTATTAAAATATTTGATAGATAATGAAAATGTTGCGCTTTCAAGAGATAAAATTTTAAATAATGTATGGAATTATGATTATTATGGAGATTCAAGAACAATTGATAGCCACATAAAGAAGATTAGACATAAGTTAGGGAAAAAAGGTAAATACATAAAAACAATGAGAGGCGTCGGATACAAATTTGAAGTAAAATAATAAATCAAATATAAGTTAGAGGTAAAATAATAAATTGAATATAAAATCAGATATAAATTTGAGGTAAAATAATGAAAATAGAAGAAAAGGTAAAATCAGTTAGATTTAGATTATTTGGAATATTATCTATATCAACTATATTAGTAATTTTTATCATTATACTTTTTAATAGCATTTCGCTGAAATATTTATTTACATATTCAAAAACAAAAACTGCATTGGAGTTAAGCAAAGATATAAATACATATTACAATAGTGTTTTTCAAATAAATATTAATTCAGAGCTTAGACAGATAGAAGCCAAAAACGATTTACAAATTTTGATTTTAAATGAGTTTTCTGAAATAATGTATTGTTCGAATAGAGAGTTACCAAACAGTATAACAAAGCTTGAAAATAGTATGACAACAAAGAGCATATATTCTGATGATAATACAGTTATTAAGGATAGCAATGACAGTAATAGATTTATGATGCTCATATCACATTTAGATAATGGTTATACATTATATATAAAAATACCAGTTTCGGCCATAGCGGAATATGTTAAAATATCAAACAGAACGCTTATGCTAATAGGCCTAGCCATAGCGATTATTTATGGAATAATTGCTTCAGTAGTTTCTAAAAAATTTACAAATAGAATTTTTAAATTAAATAATATTACAAAGAAAATGTCTAAGTTAGATTTTAGTGAAAGATACCAAGAAACAAGCTTAGATGATGAAATTAATACTTTAGGAAAAAATATAAATACAATGTCAGATAAATTGGAAGCGACAATAGGTCAACTGAGACAAAATAATAATGAGTTAGAAAAAGATATAGAAGAAAAATCTAAAATAGATGAGATGAGAAAGCAATTTATATCAGATGTTTCTCATGAATTAAAAACGCCAATTGCTCTAATACAGGGATATGCAGAAGGTCTTTTAGAAAATGTCAATAATGATGAGGAGTCTAGGAAATTTTATGCAGAGGTTATAATAGACGAATCTAGTAAAATGGATAAAATGGTAAAAGAACTATTAGAGCTTATGAAGCTAGAGCAAGAGGATAAAATGTTTGAAGATGAAGAATTTGATTTGACTGAATTGATAAATGAAGAATTGAGGAGGCAGACCAAAATAATAAAAGAGAAAAAGATAGCAATTGATTTTGATAAAACCAAGAAGATAAAAGTATTTGCTTCTCCAAAATACATAGAACAAGTAGTAAATAATTATTTGACAAATGCCATAAAGAATTGCAAGAAAAAAGAGGATGAAAAGAAAATAGTTATTAGAACGGAAAAAACAAAGCAGAACAAAATTAGATTATTTGTTTACAACACCGGAGATAAAATTGACGAAGCTATGAAGGATAAAATCTGGAACAGATTTTATAAAGGAGATACTTCTAGGAATAGAGATGATGGTGGAACAGGTATTGGTTTAGCAATAGTTAGAGCAATTATGAATAATTACAAAAATGAGTATGGTGTAAAGAATTATAAAAATGGGGTAGAATTTTATTGCGATATTAATACTTGACACACATGCTAAAAAATGGTAAAATGTTTACATGATTAATTTTAATAAAAGAAATGTAAACATTTTATCATTTTTAGTTTCTTCAATAATTTTTATCTTGATAGTTTTAATTCTAAATTATCCAAGACAATATAATCAATCCTATCAAAAATACAACAATGAAACTAAAGGGTTAAACAATAACACGCATTTAAACCATGAAACAAGGAGTAACACGCAAGCAAACAGTGAAATTGAATTATCAGATATAGTAAATTGGAATTTAGAAATCAAATCTTTAAATATAAAAGGTCCAATTAAAGAAATGGAAACAGATACTCCTTCAGCTGAATACATTGGGCATTTTAAGGAGACCTCAATATTAGGAAATAACATAGCCCTAATTGCTTATAATTTTGGGGAACATACCAACTATTTTGCTAATCTAAAGGAACTAAAAGTAGGAGATGAAATAATTTATAGGGTAAATGATACAATAAAAACATATAAAGTATTTTCTAACCAAATAATAGAAAAAGCAAGTTTAAATTCAGTTTTATTAGAGTATAATCAAAATGAAGCTGTTTTAAAGTTATTTACTTATGTTAAAGATTTGGACAACAAATTAAGATACATATGTGCCAAATAAATCATTGACATATAAGATGTTTTCGTACTATAATAAGTATATATTAATAAAGGAGATAGTACCAATGCCAAAAAAAAGTAATATTAAATTAATTATAACATTTTTTCTAATAATTCTAATTATAGTATTAGCTATAGTAATCGTTAATCTAACGCAAAAGACAAGATATGCATTTGAAATAGAGGAAATAACAGAGGAAGAAGCACGATATTATGTTTTACAAAAAGATAACAAATTAGGAGTAATTGATAGAAGCGGTACAGTAGTCATTGAACCACAATATGACAATATCAAAATACCAAACCCTGCTAAAGATGTGTTCATATGTTTAATAGATGGAAATAATGACATTTGGAAAGCAGTGGATAAAAATAATGAACAAAAATGGACAAACTATAGTAGCGTTGATTGCATATCACTTAGAGCTATAACAAGTTTAGTACCATATGAGAAAACTGTACTAACATACAAACAGGGAAATTTCTACGGAATAATGGATTTTGACGGAAATAAGATAACCGAACCTATATATGAAGAGATAAGCACAGTTGACTATAAAGAGGGCTATCTAAAAGTAAAAAAAGAAGGAAATTATGGAGTTATTAACATCAAAGGAGTACAAATTTTAAAAGAGGAATATGATAACTTACTTTCTGATGGATACTATGATGAGGAAACTAAATATTCTCAATCAGGATTTATATTAAGAGTTAAAACAGATGATGGATATAAATATGGTTATGCAACAACAATTGGAAAGATTGTCCTAGAGCCAATATACAATGAAGTAAATAGAATAACAGAAATAAGCGATAGAAGTAATTTATATTTTATAACTTCTATAAATGGCAAATATGGTTTAGTAAAGAACTCTAAAGAGGTTTTAGGAAATGATTATAGAGAAATAAAATATGATAAAACTAACAATATTTTAATTACAGAAAAAGATTCAAAATTCGGCGTATATGACACAACAGGTAAAAATATAATTCCAATTGATTATGATGCCATTTTAGTAGGTGGAGAGTATATTAACGCCTATAAAGGAGAAGACATAGTTATTTTCAATAAAGAAGGTAGAACTGTTTCAACAGAAAATTACAGCAAAGAAAATGTTTCAAATAATTATAGCATTATAATCGACAAAGACAATAACTACAACATAGTAGATAAAAATAATAATGTATTACTAAAAAAGAGTTATACTTATTTAGAGTATTTTAAGGATGATTTATTTATCGCAACAGACTCAACAAAAACCGGCGTTATAAAATCAAACGGACAAGTTGTTGTTCCAATAGAATACAGCACAATTCAAAAAGTTGAAGGTGCAAATTGCCTTCAAGCAACAATTATTGACAATAATACAACATCAATAATAGATAGCAATGGACGAGTTAAACAAGGCTTAGAAATGTCTACATTGATTAAAGAAGACAATTTCATTAAAATCTTATCAGATAATGATGTTAAATATTATGATTTAGATGGAAATGAAACAACTTATAAAGATTTATTTCCAAATAATAAAATATATGCAATTAAGCAAAATGGCAAGTGGGGATTTGTTGATGCACAAGGCAATATTGTAGTAAGATGCGAATATGATTTTGTAACAGAACAAAACGAAAACTTTGTAGGAGTAAAAAAAGACGGCAAATGGGGTGTTCTTAATGTAGATGGTAGTTCAGTAAAAGAAGCAGTATATGAGATTGCATACAATAATATTACTTTCTTAGGAGAATATTATAGTATTAATTCAAATGTAGGATTACCAGTATATAGCGGAGATTAATAAGGAATTGTATAAATTATGAATATAAAAAAAGACGTAATAGAATTAGTAAATAAAAGTGAAAAAGAAGTTAAAGCAGAATTTGAAAAAATAAACGAAATCTGCGAATACAATACATTAAAGGTGTTGCAAGCTTTTCAAAACAACAATATATCTGAGGTACATTTCAATGAAACAACAGGATATGGATATAATGATTTAGGAAGAGAAGCTATTGAAAACATTTATAGTGAAATATTTAATGTGGAAGATAGTCTAGTTAGAGGTCAATTTATATCTGCTTCACATGCTTTAAATGTTACTCTATTTGGATTATTAAGACCAGGAGATACTTTGCTTAGTATTTCAGGTAAACCTTATGATACTCTTGACGAAGTAATTGGAATTAGGGAAAATCCAAGTTCTTTAAAGTCATTTGGAGTAAAATATGAACAAATAGACTTGATTAATGACGATTTCGATTATGCAGGAATTGAGGAAAAACTTTCTAGCAAAAAGATAAAAGTTGTAGAAATCCAACGTTCAAGAGGTTATGCACTTAGAAAAAGTATAACACTTGATAAAATTGAAAAAGCCATTTCATTGATTAAAAAAGTAAACAAAGACGTAATAATTATGATAGATAACTGCTACGGAGAATTTACAAATAAGATAGAGCCAAGCAACATTGGAGCGGATATACTAGTAGGCTCACTTATCAAAAATCTAGGTGGAGGCATAGCTCCAAACGGTGCATATGTAGTAGGAAGAAAAGACTTGATAAATCTTGTAGCAGAAAGATTAACCCTTCCAGGAGAAGGCAAAGAAGTAGGACCAACACTTGGTATGAATAAAAAAATATTGCAAGGATTATTCTTTGCTCCAAGTGTAGTAGCAAGTAGCCTAAAAACAGCTGTATTGACTAGTAAAGTAATGGAAAACTTAGGATATAAGGTACAACCTAAATGGGACGAGCCAAGGACAGACATAGTGCAAACAATAGAATTTGGAGATAGAGAAAAATTAATAAAATACTGCCAAGGAATTCAAATGGGTTCACCAATAGATTCTGGTTCTTTACCAATCCCAGGAGACATGCCTGGCTACGACGATCAGGTAATAATGGCAGCAGGAGCATTTACTCAAGGCTCATCAATTGAATTTAGTTGCGATGGACCATTAAGAGAGCCTTACGTGGCTTTTCAGCAAGGTGGACTAACATACGAGTATGGCAAGCTAGGGCTAATGAGGGCAGTTGATAACATTATTGATTAGGCGTCCCTGCGCGGCTTATTCGAAGGTAACTATTTTTGGTTTTATAGAAAGAGTAAATTTGTATGAAAGTAATTGTAATTGGAGGCGGCCCAGCAGGAATGCTAGCCGCCATTAGTAGTAAAGAAGCTGGTAATGACGTTACCATATTAGAGAAAATGAATAGTTTGGGCAAAAAGTTACTGATAACAGGAAAGGGCAGATGCAATATAACAAATGCTATAGACATATCCGAATTTATAAAAAACATTCCTGGTAATGGTAAGTTTTTATATAGTGCTTTTCAAAACTTCGATAATAAAGATATTATTGAATTATTAGATATTCCGACAAAAGTTGAAAGGGGAAATAGAGTGTTCCCTCAAAGTGATAAATCAGTTGATGTACTAAATGCCTTATTAGACTTGCTTAGAAAAAATAACATAAAAATAGAAACAAACTGCAAAGTAGAAGAAATAGTGACAAGTGAGTCAGGTGAAAATTGTAAAACAGAAAAAGTAGCAACAAATGCAAAAATAAATAAGTTGAAAACGAATAGTAAAATTGAAATAGCAGAAAAAGCTGAAATGTTTGAAACAACAAAAGTAGCTAATGAAGCAATGAAAGAAGAGAAAACCAAAAAAGTCATTGGTGTAAAAACAAATAAAGGATATTATGAAGCTGATAAGGTTATCTTGGCAACTGGAGGAGCAAGTTATCAAGCAACAGGTTCAACTGGAGACGGTTACATAATTGCTAAAAATTTAGGACACACAATAACGAAAATAAGACCATCTTTGGTGTCATTAAAAGCAAAAGGCAAGTATCAAGATATATGTGGCAAGCTCCAAGGATTAAGCTTAAAAAATGTATCTATCAAACTATTAGAAAATAACAAAAAGATATATGAAGATTTTGGAGAAATGCTATTTACTCATTTTGGCGTATCAGGTCCAATAATTTTAAGTAGTTCAGCACATTTAAGAAATACTGAAATGAACAATGTAAAAATAATTATTGATTTCAAGCCAGCATTAGATTTTGAAAAACTAGATGCAAGAATCTTAAGAGATTTTGAACAAGAAAAAAATAAAAGCTTTAAAAATTCTCTAAACGATTTATTACCACAAAAATTGATTCCTGTTATAGTGGCTTTAAGCAAAATAGACGAAAACAAAAAAGTAAATGAAATTACTAAACAAGAAAGAGGAAATTTAGCAAAGCTACTAAAAAATTTTGAGGTAGAAATAGAGGACTTTGGAAATATAAATGAAGCAATAGTCACCTCAGGCGGTATAAACATTAAAGAAATCAACCCAAAAACAATGGAATCAAAGCTAGTTAAAGGATTATTTTTTGCAGGTGAAGTTATTGATGTGGATGGCTACACAGGGGGATTCAATTTGCAAATAGCGTATTCAACAGGATATACTGCTGGATTAAATGAGTCATGACTTAGAAAGGATAAATATAAAAATGCAAACTATAAAAAATGATAATTGCATAGAGATAATTGTAAAAAAGTCAAAGTTTATTGCAAATGCTATCCTAATAAATAGCAAAGAAGAAGCGGAAGAAAAAATAAAACAATTAAAAAAGAAATACTATGATGCTAGGCATAATTGCTATGGATACATTGTAGAAAATTTTGAAAAATGTAGTGATGACGGAGAGCCTAGCAAAACTGCTGGCGCGCCAATTCTAGATGTCCTAAAGAAAAGAGAATTAAGCAATGTTTTAGTAGTTGTAACTAGATACTTTGGAGGCATATTGCTTGGAACTGGTGGATTAGTAAGAGCATACACAAAGGCAACACAAGATGTTATCGATAGTAGCGAGATAGTAAATAAAATAGAAGGAATAAGATATACGATTTATGTAGACTACGAAAATCAAAAAGATGTATTATATTGGTGCAAAAAGTTAAATGTTAATGTAATTAATACCAAATATGACAATATAATAGAATTAAAATTAGAATCTACAAAAGCCAATAAAGAAAAACTCTTAAATAATATAAAAATACTGCAAAATTGCATAATCTCAGATGAAAAAATATATATAGAAGAGAAGAAATTATACATAGAAAATGAAAATATATAAAAAAATGAGAATTTAAGTCGAAAAAACTTGTGCGATTTTTTGCAGTAAAATCAAGCATTTACAAGAAACTTGGAAAAATTTAGAAAAACTACTTGCAAACCTAAATAAAAATGTATATAATGAAGTGGTAAAATTTTACAAAACAAAAAATTTATTTAGGGGGAAACTGAAGTGAATGTAAATGAGAAAATTAAAGTTTTAATTGCAGATGACAATTATGAGTTTGGAAATACTCTTAAAAATTATCTAAACGAGGATTCAGAATTAGAAGTTGTAGGAATCGCTACAGACGGAGAGGATGCATATGACCAAATAATCAGTCAAAAACCAGATGTTGCATTGTTAGACGTAATAATGCCACACCTTGACGGTTTAGGTGTACTAGAAAAGTTAAGTAAAATATCTTTAGGAAAAGAACCAATTTACATAATGGTATCAGCAGTAGGACAGGACAAAATAACTCAAAAAGCTATAGCACTTGGAGCAGATTATTATGTAGTTAAGCCTTTTGACATATCTGTATTAATAGACAGAATAAAAGAAATAAAAAATTACAACCCAGAAGAACTAAAAAGAACCATGGCAGAAGGAAGAGAGCTTAAATCACAATACATACAAGTAAATACTAATAAAGACGAGAAAGAAAATTTAGAAGCATTGGTAACAAACATAATTCATGAGGTAGGAGTACCTGCTCATATAAAAGGTTATCAATTCTTAAGAGAAGCCATAATAATGGTTGTAAACAACATTAATATCATTAATCAAATCACAAAGGAGTTATATCCTGAAATAGCAAAGAAATTTAACACTACTCCATCAAGAGTAGAGCGTGCAATTCGCCACGCAATCGAAGTGGCTTGGGGAAGAGGTGACCCAAGTACAGTAGAAGGTATATTTGGCTATACCATTTCTGCTGATAAGGGTAAGCCTACTAATAGCGAGTTCATTGCAATGATTGGTGATAAGATTAGATTGGAATTAAAGAGTGCGTAAGCACTCTTTAATTATCATAAAATCATAGACTTTGTTGTTATATCGAGTTTTGGGTAGACAGCAGTAATGCTGTCTATCTTACTTAAATTTTAATAAAATTTATGCACTAAACTTGACAAGCTCTATTCTTTGTCGAAAAAAGCCAACAGATAAGTTAGGAGTATTAGATTTACAATTAGACATAAATGATAAAGAGAAAGTAGATGTAGAGATACAAATAAGTGATAAAGGTGATTTTATAAAGAGGTTATTATGGTATTACTCAAAGTTGTACAGTAAGCAAATGGTAAAAGGTGAATACTATGATAAAATAAAAAAAGTAGTATTAGTAGCAATAATAGATTTTGAGTTAGAAGAGCTAGAAGAATTCAAAGAGATGGAAACAATCTGGAAAATTATAGAGACGAAAAAGCGAGAGAAAATCTTGACAGACGATTTTGAAATGCGTATAATAAACTTAAAGAGAGCGAAAGCAATGTATGAGAAAGACAAGAAAAATGAGAAAGCACAATGGATGTTATTTATCGACGACCCAAATACTAAGGAGGTAAGTCAAATAATGGAAGATAATAAAGAGATTAAGAAAGCGGTAGTAAAGGTTAAAGAGATGACAGAAGATGAAGAAATGGAAAGACTAGCCTTTTTAAGACAAAAAGCGATATGGGATGAAAATGCAATAAGAGCAAAAGGAGAAGAACAAGGAAGAAAGTTGGGTGAGCAAATAGGTGAAGAACGTGGCAAAAAAATAGGAGAGCAAATAGGTGAAGAGCGTGGCAAAAAACAAGGAAAAGCTGAAAAAACTAAAGAAATCGTAAAATCGATGATTGCAGATAATTTAGACGATGAATTAATAAAAAAATATACGAAAATAACCCAAGAGGAACTAGAAAAAATAAAGAAGACAATTCTTAGCTAACGGGCTAATTACTGGTTGGTAGCAAACACAGCATATAAAAAATAACTGTATTTATGTTAAATCTAAACATAGGTATAGTTATTTTTTTATTTAATAAAAATTGAATAGTTTTTTATCTAAAGTAAAAAAATTATTATTATTTATATAGTTTAATAATAATTTTTTTCATTTCAAGTATATGGTATTGCTACATTTTTGTCAATAGCATGTTGATAAAAAATTTTCAATTTTGATCTTATTAAATTACCTCAAAAGCATGGGAACACTGAATTAGACGTAATTTTAAATTATTATTAAACTATATATTTAATAATAAATAAAAAATAGGAGGAAACCATGGAAAAACAAAAGAAACAAGGAATTTTGAACATTAAAAACAGTAAAGGTATAACGTTAGTAGCATTAGTAGTAACAATAATAATAATGCTAATATTAGCAGGGGTAACACTAACAATAGCATTACGGAGAAAATGGCTTATTTAAAATGTCAGAGAAAGCCGCAGAGACATATAAAGAAGAAGCAGGAAAGGAAGAAAATGCATTGCAAAAGGGAAGTGAGGAGATAGGAAATATAATCGAATCACTAAAACCACCAGTAGTAATAGACGGAGGAGAAGTAGGAAGTCACTTAAACGAGTATCAAGGAAAATACGTGGATATAGGATTAAATACAAATGGAAATGACGTGACAACAGATGACTGGGAATTATTTTATGCGGGAAATGGCAGAATATATTTAATAGCAGCAGACTATGTACCAGCGGATGTATTAGAACAGCAATGGCACGTAATAGGAAGTGGTGGAACGTTAACAAGTTATGGATTTGAGAGATATAGCAATTCAGATACATATTGCGTACGATGGCCAAGTACACCTACAGAATTTTTAGCATTACCAACAGAACCAAATAATTATTTAGACTTAGTAATGCATAAGGGATATACTCTAGATGATAGTAAAAATAACTCAAAAGCAGTATCACAATTACTAAATACAACATCGTGGAATGGAATAAAAACAGCAGCAAGTGCAGACAAGCAAAAATGTATAGATTTTGTAATAGGAGGACCAACTCTTGAGATGTGGTGTGAAGCATGGAATGAAGCAGTGGAAGGAGATACAAATGGATTTGTAACAATTGATCCAGATCCACAAACAAGTAGTTATGGATATAAAGTTAAGCATGATACAACATCAGGATACAGTATGTATATGGATGGAAAAACAAGTTCTACTCTAAGCAGTGACCAAAATACAGCATTAAAAACCACTTACAAAACATTTTTCCCACACACAGAGAGTTACCAAAGTTGTAGCGGATATTGGTTGGCTTCGCCGTCCGATTACTTCACGCTCTACTTGATGGGTGTCTACTATGACGGCCGCGTGGACCGCGGCAGCTATAACGGCCGCGGCCTTGGCGTTCGCCCCGTAGTTTGTCTGGAGTCTGGAGTCCAATTGACAGAGACATCAAAGGGATCGAATATATATAATGTGAGCATGTAGTAATTAAAAATATATGGGTTGAATGGCGCTGAACCCCAATTTATGCAGTTCGGTATGTTGAAAAGCCAACATACTGAACTGCTTTTGTTGTGTGGATACGCTAAACTTGGCGAGCTCATTGTTGCTCCTTTGGCTCTATGTTAACGGTATGGTTATGCGTGTCGAATTTTGTCGACAAGTTTTTGTTGACAAATGGTAAAAAATGTCATACAATATGAAATATGAAATTTCCTATATTTATTTTTCTTATTCAGCATGAAGGGAGTGATAATAAAATTAATTGCATATAAAATTTTTTTTAACAAAAGAAATTATAATCAAAAATATTAAATCAAGAGAAATTATAATCTGAGTTCATTAAAATTAATTTGACTTATAATTAAATTTAATTAAAATTAAAATTAAAATTAAAATGAATTATAATCAAATTTAATTAAAATCAAGATGAATTATAATCAAGAGTAATTAAAATCAGAATAGTTATATCTAAATTAATTACAAGAAGTCCATATGGTAGACTTAAAACACTATAAAATACATATTTAGGAGGAAACAATTTATGGAAGAAGCCGAAATTGAAGAAAATTTAAAAAACAAAACTAATGAAAAAGAAGTAAAATTGGACAAAGGGAAAAAATTATTACAACCAAAGATAGACATAGTATTTCAATGTTTGTTTAGCAAAGACAATGAAGAAATAACAAAATCATTTGTAGAAGTATTATTAGAAGAAAAAATAAACAAAATAACAATAAACAGTGACAAAGATTTAATACGTAAAAAGCCAACAGATAAGTTAGGAGTATTAGATTTACAATTAGACATAAATGATAAAGAGAAAGTAGATGTAGAGATACAAATAAGTGATAAAGGTGATTTTATAAAGAGGTTATTATGGTATTACTCAAAGTTGTACAGTAAGCAAATGGTAAAAGGTGAATACTATGATAAAATAAAAAAAGTAGTATTAGTAGCAATAATAGATTTTGAGTTAGAAGAGCTAGAAGAATTCAAAGAGATGGAAACAATCTGGAAAATTATAGAGACGAAAAAGCGAGAAAAAATATTGACAGATGACTTTGAAATGCGTATAATAAACTTAAAGAGAGCGAAAGCAATGTATGAGAAAGACAAGAAAAATGAGAAAGCACAATGGATGTTATTTATCGACGACCCAAATACCAAGGAGGTAAGTCAAATAATGGAAGATAATAAAGAGATTAAGAAAGCGGTAGTAAAGGTTAAAGAGATGACAGAAGATGAAGAAATGGAAAGACTAGCCTTTTTAAGACAAAAAGCGATATGGGATGAAAATGCAATAAAGGCAAAAGGTGAGCAAATAGGTGAAGAGCGTGGCAAAAAACAAGGAAAAGCTGAAAAAACTAAAGAAATCGTAAAATCGATGATTGCAGATAATTTAGACGATGAATTAATAAAAAAATATACGAAAATAACCCAAGAGGAACTAGAAAAAATAAAGAAGACAATTCTTAGCTAACGGGCTAATTACTGGTTGGTAGCAAACACAGCATATAAAAAATAACTGTATTTATGTTAAATCTAAACATAGGTATAGTTATTTTTTTATTTAATAAAAATTGAATAGTTTTTTATCTAAAGTAAAAAAATTATTATTATTTATATAGTTTAATAATAATTTTTTTCATTTCAAGTATATGGTATTGCTACATTTTTGTCAATAGCATGTTGATAAAAAATTTTCAATTTTGATCTTATTAAATTACCTCAAAAGCATGGGAACACTGAATTAGACGTAATTTTAAATTATTATTAAACTATATATTTAATAATAAATAAAAAATAGGAGGAAACCATGGAAAAACAAAAGAAACAAGGAATTTTGAACATTAAAAACAGTAAAGGTATAACGTTAGTTGCATTAGTAGTAACAACCATATTCTCTTATGACGAAAAATTAAAAAGTAGTAATAACAATGGTTTCCTCCTACAAACAATTTAGCAAAAATCATAAATTTTCAAATATTTGAAAGATGAATTGTAAAAAATAATAACATTTCATCTTTTTTTGATTTTATAATAAAAAATTTATAAATAATAGAAAAATGGAGGATTTAAAATTATGGAAAATAAAGAATTGAAAGAAAGATTTATTGATGAAAAAACAAGAATAGAATATAAAAGACAGGGAGATTATTATATTCCAAATTTAGTATTACCAAAGCAAAAGAAAATTCATTTGAATAAATATGGAAGAATGAGATTAAACTATTTAAAAGAATATAAGAAGGCAGAATATACAATAATGTTTATGGAAAACACACTAATAAACCATTTAGAAGAAATACAAGAAACAGCAACTAAAAGAATTGATTTGATTATTGATGATTTGAAAGCTAAAAGTAATATAACAGAAGATATGAAAAATACTGATATGCTATATTGGATTGGTACAATGAATACAATTAAGCAACAAGCCGAAGAAATAATATTAAATGAACTAATCTATATATAAATATTATATAAAACAATAGAAAAATAAGAATAGATATGATATAATGCATAACAGAAAGGGAAGATAATAATGGTGGAAAAAATATCAGAAAGTTTATTAAATATTATACAAAGTGGAGAAACTTACACAACCGAATTTAAAGAGGCAACTACAAATTTGCCAAAATCACTTTTTGAAACTATTTGTGGAATGCTTAATAGAAATGGTGGACATATTTTTTTAGGTGTTACAGATAATCGTAAGATTATAGGTGTTGATAGAAATTCAATAGAAAATATGAAAAAAGATTTCTCAAATTTATGTAATAATCCACAAAAAATATCTCCTACTATATATGTAAAAATTCACGAATATGAATATAATGATAA
>CANQJH010000025.1 GCA_947624195.1 uncultured Clostridia bacterium
TCCATAAAAATGGAATTTCGGTTTAAACTTAACTTCCATTATTATAATTAAAATGGAATTTACTTTTAAACTTAAACTGAAAGTAAAAATTTATATAAAACTATTGCAAGATAAGAGCAAAAAATGTATAATGAATACTAATAGATAGAAATTATAAAAATATTAATTTAACCACAAGGAGAGAAGTGTGAAAAATTAATTTTTCATACTGATATACACGTTGCAAGCAAAGTAAGAAAGGAATGAAATTGCATATGAAAACAAAAAAGATAATTACTATAATTCTAATGATAATAGTATTGCTTAATGTAGCAATAACTATATCAAACGCTACAAGCATTGATGTAGACACTGGACAATTAGGAGGAATATACAATAGTGGTAATGACGACAAATTTAATACAATAGGTGGTAGAATAATAGGAGTAGCATCATACCTATGCTATGGGGCAGCGGTAATTGTGCTAGTATACAAAGGTGTTCAGTTTATGGCAAAAGCACCAGAAGCAAAAGCAGAAGCCAAAAAAGAACTTGTAAGTTATGCAATTGGCGCATTCATACTATTTTCAATTGGAGGCATAATAAGAATAATTGGTGGTATTGCACTAAATAACTTATTTTAAAATATATTACGTAAAAAGATAAATTAAAATTTTTTAAAATTTTAATTTATCTTTTTTAATTATTTTTGTAATAAGACAATATAATATTACAAATATATTAAATTTACATTAAAGTATTGAAAAATAAGGCTTAACATTATATAATATATACTGTATAAGTAAAAATGGGTTTATATGCTCAAGTAGGAGGAAAAATGAGACTTTCAATAATAAAAAATGCACTAAAAATTACAATTATAATAGCAATTACGATTTTATCAATGTCAAATATCTCTAAAGCTCAATCAATAACTACAATGCAAACAGTCACAGATAGCGATAACTATAGAGTTACCACTGTTTCATTTGGAGACTGGATAAGACAAGGACAGGATTTCTTAAATAGAGGTTCACAAGGCCGGAGATGGCACAGATAGACAACCAATAACAACTCAAGACGCAATAAATGCCTTTTTACCAGTAGGTAGGGTTTTAGTAGGAATTGCAACAATAGTATTAGTAGTTGTAGGACTAATTTTTGGTATAAGATACATGATTGCAGGTGCTAATGATAAAGCACAATTAAAGCAAAAATTGATCTACTATGTTATATCAATAGTTTTAGTCTATGGCGCAGTAGGCATATTTAATGTAATAGTCAGTGTGATGAATGCTATAACCGCATAATATTATTAAAACAAAGGAGGATATCATGGGAAGTTACTACATACCAAATAACAAGTTAAAAGGTGAGAGTAGGATATTATATATATTTACCGCGAAATCTCTCATATATACAGCAGTAGGAGGATTAATTGGATTTCTATTTTATATAATATTTCAAATCGTTGGACTCAAAACAGTAGGAATAGTTATTCTGGCTTTGTTAGCATTAATAGGATATGGAATAGGAACGATAAAGTTTCCATCAGCAGGAACAAGCCAATTTGCAAAAAATGTAGGTGGAGATTCAATAGATGAGGTAATTTTAAATTATATAAAATTTAAAAAAAATCGTAAACTATATACATATGCTGTAAAAAGAGAAGAGCCAGATTATACAACTATAAGCTCACCACTAGATATGCTAAACTTTAACAAAGACAACAAAAAGAGTTAAAACACGCCCAATTATATAAAAGTTTAAAATTATTTATGCATAAAAAATCAAAATATTACTAAGGAGGAAAAAAGATGTCAACAACGGTAGATATGTTAAATTTAATTTTATTGGTAATACTTGTTTTTATAGTATTACTTGGATTAGTGGCAGTTTTGCTAATAGTAAAAATGAAAAAGAAAGATAAGCCAAATCCAGAAGAAGAAATAAAAATTCAATCAAAAGAGGAAAATACTAACTTAATATCAAGAACTGGTAAAGCGATTAATTCAATATATAAGTTCATGGAGTTTGACGAGATTACAGATAACATGATTGCTAGAAAAAATAGAAAGCAATATGTAATGGTAATTCAGTGCAAAGGAATTAATTATGATTTATTATCTGAGGATGAAAAAAATGCAGTAGAATCTGGATTCATTGAATTTCTAAATTCACTAAGGTTTCCTATTCAATTATATGTTCAAACCAGAACATTAAATCTAAATAACATATTAAATGATTATGAAAAGAAAATTGTAAACATTAATGATGATATAATAAAAATTAATTCTCAAATTGAAATGGCAAGAGCTAGGGGAAATAACGAAGTAGTAGAAAGATTATTGTTTGAAAAACATAGAAAAGAAAACATACTTGAATACGGAGAATCTATAGAAGATTATACCCAGCAAATAAGCCAAAGCAAAAACATATTGCAACAAAAAACATATATAGTACTTTCGTATTTTACAGAAGAATTTGGGGATGTAAGTAAGTATTCAAAAGAAGAAGTAAATGATATAGCCTTTACTGAGCTTTATACAAGGGCTCAAACTTTAATAAGAGCATTAGCTTCAGCAGAGGTATCGGGAAAGGTCTTAGATTCTGAAGAACTAGCAGAATTATTATATGTTGCTTATAATAGGGATTCATCTGAAAAATATACCCTAAGAGATGCTATAAACTCAGAGTACGACAGATTATACTCAACTGCAAGGGATATATTACAAGAAAAGAAAAATAGAATTGAAAGACAAATTGAAGAAGATGCAGCAAGGCTTGCTTCTAGGAGTATAATAAGAGCAGACGAAATAACAAGAGAAGAAAGACAAAAAAGAGTAAAGCAAAGAGCTTTAGAAATGATAGATGATTATAAAGATGAATTAACTGACCAAATGTACGTAGATGCACAAAACCAAGTTAAAAATGTAAATGTTGACGAAGTACTTAATGACAGACCTAAAAAAAGAAGAATAGTAAGAAAGAATGTATAACAAATGAGGAGGTAATTTTTATATGAAAAAAAATGTTGAACCAGCAGAGTTAACGAACATAAATCCTGTAACAGAAACAGGAACTTTAGATCAAAATAAAAAGGATATAAAAGATTTAATTGCTCCTTCAGGAATTGATGCAACAAGCACAAACCACTTAGAAATTGTTTCCTATAATACAAAATATGCAAGAAGTCTTACTGTATCGACATTACCAAGGATGTGTACATTTCCAGAATTATTAAGAGGAATGTATACTTTTGGAGATATAAATGTTTCAGTATTTATTAATCCAATAAGTGAAGCAAAATCTCAAAATGAATTAAATAGAACAATAAATGAACTCGAATCAGAAAGAATAGTTGCAGCAGACAGAGGAAATATAAATCGTGAAAGTCTATTGTCGCAAAAAAGAGCAGAAGCAGAAGAATTAAGAGACGCAATTGCAAGTGGTTTAGATAAACTTTACGAAGCATCAATTATCTGTACTATTTTTGCATATAGCATGGAAGAATTAAACAGACAAACAGAGCTTTTATCAGCAGAAATGTCAAAAACTCTTACAGGAATGAAAACAGCATGGGCAATGCAAGAAGACGCATTTAAAAGCAATTTACCTTTGGCAGAAGATAAAATAGGCAAGAAACATACATTTGACCGTAGATCTATGGGAACAGTATTTCCATTTATCAACTCAGATGTAGGACACGAAAATGGTATTCCAATAGGATTTAACAGACAAACTGGACTTCCAATTCTATATGATAACTTCAGTTCAAGCCTAAGCAATTACAACATGGTTATCTTTGGAAAATCTGGAGCTGGTAAAGGTGTTACAATAAAAACATTAATAGCAAGGTCAGCAGTACTAATGGGGATAGAGACATTAGCACTAGACGCCGAGGGCGAATATGGAGTTGTTGCAGAGGCTCTAGGAGGACTTAATGTAGTTATTTCTCCTAACTCTAATACAATAATCAATCCATTTGATATAGAGCCAGAAATGACAAAAGATGAAATAACCGGAAGAGAAAGAGTAACATTAAATGTTGAAAATAAAGTAGAAGACGTTACTCAAATACTACTAACCATGGCTAGAGGAAGTACCAGAACAGAAGACGTAAACGAAGTTACAAAACAAATTATTGCAGAATCAGTTGCAGAAGAATATGCAGGCTTAGGAATTACTAATGATGTAAATAGTTTATATGCAAGAAACCAAAATAGTGCTGTCCAAAGTGATTATTTGGGAAGAAAGAAAAAAACAATGCCAACAATAGGATCTTGGTATAGAAGATTAATAAATAATGCTAACCAAAATCAAAACCCAGATTATAGATCACATTATAGCTATTTAATAAAAGTAATGCAACAATATGTAAGAGAACTTAATGGACAACTTTCATATTTTGATGGTCAATCTACCTTTGATTTATTGGAGGGTACGTCTTTCATCAACTTAGATATATCAGGACTAGAAGAAAGATTTGCAAGACCATTGGCACAACAAATATTACTAACATGGATATGGGAAAAATATGTTAAGAGAAACAGTGAGGATAAATCAAAAGCAGAAATGAAAAGAGTACTTATAGATGAAGCTTGGATGCTTTTACCATTTCCAGAAGCAGTTGACTTCTTAAACAAAATGGCAAGACGTGCAAGAAAAAGAAACGTATCACTAGCAGTTGTTTCTCAAAGATTTCAAGACTTCTATGAAAAATCTGAAGTTCAAGCTGTTTTGACTTCATCTGATACCAAATTATTCTTGGCACAAGATAAATCAGAAATACAATACATAAAAGAAGTATTTAAATTAAGTGATGGAGAAGCAGCTTTCTTAACAACATGCGCTAGAGGACAAGGGCTATTTAAAGTTGGTGAACAGACAGCAATAATTGAAATAAGACCAACTAGAAAAGAACTTGAATTTGTTGAAACAAATATCAATAAATTAAAAGAGCAAAATGCAAAATAAAACCAAAAAAGTTAGGGGAGTATAATGAAAAAAATAGTTGCAACATTATTATCAATACTTATCATATTAAATATATACATACCATCTACTTTTGCGACTGATACAGATAGCAGTTCTTCAATACTTGGTGAGGAGACAGTTAATTCTTTTTTAGATAAAGGAACAGGAACAGTTACGACAAAAGACGGGGACACAGTAGAGCAAAAGGAAGAGGAGCTAGACCCAACTGGTTCAAACAATAGCAGTGCTATAATAACTGCTTTGCTAGAAATACTTACTATAGTTCCCCATATAGGTAGTTGGATAATGTCACAAATTGTTTTGCATGATAATACAAATTATATATCTGAGTGGGGAATAAGATACTCAGTATACACTATACAGGAAATGCTGTTTGGCAAATATTATTTATTTGATATAGACTTTTTTAATACAAAGGTAGGAGACCCCAATTCAACATTGGTAAATAACTTAAAACAAAATGTTGCTATTTGGTACATAGCAATAAGAAACATAGCAATAGTAGGAAGTGCATTAATAATTATCTATGTAGCAATTAGGCTAGCTCTAGCTGTCACTAAAGGAGAAGCAGCTGAAAGAGCACGTTACAATAAAATGATAATGAGCTGGCTAATTGGTTTTATTCTTATTTTTGTGGTACAATATATTGTTAGAATACTATTTTATGCTAGTTCACTTATAACTGATTTTATAAGTAATATAATTCCAGAAGACTCTACTGAAGCCAATATGGAAAAAATAATAATAGTTGAAAGTTGGAACAACATAGTTGCCCAAAAAGGAATAAATAAACTATTATATGTAGTTGAGTATTGGGCATTAGTATATTATCAATTAAAATTTTTCTTAATGTATGCAAAAAGATCGCTTGAAACATTTTTCTTAATGATTATATCTCCGCTTGTTTGCATGCTATACCCTATAGACTTTATAGGAGATGGTAGGTCACAGTCATTTCAGGTATGGATAAAAACGCTATTGGGATACATATTGTTGCAACCAATACACTTGTGTATTTATGTAGTATTTATGTTTACAGCAAGTGAAATATCAGCTCAGGCACCATTAGTAGCTATAGTATTTTTTGCAGCATTAAGCAACGGAGAAAAGATAATTAAAAGTCTATTTGGACTTCAAGGACCAACTCTTAAAGGTACTCAGCTTAAACGAATTAGACGACACTAATAACAAATCAAACAATGTTGGAATTATTAATAAAAAATTATGGGTAATCATATAAAACCCAAATATTATTATACGAGGAATGATAGCAAAAATGAAAAAGAAAAAAACGATAATCATTTCAGTAGTTGTAATTATTTTAATTTTAATTTTAGTTGGAGCCATTATATCAAAAACAAAAAATATACGCTCAGAAAAAAACTCTGTTAATGATTTTGGAAATATTAAAGAACTAGTAGAATATTATGATTGCCAATACATATCAACAAAAAATTCTACAGAAGAAAACTTTAAAAAAGATATAAATTTGGTATTTCCAGAGGATCCTATTTCAGAAAGTGGAGCAAACAATCAATATTTATATAACAGCATCATAAGCGGAATGGCTACTAAAATGGATAATAAAAATTTTAGAGTAATAGATGAAACAAGGGATATTACCATAAGAGTTTATTTTATAGAAGATGGAAGAGTAACTTATACAGTTAATGGCGACGACAATTATTTTGCTCACATGGAGTCAAATTACACAATGAGCAATGAATTAGTAGAAAACATAACTCATATACAAGCAAATTCCAATATACTAGTTCAAATAGTAAATAATAATTGGAAAACAACAAACTTAAATTTAGGAACAATTGATAGTATAGTAAATAAATATGACATTTATTTTTATGAAGGATATAAAATAAGAAAAGTAAACGGAAAAGTTTATAATCTAGTATTTACAAGCAAATACAATATGCCAGTAGTTAACAATCTAAAGCCAGATGCAAATTTAGAAGAAGTACAAAATGTACTTGGCACGCCAACATACAATAATAATTTAGAGACAGGAGAAAAATTAATTGGATATAAAACAGATTATTTTTATATATTCTTCCCAGGAGATGAAATCTCAATTTATCCAAATCAAGAAGCGGACAAGCAAGACGAATTTGCACAATTGGTTACAAAGTACATAGAAGATAAAAATCCACAAGAATTTTTATCAAAACTAACTGACATTTGGCCTGACTATTCTGATTATATATCAGAAGCATCATATGTAAATATCAAATATCCATTAAGAGGAATAGAGATACAATTCAATGATGCAATAGGAGGAACAATACAAATTTATAATAACTACAATGGAAGAATTACAAATGATACAACAGTAGCAGATATAAAAAATAATAAAAATCTTCCAAAGTATGTAAATATGTCATTAAACGAAAACTTAGTAAATAGAGCAGAAGTATATAGAATACAAAATGACTCAAGAAGCAGACAACCATGGGATCAAACGGAAACTATACTAACTGAAAAGTATGCAGTATTTTTATATGCAGATGAAAATAGATGTGATTTTTATTCTACTGATAAACAAAATATAGATTCAACATTAGAAGATAATGGACTAAACAATATATATAAACTTAATGAAGAAATTTTTATATATAGCGTACAGGGAAAAGGTATATATGCTTACAATGCTTCAACAACAGAAAAAAGAGAAATCGTATCAGGAAGTGATACATTTAAAGTCAATAAAGTGGAAAATAATATAATTTATTATGACAACAAACAAATAGCTATAAACTAACAAATGCAATTTATAAAATAATAATTCAATATACAAAAAACGAAACAGAAAGGAGAAGTTATGATAAAAAAATACATAAAGATATTAGTAACACTAATGATTTCAATGATAATCATAATAACTCCTTGTATCACAAAAGCAGTGCCACAGGTACAAATAGATAACGATAATAATTCTAGTGCAAATTTAGAAACAGCATTGCAACAAGCTAGACAGAGCTTTGTTGAAAGAGTAATAAATTTCTATAATAATCATCCTCATAATGCATGTATTTATGACTATTCTGATAATAGAAGAGTCACAATAAGAAATGGATATTTTTCACCAGGAGTATATAGATTTGATTGTGTAGGTTGGGTTAATTACGCTATACACTGGTTTTATGGTTTAGAATATGATTATTCATTTTATCTATCAACAGCAGGAGTATTTGATGCACGTTTTAGAGTAATTGATGTTAATAATGCAATAGCTGGTGACATTCTAATAGATCCAGCAACAGCAGATGAGTATGGCGGTTTTGAATATGATGGAGTAAATCATGTTAACTATGATACTGGTGGCAGTACACAGCATGTTGCAGTTTATATAGGAAATGGCGAAATTGTAGATATGTGGGGCAATGGAAGTTCATATGGTGGCTTAGGAAGAAGAACTGTAAATAGTAATTGGGGAGAAAGTCAAGATAGTACATGTCGATTTGCTTATGCTGCAAGGTTAATCTCGTTAGATGGAGTTCATTTTGGAACCTTACCAGACGGAGCTGACGTGGTTGCTTCAGGCTCAATTGACTCTGGTTCAATAGATTTAGGTGAAAATGCATCAAACTTTCAATACTCTGGGATGCCAACAACAGTATCTGTCTCAGGAAGTCATAGTTGGGGGTATTACATGAACAAGATAAGCGAAGTATTTAATTATATAATAGGAATAATGTTTAACGCTATAAAATCAATACCAATATTTATAGCAGATAAAGTTCAAACTATAATAACTAATGCACTAAACTATTTAAATGGAAACTAATCTAAAAAATATGAAATATGAAAGGAGTAATTATGATAAAACGATACATAAAAATATTGCTAACACTAATAATTTCAATGATAATCATAATATCTCCTTGTACATCAAAAGCAGTAGTAACAACAGACAGTAGTGAGGCACCAGTATCCACGAATAGGGAAGATGGTACTTCTCAAACTACACAAGATGATACAGATGATGAAATACGTATGTATACAATAGAAGAAATTATATTTAATAAAATCCCAGTATTAAATGTCAATGTATTTAATACTACTGACACAAAAGAGGGAAGCATTGCCATGAGAATAAGGACATCTATAGCAACATGGTATGTATCTTTTAGAAATATTGCAATAATATGCTTAGCATTTGTGTTAGTATATATAGGTATAAGAATGGCAATGGCAACTGTTGCAAGCGATAAAGCAAATTATAAAAGGATGCTTATTAATTGGATGTCTGCTATACTTATAGTATTTTTTATTCATTTCATTATGATGTTTGTATTTTATATAAATGATACTTTAGTTAACTTGATAAGCAGAGAAAACACTACATCAGACATACCAATATATGAAACAATAAGAACTAGAACGAAAGATTTTAGATTTTCAGTAGGAATGCCAGCTGCAGTAATGTATTGGGTATTATTTATATATAGCTTAATGTTTCTATGGGTATACATAAAAAGATTATTTACAGTACTTATATTAATAATTATAGCACCTTTAGTAGGAGTTAAATATGCAATAGATAGTGCTGGTAAAGGACAAAGAAGCAAAATCTTTATGACATGGACTTACGAATTTAGTATGAATGTATTATTGCAATCAATACATGCACTTTTATATGTTGCATTAATGCAAATAGCTATTAACTTAGCAACAACAAATGTAATGGGATTTATCCTCGCATTAGTATTTATCAATTTTATATTCAAAGCTGATAAGATATTTATGAGGATATTCCACTTCGACAGATCAAAGCTGATAAAAGATATAGCAGAGCCAAAAAAGAATTTAAGAGAAGAATTTGCAGGAGCTTTATTTATAGGAGGAGTTGCTAAAGATGCTGCAGGAGCAACAAAAAATATTGCTGTCAAAGGAGCAAGAGTAGTAAAGAGAAGTGCAAGAGATTTATATAGAGACCATGTTTCTGAAGAAAAAAGAAATAATATCAAAGACAAAAAGAATAATATTCTAGATAAAGTTGACAATACTTTAAATTCAGCATATAAAAAAATAACTAGAGGAAAAGATAGTTATTATTTACAACTTAGGATGATGTCAAGGAAAAAAGGAAAAGAGGGAAATGTAGCAAAAAGAAATTTAAAAAAAGCAAAACAACAAATTAAAGCAAGATATACTGCTCCATTCAAGTTTATAAAACAAGCAGGTGGTGGTATACTAATGATTGGTATGAGCTTGCCAATGGCAGTAGTAAATCCAGCGGTTGGATTAAATATGTTTGTAAAAGGAACAACAGGTCTACATGGCATGGCTAGCGAAAAAGACGATAAAGGCAATAAATATAAAGGAAAAGAGGGCGTAAAACAAGCATTATCATTTGGCGGATATGGAAGATATAAAAGTTTGAAAAAAGGAAATAAAAAAGTTGGACAAACAGTTTCATATTTGAAGCAGGCAACAGTAAAAGAAGACGAAATACAACGAGAATTTAACAAAACCTTTGAAAAATTTTCTGATGAAGCTATTAGAAAATATAAGAAAGAAGTTAAATTTTACATTAAGTTTGCTAATCAAGATAATTTAAATATGATTTTAAGACAGGGGCTTGCTGGAAAAGGAATTGTGGATATAAACGATGAAAATATAGATTTAGTAATAAATGACATGACAAAAGATGTATTTGAAAAATTAGGAATAGAAAAACAATATTCACAAAATATGGCAAATCAAATAAGAGCACGAATGATAAAGGATGCTAAGAGTTTGTATGACGCCAAAAAATCAGAAACAGAAAAATTTGAGTTTGGATCGATGGATCTTGCCGTAGCATTTTCAGGAGCAATAAAAGATGAGGGAGTAGGCAGTGAAATAAGAAGTGAATTTATGACAAAAGCTATGGATAAAGTTTTAGAAGATGAAACATTTGACAAAGTCGATACAAATAATGTAGGTGATGTTGTAAATAGATTTACAGATGTAGTGCTACAAGAATTAAATATATCTAATAAATCAGGAGATAGTGGATCACAAAGTGATAGTAAAGTAGAAAGTGATAGTAAAGCAGAAAGCGATAGCAAAGTAAACAGATACAGTGAGGTAGAAAGTGATAGTAAAGCAGAAAGCAGTAGCAAAGTAGAAAGTGATAATGAAGAAGACAGTTATAGTAAGGTAGAAAGTGAAATACGTGATCGAGCAAACCAAATTATGCAAGAGGCTATAAACAAAAAGAAACAGGCATCTGGATCATTAGAATTTAGCAGAAGAGAAATCAAGCATGAAATACAAGATAAAATTCAAAAAGTAGTTGAAACAAGTGGCAGAAAAGTAAGAATAGATTTTGGATATGGCAATGTAACAAAAGCAATAGAAGAATTACACGAGATAAACAAAAATGCACAAAAAGATATAAAAACCACAGTGGTAAAAGAAAATAGATTTATAGATTCGCTATAAAGAACTAGTAATTCTCAATAAGTTATACTAAAAAATAAGATTAAAGGAGTGACAAAATGTTAAAAGAAAAACTAAAAAAGATTCTGGCATGTATTTTAGTTATAATGATGATTTTACTTAATAATGGAATATCATATGGAGCTTCAAAAGGTCAAGAATTTTTTGCAGAAGCTCTTGAAAAAGCACATGATTCATTTGAAAAAGTGATTACAGTATGCCTTGAGGAAAATCCATCTCCACAAGAAATAATTGACACAGTTACAAGTTGCTTAAGGGAATTTGATAGTAATGGTGTAGGTTTAAATTCAGGTTTAACAGAAGGAGAAATTTTAGATTCTATAATAGATTATTTATGGGGTAATCTTAGTCACGATACCTCTGAGGATACTGCATATTATGCTTGGATAGGACAGCTAGGAATTGATCCAGATCAAATTGATCCAGATATATTTAATAGAGCTGACGATATAATTAAAAAAGCAACCTTAAGTGAAACGACAGAGGAAGATATACAAAATATATTAGATGGCGTATCTGTTAATGACGACCCAAATGTAGGAGATCTGTCACAAGAAGAGCAAAATCGTTTTTTCGAAGAGTTTAGGGAAAACTATGGAACCGCTTTTAATACTTTAGTGCAAGATTGCAATAATGCTACAACAGCAGATGATAGAATAGCTGCTGTTCAAAAGTTTTTGGATGAAACTGGACTAACTGTAGAATACTTAGAAGATGTTTTAACAGGAGGCTTATCTACTGATAATTATGTATCAATAGATTCTTCTTATGATAAAGTTATAGATGCAATAAGAGACTACAAAAATTCAGTTACTATTGGTACAGCGGAAGAACCAATAGACCCTTTTGCACAGTTACTAGATGGTATTGCAGGCATACTTCTTTATCCATTAAAAATTATGCCAGCTATAATAGGCAAATTATTACGATGGATTATGGATGGTGCTACTGGTACTGGAGCCCCAATTACTATATATAATATATTGTTTAATAAAATAGCTTTAACTGATATTAATTTCTTTATTAATGAGCCATCTACTGCTAATAATGCATCAGTTATAAACGCTATAAGAAATAATGTAGCAATATGGTATTATAGTATTAGAAATTTAGCAGCAGTAGTACTTGCAATAATATTAGTTTATATAGGAATTAGAATGGCAATTTCGACTATCGCAGAAGATAAAGCGAAATATAAAACAATGTTTGTAGATTGGGCTACAAGTTTGTGTTTATTATTTGTATTACAATTTATTATAGTAGCAACAATTAATATAAATGATGCTTTTATAAATGTGCTACAAAGAGCTTCATCCGATACGATAAATCTGGACGATATCGATGGAGAATTATGGGATGGAGTTTGGCATATAGGTTTTATAGAGAGTTTAGGAAACTCTATAGCATATATGATGCTAGTGGGTATGTCCTTTGTATATTTCTTTGCATATATAAAACGTATGATTACAATAGCATTTTTAATTATAATATCACCACTTATAACAGTTACATACTCAATAGACAAAATGGGGGATGGTAAGTCACAAGCCTTAAATACTTGGCTAAAAGAATTTGTATATAATATATTAATTCAACCATTTCAATGTATAATATACTTATCATTAGCATCTTCAGTATTAAAACTTTTAGTTGGTCATGGTTCAGGTTCTTTGAGTCTAATCAATGTATTTATTGCAGTGTACGTATTGATGTTTATGTATCAAGCAGAAGAAATTGTTAAAAAGATATTTGGTTTCCAATCAGAAAGTATGGGCAAAACAATTGCAGCTGCAGCAGTTACATCAGCTTTAATTAGTAAAGGTACAAATTTATTTAAAGGAGGATCTAAAAATAAAAATGCCTCAAAAGGTCCATCTTCATATCAAAGAAGACCACAATTAAATAATAATGGAAATGATAGTGGTGAAACTGGAGGAGGTTCAGGAGGTAGCACACCGGGTGGCGCTGGAGGTTCTTCAGGAAGCGGCACAGGAGGTGACACACCGGGCGGTACAGGAGGTTCTTCGGGAAGTGGCGCTGCTGGTGGAACAGCAGGAAGTACTGCGTCAAGCGGTGCTTCAAGCGGAGCAGCCGCAGGTGGAGCAGCGGGAGTCGTAGGAGGTCTTGCTTTAGGACTACTAAAGGCTAATGTGGCAGGAGGACTAAAAATTGCTGGAACTGCACTAGGACTATCAACTGGTAAACTTGAAACAGGTGTTGCTGGATATAGCTTAGGCTCTTCGGCATCAACGGCAATAAATAAAAACATAGAAAAGAAAAGACAAAATAGATATGATGAGGAACGAAAAGCTCAAGTCGCTAGAGACATAGACGATTATCAAAAAAATCATGGTTATACTAATACTCAAGTTCAACAGAATATAGAAGATTGGTTAGATGGCATTAGTTTACCAGATCAAAATGATGATGATGGATTAAAATTATATCAGCATTTGATGCAAGAAATGCAAGCATTAGAAGATAGAGGGCTTTCGGCAGACGATTCAAGAGCAGCTTTGGAACAAACAATTGTAGATACTTTTACTGGTAAACAAAGAAGAGTTCCACCAAAAGCTTTTCAAAAGACTAGAGATAGAGTAAATAGGTTTACCGGAAGTATTAAAGAATTTGTAAATAATCGTAGAAAAAACTCCTAATATAAAAATATATACTTATAGATGAGTCAATAAATGAAGAAAGGCAGGTGAGATAAATGGATGAAGAAGAAAACGAACAATCAACAGTAAAAAGTCTGGAAGAACAGAAAGAAGAGAGTAAACAAGCAAGAGAAGAGGCAAAAGAAAGAGTAAACAATAATAGGGTAGTAAAAGCTGCTAAAAATGCCGTAAAAACTTTTATTAGGACACACATTGTTCAAATCTGTATAGGGATTGCCACATTATTTCTAATATTAGTAATCATTGGTATTCTTCAATTCCTTTTATCTATGCCTGGAATGCTATTAGGGAAGTTAAAAGAATTTGGACAAACATTACTTAGCAATTTAATCGGTGCTATGACTGGAGACAATATCTCTTATACAATCGATAAAGAAGATGAAGTGGCACTTGCTCAGTACATACAAGATATGGGATATGATGTGGTAGGGTATGGTTTTGCTGATGCTAAATATGAAGTAAATGAAAATGAAGCAGGTGACACAGGTATAGAAAACTCTACTATATCTGATGTAAAAGGACTAAATGGAAGAAACTATATACAGCAATATTTAGTCCAGAATGAAGCAATTTATACTTTATCAGTATGGAGTATTAAAGGTTGGCTTAATACTTGGGGTGGAATCACTGGAGATGAAGAAGAATTTGCTAAAGGTATGATCAATATTAATGTTGACGATGAAGAGTTTTGGGATATTTACCATATAGTAGATAATTATAATAATCTAGTTAATCGATTTGAAATTGACCCGGAAAAGAAAGCACTAAGAATAAAATCTGGCTCAGGAATATTTTTCTGGGATACAGAAGACTATTATTTTGATATGTCTAACTGGACTTCTAAATATGGTAAACCTATGGAATTATTTTTAGCACTCCATTTGTCAACTATGATGCCAGATTTAGCATACGATATAGCAACAAAACAAGAATTTAATACAAAAGTTAATATAGATATGAAACCAATAACAGTTACAAATACTGCAGTAACTTGGGGTGATACAACCTATAATTCTGTTGAAGAAATAGATGCAGAAATATTAAATTGTAACATAAATATAAGTAATTGGAGAATAATTAGAGGGTTATCAAATTTTACAACATATTCAGATGAAGAAATAGATGCTCAAATAGCTTATTATGAAAATCGAATAGAAAAATTAGAAAAATTGAAAGATTTGCTAAATGAAACACATAACGTTTATTGGCCTCGTATTACAAGTGTAACAAATCATTGGTTTTATAAAGAAATAAATTTTGAAGATACATATGAACAAATAGATTCTGCAACACAACAAATTAATTACGAAGCTGCAGACGAATATGATCCATTATATAATGAAAATGTGACAATAACTGCAACACTTAGTGGAGGAGTTTTCTATCAACTTACAGAACCAGAAATAGATGGACCAAATGATGCGATAGTTGATTTGTTTAAAAATGGTATGTATTATAGGTATGACGGAACAAAAACGACAGCAAAAGAAATAGCAAACGCAAAATCATCTTCTTTAACATACGAATTTATGGGACAAACATACAATAAAGAACCTAATAAAGTATCTAAAGAGCCAGTAACCTTTATTGATACAGATAACGATGATTCACCTACAAACTCATATAAAAATGCTTTCTCAGCTTTTGCAATATTGCAAAATTCAAAAACAGAAGAAGCAGAAGAATGCTATAGATGTTTAAAGAAACTATTGGTAGAGTTAGAATATTTTACAGAAGACGAATTAAAAGATTTATTTACACAGGTTTTAGACTGGTTTATGCCAGATAACAAAAGAGAAGGAAATATAACAAAAGATTTTAATAAATATGGCATAATTGTTAAAGATTCAAAAGACAAGTCTATAGAAGCACCTGGTGACGGAGAAATAATAGCAGTAGATAACAATTCAATAATAATAAAATTTACTAAATTAAATGATCAAAAACTAAGAGAATTAGAAAACAAGGTTGGACAAGAGTACAATGTAGATGATAATATTTTAATTGATATGGAAATGGTTATAGTAGGAATTAATCCATCTGTACAACAAGGTCAAATAGTAAAAATGGGAGACGATTTAGGAAAAGCATCAGAAGATGAAGTACAAGTTTACATGAAATATAGTGACGGTTCTATCGTAGATGACGTAAGAACCTATATGGATATAGTAGACATAACAGGTCATGGCGTTGGAATAGGTAGTGCAGATATAGTTGAAATAGCAAAAAGCCAAATAGGTAATATTGGTGGAGAAACATATTGGAGATGGTATGGCTTTGACTCAAGAGTCGATTGGTGCGCTTGCTTTGTATCATGGTGTGCAAATCAATGTGGATATATAGATGCTGGATTAGTACCTAGATTTTCTAGTGTAAGAGACGGAGCTAATTGGTTCAAGGGAAAAAATCTATGGCAAGATAATAATGGAAGCTATACTCCAAAACCACGGAGACATTATATTCTTTTTATGGGATTATGATAGGCAAGCAGGATATTCATATAGTCATGTAGGAATTGTTGAAAAGGTAGAAGGCAATACAGTTTATACAATAGAGGGCAACACGAATATTGATGAGTGTGCTAGCCATAGCTATAATATTAATGCTAGACAAATTGTAGGATATGGAACACCGAATTACCGGTAATTCAACAACTCAAGGCTTGAAAAACTTTGCAAGAAATTTATGTATAAATCAATATAATTGGACAGAAGAAGATGTAGAATCTTTAATAAAATTGTGGGATAAAGAAAGTGGATGGAATCCTACTGCTGAAAATCCTGATTCAGGAGCTTATGGAATTCCTCAATCGTTGCCAGCCAATAAAATGGCCACTGAAGGGTCAGATTATCTAACAAATGGCGAAACACAAATAAAATGGGGATTAAAATATATTAAAGAAAGATATGGATCTCCAACAAATGCGTGGGAAACTTGGCAAAGTCGATCACCTCACTGGTACTAAAATAAATTTATAATTATAGAAAGGGATATTATTACATATGGACAAAAGCGTAAAAAGAATTATAATGCTAATTGCAATTCTTATAATTATAGCAGTGATTTTAGTAATTATTATTAATATTTTAAGTTCAAATAAAAATAAAAATGAAAATACAACAAATGAGGACAATAATGTTATATATGAAGAGGAACTATCCAAGGCTAGAGATGAAGTAGTAGGAGCTAAAACAGAAACTTCAAGAATAAAAGCTTATGTAGGACAATATTTCTCTTGCCTAGAAGAAAAAGATTATCAAAAAGCATATGATATGCTTTTTGATAACTTCAAAAATAACTATTTTACAAGCTTAGAACAATTTGAACAATATGTAGTAGATAAATATCCAGACAATATAGTTTTAAATTATACAGACATTGATAGAGAGGGATATATATACATAGCGTCTGTAGATGTAATAGACGGATTAAATATATCTAATTCATTTACACAAAGGATAGTAGTTAAAGAAAATGCATTGAATGAATTTAATATATCTTTTCAAATGGACTAATTATATAAGTTGAGGAGAACTATAAATCCCAAATATTATAGGAGGAGAGATAATCTAAAAGATTATTAGTAATTGAAAATGAATTTAAATGCAAGAATAACATTAGCAATAAGAAACTTTTTTAAAAAACATGGAAGAGTTATTTTAATAATTGTTGTTGTTTGGCTAATACTATTTTTAACAAATTTATATCTTAAGTATAGACCTGCCAAAATAGAATTGCAGTCATCATATGAGCCTGATACGCCGGTAATAGATGAGGGAGATGGTGTCCCTAAAAAATTGGTAAATGATATAAATACCACCATAGACAACTATTTTAATTATTGCAACAATAAGGACTATGAAAATGCATTTAATATGTTAACAACGGATTGCCAAGAAAGATTATACAACAATGATGTAAATCAATTTAAAAACTATGTAGATATAATTTTCAATAAATACAAAATATATAATGTCCAAAATTTTTCGAATGTTAATGAAACTTATATATATAATATTAGAATATTAGATGACATATCTGCCACTGGAGCAACTGGACAATACGATACATATGAAGAAAAAATAGTTATACATTATGATAATGGAGAATTTAAAGTTTCGAACCAAGGGTATATTGGCAAAATGGAACTTAACAAAGAAACAGAAAGTGACGAAATGAAAGTCAAAGTTATCAAAAAAGAAATGAGCTATAGTAGGGAAGAATACACTTTGGAAATAAGAAACAAAACAGATAGCTATATGATGATATCAGATGATATTGGCGTAAACCAAATAATGCTTAATCTCGGAGCACAAGCAAGACAAGCTCTTAACATTACAAATTTTCATATAATTTTATTCCCAGGAGAAATTAGAACTATAACATTATTGTTTAATAAATATTATGATGATGAAGTAGACCCATTAGCAATAAACTTCAACAGTGTAAGATTGATGCCTAGAGTATCTAATACAAGTGGAGATGAGGGCAATGATATAACAAGAACATTTAGTTTCAATATACCTTTAAAATAAAATCATAAAAGAACATAAATAAAAAATCATAAAATGCACCTAATAACATATAATTTGTTAGGTGCATTCTTGTATTATTTCTTGTATATGAATGGCATTTAACAAACAAAAACATATGCATACCCTCAAGAAAAAAAGAAAGGGGAATAACATTTATATGAAAAAGTGGATTAAAGCAAAAGGAAGAAATAGCCATTATAACAAAAAATATCATTCAAAAAAATATATATCCATAATATTAATTGCGGCTTTATTAGTTAGCTTTCTAACAACTATATCTTTTGCAGATAATGAGGAAAGCGAAGAAGAAGAAAACACTTTATATCAAAATATACTGCAAGAATTACAAAATGAAAAAAATGTAATATCCGCCAGCAACAAACTTGATAAGCCAACCATCAACTCAAGAAGATATGTAGTATATGACAGAAGTTCAAAGACAGTTATTTACGGAAAAGACGAAAACAAACAAACTGCAATGGCATCAACCACAAAAATAATGACCTCATTAGTTATTTTAGATAAATGCAGTAATCTAAATGAGGTAGTTACCATAAGTGAAAAGGCAGCAAATACTGGGGGTTCTACGTTAGGTATAAATACAGGAGATAAAATAACTGTAATGGATTTATTGTACGGCTTAATGCTGAGGTCTGGAAACGATACTGCCGTAGCACTTGCGGAATATGTTGGAGGAAGCATAGAAGAATTTGCAAAAATGATGAATGAAAAAGCAGAAAAATTAGGACTTAAAAATACAAATTTCGTAACACCACATGGTCTGGACAATACAAATCACTACACAACAGCATATGAGTTAGCTTATTTAACTGATTTTGCTCTTAAAAATGAAACGTTTTCAAAAATAGTAAAAACACAGTACGCAACTATCTCGATTAATGGAAACCCTAGGGAAATAAAGAATACAAACGAACTACTATTAGCAAACACAGAAGGAGTGTATGGAGTAAAAACAGGATTTACCAACAATGCAGGAAGATGTTTGGTAACAGCTGTCAAAAGAAATGACATGGATTTGATAGTCGTGGTACTAGGTGCAGATACAAAAAAAGATAGGGCAAAAGATAGTTTGAAATTAATAGAATATGCTTATAATAGATTTAAGATGCAAGATATAGAAAGTTTTGCACAAAAAGAATTTGAAATGTGGAAAAATATCAACCAAAATAGAATATATATTAATAAAGCAAGAGTAAATTTAGAATTAGCACTACAAGAAAGTGAAATAAAAAGTATAGCTACAGATCAAGAACTAACAGCAGAAATTAATTGTCTAAATTACTTGGAAGCACCAGTAGAAAAGGGCACAAAAGTTGGTTCTATGATTATAAAAAATGGAGACAACATAATAGAAGAGCTAGATATAGTATTAGCTAAGACAGTAGAAAGAAGAAATATATTAGATTACTTTTATATATTTGCAAAAATAACAATTTTATAAAGTAAATAAATGATTGGTTAGTTAAAAAGTTAAATTCCACATAGTGAAAATTGATTGTATGAAATTAAATAAATTATTTGTTCACTTTAACTTGACAATTTACAAAAATTCTGTTAATATTATAATTGCTTTTGAAAGGAGCAATTATATGCGGGAATAGCTCAGTTGATAGAGCGTCGCCTTGCCAAGGCGAAGGTCACGGGTTTGAGCCCCGCTTCCCGCTCCACACAAAAGCTTTTATTATTGTATGAAGCAAGTTACTGAACTTGTGATATGCAAAGTAAGTTACGGTGTTACAAATGAAAAAAGCAAGTTACAGTAATAAAAATTAAAGATACATCTTAAATTTGGCGCCTTAGCCAAGCGGTAAGGCACGAGTCTGCAAAACTCTGATGATCGGTCCGACTCCGATAGGCGCCTCCAAACGACAACAATGACAAGATTTTAACTTAAAGTTAAAATCTTGTCATTGTTTATTTGCTAGATCCATCGACATTTTGTCGATATTTAAAGTATTACTATACTTTATAGCAATGTTATCCAATTTCTTCTTCCATACATAATTCTTACAATTTGTATGCTTTCATCATTTATTCTATAAAAAACAATATAATTACCAACTACAAGTTTCCTAATTTTAAATCTTTTGATTATATCATCATCTATAATAGAATACATTTTTGGATTATCTTTTAGATTATCTATTTCATTTTTTATCTTGGTAATTAGCTTTTGAGCAGTATTAGGCTCTTGTAAATTATATTTAATGTAACGTTTAATGTCGATTAAATCTTGTTTTGCTTCCATTGAATATTCTATATTATATTTTTTCAAAGGCAAATCCTCTTTCTTTTTTATATTTTGTCTAATTCGTCAAAAACTTCTTTTGATGAATATTTTTTTCCATTTTCTAATGACCTAATTCCCTTTTCTAATTCTTTATATAAAGCATACTTATCTGTTAAAAGTTCGTATAATTCAATACTCATTACTGCTAAGTCTCCTGCACCATTTTTAGTAATATATACTGGACTTTTGGTTTGATGACAAATGGTAGAAATTTCATTGTAATTATTTCTTAAATCAGAACTTGGTCTAATAATTGGCATACTAAACACCTCCATAAATATTATATACATATTTTATCAAAATATTGATACATAGTCAATATTTTTTAAGTAATTTTATTTTTAAAATTTACAGAATGTATACAAATCGAAAAATACCAGAATATTTTCGCTAGTTGAAAAACCTTGATAATGTAAGTTTAGAAATTTGTAAAAAAACTTATCGACACGAACTTA
>CANQJH010000026.1 GCA_947624195.1 uncultured Clostridia bacterium
AACAGCTACTGGCTCTCTTAATGTTTCTCCATAAATTGAATTAAATTTTCTAACTATTTCTCTACACTGCTCAATTAATGGTAGTTGGTCTTCTCCAGCAGGGACATAACTAGCGTCAAATGCAGTTATATCTGCTGCTTGACTTACTGGATATCCCAAAAATCCATATGTTACACTTTCTCCAAACAAATCTTTCTTTTGAGCGATTTCAGTTTTAACAGTAGGATTTCTTTGAAGTCTAGCTATAGTTACTAAGTTTGAATAAAATACTGTAAGTTCTGCTATCTCAGGAATTTTCGACTGCAAAAAAATTGTTGCCTTATCTGGATCTATCCCCACAGATAAATAATCCATAATAATCTGAGATACATTTTGCTTAACCTTTTCTGGATTATTAAAATTATCGGTTAACGCTTGAACATCTGCAACTTCTATAAAAGTTTGAAATTTATCTTGAAGCTTAACTCTTGATTTTAAGGAGCCAAAATAATGTCCAATATGTAATCTTCCAGTTGGTCTGTCCCCAGTTAAAATAATTCTATTTTTGTCTGGTTTTACATCTTCTATATTCATTTTTTCGTCTTGAAATTCTGCTTGGCTTAATTGATTATTTAATTCTCCCATTTAAATCTCCTTTATTTTAAGTATATTAATTGATTTTAATTCATATTTTTGTTTTAATTTTAATTTTTATTTTTTATAATAATTTATATTTTTAATAATTTTCTTTAGCAGTTAATTCAATTAATAATTCTATGTTATCATCATCTGCTGCTTTATTTTTTCTAATTGCTCCGCACTTTTTACACTTGTATACTACGACATAGCCCTTTTTGCTACTTAGTTCAACTTTAACAGGGACTAATAACCCATGACAAGTTTCTTCTCTATCTCCTGGCATTTTATCAACATGCTTTGAATACAAACAAAATGGGCAATGGTTCCTAGATGTATAGCCCAGTTTTTCTACTTTGCTTCCACAATTTTCACAAACAAAGCTTTCATCTCTTTTTGTAAATTGTTTCATTCTTACCTCATTATTTAAATTAATATTTTTATAATTTATTTATTGATATTTTCAAGTATTTCAATTACTTTCTTACTCATAATGATAGCATAATCCCATATAATCTGCAACCACAAATGAATTATAATTATTTTTCCAACAAATATCCTGTAATACTATAACTATAAATCTCATTTGTTGTTTCATTATAATATATATTAACTGAATCTAGTATTATTTTTCTATTATTGTCTATAATTATTTCATTAATATTGTCAAATTGTCTAGCTAAGGAATTTCCAAGTTTGATATACTGTTTTATTCTGTCTGTTAGTTTTACTTTGATTATATTGTCTGTACCTGTAACGTTAAAAGTCATATTTCCAAATGTTTCATCTATAGTTTTATTGTCATTTCCATATGAATATGAGCTTGCATATATCTCATATAACTTTTTATATCCATCAATATTAATAAACTTTTCATCTTTATCGACATTAATTGTCTTTGAATTTTCATATTTTTCATTAGATTCATATTCATCTACTTTATTTATAAATTTATAATTTTCTAAATATTGCTTGCCCACTGGAGAATATTTTAAATATCTATAAGCTCCGTTCATCTTAGATTTTTCTTCTTGTGTAATATAATCTTTCTGATTATATTTATTAAATATGATAAATTGATTAAATGCAGATATTCTAAACATATTTATAAATGGTGTAATTGTTGACATTACTATTAATGCTATGATTAATAATAAATTTACTGCTATTTTTGTTTTGTTTTTTATGTATATTATAGTATAAATAATTTCAAAAATTATTAGCATAATGCCCATATACCTTGCTTCTGTTAAACCATATTCTCCTATTCTTACCGCTATTGAGTATATCTGTAAAAATATAAATGGTACAAATAATAGAGGTAATTTTTTTATTATTTTATCAAAAGTATTTCCCTCGTCTAAAGAGTCACACATTGTCCATATTGGTAAACCTACTAAAAATAGGGCTGCTAATATTCTAAATATTTCGTTTGAGGGTATATTTCTTAAAATTAGTATTTTTAGTAGATATATGTAAATTATTGAAAAAGCCAACATTACAAGTGAGCCTAGCACATATTTTATTACTATTTTTGCAAACTTTCCTGTTTCATTATTTTGTTTGCAAAATGAGTAGATTAGAGTTGGCACATAATATATTCCTAATAATAATATCTCTACTCTTGCTATTAACATATATCCTCTACCATTTAATATCAAAAAGATAAATATAGCGACGATGATTGAACTGCCTACTGCTAAAATTCCATATATAAAATTTGTCTTAAAAATGTTTACTACAACATTTGTTAAATATTTTTCAAAAGCTATATTTGATTTTTTATAATTGACATATATGCTTAATATCAATATGCTTAAAATATAACAAACAATAAATCGAATTACATAGTGTATAAATAATTCGTTTGACATACCTAATACGCCTGTTTTTATATTTGATAGTAGCGTTAGCACAGTTGCCACAAATATTGATAGTAAATAGTAGATAATTGTTTTTTGATTTTTTTCCTTTATTAAAGATTCTATCAAATAAGTACTACTTGCAAATATAACTATTCCTAATGTTATTCTTCCTATTACTTCCCAAGGGGCATCCATATTTCCTACAAATATTGTGATAATTAATGTTAAAATCCAAACACTTATTATTGTCATAGGAAATTTTTCTACGCTTCTTTTTAATACATTTAATAAACTATTGAACTTTTCTTTTATCATAATCTTTTACCTCATATATTTAGTATTCAAACACACTGTCTCCGATAAATTCTCTAAGTATTGAGTTGTTTGGTATTAAGCTTTCATCTTCTAATGGTTTAAAATATTCTAAAAATGATTTTAGTCTTTTTGCTTCTGAATATTCTTTTACATCATTTCCAATTTCTTCAAGCAATGGGACTGCATATTTAGCAAGTACGTTTAGTTCATATACCAATGAACTATTGAACATAACATCCGCTTCCTCTTGAAATGGAAATATATTTTTGTCTTCTCCATTATTTACTGATGACCATCTTTTCAATGTTTCCAATGCTGAATATCCTCTAAAATTATGATCCCTTACTATTCTTCTGACTAATCTTGTATCCGTTGTAGAAATCCTATTATAATAGTCTACATTTAAAACAGTTAAATCACTTATATATATTTTAAATTTATTTTCTTTTGGTATAGATTCTGTTAGTTTATCATTCAAACTGTGAATTCCTTCTATTACCAAAACTTCGTCGTCTGCTAGACTTAAAAAGTTTTTGCCATTGTATTTTTTTGTTCCAACTTTGAAATCAAAAACCGGTACTTCAACAGTTTCTCCATTTATTAATTTTGTTAAATGTTCGTTAAATAGTTTTAAATCAAGTGCTTCTATAGTTTCGAAATCATATTCTCCATTTTCATCTACAGGTGTTTCTGGTCTTTCTACAAAATAATTATCTGTTCCTATTGTTACAGGCTTTAATCCATTTATTTTAAGCTGTGAGCCTAGTCTTTTTGCAAATGTTGTTTTTCCTGATGATGATGGTCCTGCAATTAATACAATCTTTATTTCTTTTTTCTTTGAAATTTTATCAGCTATTTCAGCTATTTTCTTTTCTAGCAATGCTTCTGATGTAAGTATCAGGTCTTTTCCTCCGTCTTTTTCTATTGCACTATTTACGTGATATATTGTTTTTATATTCATTAAACTGTTAATATCTTCATATTCTTGCAAAGTTGTTAATAATTTTTTGCTTTCAGTAAATGTTCCTAACTCTGTTGTGTTATGTCTACTTGGATATCTAACAATAAATCCATGTTTATATTTTTTCAAATCAAAAATGTCTATAAAGCCTGTACTTATTGGCATTACGCCATAAAAGTAGTTATAATAATCTTCACAAAAATATAGTGTTACTTCGTCTTTGTCTTTTTTATCTAATTGAAGTCTTCCTCTTAGCGTTTTTTCTTTTTCGTAAAATTCTTTTGCTTGTCTTTTTGTCATTGTTTTTCTAGTAATAGGCATATCCTTTTTTATTATTTCTTGCATTTTTGATTTTACTTTTTCTATCATTTCATCAGTAACTTCCATATTTTCTATTTCACAAAACATAGAATTTGACAGTTGGAAATTTATAATTAAATTAGCTTCTGGATATAGTTTATTAAATGCCATTGCCATTATAAACAATGCTCCTCTAATATACACTCTCATACCATCTTTATTGGTTATGTCCAAAAGTTCAACTGTGTCGCCTTCTTTAATTTCATAGTCTAATGATTTTACTTCATTATTGCATCTGCACGCAATTAAGTGTTTTGGTGATATTCTAATATTATCTTGAAACATATCTATCACCTTTTTTATGTCGTTCTTCATTCCAACTTCTTTTCCCTGATAATAAATTTTCATAAGTAATCCCTTTCTTCTCTCAGATTTTATATTTCGTAATTTTAATTAACATCTGTCAATAATACAAAAATCTGAGGACTGTATCTATTTTGTTATTTCATTTTTTCTTTAATTTTAGATAAAATGTTTAATGCGTCTATTGGTGTAATTTCATCTAATTTCACTTTATCTAATTCGTGAGCAATTTCTGCTAGCTTATAGTTAAACATACTAAGTTGTCCTTGCTCTTCCTGTCTTTCTGATTTAGTCATATTAGTATCTTTTATAATGCTTTTTCTTTCTAGTCCTCTCAAGATGTCATTTGCTCTTGATGTTACTTCTTTAGGAACTCCTGCTAGTTTTGCTACATGAACACCATAACTTTCGTCTGTTCCACCTTCTAAGATTTTTCTTAAAAATATAACATCTTCTCCTCTTTCTTTTACTGCTACATGATAGTTTTTCGTTCCCTCTAAAGTTCCCTCTAATTTAATTAATTCATGATAGTGTGTGGCAAATAATGTCTTAGCTTTTATTTTTGATATATATTCTGCAACTGCCCATGCTATTGACATACCGTCATAAGTAGAGGTTCCTCTTCCTATTTCATCTAGTATAACTAGACTTTTTGATGTGGCATTATTTAATATACTAGCAACTTCCATCATTTCAACCATAAATGTACTTTCGCCCATACTTAAGTCATCTGAAGCACCAACTCTAGTGAATATTTTGTCTACCACTCCAATGTGAGCTTCAGTTGCTGGGACAAAGCTTCCTATCTGTGCCATAAGAGTAATTAAAGCAACTTGCCTCATGTATGTTGATTTTCCTGCCATATTAGGACCAGTTATAATATTTAATCTATTACTCTCTCCATCCAAATATGAATCATTTTGAACAAAAGCTCCTGTATCTAATATTTTCTCTATAACTGGATGTCTTCCTTCTTTTATTTCAATAATATTTGAATTATCTACTACTGGCATGCAATAGTTTTGTGATTTTGCTACATTTGCAAATGAGCATAGTACATCAATTTTAGATATAATATTTGCTGATGTTTGTATTCTCTTAACATTTTTTTCTATTTCGTTTCTAATATTTGAGAATATGTCATATTCTAAATTAACAATTCTCTCTTGCGCTCCTACTATTTCATTTTCTAGATTTTTTAATTCCTCAGTTATATATCTTTCTCCATTTGCCAATGTTTGTTTTCTAATAAATCTATCCTGTGGAACCATATTAACAAAAGATTTGCTTACCTCTAAATAATATCCAAATACTTTATTGTAACCAATTCTTAAAGTTCTGATTCCTGTTTGTTCTTTTTCTTTTGCTTCTATATCTAATAAATATTTCTTTCCATTTTCAGTAACATCTAGTAATCTATCAACATCGTCATCATATCCTTTTTTTATAATACCACCTTCTTTAATTGTAATTGGTGGGTCGTCCACTATTGATATATTAATTAATTGAAAAATATCATCCAAAGTGTCAAGTTCTTTATATAAAGAACTTAGTAATTCAGACTGTGCTGATGACAATGTGTTTTTTAAGTCTGGAAGTTGTGAAACCGAATTTTTTAAAGATATTAAATCTCTAGCATTTGCACTTCCGTATGATATTTTACTTGATAACCTTTCAATATCATACACATTTTTTAATGAATTTATTATATCATCTCTTAAAATATCATTATTCTTAAGTTCTTTTACTGCTCCGAAGTCTGCTATTTATATCTGCAACGTTTACCAATGGGTCACTTATCCATCTTCTCAAAAGTCTTCCGCCCATTGAAGTTGAAGTTTTATCCAATACCCACAAAAGAGTACCTTTTTTTGATTTGTCCCTCATTTTTTCGGTAAGTTCTAGATTTCTTCTAGCACTTATATCTAAAGACATGTATTTTGTTGATTCATACATAACTATTTTATTTAAATTTTCTGGCTTTTCTTTTTGAGTATCCTCAATATAATAAATCAAACTATTAATTGCTGATATAGCCAAAAACTTTTTGTCCAATTCTTTATATTCGCTGTTGTTTACATCTGTTATTTCCATATTATCTTTAATGTATTGCACATTTTGAGAAAATATATTGTTTGGCTTAACAGATATAAAACTACTAAATTTTTGCTTTAATGTTTTTAACTCTTCTTCAGAATCACTTAACATTTTATTTATAAGAATTTCAGATGGATTGTATCTTGAAACTTCATCTAATAATTTTTGGAAATTATTATCCTCTTTTATTTCAGTTGCATAAAAATCCCCTGTTGATATATCACACACAGCTAGTCCAAAATAAATGCCCTCTTTGTAAATGCTCATAATGTAGTTATTCTTTTTTTCTTCCAAAACGCTATCATCAAGAACTGTTCCTGGAGTAACTACTCTGATAACATCTCTTTTTACTATTCCTTTAGCTGTTTTGGGGTCTTCCAATTGCTCGCAAATTGCTACTTTGTAACCTTTTTCAATTAATCTATTAATGTAAATATCTGCAGCATGAAAAGGCACTCCACACATTGGTGCTCTTTCTTCTTGTCCACAATTTTTCCCTGTTAGCGTAAGTTCTAGCTCTCTTGAAACATTGATTGCATCATCAAAAAACATTTCATAGAAATCTCCTAATCTATAAAATAAAATGCAGTCTTTGTATTTTTCCTTTGTCTCAAGATAATGTCTCATCATCGGAGAAAATTTATCCATATCTACATTTTCTTCATCTACTGTGTTATGTTGAAGTTCGTTTTCTGCCATTTTTTATTGTTCCATCTCCTTTGAATTATTTGTTTTTGCTATTACCTTAAATATTTCATTTTTGAGTTAACTTTGTGTTGCACATCCTTTGCCTTTTATGAGTATGCTTTAAAATTAATCATACCGTGCCTTTGTATGTTATGTCAACATGAATTCTTTTTCATCTATATATTATCATAAATTCCGTATAAATACCACATATGGTCAGAAACAATTTTTATTTTTATTAATTTACCAATTAAATCTTTTGAGCCTTCAAAATTAACTATTTTATTTGATTCTGTTCTTCCTGTTAAAATATTTTTGTTATTTTTGCTTTCTCCTTCTACTAAGATTTCAACTTCTTTTCCAACATAATTTTTATTTTGAACTTCTATTTCATCTTCAACCAATTTTTTTAGTTTATCAAATCTTTTATGTTTAATGTCTTCTGGAACTTGATTGTCCATTTTGTCAGCAACAGTTCCTAGTCTTCTTGAATAAATAAACATAAATACTTGCTCAAATTTTACTTGTTTAACAACATCTAAAGTATCTTCAAAATCTTCCTCAGTCTCTCCCGGAAAACCAACTATTATATCTGTTGAAAAAGTTATTTCTGGAATTTGTTCTTTAATTTTTTTAGCTAAATCCAAGTAATCTTGCTTTGTATACTTTCTATTCATTTCTTTCAGTATTTTTGTGCTTCCAGACTGAAGTGGTAAGTGAATTAATTTACACACATGTTTCGCATTTTTTATCGCGTCAATTACATCATCTGTGAAATCTTTTGGGTGTGGCGATATAAATCTAATTCTCTCTATTCCCTCAATTTCATCAAGAGCTGTAAGCAAAGTTGCAAATGAGTTAACTACCATTTCTTTAGAATTTACTACAACTTTAAAATCAACATTTTCACCCTTTTGCTTTTGATAAACCAAATATGAATTAACATTTTGTCCTAACAGAGTTATTTCTTTGTATCCTTGTTCGGCTAAAGTTTGAACTTCATTAATTATATCTTGTGGATTTCTACTTCTTTCCCTTCCTCTTACATAAGGAACAATACAGTATGTACAAAAATTATTACATCCGTTCATTATTGTAACAGATGCTTTTATTTTATCCTCTCTATAAACCGGAACTCCCTCAAATACAATTCCATCAACATCTAAAATGTCCTCAATTTTCTTTTTTTCTTTGATAGCTTCATATAAGTCTTTTGGAAATTGCTCTAATGTGTGAGTTCCAAATAATATATCAACAAACTTGTAGCTTTCTTTTATTTTTTGAGTAATATGTTTTTCTTGCATCATACAACCACCAATTGCAACAATTACTCCTCTTTCTTCTTTGTACTTCTTTACTTCTCCAAGCTTGCCAAACAACCTATCTTCAGCATTTTCACGTACACAGCAAGTATTAAAAATGATTAAATCCGCTTCTTCAATTTTCTCTGTTTTTTCATATCCCGCATCATTTAACATCCCAGCTATTTTTTCAGAATCATTTTCATTTAATTGACATCCCATTGTCATTATATTATATTTTTTTACTTTTCCATTATTTAAATTTTTTATTTTATCTGTCCATTTTTTTGTATCTGCTATTTTTATTTGTTCCATTACTGCCTCCCTATTTTAAATAAACAAAGCTAAGATATATGATTGTAATTTAAAAAAACTCTGTAAGCAAAATGCTACAGAGTCTATTTTAGATTTATTGTAATCCATATTTTTTCTTAAATTTATCAGCTTTTCCACCTGTTGTTTCTTTTCTTAAATTACCTGTCCAAAATGGATGACATTTTGAGCATACATCAACTTTTAAATCTGATTTTGTTGAATTTGATTTCATTACATTTCCGCAAGCACATGTAATTGTTGCTTCATGATATTCTGGGTGTATTCCTTCCTTCATAAATGTATTCACCTCTTTCTTAATTAACATACCTTATATTATTCGGCTTTTTTAGCTATAACTTCTGTTCCATCATAGTAACCACAACTTGGGCAAATTCTATGTTGCATAATTAATTTGTGGCAATGTGGACATTCTACTAAATTTTTATTTTCTAATTTCCATGTTGATCTCTTTAAGTGTGTTCTAGCTTTAGACCATCTTCTTTTTGGTTGTGCCATTTTTCTCCCTCCTTATGCCATAAAAATATCTATTTTTATCTCATTTTCTACGTCACTTATTTATTATACTGTCTTTTATACAATTTGTCAAGCATTTTGTATCTTTTATTTTTTCAATTTTTTATCTTTTATTTTTCCAATTTAACCTTTTTTATTTTTTAGAATATTTTACTCTTATACATCATTTAAAAATCCATAAGTTTTATATGAACTAGCTTTCTCTCTTGCCAACGCAGTTAAATAAGCTATTCTTACTTCATTATTAATAACTAGTCCCTCAATGTTGTTTTCGTGCTCATCTTCATCGATTTTTCCACTAATTAATTCATCTGTTGTCAGCATGTTGCTATTTTGCCCTACAACACACTCATATCCTGCAGTTCCTTGATGCAAATAATAGTGATAACTTTCTCCACTTGAACCATCTATTCTTAACATAGTACACGTTTGTATATCATAATCTATATTTCTATATCCAACTAAATTTGTACTATTTTCTTTATTGAATACCGAGCACCTTGGATTGTGATATATCTTGGACTCATTATCTTCTAGTGGTTGGACATAGATTGATTCTTTTGATATAAAATCCTTAACTTTGGTATTAGCAACTATCGAATAGCTACTGTAATATTTATAATTTCCAATTGTTAATCCTTGCATAAATGAAGCTATTGTTATATTATTGCATATTCTGTCCCATTCACTTTCTTTTAAAACTGGCATTCTATATTCGTAGTTTCCACCTAAATAGCTCCTAAAGTTTGCTATTGTTGAAACCATACTTGACTCAATTGAACTTATAATTACATCCATTCTGTGTCTGTTAAATGATGAAGACACAAGTTCTGGATTATTTTCTTCAGTCAATTGAAATACTCTTGATGTGTCATATGTACTTTTTATATGTGATTCTACTCCATTTTCATATGTATATCTTGTATGATAAGCATCTGTTTTTATAACATTATTTGTATTGCTTGGTGTGCATTTTTTTCCACTGTCATCATAAAAAACTAAATTGCCATTTTCGTCATATGTTAGATTAGATGATATTATTGATAATGTCTTACCTGAAGAATCAGTAACAGTAGCCGTTCCTAAATCTATTTTAGATAATATATCTGATACTTCACTGCTAAATTTTACTGCTTTATAATAATAGTAGTATGCATTTACATCTTGAAATTTTTCGTTTGCACTATACATATCTTCATCTCTATCAACACCTAAATACTGTTTTAATTCATTAAATGTACTTCTACTAATATATGTTCTTTTATCTTTGTCTAGATAAAATATAGGTATTCCATCATATGTCATGTTAAAGCTCAAGTTAGCACTACCATTCCTTGCGACAGATGTGCCTATATGGTCAACATCTAAGTAATATTTTACATTGTTATATATAACATAATTATAATATTTTGGAGTTCCGTTTGACTGAATTAGGCTATAACTATAATTTGCATTTGTTGCTGACTCTCTGCGCATATCAATCGTCGTTAGATATTCTCCTAATTTTTCTGGTCTTATTTCTACATCAGTGGAACCATCACTCTTTTTTAATGTTACAATTTTATTATCAAATTTAGCAGCTTCTGTTCCATTCATTCTTACATCTATATTATTTGAATTTATGTAATATCCAGATTTTGAAATATACTGTTGTATATTATTTTCTTTATAAGTTCCCGTTACTGTTATGTAATTATCCAAAGTATAATTTATAATCAAATCATAATTTTCGCCATCAGAATACTCACATGAGTAATATATATATGGCTTTAATCCATACTGCTTATTGCTTACATTTGAAGACTCATTAAAACTAACTCCTCCGTTTGTATTAACTATATTGTCATATGTTCCATACACATAATAGCCATCATATAAGGTGTAAAGCAGAGCTGGTATGTAGTCCGTAAGTTCTGTCTTAGTTAGCCCACTAGATGAAAGTCCAAATGCTAAACTATTAAAAAAAGAATTGATTGACGAATTGATATCTCTAACTTTTGAGTTCGTTACAGCTTCATAATCATTATTAATTGTATTCATTTGATATGCTCTTACGGCATCAAATGTTGAGTTTAAAAGAATAGAATCATATGAAGCTTGTCTATTTGCAACATCAATTAAATTTCCTGTATATACTGACAAAACTAGAGCTATTGGCATAATTATTACTATAAAAACTACAGCAAAATTTTGTATTTTCACAATTTCAACCTTTCTATCATAAGTTTCCATTAATATGATAGCAAATTGTGGCTACATTTTCAACTTATTTTCATTTTTGTAATTAAATTGTAAAAATTACTACAATTCATTAATAATCTTTGCTAGGTACCTCATGGAATTTATGCTTTCTTCAAGAGTATTGCCAGTTGCCCCTACCTCTATTATGCACGCAGCTTTTGATAAGTGTTGGTTGTACTCTGCATTTCTCAAAATTATAGGTTTAAATAATCCTGGATAAAGTTCATTTGACTTTTGCATAATCTTTATTGCAAACTTTAGATTTTGATTCCAGCCTTCATTATTTGCTCCTATTACAAACATTAGCTGTGAAGCATATTCTTCCCCTATTTTTACTTTTGGAGCATAACTTGCATCAGCAATTGCATCTCTATGTAAATCAATTATTATATCTGTGTCAGGGTTATTTGAAAGTGCATTTTGTCCTGTAACTAGTGACCTTGAATATGATCCATTATATGATGGATAATCGTGGTAAGTTTTATCATGTATTACCTGAATGCCATATGATGTAAGCTGTTTGTCTAATTCATCTCCTACTCTAGCAACAGAATAGTTTAAATCTATTGATCTATAATTTCCATCCATCTCATAATAGAAATTATCTGTAGGTGTATAGCTTTCACAGGTATGAGTATGATAAATTATAACTTTGCTTTTATTAATTTCTATATCTGGATTAAGTATCTCACTGTTTAAGCTTTTATCAGATGTATTATTTATATTTACCCCATTGTATTCGTTAGTAATTCTAGGGTTTACATTGTTAGGAATAACTTCTGTTGTAACTCCAGTTTGGGCTTGTTGCACGTTAGAATCATTATCTCCACTATTATTTGCTTCCGCATTTTGACCTTCATTATTGTTTGACGCATCTTCATTACCTCCAGAACTTTCGCCATCATTATTTTCTGCAATTTTTACACTGTCACCCAAGTTTCCCATAATTCCTAATTCAGACAAAAAAATAAAATTGTTGATGTCTCCAGTTTCTGAATTGCCCTCTTTAATCATCTTTATTTCCATTATACTATCAGTTATACAACCAATAAAAAGCCTATCATTTGTATAGCTTACTGCATCCGATTTTATCTTTTGTTTTGATACAGTTTGCAAAACAAACATAAGTACAATGATAGGAATAAGGACCCTTATTGAATATTTAATTAAATCTTTTGCTTTAAAAACTTTTATCATATAAATAATATATTCTTTAAATTATTTTTTTATGTATAAATATGTAATTTTTAGCAAAATATATAAATTAATACTCATTGTTGTAGCTTTCAAGATTAACAAATTAAATCATTGAAGTGCAGATTTTGAGCAAATCAAAGAAAGGAGATTTCATCTTTCTATGGGTTATTTTAAAAATTTAGTTAAATCTTTATTTCAAGACCAGATAGACTCTGATGATTCTTTCGTATTACCTGAAATGAATCAACAAACTGAAAATAATATTCAACCAGAAGATTTATTAAAAGATAAAAATGTTTATCCTAATATAGATGTCAATTTGGAATATATAAATGCTAGATTTAATTCTCTTATCAATTCAGATATCAAAATTAGAGAATTTTTAATAAATATTAGAAATAAGCAATATAAAGCTTTTATCATTTTCATTGATGGTATGTCTGATAGTGATTCAATCAATGACTTTATTCTTAAACCATTGATGATGAAAAATAAGGCAAACACATATGAAGGCCCTCAAGTAATATCAGAAGCAGTTGCTAATAATATTTCAGTTAGACGTGTTAAGAAATTTAATATCAGTGACTATGTAATGGAATGTTTGCTTCCTCAAAATGATGTTCAAAGAGTAAACTCTTTTGACGATATTGCAGATAGTGTAGTTTCAGGAAATTGTATACTTTTTGTTGATACAATTGACTATGTCTTTGACATATCAACAAAAAAGTTTGAAACCAGAAGCATTGGCGAACCCAAAAATGAGCCAATCATTAGAGGTTCTCAAGAAGCATTCGTTGAAAATTTAAGAACTAATACTTCTATGATTAGAAGAAATTTATCTAATGAAAATTTGATTGTTGAGAATCTAACCATTGGCAAAGTTGATAAAAATAAATGTGCAGTTTGCTACATTAAAAATATAGCAAACTCTGATTTAGTTGCAGAAGTTAAATACAGATTAAATAATATTGATGTTGATTACTGCTTGTCTGTTGGTGAACTCGAACAGTTTATCAAGGACGACATTGACACAACACTTCCAGAAGCAGTGCAAACTGAAAGAGTCGACAGAGCCACATCATATTTGTTACAAGGAAGAGTTGTTATTGTTTATAACGGATGCCCATATGTTTTAGTTGTGCCAATTACAATATTTGATTTTCTAAAATCACAAGAAGATACAAATATAAATTATATGGCAGCCAATTTATTAAAAATAATTAGAGGAATATCTTTTGTGCTAACTTTGCTTTTACCAAGCTTTTACATTGCAATTTCAACTTACCATAGCGAACTCTTGCCTACTGACTTGCTATTTTCAATTGTATCCTCTAGGTCATCTGTGCCGTTTATGATAATTATAGAAATTTTAATTATGGAAGTCTCATTTGAAATAATCAGAGAAGCTGGTTTAAGAGTCGCCTCCCCTATGGGACAGACGGTTGGTATAGTTGGAACTATCGTACTAGGACAAGCAGCGGTTGACGCTAGTATTGTATCTCCTATTCTTATAATTATCGTCGCAATTACTGGTATCACCTCTTTTGCCGTTCTAGATATATCATTAAGTTTTCATTTAAGAATAGCTAGATTTGTTTATACCATTTTGGGAGCTCTTGCAGGATTTTTAGGAATAGCAGTTGGATTATTTATACATTTAACAATTTTATGCTCATTAAAATCATTTGGCGTACCATACCTTGCTCCTTATGCACCACTTAATGTAAAAAGTAATAGTAAATACCTTCTAAAACCAGCTTGGAAAAGAGAATATAGAGATGAATATTTAGCAACCAAAAGACCAAAGAGTCAAGGTCACATCAGTTTAAAATGGAGAAATAAAAATAATTGAAAGGAGATTTTACGTGAATAACGAAAAGTTAAACACTATTGAAGCAACCTTTTTGGTTGTCATTGTAACATTGACACATATAATTCTTAATTTGCCTAACACCATATTAAAACAATCCGGCTCTGCCTCAATTATTAATGTAGTTTATGTATCTATATTAACATTAATATTTTTTCTAATATTAAATAAACTATTTAACCCATTTTCCGGAAAAGATATTGTTGACGTTTCCGAATATGTTGGTGGAAAGCCCTTAAAAATAATTACAAATATAATCTACTCTGTTTATTTAATATTTGTAGCAGGTGTGCTAATATTAAATTTTTCTGAACTACTTAGACTAATATATTTCCAAAACGCGTGGACGCCTCTACTCGTACTAATTTTTATAACAGCCGCTGTAATAGTCAATAAAATAGGATTTAAAAATATAGTCAAAGCCAATACACTTATTGTGTTTGTTGTACTAATTACTGTTGTAGTTATATTTGCCGCTTCACTCGACAAAGTCGAGTTTCAAAGAGTCTTCCCAATACTGGGCTATGGAGTAAATGAAACATTTATCATAGGTGCTTTGAATGTCTTTTCATTTGGCGGTCTTATATTTTTATACCTAATAAGACCAAATTTAAAAGAGCAGAAAAAGTACAAGAAAGTAGGCATCATATCTATCATTTTATCAGCACTGTACTTATTATTAAGCGTATCTTCTTTGCTTTTCTTGTTCCCATTTTTAACGACAGGGACAGAAACACTGTCAGTTTATATGAGTACTCGAGCAATAGAATTTGGCAAGTTCTTTGAAAGAACAGATGCTCTATTTATACTAGTTTGGATTTTTACATTTTTGTCGTATTTGTCAGTTATAATTTCATATTTGACCAAAATTAACAAAAAGACTTTTGATGTAAAAAATTCATCTCCAATTATATATATTATAGCTTTACTCATATTAGCTGTAACATTGATACCTAAAGATAATGCTCAAATAATGTTTTTGGAGACAGTAGTCTATAAATATGCTGCATTAATCATCGTATTTTTATATAGTTTCGCGATTCTTTTAATTGGATACTTAAAAAAAACCGGTGTGAAGTTAAAACAAACTAGAAATAACAAAAAATTAATGTTAAATGTTAAATAATCGGAACACAGAATTTCTCTAAATTCTGCATAATAAGATAAAATATAAAATAAAGAATATGTTTATAAAATCTATATTAAATAAACCTTATAAACATATTATACGAGGAGTAATGTAAATGAAAGCTAGAAATTTTTTAATACTCATATTAGGACTTTTAATAGTAGGCTTTTCTATAAGCAATAGCAGTGCTATTAACACGATAGATGAACTTGCTTACGTTGTAGCAATTGGTTTTGATGTTGGAGAAAGTAGTGATTTAAAAATCAGTTTCCAAATCAATATGCCATCTTCGTCAAGTTCTTCTAGTAGCGGCGAAGGCTCTTCAGACAATTCATCCAGCGACGACACATCTGTAATTAATACTGTTGAATGTAACAGCTTTGATGTCGGTGTAAGTTTGCTCAATAGTTATTTAAGCAAAAAGGTAAATATGAGTCACTGTAAATATCTCATTTTCTCTGAAGAGCTTGCCAGTAGTGGTATAGGTGATTATATATATAGTCTAAAAAATAATATAGAAATAAGACCATCTTGTAATGTGCTAATTTCAAAATGCTCAGCCAACTACTTTTTGCAAAATTCTAAACCAGTTCTAAACGAAGTTGCTACCAAATACTTCGGCTTAGAAACATCATCTGAAAAAAATACAAGTTACACTGAAGCAGTTACTCTAAAAGATTTCTTTTGTGATTTATCTGACACCTTTGGCAATCCATATGCAATACTAGGAAGCATAAATGGTATTTCTTCAAATAATGTTGGCAATAATAATCAGTCCTTAGATGATCAGTCATATGTTGCTAAAGAAATTGACGAAGGTTCACAAAAAAATATTGAAAATCTCGGGCTTGCTATTTTTAAAGAAGATAAGTTAATTGGAGAACTAAGTGGTTTAGAAACAATTATGCATTTGCTTATATGCAATAATTTTCAAAATGCAACAGTAAATATCCCGAGTCCTTTCTCAGACTCTGATTATATATCACTTTATATATATAGTGGAAAATCAAAGAATTCTGTAAAAATTGTAAACGGAACACCTTATATACAGTGTAATGTATCACTTAAAATGAGATTATTAACTTCATCACAAAGTTCTAATTATATGACTGAAGAAAATAAGAGATTAATAGAAGAATATACCAATTCATATTTTGCAGCACACATTAATGAATATTTATACAAAACTTCAAAAGAATTAAATTCTGATGTGTGTAGCTTTGGACAATATGCTATATCTAATTTCTTAACTTGGGATGACTGGACAGATTATAACTGGTTAGATAAATATCAAGAATCATTTTTCTCTCCTTCAGTAAACAGTAGACTAACATCAAGCTATTTGTTGATGGAAACCAATAGCTAATTAGTATATTGAGTGTCAGGTCTTATTATGTAGGATTTTGAGTAGAAATTAAATTTGAAATCAAAAAAAGATATGTAAGATGTAAGACCTTACATATCTCTTTTTTCACTATACATTTTATGTTGTGCATTCCTCACATTTAGTTTACACAATTGCACAAATTTAAATAACAAATACAATAACAGTTACTATACTTAATATAGCAAAAGTAACACCTAAAATGATAGTATTTCTCTGAACTTTTCCAGATTTAGTTCTTCCCTTATTTTTTTGAAAATACTTATTTGTTCTAGGATTTTCGTAAGTATCTTCTGCGTTGTTGTTATTATCCTTTGATTGAAATGTTGTAATTAAGATTAATGCTATGCATACAACTATATATACTCCTAATAATATGTATTTTACTACGTTCATTTTACACTCTCCTATTTTTCTAATTATTTGAATAGTTTTTTATAATTTATTTTTATAAATTATTTTATACTACCTTTTCTTAGAATTAATTTTGTAACATTATATAGTTTAACATATTACTCAAAAAAAATCAAGACCTATATTCACTAATCACCTATAATTTCTTCAAAACGATATTTTTGAGTAACGTCTGGATACTTTTCATGGTCTACTTCTGATAAAAACATTTCTAATGGTCTTGCATAAATACCATCCTTATGGTTTGTTTTACCATTGTTATCCACACAACGATAAACTACTAATTTTTCTCCTGTTTCACTATGTTCTGCCACTGTAATTACAAATGATTTTCCTCCTTTAAAATGTCTCCACATTGTAAAAGGTCTTACTTCTCTTTCTTCCATTTAATTTTTCCTCATTATAAAATTCGAACAGAAATTTAACTTTTTATTTTTGCAATAAAAATATTAACATTCTCATAACATATAGAATAATTTCATCTTTTTGCATTTTGTTGTTATTTTTCTCTGCTTATAATATTTTATCATATTTATATATGATAATCAAATAAATTTTAGAAAAATACTTTACTGTTGATACTTCTTCTTTTTTGTAACGATACATTTCCTTCTTCATCAATAACAAATGCATGTATATTTATAAATTAATAATCTTTTTAATAATTTCGATATCTTCAATTCTATTGATTGCAAAGCATTTTTTACCTAAATCCTTTATAGAAGCTCCTAAATGATACATTTCTTTGTTGTCTATTACAATAAATCTGTCATGAAACTTATTTGTTTTAGCAACTTTTAATATAGGATATTCTTTATTAAATTTTTTAATATCTAAATTTTCAATATTGCTTTTATCTGATGTTAGAATAATCACTTTCACATTCTTTTTCTTTTTAGCTAACATTTTCAAAACGCTGTCATCAATATAGTTATCTATAATCAAAATTTTATTATTTGCTTTTTTTATAATATCTACAATGATGCTATACGCATCATATATTTGACCATCAAAGAATATTCTCTGTTTTATATTATCTTCTAGTTGTAGCTGATTGAAAACCTTGTCAAATTTTTTATCATGTTCTAGTAATTTATATTCCATATTTGTTAATCTTTCAAATACTTGTCCATTAATCGTTAAAAATTTTCGCATTTCTACAAATGCATTCATAATATTTATACTTACTTGAACAGCTATATCATTTTTTAGTAATCCAGATAACATAGCTATTCCCTGTTCTGTAAAAACATAAGGAACATATTTTTTTCCTCTATGCTTACTATTTTCATTTTTCAAACTGGTCGCAATTTGCGACCAGTTATTTCCCTGATCTAAATTTAGAATTGTAGATTGCATTTTTAATTTTTCAGTTTCCTCCTCTGTTAATTGAAAACAAAAATTTTCTGGAAATCTTTCTTTGTTTCTACTTACAGTTTCATTTATCCTTTTTGTTTGATACTGATATAATGCAGCTACATCACTATCTAACATAACTTGCTTACCTCTTATTGTATATATTAATTTTTTTATATCTTCATTGGATAATTCATTTTGAATTATTAAATTATTTTCTTCCATAAATTCACATCCTTTTCTGTTTGTATATATTATAAAACATTTGTTCGTGTATGTCAATAGTTTTATTGGTAAATTTATATTTTTTATAAATAAAAAAATCAACCAGTTTAATTCTGATTGATTTTGTATCTACTGTTCTATAAAAGTTCGAACAGAAACGTTCGTTGGAGCGATTAAGCTACAAGTTACGAACTCTTTTGTTCTCTTTCTATAAGTATTGTATATAATTTATTTTTAAATTGCAAGGAAAATATGGAATTTTCATCAACAATATTAAAATGCCTAGAATCAATCAATTAAGACTCTAGGCTACTTGAATGACTTAGAGCTTCTAAAGTTTTCTAAGTACCACTCATAAGTATTATATTATAAAGTTATATTTTTTATACATTAAATCCCATTATTCTTAATATATCATTTATATTAATAGAATTTAGTTTTCCTTTTAATTTATCAACTTCTGTATCAAACAAACTTTTAAATTCCTTGAATTTCTCCTCATCTAACAATACTTTCATACATTCCATAATCATATATATGTTTGTAAAATTGCCGTCTCTTTTATAAGTTTTATCTATATTTTTGAAACTAATGTAATATTTGCTACGATAACAAAATAACCTATCTGAATGTGCAGAGATATTTCTTATCATTGTTAAGTTTACAAGTATCTGTTTTAGCAACTTGTCAGAAATTTTAAAATATTTACTTATATCTTGTCTATCACTTTGTTTAAGCAATCCATAGTATCTACTAATAACACCAAATGTTAAAATTTTAGTTAATACAAAAGGTGGAATAAAATTATATGTATCTTTATAGTGCGTAATTGCTGTATGTTTATTATAGTTATCATCTATCTCTTTATTTATATTTTCGACTAAATTATTCTTTAAATCCTCATTAGCATTTTCATCTAAGTTATCTATTCTTAAATAATCTTGAATGCCATATTTTTCTGCTAGTGTATTTGCCATAAGCGATTTTATTATAACTTCTATTTCTAAAGTAAATTTTAAAAATATAGCTTTTATGTTTTTATCAAATTCATATAGAGCAAGTATTTCTTCAAAAGTAACATTAGATTTATAATTGTTTTCTGCATCTTTAAAAACACTTTTATAGCCGTTGACAATAGAATAATACGAATATTTTTCTATATTTTTTAATGCTTGTTCTTTATTATCTATCTTTACATTTTTAGATATTAAATATTCTATTAGTTGTTCATTATTCTTGTATTCTTTCAATGTTACCTCCA
>CANQJH010000027.1 GCA_947624195.1 uncultured Clostridia bacterium
GGAGTAGGATATTATATAGCTAGCAAATAGTGGAGGAGTAAATGAAAAATTATCAACTAAAACTAATTTTGGCTTTCTTCATTATTGGTAGTATCATTATTGTTGGATGTGGGATGTTTATTGCAAGCCAACAAAACATATTTGGAACTGAATTGATTCTAACTATGATAGTAGCCTTAGCGATACTTGGGCTTTTCTGTATTGCTATGGCTATTTTTACAGTAAAGAAGGTAATTGAGCCAATGTCTAAAATGCTTAAAGGTACCGTACTTTATGGAAGTACTGATTTAAGCAAGAAAAGCAATAGTGAAATAGAAAATTTAATTACAAACTTAAGAAGTAGCTTGGTAGAGGCTAATAGCCAAAAAAGACAAACAGATACAATACTAGAGCATATGACTGATGGAGTTATTGCGTTTGACATGAAAGGAAAAGTTACGTATATTAACCCAACAGCTATGCAAATGCTAGAACTTAAGGATTCTGATAATACATTTGAAAAGATTTTCTCAAAGTATGAAGATATTAACATGGAAAAAATTATTTATTTGGAAAGTTGGACTTCATCAGAAGTAAAAATCGAAAATAATAATGTATCTATGAATTTATTCTTTGTGCCTTTTAAAGATGAAATAAATAGACCTACAGGTGTAATGGTTGTTATACAGGATATTACAGAGCATGTTAGACTTGATGACATGAGAAAAGAATTTGTGGCAGATGTTTCTCACGAACTTAAAACACCATTGACTTCAATAAAAGGTTTTTCTGAAACTTTATTGGAGGGAGACTGTGATAAAGAAACAGAAAAGCATTTTTTGGGTATAATAAATGATAATGCTGACAGAATGGAAAAATTAGTGCAAGATTTACTTATATTATCAAGGTATGACAATAAAAGGGATCAAAGTAGAGTGACCGAGTTTGATTTAGGTGAGCTTGCAAAAAAATGTAGTGAAAAGTTTGAAATCGAAGTTAGAAAAAGAAACCAAGATATGGAGTGCTTTGTAACTGCAGATGTTCCTCCTGTACAAGCAGATAAAGATGGTATAGAAAGAGTAATAATAAATATAATTAGTAATAGTGTAAAATACACTCCTGATGGTGGAAAAATTTCTATTTATGTTGGTTATGTTCATAATGATGCATATATAAAAGTAAAAGATAGTGGAATAGGCATACCAAAGGAAGATTTGGATAAAATTTTTGAAAGATTTTATAGAGTTGATAAAGCTAGGTCAAGGCAACTTGGAGGAACTGGTTTAGGACTTTCAATTGCAAAAGAAATAATAGAGCAAAATAAGGGCAACATAGATGTAAAAAGTACATTAGGAAAAGGAACAGAAGTCATAATAAGAATACCTGTAAAAAAATAAGCGAAGAAAGGAACAAAATTTATAATGGATGAAAAGAATAATATAGAAGAGCCAAAGCTTAATGATGAGCACAATACAACTAGGAGTAAAGCTGTTATAAAAGAAGCTTTGGAATGGATTTATTGCATAGTAATTGCGGTAGTATTAGCAATACTTATAAAATATTTTGTAGGTACTCCTACAGTGGTAAAGCAGTTTTCAATGTATCCTACTTTAGAACAATATGACAGACTAATTCTAAGTAGAATAAATAGAACTATCAAAAAGCTCCCAGAAAGAGGAGACATTATAACCTTTGAAGCTCCTACTGAAAGTAGAGATGTAGATTTAGAAAATCCAGTTGCAAAATATGAAAATGAGCCAAAGGGTTGGTGGAATAATTTTACTTATCATGTATTGGAAATTAACAAAACAAGCTATATAAAAAGGGTTATAGGCCTTCCTGGTGAGCATGTAGAAATAAAGAATAATAAGGTATATATAAATGGAGATGAACTTGAAGAAAACTACTTAGATGAAAGTGTTAAAACAGCACAGTCGGGACCATATTATGATTTTGTAGTTCCAGAAAATTGTATATTTGCAATGGGTGACAATAGACCAGATTCGCATGACTGTAGAAACTTTGGATGTATTCCATTAGAAAAAATAGAAAGCAAAGTTGTTTTGAGATTTTTCCCATTCAATAAGTTTGGAACTGTAAAATAATGAAAAAGCACGGTGAGAATTATAATAAAAGCCTAGTGAATTTTTCATATGATAGAAAAAGTAAAATTAATGGAGGAAGATTTGTTCGAAAAAATAGTTGGTAACAATAAAATAAAAGAATATCTAAAATCTACAATAAAAACAAAAAATGTCTCTCACAGCTATATGTTTGTTGGTAAATCAGGTATAGGAAAAAAATTATTTGCTCGAGAATATGCAAAACACATAATGTGCATTAATGGTGGACAATGTGCAGAATTTAAACCAAAAGAGGAAAATAAAAAATGTGATTCGTGTGTAAAATTCGATGCAAAAGTTAACCCTGATTATGTAGAAATTGTGCCTGATGGAAAAACTTTAAAAATTGACCAGATAAGAAAAATGCAAGAAAAAATAGCAGAAAAACCAATTGTTTCATCAAAAAAGGTTTATGTTATAGATGACGCAGATTTAATGAGCGAAGAAGGGCAAAACTGTTTGCTAAAAACATTAGAAGAGCCACCAGAATATGCTACAATTATTCTTATTGTATCAAATGAAAGTAAAATCCTAGCAACTATAAAATCAAGATGTGTAATTTTAAAATTCGATAAATTGTCAGACTTCGAGATAAAGACAATAATGCCCAATCTAAGCGATGATTTCATAAAAATATTAGAAGGTAGTCTGGCAAATACAACAGATGCAGACAAAAAAGTTATGCAGTATAATGAACTAAAAAAAATCATAAATGTAGTGGAAAATGGAAATAAAACGCAATTATTTACAGATTTTGATTTACTTTATACTAGCAAAGATGATATAATTACGTTACTAGAATATTTGAATATAATCTTTTATGAAAAAAGATGGTTAGACTGTATTGAAATAGTAGAAAAAACAAAGAGAAAAATACAAGCAAATAACAATTATGATATGTGCATAGATTATTTACTTATGCATATATGGGAGGCGGTTAGATGAAAATTGTAGGAGTAAGATTTAGAAGCCCAGGCAAAATATATTTCTTTGACCCAAATGGGTTGGATTTAAAATTAGGAGATAATGTAATTGTAGAAACTGCAATGGGTAAAGAATTAGGAACTATCTCTGTGGTTAATAGAGAAGTAGATGAAAAAAAGCAAAAAGAACCATTAAAAAAAATCATACAAAAAGCAACTGACAAAGATTTAAAGCACCATGAAGAAAATGTAAAAAAAGAAAAAGAAGCAATGGAAACATGCAAGAAAAAAGTAAAAGAACATAAATTAGATATGGAAATAGTAGAAGCGAGATATTTGTTTGACAATTCCAAATTAATTTTTTATTTCACAGCAGAAGGAAGAATAGATTTTAGAGATTTAGTAAAAGACTTGGCGGCCATTTTTAGGACAAGAATTGAACTTAGACAAATTGGAGTAAGAGACCAAATTAAAAGACTTGGCGGCAACGGAGTTTGTGGTAGAGAATTGTGCTGTTGCTCATTTTTAAATAACTTTGACACTGTATCTATCAAGATGGCAAAGGAGCAAAATTTATCACTAAATGCTTCAAAAATAACAGGAAATTGTGGAAGATTGATGTGTTGCCTAAAATATGAACAAAATGTTTATGAAGATAAGATGAAAAAATTACCACACCAAGGAGCTATTGTAGAAACAGATGAAGGAGAAGGCATAGTAGATACAGTAGAAGTATTAAGAGAAATTTTAAAAGTTAAATTTAAAGATGAAGAGGGTAGTAATTATTTCAAAAAATTTAACGCAAATGAAGTAAAATTGATAAAAGACAATAAAAGGGACATTACTGAGGAAGAAGTGGACCCAGAAGAATTAAAAGAACTACAAAAAATAGAGCAGATGGATAAATACGATAAAAAGAATGCAAATAATGATGAAATATAAAACTAATACAGTAAGTCGATTAAATGTAATTTACATTATAATTATAAATAGAAAAAAGAAAGGCGGTGAGTAAAATGGCATACAAAATTTCAGACCAATGTGTACAATGTGGAGCTTGCGCTGCTAGTTGTCCAGTACAATGCATATCACAAGGTGACAGCCAATATGTAATAGATGCAACAAAGTGCATAGAATGTGGAACTTGCGCTGGCATATGCCCAGTTGGTGCACCTCAAAAAGATTAAATACATAAGAATATAATGCAATAGTTAAATAGTGGATTATACTTGAAAAGTAATAAAACATAATTTAATATATTGCATTTTTTGTACTGTAGTCAAGTTACTTATATTCAATGATATTTTATATTTAAGGGAGGATATTTTATGGTAGATGTATCAATTATGATTGGAAACCATAAGTTCAACTATAGAGTATCTGCAATATTTAGAAATGGTAATAAAATTTTATTACATCATGGATTAAAAAGTGACCACTATACTTTACCAGGAGGTAGAGTAAAAGATGGAGAGACAACAAAACAAGCTCTTAAACGTGAAATGGAAGAAGAAATGGGCTATAATGTGAGCATATTAAGACCAGTATCATTTATGGAAAATATGTTTAATTTAGATGATAAGGACTATCATGAATTATTAGTTACATATGAAGCACAATTTGGAGCTGAAGAGGCATACCAACGAGAAAAAATAGTGGGTATTGAGGAAAGAGAAGACTTAGAATTTATTTGGAAAGATATTAGTGAATTGGAAAATTTGGTTTTTAAGCCAGAAATACTTATTGACGTTATTAAAAAGAACAGCAAAGAATTTCAACACATCATTAATGTAGAAAATATAAGAAAAGAGAAATCGTGCGGAAGCTTAATTGTGGATAATGATAAAATATTACTTATTAAAGACAACAATGATAATTGGCAATTTCCAAAAGGTCATGTAGAAGGAAACGAAACTGAGGAACAAACAGCAATACGAGAGACAAAGGAAGAAACTAACCTAGACATAAAAGTGGATACAAGTAAAAGGTATGTAAATCACTATATAACAGATACAAATATTGATAAAACAGTTATCCTATTTAAAGCTGAAAAAATTGGTGGAGCAGAAAAACCGCAAGAAAGTGAAATAAAAAAAGTACAATGGGTGCCAATCAAAGAAGCTATCGATAAGCTAACATTTGACAATTCAAAAGAGGTACTAAAACAACTGTTAAAAGATTTAAAATAAGGAGATAATTATGGAAAATAAAAATGAGATAAAAGAAAAAAACAAAGAAGAAGTAAAGGAAGAAATAAAAGAAAAATTAAAGGAAACAAAAAATAAAAATAAAAAGTTTGTAAAAGAATTTAAAGAATTTGCATTAAGGGGAAATGTACTAGACCTAGCAGTTGGTGTTTTAATTGGTGGTGCGTTTCAAAAACTAATCACATCACTTACAGACAATTTAATTTCACCAATATTGGGGCTATTTGGAGGAGTAAATTTCTCAGAATATAGTTGGAAAATTGGAAATCTAAATTTAAAATATGGAAGTTTCATTACAGATGTAATTAACTTTATAATTATGGCATTTGTAATTTTCTTAATCGTAAAATTCATGAATAAATTAGCTTCAATAGGGCATAAAGAGGAAAAAGTTGTAGAAGAAGTAACTACTAAAACGTGTCCACATTGCTATAGTGAAATAAACATCAAAGCTGATAGATGTCCATATTGTACTTCAGAATTAGAAATTACCGAATCAGAAAATGCAAAATAGTAAGTAGAAAAAATATTCATAAATAATTTGCAATTTAGTGTCGAAAAATGTAAAACAGAATATAATATATTAAAGAGATAAGAAATCTCTTTAAAGGAGCAACAATTATGTTTAAAAGAGACTGTAATTGCATATTAATTTTGTCAATCGCAGCAGTATTGGGAATAATAGTTGGAGTAGTAGCTTTTAATGTTGCAATTCCTGGAATAATAATTGCAATAAGTGTTACTCTAGCATTAACTGCTTTAATATTATTACTTTTGACAATATTAGTTGTTAAAGTAAAAGAATATGAGTGTTTATGCGATTATTCAAAAGGCTTAGCATTAGGAATAATCGGAACAGTAATAACAGCGGTTATAGCTTTGTCTGTAACAATAGTAACAGCTTCTGTTGGAATAGCTATACTATTAGGACTATTAACAGCATTTGGATTAACTACACTATTAAGTTTCATAGGATTGATTTTGTGCATAATCAATAAAAACTGCTATAAATGCGATTGTATGAATTAATTAGAATTTGAAATAAACCTATTAGTTACTTAGACTAATAGGTTTATTCGTGAATTTGGTAAGTAAAAAATTATGAGACCATTTGCTAGTTTTCTAGTAAATGACCTATTAATTAATAAAGTTGCATTTATTTGAAAATGCAACTTACTTTAAAATTAAATATTAATTTTAGAATCTTTTTTTCTCTTACGATATAAAGTAATTTTTCTACCCATAACTTGTACCAAAGTACAAGCTGTTTTTCCCGCTAACTCGACTCCAATGTCTAAAGCAGTATCAGGTGAAGTCTCTAAAACAGTTAGTTTAATAAGTTCACGAGCTTCCAAGGCATCATCAACCTGCTTTATCAAATTATCATTTATACCTGATTTACCAATTTGTAAAATGGAATCTATTGTATTTGCTAAACTTCTTAAATATGCTCTATCTTTGCTATTCATATCTTTATATATGATATTTATTAATTTTATATAAATAATTTATTGAAAAATATCATAAACTCCTCAACATCTATTTTAATATAGGTTTGCTTGTAAGTCAAGAGTTAAAATATATTGTTTAATGCATAGCATGAGTAATTACAGTTGACAAATTTACATAATTATTGTATAATAAAAATGTACTATCACTAAAATAAAAAAATGTCAAGGCTAGAAAAAAATTTTTTAAAAAAGTGTTGATTTTTTAATTTTAGTCTAGTATAATAAGGGAGACACAGCAATGTGTCAGGTTAAGAATAGAATAATGCTTGTAATTATTCCATATCGAAACCTCCTTTCAATATTGAAAGATAACGCGTAAAAAATGAAGAAGGGTAAAAAGAAAGACTGGAGTTCGCTCTCCAGTCTTTCCGCTTTATTTGAATAACTTTAAAATTAAGTATATTACAAACAAAGCGATAACGCGTAAAAAATTTTTCATATTGCCTCCTTTCTGAAGAAATGGAAGGAAAAGAAGAATATGTAGAAGGCAGATTAATTATATGACAAATTATTACAAAAAGCAATAAAATATTACATATTTTCAAAGAAATACAGTAATGACCAATTTAAAAGAGTTATAGAGATATAGTTTAATAATAATTTAAAATCATCTATTTTACGTATTGGTATGCTTTTGAACTGATTTACGTAATCAAAAACTAAGTTATAAATAAAGTTCAAAATCCAATTGACAATGAATTTAAATAAATATATACTAAAGGCAGACAGAATTTTAACAAGTTATAAAATAAGCATTACAAAATATACTTAAATATACAATAAATAAAAAAGGAGGCAATAAATGAAAGATTTAATTGAAATTAGATGGCATGGAAGAGGAGGACAAGGTGCCAAAACTGCTTCTTTACTTCTTGCAGATGCAGCATTTAATACTGGCAAGTATATTCAAGGCTTCCCTGAATATGGACCAGAAAGAATGGGTGCACCAATTACAGCTTATAATAGGATAAGCACAAGACCTATTAGAGTACATAGCAATATTTACGAACCAGATTATGTTGTAGTAGTGGATGATACTTTACTAACAGCCGTAGATGTTACAGCAGGTCTAAAAGAAGACGGAGCAATTGTAATTAATACAACTAAGACAATTGAAGAAATACAACCTATGTTAAATGGTTACAAAGGTAGTGTATACACCATAGATGCTAAAAAAGTATCAGAGGAAGCATTGGGAAAATATTTCCCAAATACTCCAATGTTAGCAGCAATTGTTAAAGTTACAGAAATTATGCCAGAGCAAGATTTCTTAAGAGATATGGAGGGTTCATTTAAGCATAAATTTGCTAAAAAGCCTGAAGTTATCGATGGTAACATGAAAGCTTTGAGTTTAGCGTTAGAGCAAATCAAGAAAATACAATAATGATAACTTAAAATAGTAATAAAAAAATTAACTAAAATTAGCATAAAGCTAAAAAGGAGGGAAAAATGGATATTGATAAAAATACACCATGGCAAGAGATGACACCTGGTGGAACAATATATGATGCCGGAAATGCAAGAGAATTTAAAACAGGAGATTGGAGAAGCGCAAAGCCAGTATTTCTTAATGAAAACTGCAAACAATGCGGACTTTGCTTCCCAGTATGCCCAGATGATGCTATACCAGTTGGAAAAGATCAAATGAGAAAAGATTTTAATTATGATTACTGCAAAGGATGCGGAGTATGTGCAAAAGTATGCCCATTTGGAGCAATTGTAATGGAAGAGGAGGATAAATAGTATGAGTATTAGAGAACGTCTAAGTGGAAATGAAGCAACAGCATATGCAATGAAGCAAATAAATCCTGATGTAGTTGCAGCTTTCCCTATAACACCTTCAACAGAAATTCCACAATATTTTTCAAGCTATGTTGATAATGGTCAAGTTGATACAGAGTTTGTAGCAGTAGAAAGCGAGCATAGTGCAATGAGTGCTTGCATTGGAGCAGAAGCAGCTGGAGCAAGAGCAATGACAGCAACATCTGCCAATGGATTAGAGTATATGTGGGAAATGATACAAATTGCTTCAAGTTCAAGACTTCCTATTGTAATGGCATTAGTAAATAGAGCAATTTCAGGACCACTTAATATTCACTGCGACCATTCAGACGCAATGGCAGTTAGAGATAGTGGTTGGGTTATGTTATTTTCTGAAACAAATCAAGAAGCTTATGATAATATGATAATGGCTCATAGAATAGCAGAACATAAAGACGTAATGTTGCCACTTATGGTATGCCAAGATGGATTTATAACTTCACATGCTATTGAAAATATTGAACTTTTGGAAGATGATAAGGTTAAAGAATTTGTTGGAACATATAAACCAGAACATTATTTGTTAAATAAAAAAGAGCCTATTGCAGTAGGACCAATGGATTTACAACCATATTTAACAGAGCATAAAAGACAACAAACAGAAGCTATGAAAAATGCAATGAAAGTTATACAAGAAGTAGCAAATGATTTTGAAAAAATGACAGGAAGAAAATATGACTTTTTTGAAGGATATCAATTAGAAGACGCAGAATATGTTGTAGTTTCAATGAACTCTACAGCAGGAACTGTAAAAAATGTAGTCGATTCATTAAGAAGTAAAGGTGTTAAAGCTGGAGCATTAAAGGTAAGAGTATTTAGACCTTTCCCAGGAGAATTAATTGCAAAAGCATTGGAAGGAAAAAAGGCAGTTGCAATTTTAGATAGAGTACCTTTAATAAATGCAACAGGAGGACCTTTATTTGAAGATGTAACTTCTACAATGTTTGTTGAAGGAATTCACGTGCCAACAATAAATTATTCATATGGTGTTGGTGGTAGAGATGTTACAGAAGAACAAATTGAATTAGTATATAAGGACTTACAAGAATTAAAAGATATGAGTAATCCTTACAGATTCTTAGGATTAAGAGGATAATAAATTAGTTCAAAAGTATGCTAAACCAATTACACATTAATATATTATGCTAAACTTATTAGCATACAATGATGTAGCAAAAATGATAATGTACATAAAAATACAAAAGTAAGTTTTGCTAATAAGTATAGTAATAAAATAGAAAGAAAGGAATTAAAAAAATGTATAATGTAAAAGAAGTAGTTGCTAACAAGCCATCAAGATTTACAGCAGGACACAGAATGTGTGCGGGATGTGGAGCACCAGCTGTAGCTAGGATGATTTTACGTGCAGTTAATGAAAATGACCACGTAGTTGTATCAAACGCAACAGGATGCATGGAAGTATCAACTTGCATTTACCCATATACAGCATGGACAGACTCATATATTCATACAGCATTTGAATCAGCTTCAGCAGCAGAGTCAGGAGCCGAAGCGGCTTATAAATCATTGAAAAAACAAGGGAAATTACCTCAAGACCAAGATACTAAGTTTATAGTATTTGGTGGAGACGGAGGAACTTACGATATAGGAATTCAAAGTCTTTCTGGAGCAATGGAAAGAGGTCATGACATGACTTATGTATGCTATGATAACGGAGCATATATGAATACAGGAATTCAACGTTCATCAGCAACTCCAAGATTTGCTGATACAACAACCTCTCCAGCAGGAAGTGTAATTCCGGGAAAGATGCAACCAAGAAAAGATTTAACAGAGATAATGGTAGCTCACCATTTACCATATGTTGCACAAACAGCAGCAGTAGCTAACTTTATGGATTTATACAACAAAGCTGAAAAAGCCATAAATACAAAGGGAGCAAAGTTCCTAAATGTTTTAGCTCCTTGCCCAAGAGGTTGGGGATATCCAACAGAAGATTTAATGAAAATTAATAAACTAGCTGTAGACACTTGCTACTGGCCAATGTATGAAGTAGAAAATGGTGTATATCATATAACATATAAACCAGCAAATAAATTACCAGTTGAAGAATTTTTGAAAACACAAAAACGTTTCAAACATATATTTAAACCAGGAAATGAGTGGATGATAGAAGAAATACAAAAAGAAGTTGACCTAAGGTGGAACGAACTTTTAGCAAAAGAAGAAATGACAAATAAATAAAAATGTATACAATAAAAAATAAAGTGACCTCCGTTTAGTGGACACTGAAAAAAATCTATGAGACTACATTAATTTGTAGTCTCATATTTTTTGTTTGATTTTAATCAAGAAAGCGACATATGGATATTGCAAAATTAATCATGCTAGCAACATAAAAATAGCAACATTAAAATAGAAAAGGTACTTGCAAAAACACATTTTTTGTAATATAATACATACTTGAATTTTATAGAAAATTATTTGCATATGGAGGAACTAACAGTGGTAATAAAAGCTAGTATTTTAGACGAACTAAAGAACTCAGCAAGTCAGGAAGATGTAGAAAAAGCTAAAAATCTACTTAACAAACAGACTATTACAATTACGAAGGTTGCCTACACAGACGAAAATAATCTTTCAGTACATGCTGATGTAAAAGGCAAACATGGATTTTACAACACATACATTAGCGCAAAAGATGGAGAAATAGATGATTTGAGGTGCACATGTCCAGACTATGAATCAACGTATGGAACATGTAGACATATTTTAGCAACGGCTATGGAATTTAACAGCAATTCAGCATATGCTAGATTATTTGCAGGAGAAGAAAAGCCAGCCATCACGAATAAAAATAATAAGGTAAATGATGAAACATATAGAATATACAGACAAATGATTAATTCATTTTATGAAGATGAGCAAACAGAGGAAAAAACAGAAAAATATTCTGGCGAAAGAGTAAAATTAGAGCCTAGCATCATTTATAAACAAAATTCAAAAGAGCTTAGACTTGAGTTTAAAATAGGTAACAGGCAGATGTATAGGATAAAGAACTTGCCTGAATTCTATGACAATATGACAAATAAAAGCAAATTTAGATATGGCTTAAAGCTAGAACTTTTGCACTGCAGAGAAGCATTTGAGAAAGAGAGCTTACCACTTCTAGACTTTTTATTAAAGTATGCAGAGATTATGAAATACTCAAGTGATATAAATGGTAATTTTTACGTGAATTCGTTTAACAAATCTTATATTGTGCTTTCAAATACTGGACTTGACGAATTCTTTGAAACTATGAGTGGCAAGGAAGTAGAAGTGGACACAGAATATTCCACAGAAAAAGTAAAATTTGTGGAAAATGAGCCTGAAATAGATTTTAAAATTGTAAATAAAAGTGATGAAGACTTTGCAATAACAACTAACGAAGATATATTTAGTTTCTACACCGTTAGAGGCAAAAATTATATATACTTTTTGAGAGACAACAAATTGCACAGATGCTCATTTGCATTTGAAGACTCTATACTTAAGTTATTAAATATATTTAGAGTTAATTTTACCAAGGAAATTTTGTTTAGAAAAGAAGAATATGCAGACTTCTATTCTTTAGTGATGCCTAGATTAAATGATAAAGTTAATACTGATGAAATAAATCCAGATGAGCTTGAAATGTACAAACCAAAGGAACTTAAGGTCAAGGTATACCTAGATTATACAACAAGTGGAATTATCACTGCTGACGTAAAATTTGAATACGATGATATTGAATTTAGCCCTTTTGAAGAAGTTAGTTCAAAAATTCCAAGAAATGCTATAGCAGAGTCAAAAGCTTTGGATAAATTCAAAAATTCTGGCTTCATGCTAGATTCAAATAAGAAGTTAGTTTTAGTAAATGAAGATTATATATATGAATTCCTTAGTGATGGGATAACAAGCTATATATCTGAGTTCGAAGTGCTTGCAACAGATGAGTTTAGAAAAAGACAATTAAGAGCTCCAAAAATGAATTCTATAGGAGTTAAAATTGAAAACAATTTATTAAGTGTGGACTTATCTGGCATAGATTTAAGCCCTCAAGAGATAGAAGATATTATGAAAAGGTACAAGCTTAAAAAGAAATATTATAAGCTTAAAAATGGCGACTATCTTGACTTAACTGAAAATGATACTTTAGAAATGCTAGACAAAATAGCAGAGGGTACAAATACGAGTTTTAAAGATTTAGTAAGTGGAGATTTGAAACTTCCAATATACAGAAGTCTATATTTAGATAATATTTTAAAAAAGTATGATATAGTTGTTAAACAAGGTGACAAATATAAAGAACTTATAAATAACGTATATACAAGGCATTTGCCAGAAAAAGCAGATTTACCTAAAGAGTTAAAAGCAGATTTAAGAGAATATCAACAAGTGGGATATGAGTGGTTAAATAACTTAGATGAATACAACTTGGGAGGCATTTTGGCAGATGATATGGGACTTGGAAAAACTGTTCAGGTTCTTGCTGTAATTCTAAAATACATAGAAAACACCAAAAAAGCTGATAGAAGGCCTATATTGGTTGTTTGTCCAAGTTCTCTATCTCTTAACTGGAAAGAGGAAGCAACGAAGTTTACTCCAACAATAAAAACTAAAGTAATATCAGGAACGCTAGAAGAAAGAACAAAAATAATAAAAGATATCTGTAAGTATGATATGGTTATGACTTCGTATGATTTGCTAAAAAGGGATATTGATTTATACAAAGAATGCAATTACAACTTTAGATATATTATTGCAGATGAAGCACAATACATTAAAAACAACAATACCAAAAATGCCAAAGCTATAAAGGAAATTAAAGCTGAAACAAGGTTTGCTTTAACAGGCACGCCAATTGAAAATTCACTTTCAGAATTATGGTCTATATTTGATTTTATAATGCCAGGATATTTATTTGGATACAATAAATTTAAAACACTATATGAGACCCCTATCACAAAAGAGCAAAGCATAAGTGCCATGAATAAGCTTAAAGCAATGATAGAGCCTTTTATACTAAGAAGAGTAAAGGAAAAGGTACTAAAAGAACTTCCTGAAAAAACAATAACTGTACTTAATAATGAAATGGACGAAGAGCAAAGAAATATCTATGTTTCATATATGAAGGTCGCAAGGAAAGAGGCAAAAGAAGAGCTTGAGGAAAATGGATTACAAAATATACAAATAAAAATTCTAGCTTTACTTATGAGACTAAGGCAGATTTGTTGTCACCCAGGACTATTTATTGACAACTACGAAGGGGAAAGTAGCAAGTTAAATCAATGCATGGAAATTGTAAAAGACGCAGTAGCCGGAGGACATAAGATACTACTATTCTCAGGATATTCTTCAATGTTCTGGTACATAGAGAAAAAGCTAAAAGAGGAAAATATAAGGTATTTGAAACTTACTGGTCAAACAAAAGTTAATGAAAGGATGAAGCTGGTTAATGAATTTAACAACAATGATGATGTAAAAATATTTTTAATATCACTAAAAGCAGGCGGAACTGGACTTAATTTAATTGGTGCAGATGTGGTAATTCACTATGACCCTTGGTGGAATATATCAAGCGAAAATCAAGCAACTGATAGAACGTATAGAATTGGCCAAAAGCGAAACGTACAAGTTTATAAACTAATTACCAAGAATACAATCGAAGAAAAAATATATAATTTGCAGGAAAGAAAAGCAAAACTGGCCGATGATATGCTTGGACAGACTAAAGAAACGTTTATATCAAGCCTTTCAAAAGATGAAATAATGAATTTGTTTGAATAGCCGTACTTTATGATGAAAGGAGAAAATCGTTATAGATTATTAGCATAGTCTATACGATAAATAAAAATGGATGAGTTTGTAACCGTTATAGGTGGTGGATTAGCACGGATGTGAAGCAGCTTATCAAATTGCTAAACGAGGAGTAAAAGTAAAGTTATATGAAATGAAACCAACCAATTATTCACCTGCCCACTCAAATCAAAATCTAGCAGAAATAGTTTGCAGTAACTCCTTTAAATCTAAATTGCATACAAATGCCTGTGGACTTTTAAAGGAAGAATTGAAGAAACTAGATTCTTTATTAATAAAAGTAGCTGAAGATACTGCAGTTCCTGCAGGTCAAGCTTTAGCAGTTGATAGAGAAAAATTTGCTCAAAAGGTAACAGAAAATATAAATAATAATCCACTAATTGAAGTAATTAGAGTAGAAGTTAAAAGCAAATATATTAGTAATAATGAGAATTTTAACGAAGAAAATAGCAATGAAATTTACATAGAAGACCTAGTAAAAAATGGTATTGTAATCATTGCAACAGGACCCCTTACATCAGATAGTCTTTCAGTAGGAATAAAACATTTAATAGGAGAAAATTCGCTTAGCTTTTATGATGCGGCAGCTCCAATAATAGATAGAAGTTCAATCGATTTTGAAATTGCTTTTTATGGAGATAGATATGAGCAAGAAAGAGGCAAAGATGAAAGCATAGAATCTTGGAAAGAACGAATAAAGACGATTTCAAAAGGTAGCTATATTAATTTGCCAATGAATAAAGAGGAGTATGAATCATTTGTAAAAAACTTGATGGAAGCGGAAGTGGTTACACTACATGAATTTGAAAAAAGAGAAATTTTTGAAGGATGTATGCCAATTGAAATTATGGCAAAAAGAGGTTTAGATACTTTAAGATTCGGACCTCTTAAACCAGTTGGATTTACTGACCCTAGAACAGGAAAAAGACCATATGCTGTAGTTCAGCTAAGGCAGGACAATAGTGAAGGTACTTTGTATAATATGGTTGGATTTCAGACTAATTTGAAATTCGGAGAACAAAAAAAGGTATTTGCCACCATACCAGGCTTGCAAAATGCAGAATTTATGAAGTATGGAGTAATGCATAGAAATACATATATTAATTCTAGTGTTTTGCTAGATTCAACATACAATTTAAAATTGAATAACAATGTATTCTTTGCCGGACAAATCACTGGAGTAGAGGGATATGTTGAGTCAATAAGTTCAGGTTTAGTAGCGGGAATTAATGCAGTAAACATATTTAATAAAATAAAAAATAACAACCAATCAAAATTGTTTAATAAAGATGACAGTAATAACAGATCAAAGAATTTCAATAAAGAAGCAATAGAAAAACAATGTGAAAAAATTATTTTTTCGGAAGAAACTATGGTAGGAGCTTTAGCAAAATACATCTCAACATTTAATGATAATTTTCAACCAATGAATGCAAATTACGGGATTTTGCCTGAACTAGATAAAAAAATAAAAGACAAAAAACTAAGATATAAGATGTTATCTGATAGAGCATTGGACAATTTAAAATGATTACCACTTACAATAGTTATAAAAATTTCGCTTATATGCAAAAATCCGTAGTTACTAGATAATGCTTTTAAATAAAAAAATAACGGGCTTTCCTTGAAATAGGAAGGCTCGCTTATTTTTAAAAT
>CANQJH010000028.1 GCA_947624195.1 uncultured Clostridia bacterium
AATGTTAAAGATAGCATAAATGCTATTATAAAAAATAGTATTACTTTAACCATAAACATCACCACCTCTCCTACGAAGATTCGTAAAAATTGGTGGCAAAACCACATCTGCTTATCATCATTTCCTATGTTTTTCAATATACAACATTATTAGATAAAATACAAGCAAACAGAACAAATTTTTGAAAAAATTTTTTTAATTTTGCTATTGCAATCTATACCAATTATGATATACTTTAATAAATTGATTGATATTTGTATCAATAGTTAAGAGAAAAAAGTTGTAGATAACTACGCCATCCGCTCCAAATTAAGACAATTTACGAACTTATAAAGATTTCGTAAATTTTTTCGTTTTAGAAAAGATGAAATTTGTTACAAAAATATTAACAATCACAAATAAAAAGATTTTTGTTTTCGATTAACTGAAATAGAATTTCAAAATTTGAGGTTTCAAATTGGAACCTCAAAAAAAATTATCGTCAAGTTACTTACTTAACGACATATTATATACCTATTTTATACTAAAAAATAAATAAAATCAACACTTAAAAAAATTTTTTTATATCGAGAAAAAATAACGTCAAAAAATCACCAAAACCTTGATTTCTACGCATAAATTAAGAAATCCGTTTTATCATTAAGTAAGTAACTTAATGATAAAAAATGGAGGGTAAAAATGCAAAAGATAATGAAAAACAAAGGAATAACGCTAGTTGCGTTAGTAGTAAGTATTATAATTATGTTGATTTTGGCTGGAGTAACGCTAAATATAGCTTTAGGAGAAAACGGATTATTTAAGATGACACAACAAGTAGCAGAAAAATATAAGACAGCCCAAAGAGAAGAAGAAAGTACAATGCAAGGAATAACAGATGAATTGCAAGGCTTAATAGGCAAAGGAAAAGATGATAAAACACCAGGAGTAATAACTGGAGAAGGAACGGAAGCAAAACCTTTTTTAATAGAAAGTATAGAGGACTTAGTAGAATTCTCAAATAAAGTAAATAGTGGAATCACATTTGAAAATCAAATAGTAAAGTTAGCAGTAAATTTAGACTTTAAATCAGAAGATTCGTATTCAAAAGATAAAAATAAAATGGAAGAATTAACAAGTGGGACAGGATTTACATCAATAGGAAATGACCAGAAACAATTTAAGGGAACATTTGATGGACAAAATAGAACAATAAGTAATTTGTATATAAAAAAAGCAGAAAACTATAAAGGTTTATTTGGATATGTTGGAAGTAATGGAAGCATAAAAAATTTAAAAATATCAGACGCAAATATAAATTGTAAAGCACTATATATAGGAACATTATCAGGATATGTAGATGGAGGAATAATTGAAAATATAAATATAAGTAGTGGAAATTTACAAGGAAACAGGTATGTAGGTGGTATAACAGGTTTTTGCAGTAATAAATCAACAATAAATAATTGTTTAAGTAATGTTGATATTATTGGAAATGGAGCAATGTCAAGTAACTTGGTTGTTTATTTAGACATAGGTGGTATCACAGGATTTTGTAATAATAGCACAATAATGAATTCACGCAATTTAGGAAATCTAAGTTGTGCATCTGGCTTATGCATGGGAGGTATAGCTGCTTTTACAAATAATGCATTGATTGATTCTTGTTATAATGAAGGAAATGTAGGAGCTTTAAAAGATAATAAAGCTAGTCAATTGGGTGGTATTGTAGGAGAGGCAGATACAAATACAAGAGTAACAAAGTGCTATAACTGTGGAAACATAGATGGACAGACTAATGTTGGAGGAATCGCAGGGATACTAGGATCTGGTTCAATGGCATATATTGAAGATTGCTATAATGCAGGGACAATATCAATAAAAAGAGAAAATGGATCAGTTGGAGGAATAAGTACGGTAATGGAAAGTACAAAAGGGTGCGAAATAAAAAATTGTTACAATATAGGAAATATAGTAGCAACAGTTCCAAAAGATGGTATTGCTCGGAAGCATTGTAGGAACAGAAAATGAAGAAAATACAACAGTTGAAAATTGCTATTATTTAAATGAAACATATACAGGTGGAATAAACGGAAAGGATACTGATGGAACAGTAAAAAAGAAACAAGAGGATATGACAACACAAGAATTTGTAGATTCACTTAACAATGGCAGTGAAGAAAAGGCATGGAAAAAAGGTAAAGAATATCCAATATTATCGTGGCAAAATTAATGTAAAATTATTAAATAATAAATGAAAACTATCGTCAAGTAATGTACTTGACGATATATTCATATATGTATTTTATACTAAAAAATAAACAAAATCAAGACATTAGAAAAATTTTTTTTGCAAAGAAAATTGAAAATATAAAAAATCTGCAAAGTATTGATTTCAAAGGCAAATCTCCAAAATTAATTTATCATTAAGTACATTACTTAATGATAAAAATAAAATTTTGAGAGGAGCAAAAGATAATGAGAAACAAAGGAATAACGCTAGTTGCATTGGTGGTAACAATCGTAATTATGTTGATTTTAGCAGGAGTAACGCTAAATATAGCCTTAGGAGAAAATGGATTATTTAAAATGTCAGAGAAAGCAGTAGAGAAATATAAAGAAGAGGCAGGAAAGGAAGAAAATGCATTGCAAAAGGGAAGTGAGGAGATAGCAAATGTGCTAGAGTCACTAAAACCACCAGTAACAATAGATGGGAAAGAAGTTGCAAATAATCTAAAAAAATATCAAGGCAAATATGTAGATATAGGGTTGGATGTAGACGGAGCAGAAGGTACAACAAATGACTGGGAGATTTTTTATGTAAATGAGAATAGAATATTTTTAATAGCAACAGACTATGTACCAGCGGATGTATTAGAAAATCAATGGCACGTAATAGGAGATAATGGAAAGTTAAAGGATGCCGGATTTAAGAGTGCAGGTAGTTCTTATACTTATAATGTAAACTGGTCATCACCCCAATTTTTAACCTTACCAGCAGAACCAAATAATTATTTAGACTTAGTAATGCATAAGGGATATACTCTAGATGAAAGTAACGGTAACTCAAAAGTGGTATCACAATTATTAAATACAGAAGCTTGGAATGAAATAAAAGAAACATCAGGGAAAAAGGACTGCATAGATTTTGCAATTGGAGGACCAACATTAGAGATGTGGTGTGCAACATGGAATAAGGCAGTGGAGAAAGATACAGATTTTAGCGAAATAGAGGCAGAACCAAGCACAAGTGAACCAGGGTATAAAGTTAAGGCCGGTGCTATATCATTCTATACATTATGGCTAGGCTCGTCGAATTCCAAGCCATCTGCGGATAAGTTGGAACAATACAAAACATTTTTCCCACATACAAGTGAAGTAGATAATTGTTCTGGATATTGGTTGGCTTCGCCGTCAGCTAACGACTCGAACCGCTTGTTGGCTATAGGCTGGACACGGCGGCGTGAACTTTGCCTACAGTTCCGGCGAAATCTATGGCGTACGTCCTGTAGTTTGTTTGCAAGATGGAGTTAAATTAACAGAAACAGCTAAAAATTCAGGAATCTACAATATCAGTAAATAATATAAAAATATAAAAACCCGTTGAAATATATTTTATAGGAACTCCAGATGAAAGCAATATTGAAAATTTAGAGTTAAAAAATAGAGAGGTCAGGCACTTATCTGTTGCAGTTGCATATAATAAATATGTAAGTTGCAATGGAGGTGCTTTTATGTTGGGCATTACATTATCAGGATTTTTGACCTTCTTAGGCTCGGGAATTTTTGCTTTAGGATACATAGCTAATAATAATTTATTTCCTGAAACTCTTAGTAGTGAAGAAGAGAAGAAATATATACAAATGATGAGTAATGGAGACGAGGAAGCAAAAAATATACTAATTGAGCATAATTTAAGATTAGTAGCTCATGTTTGTAAAAAATATTCTAATGCGAATGTTGACCAAGATGATTTAATTTCCATTGGTTCAATAGGCTTAATAAAAGGAATCAATAGCTTTGACGCTAAGAAAAATATTAAACTTTCTACATATATATCAAAATGTATTGATAACGAAATATTGATGTATTTGAGGTCTTCCAAGAAATTAAATTCAGAGGTGTATTTAGAAGAACCAATAGGTAAAGACAAAGATGACAATACTATAACTTTAAAAGAAGTGCTGGAAAATGAGGAAAAGCCGATAGACGAGGAAATTGAACTTAAATTAAGAATAAAAAAATTATATGAAAAAATAAAAAGTGCTTTAAAAGAAAGGGAAAGAACAATAATAGAATTAAGGTTTGGCTTAAATGGTAAGGAACCTAAAACTCAAAATGAAATAGCAAAATTTATGGGAATATCTAGGTCTTATGTTTCAAGAATAGAAACAAAAGCAATTGGTAAGCTGGCCAAGGAATTGAAAGAATAGAATAAAAATATTACCAATGTAATAAGAACAGTACAAATTGAAGTGCACACAAAATGTTAAACAAAATTATAACATTTTGAGGTGTACTTCAAAATTGGTTTTTACAGTTCTTAGTCTATTAAAAATATGTTATAAGACTTTTCTAATATTGCATTTGTCATTTTTAAAATACTTTTCTACATATTAAGTAAGTAAACTCCAAAGTTAAGATAAGTAGCGAATAATGTCCATAGTAAATATGGCAGTTGTAAAAGTCCAGCATTCTTATCTTTTTTGTAAAATCTGCTTATCATAATTGCTACCAATACCACTAAAAGTAAAATCCAGAAAAAAGCAAAAAGCCTCCGTTAATATGTATTATATTATTTAAAATCAAAAAAATACTTAATTTGTTGCAATTAATAGCATCACTGCGCGGCTTATTTAAAGATAACTTTAATTTCAATGTTAGAATTTTTTGCATTTTAATCTTGAAAAGTAATGTTTAAATGGCTTATAATTGATATTGTCTGATAAATGTAAAACTAACATTAGGAGGAAGGGTATAATCAATTAAATTGATTATTTGAGCAAATTATGAGAAACAAGATAATAAAAATAATTATAAGTACTTGCATATTTATTTTGGCAAGTATACTAAAAATAGATATTCCTTATATTAAGGTCGTATTGTACATTTTAGGATTTGCTATTGTGGGATATGAGGTCGTGGTAGAAGCAATTAAAAATATCTTTAAGGGAGATATTTTTAATGAAAATTTATTAATGTCAATTGCAACAATTGGAGCCATTTGCATACAAGAATATCAAGAAGCAATAGCTGTAATGATTTTATATAATATAGGTGAAATATTTGAAGAATTGGGAGAGGCAAAGTCGAAAAAGTCCATAAAAGAATTAATGGAAATTAAACCTGATTATGCAAATGTCAAAACTAGCAGTGGCGAGATAAAAGTTATAGCTCCAGAAGAGATAAAAATTGACAACACAATAGTTGTAAAACCAGGTGAAAAAGTTCCTATTGATGGTATCATAATTGAAGGAAACTCTACACTGGATACTAAACCGCTGACTGGTGAAAGTGTTCCTAGAGAAGTAAAAGTAAATGATGTTGTTTTTAGTGGCTCTATTAATTTGAGTGGTGTACTAACTATAAAAGCAACAAAAAACTATGCTGAGTCAACAGTTTCAAAAATCATAGAACTTGTAAAGTCTTCTAGTGACAAGAAAACAAAAACAGAGCATTTTATTACTAAGTTTTCGAAAGTTTACACTCCAATTGTTATATTAATTGCTATTGTTATATTTTTAATTAGTGCATTTATTAGCAAAGCTGAAATTGCTAATAGCTTATATAGGGCACTGACATTTTTGGTTATATCTTGTCCTTGTGCATTAGTTATTTCCGTTCCATTAAGTTTCTTTGCTGGAATTGGTAAAGCTTCTAAAGAAGGTATTTTAATAAAAGGCTCTATAAATATGGAAGTACTTGCGAATCTAAAAACTATTGTATTTGATAAAACAGGCACATTGACTAAAGGTACTTTTGAAGTTGAGGAAGTAGTAACTAATGGGATTTCTAAACATAAATTAATTGAATATGTTGCATTAGCTGAAGAATTTTCAAGTCATCCAATTGCTGTTTCTATAAAGAAATTATACACAGAAAAAGTTCAATTGGAGAGAATATCTGATTTAGAAGAAATGTCTGGCAGAGGAGTTAAGTGTAAGGTAGACAATAAGAATGTTATAGTTGGAAGCTTAAAGTTACTTAAAGAACAAGGCATAGATAAAATTACTAACTTCGATGATGACAATAATGGTACTGTATATGTTGCAATTGATGGAAAATACGTAGGAAAAATTATTGTATCAGATAAAATAAAAAGTGACAGCGTAGAAGCTGTGAAATCTCTCAAAGCCCTTGGAGTAGATAAATTTATAATGCTTACTGGGGACAAGAAGGATGAAGCTGAGAAAGTGGCTGGTCAGCTAAAAATGGAAGACATACATTATGAATTATTACCAACTGACAAGATGAAGGAACTTGAAAGAATAATGCACAATAGAAAAGATACAGAAAAAGTCGCATTCGTAGGAGATGGAATTAATGATAGTCCTGCATTGGCTAGGGCCGATGTAGGAATTGCTATGGGAGATTTGGGTTCAGATGCTGCAATTGAAGCGGCAGACGTAGTAATAATGACTGATGAAATATCTAAAATAGTGCAAGCTATAAAAATCTCAAAAAGAGCAATAAAAATTGCTAAACAAAACATAATATTTGCCATAATTGCTAAGATGACGGTTTTAGTTTTGAGTGCAGTGGGCATTTCTAATATGTGGATGGCAGTGCTTGCAGATGTTGGAGTCACTTTGATTGCAATCTTAAATGCACTTAGGAATTTGTCAGCCTAATTTTAAACTTCTAAAAAATTAGATAATAGTGCATAAATTTTAGAATAAAAATAAAATCATGCACTATTTTTGTACTATAATAACTATTGACAAAAATCTTTCCTTAAGGGATAATATATAAGGAAAAATATTAAAATTTAGATAAACAAAAATTGTAGATAAGCAAATGAACTTTTATAAAAATTACAAAGGAGGAAAATATGTCATACATATTTAACAAAATTACGGTTAGGCCACAATTACCAAAAAGAATAGGAAAATTATATGATATATCATATAATATGTGGTGGTCATGGAATACGGAATTATTAAGATTATTTAAAAATATGGATATTGATTTGTGGGAAAAATGTGGGAAAAATCCCGTAAAATTTCTGAAATTAGTATCTCAAGATAAATTAGAAGAAGTTGCAAGTGATCTAGAATTTTTACATGATTATGATGAGGTTGTTAAGCATTTTGAAGATTATATGAATGCCAAAACAAAATGGTTTGATAAAAATTATCCAGATAATAAAGAAGACAAAATCGCATATTTTTCAGCTGAATTTGGATTAGATGAGACCGTTCCAATGTATGCTGGAGGCTTGGGAATCCTATCTGGTGATTATTTAAAATCTGCAAGTGATATGGGAGTGCCTATTACAGGGATAGGGCTTTTATATAAGCGTGGCTATTTCCATCAAGAGATTGATGGTAGAGGATTTCAAAAAACTATATACAGAGATATTGATATAGATTATTTACCTTTAAAGCCTGTCAAAGATAAAAAAGATAAAGATTTAATTATTTCTTTGAAAATGCCATTAAAAAATATTAATTTAAAAGTGTGGAAGCTTGATGTTGGACGTGTGGAGTTATATTTGTTAGATTCAGATATTGAAAATAATGCTCAGGAATATAGAGATATAACTACTACCTTATATGGCGGAGATCAAGAAATGCGTATAAAACAAGAGATAGTCCTTGGAATGGGTGGAGTTGAACTAGTAAAATCACTAGAGCTAAATCCTAATGTATATCATATGAACGAAGGACACTCAGCATTTTTAACATTACAATTGATAAAAGATATAATTAAGGAAAAGGAAGTTTCTTTTGAAATAGCAAAAGACATAGTGTCTTCAAAAACAGTATTTACAACTCATACACCAGTACCAGCCGGAAACGATATTTTCCCAATTAGTTTAGTTGAAAAATATTTTGATAAATTTTGGGACAAGCTAGGGATATCAAAAGAGGAATTTCTTGAACTAGGTATGAACCCTAATGACAAGGACAAAACGAGCTTTAACATGGAAATATTGGCATTAAAAATAGCTAGTAAGAAAAATGGAGTTAGTAAATTACATGGGGCAGTTTCAAGGGAATTATTTGGTGATATATGGCCATCAATTCCATCAAATGAAACACCAATTGATTATGTAACAAATGGAGTTCATACTTGCACTTGGCTCGCACCAACAGTAAAAGATTTATACAATGAATATTTAAGACCATATTGGCAGGATAATATCCAAAATGAAGATATATGGCAAGATATTTATAAAATTCCTGATGAAGAGCTATGGAAGGTACATCAATCAAGAAAAGAAAAATTATTAAAAATAGTAAAAGATTCTACAATAGAAAGATTAAGAAAATACAACTTCTCATATGATGAAATAGATGAATTAGTAGGAAATTTAGATCCAAATGTCTTAACAATAGGATTTGCTAGAAGGTTTGCAACTTATAAGAGAGCAACCCTTATATTTAGAGATTTAGAAAAAATAACTAAAATATTCAACGAAAAAAATACACCAATACAGATAATATTTGCAGGAAAAGCTCATCCACAAGACAGGGAGGGTCAGGACTTAGTTAGATACATTCATGATCTTTCTTTAAAACCTCAATTTAGAGGAAAGGTGTTCTTGCTAGAAAACTACAATATAGGAATGTCAAGGTATCTAATATCTGGAGTTGATGTTTGGCTTAACAATCCACGTAGACCACTAGAAGCTTCAGGAACGTCAGGACAAAAAGCAGCAGTAAATGGAGTAATCAATTTTAGTGTTTTAGACGGATGGTGGGCAGAAGCCTATAATCAAAGAAATGGCTGGGCAATTGGCTCAAATGCAGAGTACCAAACCTATGATGAACAAGACGAAGAGGACGCTAAAAGCTTATATAATACATTGGAAAACAAAATTATTCCAATGTACTATGATAAAAATGAAAAGGGTTATTCTGATGATTGGGTAACAATGATGAAAAATTGCGTTGTCTCAAATGCAGGAAAGTTTAGCACTGCAAGGATGTTGCAAGATTACTTGGAAAAAATATATATGCCAGTATGCAATTTGGGCAAACAATATTATTCAGACTTAGAAAAAGTTATGGAATTTGAAGAGTGGAAAAGCAATGTTTCAAAACAATGGAAAAATATAAAAATAACTCAAAGCGAGTCAAATTATAATGACATCACAGTAGATGCCGGAAATAAAATAAACGTAGAATGCTATGTAGAGCTTCCCGGCAATATCCAAAAAGAAGACATTGAAGTACAAGTTTATTATGGCAAAATTACAGAACAGGGTGTAGTAGATGATATACAAGTTACTACAATGGAATTGCAAAAAGATAAAGAAAAAGACAAACTAAAATATGACGCAAAAATAGAATTAAATTTTGGCGGAGATTATGGATACACATTTAGAGTTATCCCTAAAAATAAGATGGTGCTAGATAGTACAAATTTGAATTTAATAAAGTGGATTAGTGACTAATTGGCCGTTGCTTGGCTTATTCTAAGATAACTAAATTTATAATTTTAAAATAACTATTAAATAAAAAATGTGTCAAGTGAAAAAGTAAATGCAATTCTGAAATAAAAATTGTGTAAAAATAGTGACTAAAATAGTTGAAATTAGTATAATATAATGATATAATTGTTAACGTGCGTTTTTTTAGAACCAATTTAGTTATTGTACAAAACGCAAATTAAAGGGGAGGACATTTGAATGAAAAAAGATATTAGAAAAACAAAAATAGTTGGAACAATTGGTCCAGCAAGTGAGGATAAATTAAAAGAATTATTTGAAGCAGGTTTAAATGTTGTTAGAATTAATTATTCTCATGGAAGTTGGGAAGAGCAAAAGGATAAAACAGAAAAAGTCTTAGCTTTAAGAAAAGAAATGAATTTACCAATTGCCTTATTACTTGATATGCAAGGACCAGAAGTTAGAACAGGAAAACTTGCCGAAGGAATTAGAGCTAAGGTAAAATTAGAAGATGGTCAAAAATTTACTTTATTAAATGAAGATGTTTTAGGAGATAAAGACAAAGTTTCTGTTTCTTATAAAGAATTATACAAAGATTTGAATCAAGGATCAAAAATATTAATTGATGATGGATCAATAGAATTAGTAGTAGATGAAATAGTTGGTAAAGACATTGTTTGTACAGTAGTACACGGAAATGAACTTGGAAATAGAAAAACAATGAATTTCCCTGGTGCAGAGATTAAATTACCAGCATTAAAAGAAAAAGATATAGAAGATTTAAAAACAGCATGTGAACACGATTACGATTTCGTAGCCATTTCATTTACAAGAAATAAAGAAGACATAGCAGAAGTAAGACGTGTATTAGATGCAAATGGTGGAAAAGACATACAAATAGTTACAAAAATTGAAAATGTAGAAGGATTAAATAACAGAGAAGAAATAGTAAAAAATGCAGATGCTCAAATGATAGCACGTGGAGATTTGGCGACAGAAACCGATTTCACAGAACCACCAATTTTACAAAAAAGCTTTGTAAAATTGTGCAACACAGAAAACAAGCCTGTTATAACAGCAACACAAATGCTAGAATCAATGACACATCAACCATTACCAACAAGAGCAGAAGCAAGTGACGTCGCAAACGCAATATACGACAGAACAAGTGCAATTATGCTTTCAGGAGAATGTGCTTTAGGTGAATATCCAGTTGAGTGTGTAAAAACAATGGATAAGATAGCTAAAAGAGTAGAACCTGATATAGGATATTGGAAGAGATTTGAATCAGTTGAAAATCTTAATTTAGAAACGGTAGAAGAAAACGTTGCTTATGCAACATGTATTGCTGCTAAAAATATGAACGCAGACGCAATAGTATGTTACACAAACACAGGAAATTCAGCTAGATATTTATCAGGACTTGGGGCAGGATGCCCAATATTAGCAATAACAGACAATAGAAGGACATTTTATCAATTAGCACTAGCTTGGAACGTAACTCCAATATATGTAGAAACAAGGGAAACTATCAACAAAACAATTGAAGAAGGAATTGAACAATTAAAAGAAAAAGAAATTCTTGAAAAAGGCGATGTCATAGTAATCTCTGGAGGAGATAAAATAGTTCCATTAAGTAAATGCCCAATAAATAAGACTATAGGTGGAATTATAAAAATATAGTTTAATGAATTATTAGGTTGGATAGCATTGATTATATTATTATAGCTCAAAAATATCATAAAAATTAGAGGAAAATGACTTATAAGTTTAAATCAAACTTCAAAAGTTAGTAACACTTTTGATTAAGGTTGGATTAGCGACTTGTAAGTCGTTTTTTATTTGACCCCAAAAGTGAAACATTTAATAAATAGGTGGCAGTAGATTGATTGTATCATTAAATTGTACATTTATGTAACACTTTTAATTTGGTTACCATAAAATATAATAAACTAAAAAGGAGGAAAAAATGTATAGATATAGAAATTACAATACTTGTCCTTGTAGGAATAATAATTCAAATCTAGTTATGAATTCAAACAATAATCAGAATAATAACAGAGATGATAAATGTGCTTGTGGATTCAATGACCAATCAGCTTTTCCAGAAAACTATATGTATGGTCAAAGTTATGTACCAATTCAATATATAAATACAACATTTAAACCAACAGTAGCATTAAAAATGGGTACTCTTTTTCCTGAGCTTGTAAGTCCTTATGAGGCTGGTCAATCAATGGCAGAAAATGAATATATAAGAAATGCAACAGCAAATGAAGGGAGATGTCCAAATGCCTTATAATTGTGTAATAAATCAAGATAGCAATTTATCAAAAGAAGAACTTATGAATTGTATTCAAAGTTATGCTTTTGCAGTAAATGATTTAACTTTATACTTGAACACTCATGAAAATGATGACAAGGCTCTAGAACTTCACAACCAATACACTAGAGAATTAAGAGATTTTGTAAATACCTATGAGAAAAAATATGGACCACTTACAATGTATTGTCCATGCAATAGTTGGAGATGGGTTGCAAACCCATGGCCTTGGGAAGGAGGAAATAATTAGTTATGTGGACTTATAACAAAATGCTACAATATCCTATAAATATAAAACAGCAAGACCCAAAACTTGCTAAATGGATAATTTCGCAATATGGTGGACCAGATGGAGAGCTTGCAGCATCACTTAGATATTTATCTCAAAGATTTGGTATGCCTGATACAAGAGCTAAGGCAACCCTTAACGACATAGGCACGGAAGAACTAGCCCACTTGGAAATGGTTGGAACTTTAGTTCATCAGTTGACAAAAGATGCATCAATTGAAGAAATTGAAAGAGCAGGATTAGGCGCATACTACACTGACCATGGTGTAGATGTTTATCCAGCATCAGCTGCAGGAGTACCTTTTACAGCAGCGTATATTGCAGCAAAAGGAGATCCAGTAGCTAATCTTCAAGAAGATTTAGCTGCCGAACAAAAAGCGCGTGCTACCTATGAAAAACTTATAGATTTATCAAGAGATAATCCTGACGTTGTAGATGTTTTAAGATATTTAAGACAAAGAGAGATAGTACACTTCCAAAGATTTGGTGAAGCATTGAGAAATGTGCAAGACCTATTATTGCAAAAAAGATGCTTTGCAATGAATGATGGAAGCGAAAATAAGAAACTAATGACTTCTTGTGATATGAAATCTAATAATGAAAATAATGAACAATAATTTTAGCGAAAAAAGATTAAAGTTTAACTTTAAATAAGTTTCAAAACAAGGGGGATACTACAAAAAGTATCTCCTTATTTTTGTATTGACAACGTTGTGGTACCAAATAACGTGCTCACTTAGAGATATGTATAGTAATTAACATTTTATATTCTATAATTACCATGTAGATAATAGATAAAAAATGGCGTATTATCATTTTCAACAAGCTTTTCTAGGATTTCCTCTTGAGATCTAAAAAAGTTATACTTTAAAATTAACTTTTGCTTGTTGTTAAAAAATGCTTGGACAAGAAGATAGTCTTTCATATGAATATTAAATAAGTTATTCTTTCTCAAATAATTGCATACAAAAAACTTACAAGATATATTTTCAGTAGAGCATCTTTTATCTTCACCAAGATATTTGCAAACTTTAACATTATCAATGAACTTGAATATATTTTTAGAATAATCAAAAGAATAGCAACAACCATTCTCTTTATGAGCAGCTTTGTGATTTTTTGATGCAATACAAACATCGTTGCAAAATTTACATGGATTAGATTTTTCCCATAATGTGTCTAAAGATTTAAAAATATTATCATACAAATATAAATATCTATCTTTGGTATCACTTATAAAAGTTGCTTTTATAGCTATTAATAGGTCATCGTTACAATTAGATAAAATGTATTTTATTTGAAAGCCGTTGCACTCAGTAACAAAATCTATATTCAATTTTTGGAAATGTAATAACCTTTTTATAAATTTCACATTATCGCTTATGTTATTGGTAAAATTAATTTTTAGTGCAGGGCTAATATGGTTATATTTTTGGTTAATATTAAAATCTACGCATTTAATATTGGCAAAGTTTGCACTAGGATTCTCAATTATATTTCCAATAGAATCTACATATATCATTGCTATCACCTTCTATGAAATTATTATATATAGTGTGTCGAAAAAAGTCAATAAAAGTATTATTTCCATTGGTGAATGAAAAACTTATAAAAAATTGAAAATATGGTTGACAAATAAACAAATGTCTAATATTGTATAATAGTAAGAAATGAGTTTGATATTATATGGATATTAAAATAATTTTAAAAGGGAAAATATATTATGGAACAAATAGAAATAACTGTAAGGGTAAAAGAAAGCTTGGAAGATGCTATAGAAAAACTTGAAAAAGCTGGTTTTATACTTATAAGAAAAAGCAAAGTGGATGATGTATATATGTCACAATTAGTAGATAAATTAAATAATGATAATATTCAATATATATTGTCCAATTCTGTACTACTTAGGTATTTAAATCAAGATGGAGAAGAAATAAAAAAAATCACATATAAAAACAAAAAATTTGATAAGAATAATAACTTATTATCTGAAAAGAAAGTAAGCATAGATTGTCAGGATTTAGAAAAAGCAAGGGAACTATTTGAATGTTTAAATTTTAGAGAACTAATTAGAGTAAGATACAAAGTATTTGCTATGAAAAAAGATAATATAGAATTCGCATTTCAACTTGTGGATAATCTAGGACTACTATTAGAATATGAGAATACTAATGATTATGCAGGAAAGTCTGATATTGAGATAGAAAAAGTAAAATGTAAGATGTTTAAAGAAATACATGAATTTGGTATTAAAACTACAGATGAGATGGATGTTAAAAAGGCAGAAGAATTAATATATAATAAAATTAACAATTTGTAAAATATTTGTAAAATTAAATTTGAAAAAATTTTTTTAAGAAAATGTAAAAAAACTGTTGACTTTTTGTTGATGGCATAGTATAATTAAAATCGTTCTGCATCACAATATACATAATGTAGAACATAAAGTACATTGAAAAATAAACAATGAATCTTTTGAGAAACCAATAAAAATTGCGGTAGTCAAAATCCAAGAAGTATAATTATGTAATGTATAATTTATACAAGATGTATTATATAAAAGGGAAAGAAGTACTACCAAATCAAAACAAAATTAAAATGAGCTAAGACTCAAAATATACCTTAAGTTAATGTAAATTAATGAAAGGAAATTAATATGAGAGTTTGA
>CANQJH010000029.1 GCA_947624195.1 uncultured Clostridia bacterium
AATAAATTGAAAGGAGAAATAAAATGTCAAGATATAAAGACGAAGTTTGCCGTATCTGCCGTAGAGAAGGACAAAAGTTATTCTTAAAAGGCGAAAGATGCTATTCTGACAAATGTAGCATAAGCAGAAGAAATTATGCTCCAGGTCAAAATGGACAAAAGAAAGCAAAACTTTCTGAATACGGAACTCAATTAAGAGAAAAGCAAAAAACAAAGTCATTCTATGGTGTTGGAGAAAAGCAATTTAGAAAATACTACGGAATGGCATCAAAATCAAAAGGAAAAACAGGTGAAGGTTTACTTATATTACTAGAAAGCAGATTAGATAATGTAGTATACAGATTAGGATTTGCAAGTTCTAGAACACAAGCTAGAATGCTAGTAACACACGGAGCTTTTGATGTAAATGGAAGAAAAGTAAATATTCCATCATATCTAGTAAAAGCAGGAGATGTTATCTCAGTTAGAGAAATAAAGAAAGACAATGGAACAATAAAAGCAGCTATTGAATCAAATGAAGCTAGACCAGTTCCAACATGGCTTGAAAAAGATAACGAAAAATTAACAGGTAAGGTTGTTAGATTGGCTACAAGAGAAGATGTAGACCTACCAATAGAAGAGCATTTAATAGTAGAGCTTTACTCAAAATAATATTAACGATTATTTTGAAATTAGTTTTTATATTCATAAAATATATTTTATGGTTTAAAGAACGAACTTTTAAATTATACAAAATATATCTTATAAATTTTTAGGAGGTAAAAATGATAGAATTTGAAAAGCCAAATATTAAGTGTGTAGAAATCGACAAAGTAAGAAACTATGGTAAATTTGTATGTGAACCACTAGAAAGAGGTTACGGAATTACAATAGGAAACTCTTTAAGAAGAATTCTACTATCTTCACTACCAGGAAGTGCAATTAAAAGTGTAAAAATAGATGGTGCAGAACACGAATTTACTACTATACCAAATGTTGTAGAAGATGTACCAGAGCTAATATTAAATCTAAAAATGGTTAGACTTAAATTAGACAAAAACGAAGAAAAAACACTTAGATTAGACTTCAAAGGGGAAGGTGAAGTTAAGGCTGGAGATATCATTACAGATGGAACAGTAGAAATATTGAATCCAGACCTACATATCGCAACAGTTTCAAAAGGTGGAAGTATACACCTAGAAATGGTTGCAGATATGGGAAGAGGATACAATACTGCTGACAAGAATAAAACACCTAATCAACCAATAGGAGTAATCGCAATAGATTCAATATATTCTCCTGTAAAAAAGGTAAATTATTCTGTAGAAAATACTAGAGTTGGACAAATGGTTGATTATGATAAGTTGACAATAGAATTATGGACAGACGGAAGTTTAGAGCCATATGAAGCATTAAGCTTAGCAGCAAAAGTTCTAACAGAACATTTAAAATTATTTGTAGATTTATCAGAAACTGCAAAAAATACTCAAATAATGGTTGAAAAAGAAGAAGACCAAAAAGAGAAAATATTAGAATTACCTATTGAAGAACTTGAGTTATCAGTTAGATCATTTAACTGCTTAAAGAGATCAGGAGTATCAACAGTAGGAGACTTAACAAAGAAAACAGAAAATGATATGATGAAAGTTAAAAACCTTGGAAAGAAATCTTTAGAAGAAGTAATTGAAAAATTACGTGATTTAGGATTAGATTTAATGAAAGAGGAAGAATAATATTTTCACATTAAAAAATCAAAAAAAGGAAGGTGAAAAAAATGCCTAATAGAAAGTTAGGAAGAACAACTGATATTCGTATGTCAATGCTTAAGAACTTAACAACTGATTTAATTTGGCATGAGAAAATTGAAACAACTGATACTAGAGCAAAAGAAGTTAAAGCTATAGCAGACAGCTTAATTGCATTAGCAGTTAAAGAAAAAGATAACTTCGAAGAAGTTGAAGTAAAAGTTGTAAAAGCTAAATTAGACAGTAAAGGAAACAAAGAAACTGAAATTGCAAAAAGCAAAAACGGCAAAGAATTCTTAAAAGTTGTTAAAGAAGAAAAGAAAGAAAAAAGACAAAAAGACATGCCATCAAGATTAAATGCAAGAAGAAAAATGATGACAAAATTAAATAAAGTAAAAGACAGTGAAGGACATACAATTGACTTAACAAATAAATTATTTAATGAGCTAGCTACAAGATATTCAGACAGAGTAGGAGGCTATACTCAAATAATTAGAAAAGGTCAACGTAGAGGAGATTCAGCAGAAACTGTTATACTTAAATTAGTTTAATAGGTTTGAAATAAATAATAGACTAATAAAAATATTAAAAGATTAAAAAATCCAATAATCATAGTTTGCAGTTACGCGTGGCAACCAAGCCAAGCGCGAACGGAGTAGCAACCTTGAAGCTTGCATAAAAGTAACAAGTAACAAAAACTATGATTATTGGATTTTAAGTTTGATTTCTATTTATATTTTGATTATACATTTTTCTAATCTTTATTTCAAATTCAAAATCTTATAAGCACTACATAAATCACAACCACTACAAGTTTTGACCTTATTTCCAAAAATAAGTTCAATAGTTTTTATAAAATTATCTTTAGGAGTAGCTAAATGTAAGACAATTTGCCTTGGTAAAATCCCAACTAAAGTATTTAAAACATAATCATTATTACTAAAACTTATGTCAGAAAGATATTTCAAATCAAACTCATCTAAAGCAATAATATTACCATCCTGGGAAAGAAGGATAGCTTCATTATTTACATATACCAAATTAACCAGTTCATTGTTAGGAACTTTAGACTCTACATAACCTTTAAGTAAATTAACAAACTCAATATACTCCTTATCAATCAAAAATTGATTTACTGCCTCTTGCAATAACTCCTTTAAGTATTCTATATAATCTCTCAGCCTAAAATTAAGAAAACCTTCCAAAACAATAGATTTATTATTTCTCAGATAATCTTCCAAAGGAACCGAAATCTTTCTAAATTTTAAGCCCTTTTCATAATTAGAAATTTTATCTATTAAAATTTTATATTCATCAAAAATAATTTTTTTATCATTTTTATCAAAATAAAAATAATCGAAATGAATTAATCTATTGACCTTTACAGGTTCATAAAACTTTATAAAAGCATTAGCAATTATTTTAGATAAAAAATCATAAAAAGTATCTATATCTTTACCTTTATAGTGCACAATTAGATTGTCATATTTTTTAAAAGAATGTTTAGAAAAAAGTATATTGTCAATTCCAGATTTGTTAATTTCATTTATCAAGTAATCTTGCAATTTTATGTTATTTTCTTTAATGCAAATTGAAATCATAAATCCTCCATCTTTTTGTTAGCTTTAGTATTTACTTGTTATACATATATTATTCATTTAAAATTTGTTCTGTTATCTATTTTGCACATATTTTCTCAAAGAAAAAATTATTTACACTTATTAAAAAAATTTCAAAAAAGTACTTGACTTGTAAAGTACTAAATGCTAAAATATATTTATAAATTTAAAGAAAGGAAGTAAAAATATGAAAAAAATAGCAAAACTATCAATGTTAGTACTTATTGTATTATTAGTAGCAGCTACAGCTGTTAGTGCAGCTACAAAAGCTGATTTAAAAGCAGATGTTGAGGCATTAGTAAAGAAACTTAACTTAGAAAGAAGCTACACTGCAGAAATCGACAAAGTATTCGATGCTGCTGGTGAATTAGATGAAGACCAAGTTAATAGAATTCAAGAATACTTAGATGCTGTTGACACTAAACTTGCTGCAGTTGAATATGATACTTCTAAATTAAATAAAGCTGACAAAGATGCATTATTAGATGATGCAAAAGCAGCAGCTGAAATTGCTGGATTAGAAGTAGTACCTAACTACACAGACAAAACTCTTGATGTTTATAAAGATGGTGTAAAAGTAGTTGGTGTATCATATGATACAAATTTAGCACAAACAGGAAACAACAATTTAGTTTTCGCTGGATTAGCTGTAGTAGCAGTTATTGCCGTTGCTGCAACAGTTGTAGTAAATAAGGCTAGAGCTAATGCATAAGAGAGCAAAAAATAATACTATTATGAAAGCAACTATTGGTAACACTGTAGTTGCTTTTATATATGTTTTCTTAATAGTATTAGTTATAACGATATTCTTCTCAGCACCAATTAGCAAGGCAATATCGCTAATTAATATGGTGTCGATAGATACAAGTAAAAAAATTCAAAGTGATGTAAAAATAGATTTAGAACATAATAAATTAGAAAATTATCCAGAGTATGGGACTAGATATGCAACACTTAAAGTAGATGCATTAGATGTTAATTTACCACTTTATTATGGAGATTCTCTTTCTGTGTTAAGATATGGAGCAGGACAATCTGCAATGGGTTATTTCCCAGGAGAAGGTGGATCAATTATATGTATGGCTCACAATACAGCAGGTTTTTTAAGAAGATTACATGAAATAGAACTTGGCACAAAAATAAATATAGACACTTCATATGGAAATTACACATATACAGTGTATGATACAAAAATTATTCCAATGAACGATTTTGATTCTGTTCCAATACAAAAGGATAAGGAAATATTAATGTTATTTACCTGCCATCCTATTAACAGCATAGGACACGCAACAAAGCGATTTGTAGCGTATGCAAGTTTAGATTAAACATAAATAAGAAGGGAAATAAGAAAATGGTAAAAAAAATATTTTCATATATTATTACGCTAATTTTAGTTCTATTATTAACTGCAACAATTATGGTAACTGTAATAAATCAAACTTTGCTAAAGAAAGATTTTATGATAGGAATTTTAGTAAAAAATAATTACTATAAAGAAGTATATGATATTATAAAGGATAACTTCATCAATAATACTGTCCAATCAGGATTAGAGGAATCTGTTTTAGATAATATTATAACAGAAGAAGAAGTAAGAAATGATGTAAATTCATTAGTAGCCTATATGTACGATGAAGGCGAGTTATCTATAGATAAAGGAATTGTAAGAAATAGATTAAAAGAAAATATTGATGAAGTAATAAAAGAAAATAATAAAAAGGTAACTTCCGAAGAACAAGATTCAATTGATTTATATTTAGACACAATTGCAAACTTATATGAAGAAGGAATAACGTATTCAACTAAATATGTTAGTAGTATAAGAAGTACTATTCAAAAGGTAGAAGGCTTGCTCAAAAAGGCAATGATAGCAGGATTTATAGCAGTCGTTGTAATAGTAATTGTATTATTTGCAATAAATAAAAGTAAAGCCTTGAAATATATATCAATATCAATGATGGGAGCAGGAATATTATCAATTATTCCAAAAATAATAGAAACTACTTCAATGCAAATACATAATATACTATTCTTAAATTTAGCGTTTTCACATCTTATAATCGCACTAATAGAAGTAGTTGTCGTGTACTTCTTAGTAATAGGAATTGTATTATTTATCTTAGGATTTATTGTAAACATAATATCATCCAAAATACAGTCAAATAAATAAAAAATATATACCTAATGAAATAGACAAAGTAGTGTCATTCATTGGGTATTTTTCGTATGGTAAAATATTTAATTCAAAGTAGAAACTAAAACTTATTTAAAATAAAACTGTTCAAATTATATAGAAATTATAGATTGTAACGATATTATATAAAAAATGACAAAAAATGTAAAAAACTATTGCAAAATAAAAAATAATATTATATAATTAATTCGTAAGTAATTAGACATACTAATTATAACTAAAACGATTTAGGAGGTTATATATGGAGAAATTCATGAGAACATTGATAAATGTTTTAGATACTGAAAATGCTAAAAATGGAGAATTAGAAAAGAAACTAGCAAAAGCAGAAAAAGAAATAAATGAAGGAAAAACAATAAAAGCAGAACAAGTATTTAAGGAGCTAGAAAACAAATATGGTTTTTAAAATTTATAACATTGAATTTACGAAAGAGTGTAAAAAAGAAATAATGCAAATTTATGAATATATTTCTAAGAATTTATATTCAGAAGAAGCAGCAAAAAGGTTAATGAGAAAAATAAAAAAGAGAATAATGGATTTATCTATAAATCCAAGACTGTATATTGAATTAGAATCGAAAAATAAAAGAAAATTTAGAAGAATGGTAATAGACAATTATATTATCTTATACACAATCGATGAAGAAAACAAAAAAGTATTTATATCACATATGTTTTATGCAAGAAGAAATTATTTATACATATTATAATATTTGATTCAAGAAAGTGTTGTTTGGGGGCTTTCTTTTTTTGTGCCCTTTAATAAATAAATACGATAAAATTATTGTACTATAACGTGTATGATAGCAAAGATATAAAGATGTAAACCATTAGATAAAGAAATTTTAGAATTAAGGAAAATTAAAATTTAGTTAAAGAAAAAGTAAAATTTTGTAAAAAAATGTTGCATACAAAAAAATGTAATGGTATAATTTTGCTAAAATAAATACAAAACAATTAATTACAAAAGTAAAATATCTTATGTAAATTATATATGTAAGAGGAAAGAGGGAAAAATGAAAACAAAAACAAGAAAAATTTTAGCATTAATTATTTTAGCAATAATGGTATTAACAATGGTACCAGTTACAAGTGTATTAGCAGAAGCAGGTCCAAAGCCTGAATTTACAATGGCTCACAATCAAATTATGAAAAGAGATGCAACATCCACATTGGATGTGACAGTTAATGAAAAACTAGAATTTAATAGATTTGAAGCTAATTTGGGGTATAACGATCAAACAATTGAAATTATAGGGGTTGAAACGGAAGAGATTTTATCCAATAATGCACAATTAGAACTCCAAAATACAGGAAATAAAATAACAGGATTTACAATTACAAGCAATGACGGAAAACCAATTGAAATCAATGCAGGAAAGCTTTTAAAAATCAATGTAAAAGTTAAAGCAGATGCAGAATTTGGACGATATCCTATTACATGGGATAAAGCAGAATTATTAATTGATAATAATAAAAGCATAGCAATTACAACAATACCAGGAAGTATAATAGTCGTTAATGAAGGAACAAATATTGAAAAAGCTGAATTTGTCATGACGTGCAACCAAACAATGTATCCAGGAGAAGAACAGACTATTTCAGTTACAGCTGATGATAAAATGGAAATTGCATTTATTGACGCTTTCTTGTTATATGATGAAGACATAGAAGTAGTAAATGTAGATAATGGAAAAGATTTGCCAAGTGATGCCCAAATCAGTATAATTCGAAATGCAACTTCAGGTCTGATTGTTGGATTTAGCATTCAAAGTGACAATGTAATTAATATAAATCCAAATAATGAATTAGTAAAAATAACAGTAAGAGCAGCTGTAAGTGAGGTGCCAGAAGAAGCAGAATTTGCAATTGACTGGAACGGTATCTTTAACCAAGATTGGAAAGAGGTTATAGCAGATGATACAATAGTAAATATAAATGTAATTCCACATGTTACAATTCCAACAATAGAAAAAGCATATATAAGAATAGATAGAAATGAACTGCTTGTTGGTGATGAAGAACAGGTACAAGTGGTAGTAGAACCTGAAGAAGCTGCAAATCAAATAGAAAAAATACAATACTCAACAAGTAACCCTGCGATAGCAACTATAAGTGAAAAAGGAATAATTAAAGCAATAACGCCAGGTAAAGTAAGGATAACAGCTGTAATAAACGACCAATTCACAAGTGAAGTTGAAGTAACAGTAAGTGCGTCAAACGTTCCGGCAACAGGAGATACGCAAATTGTATTATTCACATCTATAATGATATTATCACTAGTAGGTATATCAACTTTAATAATAACGAGAAAAAGAAAATAAAAGTAACTGAATAGGTAGTAATAAAAGAAGCAAGACATAAAAGAAATTTTATGCCTTGTCTTTTATGTAAAAATATAATAAAATTTTGTAAAAAAGAACTGAGAAAGTAAAAATAACCATAATTTAAGTTTCGGTTTTTTTTGAAAAATTAACAATATCTCTTTTCATTTCATAATTATTTATGGTAAAATTATTCATAAGAAAAACCTCCATTATTTTGTTTAGTGTAATAATTTTTGGGTCAAATAAATTATACCAAAATAATGTTGGTTTTTCTCTATTTTAATGAAAATGTAATAATTCTGTGGATAACTATTTTATATTTTTTCAAAAAATACCGAAACTTAAAAAACCATAATTATTGACATTTTATCTTAATTAAAATATAATATTATAGTGAAAAAGGTAGGATATTATGGATAAAAATATTGCGATAGATAAAAAAGATATAGAACAAATTGAAATTGATATATTAAAAAAAATTGATAAAATATGTAAAGAAAATAACTTATCTTATTCTATAACCGCAGGTACAGCTATAGGAGCTATTAGACATAAGGGTTTTATACCATGGGATGATGATATTGATATCATTATGTTAAGAAAGGACTATAATAAGTTAAAAGAGATATTAACTGCTAATGAGTATGCTGACATTAAATATATTTCATGTGAAACTCAAGATGACTATTATAATCTATTTGCTAAAGTAGTAGATTTAAGAACAGAAGCTAAAGAGATAGGCATAAGGCCAATAAAAGATTATGGCATTTTTATTGATATATTTCCTATTGATAATTTGCCAAATGATGAAAAAGAAAGAAAGAGATATATTAATAAATTAAATTTACTTAGAAAAATTCATTTAATAAAATTATATGAAAAGCAAATATCAAAAAGTAAAAAGAATTTAATAATCAAAAATATTATAGCATTTTTATTAAAACCAATTAATTTGAGAAAATTAGTAATAAAATTTAATAAATTAATGCAAAAGTATAAAGATGATGAGAACTCCAATTATGTGGGTTCTTTATGTACAGAGCTTACTTTAAAAAAGAAAAAAATGTATGAGAAAAATTTTTTTGATGAAAAAATAGATATAAACTTTGAAAATACCAAATTTAAGCTTGCAGCAAACTATGATAAGTATTTGAAAGATGTATATGGAGATTATATGCAACTTCCACTTAAAGAACAACGAGTTTCAGGTCATAATTGGGAATTTTTAAGATGGAAAGAGTGAAATTAGGTAACGAATATATTACAGTTTAATATAAAATACATCAAACTAGGAGGTTTAAAGTGAAAAATATAGGAGTAGTTAGTTGCAATATATATTGTAATTTTACAAATTATGGTTCAGCATTACAATCATGGGCTTTATCACAAGTAATAAATAAATTAGAAAATGGAAAATATGAGGCTAAACTTGTAGATTATTGTCCTGATATAATGTTGGATAAAGATCCTTTAAATCCCATGAAGAATATGTGGGATAAGGATGAACAATCTAGAAAAATGTGTGAATTAAGTATGCCTGCTATTCGCGAAAACTATAAAAAATTTGATAGTTTTTATAATAATCAATTCAAAAAATCAAGAAAAAAATATACTTCAAAGAACTTTAATGAAATTGTGCAAGATGAAAATATTGATGGTTTTGTTTGTGGCAGTGATACTATTTTTTGTATAAATGAATTTGGATTTGATGACGCATATTATGCAAATTTTGATTGTATGAAAAATGGACAAACAATTTCATATGCAGCCAGTTTTGGAGATTCTAAGTTCAATGATGATACATATAAAATTTTAAATGAGAGATTACAAAATTTTAAAGCTTTAGGAATAAGGGAAAAAGGGATGATTCCATATCTGAAAGAACATACAAGTGTAGAAGTAAAAAGAGTTCTTGATCCAACTTTACTTCTAGATCAAAGTGATTATGATAAAATTGCTTATCCCAATAGATTAGAAAAAGATAAATATTTACTTTTATATGCTAGACGAAAGAATGATAAAATGACAGCTTATGCAGATAGGATAGCTAAAGAAAATGGATGGAAAGTAATAGAAATAAGTCTACAAGCTATAAATGCAGATAGACATAGAATGTTTTACGAAGCTGGTGTAGAGGAATTTCTATCATTGGTTAAGAATGCAGAATATGTTGTCACCAATTCTTTTCACGGAATGTTATTTAGTATTCAATATAGGAAACCATTTATTACATTTTGTAGAGATCAAAGTAATACAAAAATAATGGAAGTAATGGATATGCTAAAATTAACCAAAAGAATAGGAATAGAAGGAAACGAAATTCTAAAAAAAGATATTAATTACAACGAAGTATTCGACATAATTAAGAAAGAAAGAAAAGAATCATTAAAATTTTTAGAAAATAATTTACAACAATTTAATTAAATGAAGGTGTTTTTATGGGATGTTATTTAGACAGTAATATGAAAGAAAAATGTTTTGGATGTGAAGCTTGTAAACAAATTTGTCCTAGAAATGCCATTGAAATGGTAGAAGATGAAGAAGGTTTTAGATATCCTAAAATAAATGATAAATGTATAAATTGTGGACTATGTAAAAAGGTATGTCCATATTCTAATATGCCAAAGGGATATAGTGAAAATAAAATTGCTTTTGGAGGATATCATAAAGACTGGAGGATAAGAGATAAGAGTACTTCAGGAGGAGCATTTTCTGCCATTGTAGATGCTTATTGTGACTCGAATTATGTTATTTTTGGAGCAACAGCTAAAGGATTGAAGGTATATCATACATATATTGAGGACAAAAACGAATTGGACAAGTTTAGAAAATCAAAATATTCTCAAAGTTCGATAGGAAATGCCTATAAGGATGCAAAAAAATTTTTACAGGAAGGTAAAAAAGTTATATTTTCCGGAACTCCATGTCAAATAGCTGGTCTAAGGGCCTTTTTGAAAGACATTGATTTAAATAATTTATTAACAATTGAGGTTATTTGCGAAGGAGTACCTAGTCCATTATATATGAAAAAATATGAAGAATATTTAAAAGAAAAATATGGTTCACAAATAGATACATTAGACTATAGGTACACTTCTGGGAAAAAAATATTTGGAAATCTCGGTGGTAAGTGGGATTTCGAAGTAATGTATACATTACTTCGAAATCGGAAAAGCACTAAAAAAAGACAGATGGTTTAATCCTTTTTGGAAAATATGGTTAGAACATTTAATGAGTAGACCGGCATGTTACAATTGCCAATTCACAAACACAAATAGAGTTGCTGATATTACTTTAGGAGATTTATGGGGAGTACACATATATTGTCCAGATTTATACGGAAATAATTTAGGAGCTTCACTAGTTATTTGCAATACAGAAAAAGGAAAACAAGTTTTAGAGTTGTCGAAAAAATATTTATATGGAAGAGAATTAGATTTTGAATTAGCAAAAAAATATCAAAGTCCATTAAGAAAATCTATCGAAAAAAATCCCAAAAGAGAAGATTTCTTAAAAGATTTAAGTAATCCGAATATGAAATATAAGAAGTTAATAAAAAGATGGTATAAACATCCTAATATGAAACTTTTAATTTCAAAATATATTTGGGGAAACAGACAAAAAGTATTTGTTTGGAATTTGAAAAATAAATCAAAAAAATAAATGAGAACTAAAAGGAGAATATAATTATGTATTATTATGTGAATGAAAATATAAAAAATACAAAAAGGGTTTTTCCTATGCAAGGAAGATATGATTATTATAGATATGATATGAACGAAAATCCAATAGGATTACCAAGTGATTTTGTAGAGAAAGTAAAAAAGGAAATTACACCTGAATTTTTATCTATTTATCCCGAACCTGATAAATTTTTAAATAAATATGCAAAATTTATTGGAGTAAATTACGAAAATGTATTAACTACAAATGGCTCTGATATGGCAATTAGATATCTATTAGAAACTTTTGGAGAAAAAGGAAAAGAAGTTGTTACTGTATCGCCATCATTTGAGATGTATTGGGTTAATTGCTCTATATTAGGATTAAAACATGTTCCAGTTGAATATGAAAAAGATTTAACAATTAAGATAGAAAAAATACTAGATGCAATTTCGGAAAATACAAGAATTGTAGTTCTATTAAATCCCAATAATCCGATTGGAAATGTTTATTCTAACGAAGAAGTAGAAAAAGTAATAGAAAAAGCAGAGAAGGTAGGGGCTGTTGTAATAATAGATGAAGCATACCATTATTTCTATCCAAAAACTTTTTTAGATTATGCTATTAAAAAAGAAAATGTTATTGTATTAAGAACTTTTTCAAAATTATTTTCTATTGCAGCTTGTAGATTAGGAATAATTATAAGTAATCCAAAAATAATTAACTATGTAAAAAATGGAAGACTAACTTTTGATGTAAATTCTATAGCTTTATTATTTGGAGAAAAATTATTAGACAACCCTGAGCTAATTGATGAATTGATTGATATAGAAAATGAAGGAAAACAATATACATTGGATGTGTTAAGAAAAAATGATTATAAGTGCAAAGATTGTATGGGAAACTTTATATTTGTAGAGCCACATAATGATGCAAAGGGACTTTCTGATAAATTGTGCAAGGAGAAGAAAATATTAGTGCATTCATATGGAAATGAATTATTAAAAAGATATATAAGAGTTTCTATAGGTTCTAAAGAGGCTATGAAAATATTTTTAGATGCATTTTTAGAATTAGATAAATAGTGAGGTGTATTGATGAAAAAAGTTATCACGTATGGAACTTTTGATATGTTACATCATGGACATATTAAACTTTTAGAAAGAGCAAAAAAATTAGGAGATTATTTAATCGTAGGAGTCACTTCTGAAGACTTCGATAAAACTCGTGGGAAAATAAATGTTCAACAAACTTTAATGGAAAGAATAGAAAAAGTAAAAGAAACAGGGCTTGCAGATAAAATAATTGTTGAAGAATATGAAGGACAAAAAATTGATGACATTAAAAGGTATGGAATAGATATTTTTACTGTAGGCTCTGACTGGCAAGGAAAATTTGATTATTTAAATGAATATTGTGAAGTAGTTTATTTAGAAAGAACAAAAGGTGTTTCAAGTTCGGATTTAAGAAGTAAAGAAAGAGCTCTAACAATGGGAATAATAGGAGATAATGCTAAATACATTGAAAAATTTCAAAAAGAGGATAAGTATGTTAATGGTATAAAAATTGTAGGAATATGTTCAAATAATTTATCTGAAATGAGTGAAGATATAAAAAATCTACCATATGTTACAAATAATTATGAAGAATTATTAGCAAATGTAGATTCAGTTTATGTAAAAACTAAATCACAATATCATTATGAACAAATAAAACAAGCTTTAGAAGCGGGGAAACATGTTTTGTGTGAATCTCCTATTTGCGAAGATAGGGAGCAGTGTAAAGAATTATTTGAGTTAGCAAAAAGTAAAAATCTAATATTGCTAGAATCTATAAGAACTGCTTACGCAACAGCCTATTCAAGGTTATTATTGTTAATTAAGTCTGGGAAAATAGGAAATGTTGTTTCAGTAGATGCAACTTGCACAAATATGAAAAATATGGAAGATAATAAAAATAAACCTGAAAGTATGAGAGATTGGGGATATAACGCTCTACTTCCAGTATTTCAAATATTAGGAACAAATTATTTAAAATCAAATATTACATCATTCTTTATTGACAAAGAAAAAAAATATGATTATTTTTCAAAGGTGGATTTTGTATATGAAAATGCAGTTGCAACAATAAAAGTTGCAGAAGGAGCAAAATCAGAAGGAGACTTAGTTATAACTGGAACAAAAGGATATATTTATGTACCATCTCCATGGTGGAAAACAGATTACTTTGAAGTAAGATATGAAGATAATAAAAATAATGAAAGGTATTTTTATCAATTAGATGGAGAGGGAATTAGATATACATTAGTTGCATTTACTAGATCAGTCTATGAAAAAAAGCCAATAATGTTTATTGAGCCTAATGTATCTCAAGAAATATGTAAAATTGTAGGAGATGCATATAAAAAATAAATTTATTAAAAAAGGCGGGGGAACCTCGTCTTTTTTACGACAAATAATTTATCTTAAATTATAGAATATTTTCGCTAGTTGAAAAACCTTGATAATGTAAGTTTAGAAATTTGTAAAAAAACTTATCGACACGAACTTA
>CANQJH010000030.1 GCA_947624195.1 uncultured Clostridia bacterium
GCAAACACAGCATATAAAAAAATAACTATATTTATGTTAAATCTAAACATAGGTATAGTTATTTTTTTATTTAATAAAAATTGAATAGTTTTTTATCTAAAGTAAAAAAATTATTATTATTTATATAGTTTAATAATAATTTAAAATTACATCTAATCCAGTGTTTCCATGCTTTTTAGGTGATTTAATAAGATCAAAATTGGGATAAATTATTGCTTGTTTTCTTGAAAAAATAATTGACTTAAAAGTCTTATAATGATATAATTTGTTGGAAAATGAAGGAGGGGTTTATGAAATTAAAAAAGAAGATTTTAATAATATTATTAATAATTGTTTTATCAATTGTACAAATTGGTTTTAGCAATTTAACAAGTTTATCACAGGTTTTGGCAGTTGAGCTATTAAGTGATGATGATGCACCAACTTTCAAAGTTGATATTCCTAGGGATAGATTTTATTTTGTTGAAGGAGATAAATTAGAAGTAATCCCAACAGTGACCGTTACAAGTGGGGATTTTCATCCGGTTAATTTAGTAACTGAGTTTGATCCTTCAACTGATGACAATGGTGAGCACCCAGATTATGTAAAGTATCAATGGCATGACCAAAGCAATAGACAAAATGGATATGTCTATTGGCCAAATCCAGAACTTACTACAAGAATCTTAACTATGGAAAATGTGCAATATAGACAAGGCGGACAGTATTATTTACAAGTAATTCCAATGAAATGGGATTCAAATGAAAATGAATATAAGGAAATAAAAAAAGGCGACCAAAAGGTATTTGGAATGAGTAAATGCTTTGGAATAACGATATATCCAAAGTTACAGTTGGATTTATTAGGAGAAGATCCACTTACAAAAAATGAAGATGGTACATATTCACTAAATCTATCATTAGGTGAATCATATAAGGTTAATACTCATACATACCGCAATTACACATATGGAAAGAGCGATTATGTTTCAAAAGTCGTATGGTCTACAGATAGTCAAGGAATTGTTGATGTTGATCAAGATGGAACAATATCTGTTAAATCAAATACAAAAAACAATGCCAAAATTACAGCAAGTGTTACAGACATAAATGGTAAAGCAACAGAAGCAACAATTAATGTATCTATAGTTGAAGCTCCAGTTGATAGAATTACATTAAACGCGGATTCAATTGATTTAAAGGTAGGAGAAGAATATCCTCTTATTGTAACTTATGAACCGGAATATGCTGTAAATAAAAATGTTACTTGGTCTATAAAAGATAATGGTGACCAATACATAGAAGTTAATGATGGTGTTGTTAAGGCTAAATCGCTTAACAATGGACAAGAGGTTACAGCAACAGTTGTTGCAACAACTGGAAATGGTAAAACAGCAGAATGTCAAGTTAATGTGAAAAAGACTTATGTAACAGATATTACAGCTAATATAGAAGAGAGTGATATTACTTTAGTTGGCGATAATGAATCTACAATGCAAATAAAAGCAAATGTATACCCTGAAACATCTACAGTACAAACTATTACATGGACAACTACAGACTCAAATGTTGCTACAGTAACTGCAGCAGATGATGGAACAACTGCAACTATAAAGGCGGGTTATTACAATGTAAATGGAACTAACACTTGCAAGATTATTGCAGAAGCAGAAGGGTCTGAAAATCCAGGCAACAAGGTAAAGAGAGAGTATACCATCTACTTATTGAGTAATAAACTAGATGTAGGCAGTATAGAGATATCTGCAGCTAAAACAAACATTGCTGTTGGTGAAAGTGTAGACTTAGATGTAACTGTAAATCCAAGTGAGGCAACTGTAAAGAGTGTGACTTGGAGTATTGTTAGTGGCGATGACGTTATTTCTATAAATGATTCAGGACTTATAACAGGTCTTAAAGAAGGTGTAGCTGAAGTTCAGGCAGAAGTTGCATGTCAAAATCCTAATTGTCCTCATCATAGAGATACAATTACGATTAACGTTAATAAAGTTCCTGTTGACGCAATAGGCTTAAATAGAACACATCTAACTTTAGTTAGAGGAGAATCAGAACAGTTAGAAGCAACAGTTCTACCAACAAATGCAACATACAAAACAGTTAGTTGGACATCAAGCAATTCTGATATAGCAACTGTAGAAAATGGAAAAGTGGTAGCCAAAACTGTTGGAGAGTGCACAATCACAGCAACAGCAGATGGAAAGACAGCCGTATGCTATGTTACAGTTGTTAAAAAAGCTTTATTAGAAATAAGCTTTGACCAAAGTGAAGAGGGATTAAAATTAAAAGATAATGATGAACCTTTTCAATTATTTGTAAATAAAAATCCTGATGACGCTGATATATCGGTAGGCGAATTAGTTTGGATATCAAGAGATGAGAATGTTGCAACAGTTGATCAAACAGGAAAATTGACCCCTATTAAAGAAGGTCAAACTGTAATTACAGTGTACTCAAGTTTAGATAGTCAAATTACAGCTTCAATAAGAGTAACAGTAGTTCCAGCATTTGCAAAATTAGTTGTATATACAGTGGATCAAAATAAAAATCTAATTTCTGGCATGACTCTATCATTGAGTAAGCTAGATGAAAACGGCATAGAAACAGAGCCAAATGAAATCCTTGGAGATGGAAAGTTTGAAATAAATAATCTTTCAGATGGTACTTATGTACTTAGAGTATCTGAAAGTTCTGATATAAACATAACACAGACCGTTGATTATTATGAATTTTTTGTTATAGATGGCAAAGCATTTTTTGAAGGTGATGATGAAGCAATCGCTATCAGTAGTCTTCTATTTATAAATACTTCAGATGGTACTGAAGCAAGAGTAGAGATTGGAGAGTATTATAAAATCCCTGATGAGGATGATGAAAATGATGATGTTACAGATAATGAGGAACCAACAGTTCCAGAGCAATCAGAGAGAGATGACAATAATACTCCAAGCACTTCGGACGTTAATATAGAAATATTTATTGCTAGTATGATAATAGCGTTTATTGGAATTATAACTCTTGTTTTCAATAAAAGAAAAAAATTTCATAAAAAATCAAGAAAATAACGGATAATAAAAGAGGATGGTCACAAATTATTTTGTAAAATCCTCTAAGTTATTATAAAAAGGAGGTCTTATGAACCAAAAAAGATTAATTTCAACTATACTTGTTATAGCAATATTGGTATTACAATTTTCTTGGTTAAATTTAGTGATACCAACTACAGTTTATGCACAAGATGTTAGTAAAAGTGAACAGCCAAACATTGCTGAAAAATACTTCTATAATCAATTAACAGAAGAAGCAAAAGTGTTTTATAATGCACTAGATGAAATGTTTTGCGGAAATAACTATTCAAAAATAATTGAAAAATTAGAAACTCCTAATTCAAAATTTGGAGTTGATTCTTATGACTTAACAGAAGAATTTAACGAAAATGGAACAGCTTTACAAAAAAGTTTATATAGCAAGCTTGAAGCGTATACAAAGGGTAATCAAGAATTGCTAAATTTAATGGCTACAGCAAGAGATGCTTATATGGCTGACCATGCAGGTTTGTTCTATGTAGATTCTAGTAACGTTACTCTTAGAGTAACAAAGGATTCTGCTGATAAATACCATGTATTCGTAGGAGTTGGAAGAACAAAAACATACATTAATAAAACTTTCTGGGATTCATCAACTAATACAGTTAAAATTAACGAGCTTATTCAAGCCTTAAAAAATGTTGAAAAGGCTAAAGCTGAAATGGTAAGTGAAGTTGAATCTGTTGCGCCTGTAGCTGGTCAAAGTTTACAAGAGCAACAAGCTAGAAAAGCTCATGACTTAATTATAAAAGCAAATACCTACAAATTAGAAGAAACTATAATCGAAGAAAATGAGAACGAAAACAAAAATGGGAATCCATTTAGCGTAAGAAATGTCTATGGAGCTTTTGTTACTCATGAAATTGTTTGTGAAGGTTTTGCTAGAGCTTTCAAAATGATAATGGATGAAGTTAATATTCCTTGTATTTTAGTTTATGGTGCATTTGTTTCAACTAATCAGTATGAAGAACATATGTGGAATTATATACAATTAGAAGATGGCAAATGGTATGGTGTTGATCTTACTTGGGATAACACTGATGAAATGGAAAATCAAGGATATGATGGAATAAATGAAAAAATTAGCACAGAATACTTTGTAGCTGGAAGTGATAAGATGGATATGAATCACTTAGTTACAGGAACAATGTCTGCTGCTCAGTATGAATTTAAATATCCAGAATTAGAGGTATCTAGCGATAGATATGTTATAGCTGCTGAAAATGCAGGTTTAAGAGTTGAAATTGATACAGAGAACTATGATGAAGAAGACGAAATAGATGCTTCTAAATTAAAAATAAGTTATGCAGTTGACTTAAATGAAAATGGTGTAATCGACCCAGGTGAGAGAATGGGATATACTAAAGCAAAAGAAAACGGTTACTATTTTGTAAGCAAGTTTTTAGCTTATAGTTCAGCTGATGTAGAAGAAGCTCATCCTGATAGTGAGGTTATTGGCGGTTCTGATGAATGTTGGAGCGGCTCTACTTTCTATGCATACATAAATCCAGACCTTTATAGCTCTGTTAATGAAGTTAAAGAGGAAAATGGAGATTCATACATTGTGTTCTATAATGCAAATAGTCAGTTTATGCAATTTGGTGTGACAGATTGTGCTCCATGGACTTATGAAGATGTAATGTCATCAAGTAATGTAAATGAAAATATAGATAAAATGACAACATATTTTGGAACATCAGCTGATTTATTAGCAGTATCTGATATGATATTTAATCCAAACGGAGATTATGTTGCAGCTCCATATATAAAAAGAGCTACTCCTGCGATTAATTCAACAACAATTATTGGAACAACATATCATTGTGAAGTAGAATATGATGATGTTTTAATTCCAACTGAAGGCAATACCATAAACGATGTTGGTTATAACGTTACTATTGACTATTCTTCAAATGAAGGAAGCAATAAGTATAAAATAGAGAATTTCAAGTTTGATGGAAAGAGTACAATTACATTTGATTTTACTCCAAGTGAGCAATATGCTGATGATTCTATTTACTATAATGTAGAATTTACAAATCTTATGGGAGAGAAGAGCGGTAAACCACCAATGGTAGTTAGCTGGTTTTGCGCTCATAAGTGTGAGGCTTATGCTTACAAATCACAAGGATTTGATTGGAACGTTTATGGTAAGCCAACACTTATGGATGATGTAAATTTAGATGAACTTTCAGAAGAAGAAAATGAAGATTTATCAGAGTTATTAAAACATAGACTAACTCTTGTGACTACAACTACAAAACCATCTGAAGAAAAAGCTATGAAAGAATTACTTGATGCTGGAGTAGATAAAGATGGTAAAGATTTAAATGTTGGTGGAACAGTTACAAAAACAGAAACATATAACATTAAATTGACTTTATGTAAAAAACAAAAAATTCAGGATGGTCAAAAAGTTAGAATTATGCTTGGCTTCCCAGCGGGATATGGTCCAGAAGATGCTGGAGTTACATTTAAAGCATATCACTATATCAAAGATAAAACTGGAAGGATTACAGGTGTTGAAGAAATACCATGTATGATTACAGAACTTGGATTGATTATTGAATGTGACGACTTTAGTCCATTTACAATTGCTACAATTAGTAATCCAAATATGGAATCATCTAAAATCTCAACAGCCAAAACTGTTATATTCCAATCAAATGAAGGTGGAGATGTTTATATAGGTGAAAATAAGGCTGATAGCGTAGTGATAGATAAACAATCAAATAATCAAATCAATTTAAAAATAAAACCAGAAGAAGGATTTGTTGTTGACAATATAGTTATTGGAAATACTGTAATTAATTTAAAGGATAAAGGAATTGACCAAACTAATAGCAATGAAATAAATTATACACTAAATTATAGTGACATAGAAAACGAAAAATTTGATGCTTTAGTTGCTAAAGTTGCTTTTATCCCTACTATTACAAAACAAGATGAAATCAGTAAGGGGCAAGATGTTGTTGCACAACCGATAGCTGCACAACCTAAATTTGAACTTGCTACAGTTACTAATAAAGTAGTTACTAACACTCAAGAAGAAAAACAAACAACAAACTCTTTCAATAAAGATGATGTAATTGAAGTTTCATATTCTTTAACTGGTATGACTGCTATTGAAGAAAAAATTGAACAAATCAAAGCAACTTTAAATTATGACAGTTCAGTTCTTGGATATGTTGGAAGCAGTATAAATTCTGGGGATAAATGGGATAGTTTTACAGCTGAAAGTACAAAAGCGGGAGTTTTAAATATTTCTGGCAAGAGCAAAGCAACTGATAAAGCTGAGCAAATAGGTGAAATATTTAGATTAAGATTTAAAGTCTTAAAAGATGAAGACTCAGTTCAAACTATTACATTAAATAGTATTACAGGCGGAGAATGTGATAGCGCTCCAGTCTGCTCAGATATAGTAACAAATATTATAGTTGTTAAAAAAGAAGTTGTAACAGAAGATGTAATCAAAACGGTAGAAGGTTCAAAATGTAGCGTTAAAGATAATATAATTACAGGCGTAAATCCAAAATCTACTATTGAGGACTTATCAAAAGAACTTACATCTGATGGAAATAAATTGATAACATATTATGGTACCAAATTAAAAGAAGATGAAAATGGAAACATTGTAGCTGATACTGATAGCTTACTACAATTTTCAACAAAATTAACAGGCAAAGATGTTTTAAGTACAGGTGACACAGCCAAAATAGGTAACAAAACATATACAATAGCTATGTGTGGTGATGTTGATGGCGATGGAGACCTAGATATGACTGACGTTGCTTTGGTACTATCAAACTACAGAAAAAATGAAGAATTAAAAGGAATTTATAAACAAGCTGGTAATGTAGATGAGGTTGGAGACCTAGATATGACTGATGTTGCTAATATGCTAAACTATTATCGTAAACTACAGGCTTCACCAAAGCCAGACGCAAATTAATATAAAAAGGAGCGATTATGAGAAATAAAATTTTAATAATAGTAACCATTATGTTTTTAGTAATGTTTGCGTTTGGAATAGATGTTTTTGCTAGAGAAACAATAAGCAGTGCAAATATTACAGTAACATCTTTAAAAAATGAATATAATGTTGGCGAAAAGGCTGAATTTGTTATTCGTTTAAATAATCTTAATGCCACAAAAGGAATAATAGATTTTGGAGCTTCAATTGAATATAATTCAAGTATTTTAAAATTACTTGAAATCGAAGGTGCAACAGGTTGGAGTGATAACGACAATAGTTCAAATATTATTGGCATTATCAGATCTTCAAATTCAGCAACATCTGAAGACATAGCTACAATTAGATTTGAAGTATTAAAACCTGCTACAACTACAACATTAAGTATTAAACTTAATAATGTTGATATATCAAATGGTGGGGGTTATAAGATTAATTCAGTAAGCTCTAATCAAATAACTATAAAAGTTGCAGAAACTGTGAACCCACCTAAGGAAGAAGAGGATACTCCACCAACGCAAGGCGGAGGTTCTGAAAGTGGTGGCAATACTGGAAACCAAGGTCAAACTACAAATCCGCCATCAACAGGAGACGAAACAAATCAAGGTGGTTCGCAAGGTGGAGGAAGCCAAGGCGGAAGTTCAGGAAATGGTTCTTCTGGAACAGGTGGAAGCTCAGGAAGTAGTTCTTCTGGAACAAGCGGAAACTCGGGAAGTAGTTCTTCTGGAACAGGTGGAAGCTCAGGAAGTAGTTCTTCTGGAACAAGCGGAAACTCAGGAAATGACTCATCTGAAACAAGCGGAGACTTAGAAAATGGTTCTTCTGATTCAGGTGAAGATTCAAAAAGCAACTCATCTGAATTAGGTGATAGTTTGGATAACGATTCTTCTGAGCTTACTGGTGGAACTAATAATGACGCAAGCGACCTTTTAAATGATGATAATGGAAAAGATACAATAATTCCACAATTAGGAGTTAGCAATATTTTGCAAATAGCTATTATAGTTGCTATAGTGATTGCAGTAATTTTATTTGTAAAAATAAAAGTATTAGATAAAAAAATCAAAAAAGACAGAACAAAAAAATGAAAATAGAGAAGATAACAAAAAAATACATAAAGCATTTAATTATGTAAATATTGAGAGATACTGAAAAGTATCTCTTTTTTTAACTTTAATGTTAAAACACGGGTTATACCGTTGATGGTTATTTTAATGTTAAAACACGGGTTATACCGTTGATGGTTATTTCAATGTTAAAACACAGGTTATACATGTGATTTGTTATGTGGTAAAAATTACATACAAACAGGTGTTTACAAATAAAAATAAAAGTGATATAATGTAGTAAGTAAAAAGTAAGAGATTATTTCTTACCATAGTAGATTCAAAAAGTTTCGAAAAAATAATCAAAATATGGACTCAAGGCGAAGCAAAGAAAGGAGAACCGCAAAATGAGCGAAAAAGTGTTTTACTGCATAGATTTAAAAACATTTTTTGCATCTGTTGAGTGTGTCGAAAGACATCTAGACCCATTTGAAACAAATTTAGTAGTAGCAGACCCTGCAAGAGGCAATGGTGCAATATGCTTAGCAGTATCTCCTAAAATGAAAATGTTGGGTGTACGAAACAGATGTAGAATATTTGAAATACCAAAAAATATACAATATATAACTGCACTTCCAAGGATGAAAAAATATATTGAATATTCTGCAAATATTTATGAAATATACCTAAAGTACTTTTCAAAAGATGATATTCATGTATACTCAATTGATGAAGTCTTTATTGACGCAAGTAGATATTTCTCATTATATAAATTATCCAAAATAGAACTAGCAAAGATGATTATGGATGATATATACGAAACCTATGGTATAACTGCGACTGCGGGAATTGGAACTAGTACATTGGATATTCTAAGGATGTTATCCCAGCTAGTAAAACTAGCAGAAAGATAGAAGTTGCTACAAATGTGTATACTGATTTGGTGAGAGAATACGAAACGATATATGACAAAATAGTTAGCAAAATTTATCCAATTAGAAGAATAGGGATTTCTTATGGAAGATTATCTAGTGATAATTATGAACAACTTAGCTTATTCGTAGACCAAAACAAAAAGGAAAAAGAAAAAAATATAGAAAATACAATAAATTTATTAAAAGACAAATATGGCAAAAATTCAGTTTTAAAGGGATTAAATTTAGAAGAAAATGCTACTGGTATGATTAGAAATAAATTGATTGGTGGACATAATGCAAGCTAATTATAAGTAGAATATTATTATGAGATACCAAAATAGCAATTGACAATATTTTTGATATATTTGACAATGCATAATTTTAAATGTATAATATGTGATAGCTTTTACAATCAGCCTCAGTTATCTACACGGTCAATTATTTTTGAAAATCATGGAGGCATGGAAACAAGGCAAAGCAAAATAGGAACAGTCCTCAGATATCTACGCACTTTACGATTTTTGAAAAAATCTTTGAAGCACGGATTCTGAGTAAAGAAAGGAAGAAAAAATGGAAAAAGTATTAATATTTGGACATAAAAGTCCAGACACAGATTCAATTTGCTCTAGCATGGTTGCAGAAAAATTAGCAAAACATTATGGATTAGATGCAGAAGCGGTTAGATTAGGAGATTTAAATAATGAAACTGAATATATCTTAAATCATTTAAGACTAGAAGCTCCTAGAAAAATATCAGAAGTAGAAGAAGGACAAAAAGTTATATTAGTTGACCATAATGAAAAAGATCAAAGTGTAGAAGGAAGAGACAGTGCTGAAGTAATTGGTGTTATAGACCATCACAGAATATCGGCATTTGAGACTGTATCACCTTTATATTACATAGCAAAGCCTTATGGATGTACATCAACAGTTCTTTATGAGATATTTAAAAGAGAAAATATAGAAATTGATAAAGTAACCGCACAATTAATGTTAAGTGCGATAGTATCAGATACATTATTGCTAAAATCACCAACATGCACAGAAAAGGATGTAGAAGCATTTAACGAATTAGAAAAGATATCAGGATTAAATGCTAAAGCATATGGACTAGAAATGCTAAAAGCAGGAACAGACTTAAGCATGTATTCAGCTGATGAAATTATCAATTTAGATGCAAAAGAATTTACTCAAAATGGAAAGAAAGCTGTAATTGCACAAGTAAATACAGCTGATATAAATGATGTATTTACAAGAAAAGATGAAATAGCCTTTGCTATGGAAAAAAGTATATCAGAAAGAGACCTTGATTTATATATGTTCTTAGTAACAGATATAATTAACACAAATTCTAAAGCTGTAGTTTTAGGAAATGAAAGAAGCGCTGTAGAAAAGGCATTTGGTAAAACTATAGATGAAAATGATTCTGTATTTTTAGAGGGTGTTGTTTCAAGAAAGAAACAAGTACTACCTCAAATTTTAGAAGTTTTATAGTATGTTGAATTTAACATAAATATGGTAATTTGCTATATTTATGTTATTTTTATATAAGAAAAACTGTGAATATAGTTATCCTTGAATAAGCCGCGCAGGGACCACCCGTAGCGCTAGCAAGGGTCGAATGAAGAAAATTACATACAAGCGCCCAATGGCATTATGTATGCTATAGGAAGTGCATTAATTGCACAGCCATTAGTGGCCTTATGGAATTTTCGACAGCAAGGCATGAAAGGATAACCTATATTCACAGTTTTGTTAATTAAATTAATAGAAAATTGTAAAAATTTGTAAAAAAGTATTGACAAATGAAAAATACTAAGCTATAATATAACCATAATTTGGTAATACCAAAATCATATAAGGCCAAGTATGAAATACTATAAGAAAGGGGAACTTGCTTATGGATGGTCACTTTAAACAAAGGATAAAAAGTTTGATTGCGGTAATTATTATAATTTCAACATTAGTAATACTGAAAAATACTATAAACTCAAATAAATCAATTGCTTCCATAAAAACAGAAACAAATACATCATCTATGCTTGAAGTAAAGGCAGGTAGCAAAATATATGAAACAAATAATGAATCTACAGATAGAAGTTTAGTATCTGAAGTAGATAATAAGCAGACAAAACAATTCGTAGAAATAAAAACAGAAGATACAAAACCTCCTGACAATTTAAAAAATTTAGATACAAAAATGTTAGAAGATAATATAGTTATAAATCTATCAAAGCCTAATGACAATGGAAATGATTATGAATATACAGTTGAAAATGAGGATAAAACTGAAATATTAAATTTCCATGCAGAGTCAGGATTCTATGGTTATAGTTATAAAGTTAGCAATAATCCAGAAGATGAAGCTGACATAACAGCAAATAAACTTGATGAATCTCCAATTTTTATTCAAAATATTGATTGGACTAAAGATTATTATTTACATATTAGAACATTTGATAATAATTTAAATTATTCAGAAAGCAAAACTTTCAAAATTCATTTACCTTCAAATGGTGTTAATGTCGAATATATTGATTTTAATTCTAACAAAACACTAGCAATCCCAGAAAAAGTATCAGGTATGATAAATGATAAGTACAATGTAAAAAATCTCAATAAGGATATATCAGGTTACACTCTAGTGAAAACAACTGAAAACTTAGAAGGATTATTACAGAAGGAAACAATTACAGTAAAATATAAATATGCTAAAAATGCAAATTTAAGCATAAAATATATTGATAAACTAACAGGAAAAGAACTTATATCTAGTACAAATTTATTAGGATATGAAGGGAAAAATATAAAACTAGAACCAAAGGATATCAAAGGATATATCTGCGAAACTCAATTAGGCAATATAACAATGAAGGGAGAAAATCAAGAGATTTCTCTATTATACAATAAGTTAGGAAATGTAGTAGTTTCTTATATTGATGAAGATACTGGCTTAAAACTTTGCAATGATGAGGAAAAGACATATTCTTATGGAAACGAGTATTATACATCATCTAAAGAATTTACAAATTATGAGCTTACTAGAGCTTCTGATAATGTAAATGGTGTAGTTGATGAAGATGTAAAGCATGTATACTATTATTATAAACCTAAATTTAAAGTTAGTATAAAATATGTTGATATTGATACTAACGCTGTAATTGGGTATGATGAGATAGTTACAGATAAAGGAAGCAGGATAAAAATTAAACTTAAGGAAATAGAGGGATATAGATTGATAAAAGACATAAATAATCCAAGCGATGATGAAAATAGTAGTATTATTGATGAAATAATTAATAGTATTTCAAGTGAAGAAGAACTTGAAGAAAGCAATTTATCAGATTCTTTAACAACGAATGAAAGGGATAACGTTTCAGAAGAATATGAAATAGTTATGAACTGTGATAACTCCGAATATATAATATATTATAAAAAATTTTAATAAAAATAAGAATTGCACTAAAGAAATAATAAAATATACCTATTATACTTAGAAAAGGCTGTTTATAATGCGTTTTATAAACAGTCTTTTGAATTTGGAAGAATTTCAAAAAAATAAATAAAAATTATTGACAACATAAAAACTAATATAGTAAAATATTGTTAATGAAAAAATAAGAATGCACAAAAATAATTAAACTTTAATACTTAAAAATGTAAAAGTAAAAACATAGGAAAAAAGGAGCAAACAAAAAAATGAAAAGACTTGTAAGCCTTGAGGCTGTAGAGAGAGAGAGAGAGAGAGAGAGAGAGAGAGTTACACTTTAAAAATCAAAAGTGTAACATTGTTCAACAGTCTGACACACAAAAAAATAGTTTAAAAATAATAGAAATAAGTGAAAACATAGAAA
>CANQJH010000031.1 GCA_947624195.1 uncultured Clostridia bacterium
TAGTTCAGTTGGTTAGAACGCTAGCCTGTCACGCTAGAGGTCGACGGTTCGAGCCCGTTTCGGGTCGCCATTTTTTTTATTATATAGGAAAATAAAATATTAAAGCCTATATTTTAAAAAATTTTATTATTAATACTATATGTATGGCTTCATAGCTCAGTTGGTAGAGCAGAGGACTGAAAATCCTTGTGTCACTGGTTCAATTCCAGTTGAAGCCACCAAGTAAATTAAGACTTGCAGTTATTCTGTTTAAGTCTTTTTTTTTAGGATTATCACAATTACAGTAAATAATTTCTTGTGTGTGAAGTGAAAATTTGAATTCCAGGGCAAGTGAAAAAGTAAATAAAAATTTCAATTTACATTATTAAAAAAATAAAATTATATTGAAAATTGTAAATATGTATATTATAATTTTAAATGAAAAAAATATGAAAGGGAAATAATAATATGACAGTATTGATTATAATAACATTAATATTTATATTACTGTTTTTCATAATTCGCAAAATATCGAATAAAAAAATAAGAAACGTAATGCAAATATTGCTAGTAGTATTTGCATTGGAAATATATGTTTTTAACTTCAACAGTTTCAGGTTGGTATTTAAAGATTTTGAAGAAAAAACTTTTACACCAGATCAAATGAAAACAACCAATATCAAATATAATGAAGACGATGGAACATATGAATTAGAAGGTACTCAAGCTAGTATAGAAATTGACAATGTAAATACTGAAATTGGAACGATAAATTTGAATATCGATTTACTAAACAAAAGCAAATTAGCGTATAACCTTGCATATACAGATGAAACGAGAGCAAATTATGAAGAAACTAACTACAATAGATTACCTACTAAAGTTTTAGTAAATGATGTTGATAGAAGTAAATATATAACTTGTTATTTATCTGGAGATAGTCAAAAATTTAAAATTAATTTTTTTCAGGATCAAGATGGTACAAATACTATAATAAAAATTAATGATATAACAATAAACAAAGAAATAAAGCTATTTGATAATATTAGTATATTAAGAGTTTTTATATTGAGTTTAATTTCAATATTGATATATTTAATGATAACTGCAAAATTATTTAATATGCCATATGAAAATGAGAAACAGTCCATAATATTAATGCTAATAGTTGGAGTACTTATTATAATAACTGTTTGGATATCAGCTTCAACACATACTCAAAATAGTTATATGTATAAAAACTTTTCAAATGCACTATCTCAAGGAAAGATTTCATTGGAGGAAAAGCCTTCTGATGAGTTAATGAATTTACCTAACCCTTATGATATTACAATGAGGGGCGAAGGTAATGTCAGTTACATTTGGGATGCTTCTTTATATAATGGTAAGTATTATATATACTTTGGAATATTGCCATTTTTAATCTTACCAGTTACATCTAAAATAATATTTGGCGAAATGATAACTCAAAAACTGGGAGTATTATTGTTTTCAATTATTACAATAATAGCTATAAGTAAATTAATTGTTTTGCTTTATAAGAGATGGTTTAGAAATATAAAATTTAATTATTTATTACTTGCAATAATTGGAACTATATCAGGCAGTTTAATATTTTGGATAAACAGAAGACCGGACGTATATGAATTTGTTTTAAGTTCTGCTATGTGTTTTTCATCTTTAGGATTATGCTTCTTTTTCAAGGCAATAGAAAAAGAAGTAAATTATAAATATTTATTGCTGAGTGCAATATGTCTTGCACTATCAGTTGCATGCAGACCTAATCACTTATTGATATCACTGTTAATTGCTCCAAAATTAATACAAATACTTATACAAAATATTAAAAATAAAAAGAATGCATTAAAACTAATTTGCGTCATAGGGATTCCTTATGTGGTAGTTGGCATATCGCTTATGATATATAACTATGTAAGATTTGATAGTATATTAGAATTTGGTACAAAATATCAATTAACAGTAAATGATTTTATAAGATTAAAAAATAGAATTATGAGTATTCCAGCAGGGCTAATAACACAATTATTGACAATACCAAATATGCAACAGACGTTTCCATTTTTTTACCTCAAAGGAGACACCGCTATACCATATTATGGATATTATTACGTAGGCTTGGCTGGTGGTTTATTTATATTTAATCCAATAAACTTTATATTATTGCTTTTACCTGGTTTAAAGAAAAAAATAAAAGAAAAAGAAGCATATAATTTTATAGTTGTTACAATCATAGTAGCATTTATTATATGCGTTGCAGATATTTTACTTGCAGGAACTTTACAAAGATATTCTATGGATTATGCATGGCTATTAAATATCGCTAGCTATTTAACTTTATTTATCATAATAAGCAATATTAAAAGTGATGAAATAAAAAAATATTTGTTAAAAGCAGTAATAATTGTAACTATGTTTATGCTAGTAGTTAATTTTATAGTAGGAGGATTAGTATCAGAAAATAATTTTTTAGAAACATTGAATTCGGAAGTATTTTATACTATAAGATATTTAATATGCTTTTGGGAATAAAAAAACAAAGGAGCAACTTATTTTAAAATTATGAAAAAGATATATATTATAATAATAATTTTGATAGTGCTAGCGTTAATTTCTTTTGGAATTTTTATGTTTATTGATATTCAAAATGAAAAGAAAGAAGATGCAACTGCACTTATACTTAAAGAGAATAGAACAGTGGAAGCTGGCTCAGTAGCAAAGGTTTCCGATTGCATAAAAGAGCTTAGAGGTGAGCTTATGGATGATTATGAGATAGATACTGGACAGCTTGGAACAAAAACAGTAACTTTTAATTATAAAAGTCAAAGAAACAAGAAAAAAACGAAATCTTATGATATCAATATAATTGATACAACAAAGCCAATGATTTATATGGGAGGGACTGTAACCGTTAAAGAAGGTTATACAGGCAATGTATTAGATTTGATATTTAGTGGTGATAATATAGATTCTACTCCTGAAAGAACAATAATAGGAGATTATGATACAAATAAAGTAGGAAGTTATAATTTGAAATTTAATATAAAAGATAAAAGTGGAAATGAAGAAATGCAAGATTTTACACTAAAGGTAGTTAAGGCAACAAGTAATATAGGAACAACTCAAGCTGCTAGTAAAATAGACTTTTCTGAAGCAATAAAGCGCTATAAGAAAGAAAACACAAGCATTGGAATAGATGTATCACAATGGCAAGGAAACATAGATTGGGCAAAAGTTAAAGAATCAGGAGCAGAGTTTGCCATTATCAGAATAGGTTATCAAAAAGATTATGACGCAGATTATGTAATAGATCCATATTTTGTACAAAATATTAAAGGAGCTAAGGATGCAGGCTTAGATGTTGGTATATATTTTTACTCTTATGCGAAAACAGTAAAAGAGGGGATAGAGCAAGCAAATTGGGTAGCAGATAATCTAAAAGAATATGATATAAACTTACCAATTGCATTTGACTGGGAAAGTTGGAATTCATTTGTAAAATGCAATATGAGTTTTTATGACATAAACAAAATTGCACGAACATTTGTTGAAACAATAGAAAACAGAGGATATACAGGTGCTCTTTATGGAAGTAAAAACTATTTGCAAAGAGTATGGTATGAAGATAGATTTGAAAATGTTTGGCTAGCTCATTATACAAAAGAAACTGATTATGATAAAAAGTATTATCTATGGCAATTTTGCAATACTGGAAAAATTAGTGGAATAAGTGGAGATGTGGACATTGATGTAATGTACAATAACATCTAGATTGGTACCGATAGTGGGATTCGAACCCACACGATTTCTCGCTAGATTTTGAGTCTAGTGCGTCTACCAGTTCCGCCATATCGGCATAAATTAATAAATTATTATTTATATAAGATATAAGTATCTAATAGTTGATACAAAAAATATATTATCATATAAATGAAAAAAAGTCTAGTTCTTTATGCAAAAAAATAACTAAAAGATATTTTGGTCAAATAAAAAAGTAAATGCAATTATAAATAATATCCATTGCATTAAGGTCAAGTGAAAAATTAAATGCAATTCTGTAATGTAAATACAATTTGTAAGAGAAGTTTGAAAAATAGGTAAAAAGTTTATAAATAATTAGTATATATAATTGACAAAATAGCAGTAACATGATAATATATTAATGTTAGACAACTCTAACTTTTTGCAATATAAGTATTATGTGTAAAACTGTATCATACCTATTTTTTCTATGTGTTTGAAGACTAAAAAATTATAGAGCCATAGATTTTGAGAAAAGCAAAGAAAGGAAACAAAATGGAACTATTAGAAATTAAAGATTTGTATGCAAAAGCAGGAGAAAAGGAAATTTTAAAAGGATTAAACTTAAAAATAAATAAAGGCGAAGTTCATGTAATAATGGGACCTAATGGAGCAGGAAAGTCAACACTAGCAAATATTATATTACACAATCCTCAATATAAAGTCACATCAGGAGAAATCAAATTTGAGGGAGAAAGCATACAGAATTTGAAAACTGACGAGATTGCTAAAAAGGGTATTTTTATGTCTTTTCAGACTCCAGAGGAAGTGCCAGGTATATCTGTTACAAATTTCTTAAAAGCTGCAAAATCAGCAAGAAGCAATGAGCCAGTTAAAATTTTTGCTTTCAAGAAAGAATTGGAAGAAAATATGGAAAAGCTTAATATGAATCCATCATATAGCACAAGGGATCTTAATGTTGGATTTTCTGGTGGGGAGAAGAAGAAAAACGAGATATTACAAATGCTTACTTTAAATCCTAAACTTGCAATTCTTGATGAAACAGATTCTGGATTGGATGTTGATGCAATTAAAACAGTATCACAAGGTATAAGTATGTATAAGAATGATGACAATGCTGTTTTAATCATAACTCACGGAACTAAAATTTTGCAAGAAATTAAAGTTGATTTTGTGCATATTTTGGTTGATGGAAAAATCATAAAAACAGGAGATAGCTCTTTAGCTAATATTATTGAAAAAGAAGGTTACGAAAGTTTTAGAAACTAATTGACGAAGGAAAAAATCAAAGTTAAAAAATCTAGTTACAAATAAACTATAATAGAAGGTTAATTCTAAGTTAGAAAATTATAAACCAGATACATTTGCAAGTTTGAAAGGATTTAAAATGTCAAAGACTAAAGTAGAAGAAGTTAATAGAAATATTTATGATATAAAAAATAAAGATGAATACAGCTACAAGACTATTGGCTTAACGCCAGATGTAATTAAAGATATTTCTAAACAAAAAAACGAGCCGGAGTGGATGTTAAATCTTAGGTTAAAAGCTTTAGATATATATGAGCAATTAGAAATGCCTACTTGGGGTCCAAACTTGAGTGAATTAGATATGAGCAAAATTGCAACTTATGTAAGACCAAAAACTGATATGAAAAAATCTTGGGATGATGTTCCTGAAGATATAAAAAAGACATTTGATAGTTTAGGTATTCCAGAGGCTGAAAAAGAGTCTCTAGCTGGTGTTGGAGCTCAGTATGATTCTGAAATAGTATATCATAGTATAAAAGATGAATTGGTCAAACAGGGTGTTATTTATACTGATTTTGATACAGCAGTAAAAGAATATCCTGAAATTGTAAAAGAATATTTTTCAAAATGTGTACCAATAACAGACCATAAGTTTATTGCATTACATTATGCCGTTTGGTCAGGAGGATCTTTTGTCTATGTGCCAAAAGGTGTCAATGTTGAAATACCACTTCAATCTTATTTTAGATTAAATGCACCAGGAGCAGGACAGTTTGAGCATACCTTGATAATTGTGGATGAGGGTTCTTCACTTCAATTTATAGAAGGTTGTTCTGCACCAAAATATAATGAAATAAATCTACATGCTGGATGTGTTGAATTGTTTGTAAAAGAAAATAGTTTCTTAAGATATTCGACAATTGAAAACTGGTCTAAAAATATGATGAATTTGAATACAAAAAAAGCAATTGTAGATAAGAACGGAAAAATAGAGTGGGTAACCGGATCATTTGGATCTAAAATTTCAATGCTTTATCCAATGAGTATATTAAATGGCGAAAATGCAAAGTGTGAATTTACAGGAATATCATTTGCAGGAAAAGGACAAGACCTAGATACTGGACTTAAAATTATTCATAATGCAGAAAATACTTCATCTGTTGTGAATTCAAAGTCAATATCTAAAGATGGTGGTGCTTGTACTTTTAGAAGCTTTGTTAATGTTAGACCAATTGCAAAAAACTCTAAGACAACAGTATCTTGTGAGTCTTTAATGTTAGACAGCCAGTCTCGTTCTGATACAATTCCAACTAACAACATTGAAACAGATGATGTAGAGTTCTCACATGAAGCTAAAATTGGGAAGATATCTGACCAAGCTATCTTCTATTTAATGTCAAGAGGAATATCAGAAGAAGAAGCAAAAGCAATGATAGTAAGAGGATTTGCAGATCCAATATCAAAATCACTTCCACTTGAATATGCGGTTGAAATGAATAATTTGATTAATCTAGAATTAGAAGGAAGCATTGGATAAAAACTGAAATGCTAGACAAGCATATATAAAAAAATAAAATTACGAAAGGAGTATGTAACGCTTTAGTATTATGCAAGGAGTAATGGAAAAATATGTTTTAAATCAAACCCATGTTAGAACAGCTAAAAACTTTGGCATAAACGACATAACCATAGATATGGGAATTCCACAAATAAGGGAATTTGCAAATGTTACGATTATGTCTTATGAGATGGATAAAATCAATATAGATGATTCAAAGGGTGAAAACACTATAGGCTCTCGACTTGGTTTAGAGTTAGAGCCAAACTATAATTTAACGATTGCAGTAGCCCAAAATGCTGTATTAAGTGAGCCTATTATGCTAGACTTTAATTTTGATGATGACAATAAAGTGCTTGTAGATAATATAAAAATAATTATGGAAGAAGATTCAAAAGCTGAATTTATAGTAAGATACAATTCAGATGACAATTCGAATCATTTTCATTATTTAAAACAAGAAACTGTAGCCAAACAAGATTCAAAAGCCAAGATAGTCATAGCAAATATGCTAAATAATGAAGCTCAAAGTTTTGTGGCAATAGAAAATAACCAAGAAAAAAATGCTAAAATTGATTATATACTAACAGAGTTTGGCGGAAAAACACAGATCTCTAATTATTATGCAAGATTAAATGGAGATTTTGCGGAAAATAATTTAAAAACTATTTATTTAGGAACGAATAATGATATAATTGACATAAACTATAATATAGATGTTTATGGCAAGTCGACGAAAAGCAATATAGAGGTACAAGGTGCTATAAATGATTCGGCTAAGAAAAGCTTTAAAGGAACAATTAATTTTGAGCAAGGTTGTAGCAATTCTAAAGGTGTGGAAAATGAAAATTGTACTATATTATCTAATAATGCCAAGTCAAAATCTTTGCCAATGCTACTTTGCAAAGAAGAAAATGTAGAGGGAGAGCATGGAGTTTCATCAGGAAAAATAGATGAATCTAAATTATTTTATATAATGTCAAAAGGATTTTCGAGTAGCGAAGCAAAGAAATTAATTGTAAAAGCTAATTTTAATAAGATTATAGAAAATATTAAAAATGAAGACCTAGAAAACAAAATAGCTAATAAAATAGACGAAAGTTTGTAATAATATAGATGTCAGTTACTAGCTAGCTAGATTGATTATAATACAAAGAAAAGGTAACGAGAAAGGGAAATAAGATGACTAATTATGAAATAAAGAAAGATTTTTCATTATTAAATAATCAAAATATTGCATATCTTGATAGTGGGGCTACTACGCAAAAGCCATCATACGTAATCAATGCAGTTAACAAGTTTTATGAAAATGAAAATGCTAATCCTCATAGAGGAGCTTATCAATTAAGCATTAAAGCAACTGAAGTATATGATGAAGCAAGAGCAAAAGTAGCTAAATTTATAAATGCAAAATCATCAGAGGAAATTGTTTTTACAAGAAATGCAACTGAAAGTTTAAATTTACTTGCTTATAGCTATGGATTAGAAAACATAAAAAAGGATGATAAAATTGTTTTATCAATAATGGAACATCACTCTAATTTAGTCCCTTGGCAGTATGTAGCTAAAAAAACAGGAGCTACTTTAGAGTATATGTATATAAATAATAATGGTGAAATATCATTAGAAGAAATTGAAAAGAAGATAGTTCCAGGAGTTAAGATAGTTGGAATTACACAAGTATCGAATGTGCTTGGAACAATTAATCCAGTAAAGGAAATAGTAAGAAAAGCACACAGCATTGGAGCAATAGTTGTAGTAGACGCTTCACAGTCTGTTCCACATATGAAGGTAGATGTGCAAGATTTAGATGCAGATTTCTTAGTTTTTTCAGGACACAAAATGCTTTCACCACTAGGCATAGGAGTTCTTTATGGTAAAAAGAACTTGTTAGAAAGTTTAAAACCATTTTTATATGGTGGAGATATGATAGAATATGTTTATGAGCAAGAAACTACATTTGCACCAGTACCAACAAAGTTTGAAGCTGGCACGCAAAATGTAGGAGGGGCAGTTGGTCTATCAGCAGCAATAGATTATTTAAACAGCATTGGTATGGAAAATATAGAAAAAATTGAAAATAGTCTAATGGACTATGCAATGAAAAGATTAAGTGAACTTGATTTTATAACAGTATATGGACCTAAAGAATTAGATAAACGTGCAAGTGTAATATCTTTTAATGTCAATGGTGTGCACCCACATGACGTGGCTAGTATTTTAGACAGTGAAAATGTGTGCATACGCTCAGGCAACCACTGTGCTCAGCCACTTTTGAGATATATGGGATTAGATTCGACTTGTAGAGTAAGCTTCTATATATACAATACTAAAGAAGATATTGATAGACTAATTAATGCTCTACTAAAAACAAGAGAAATATTTGCTAACTGGATAAAATAATTAATTATTTTAAGGAAAGGATTTTGCAATGGGAAATTTAGAATCAATATATACAGATATAATATTACAACATAGTACAGAAACTTATAATAAGAAAAATCTAATAAATCCAACTGATAAGGAACATGGGCATAATCCTAGCTGTGGAGATGACATTACTATAGAAATAACAATGAACGGAAATATTATTGAAGAAATCGCCTATACAGGACATGGTTGTGCAATATCTCAAGCGTCTACTTCAATAATGTGCGATTTATTAAGAGGAAAGACTAAAGAAGAAGCAATTGAATTAATAAATATATTTATTAGAATGATTAAAAGAGAAGATGTATCCGAAGAAGAACTTGATAGACTAGAAGAGGCAAGGGCTTTACAGAATATCTCAAATATGCCTGCTAGAGTAAAATGTGCAGAACTTGCATGGTATACTATGCAAAAACTAATGGAAAGATAAATATTATAAAAAAGCTTTCATCACTGATGAGAGCTTTTTTGAATCAGTTAAAATAAATAAAAAATCCTAGAAGGGTAAAGCCCTCCTAGGATCGAGATTTTTTGAAGTAGAATTTGGAACATTGCGGATAACCTAGGGGTTTAAAGAATAATGTCTAAAATCGCTAGATAAATCCACTTGTCCAACGCATATGCAGCATATACCGCATTGCTTCAAACACCTCTCTTTCTGAAAAACGTAAATTAATTATATCATAAAAAAAACTAAAAGTAAAGCAAAATCAACAAAAAAGTTAAAAAATATGTTACAGGATAATGGTTTTAATAAAGAAAAATACTGAAAGTTAGTTGTTGTAATAGTTTTGCAACAAAAAATTAA
>CANQJH010000032.1 GCA_947624195.1 uncultured Clostridia bacterium
TTACATGCAATATCACTAGCTCTCTCCATTCTTTCTTTATATCTTTCATCTCTATTTACATTTCTATATCCAAATCCCATTTCGTTTAAAAATCTTTTCCCTTTTGTTCCTAGTATTACTTTTCCATATAATCGTTCTATCATATCTCCTTTAGCTAAGCTTGCTAATCTATTTTTATAGTAATATTCTGATTTATATATTAGTTTTACATTTTCATTAGAAATAACACTATAATCTGATAGAAAAAATAATAATTCTACATCTCTATCTCTTAAACATATCTTTTTTTCTTTTTCCACTTAAATCACCTTCCTCCTTTTTTTATTTTAATCTCTATCTAATCTCTTTTCCTTATGCGAATGAAAGCACAAGATTAACATCTTGTGCCTCCATTCGCCCATACATGTAATTACATCCTTTTTCTCCACTAATATCCCTACCTATGTACAATTTTTATATAAAATTTTTCTATTTTTTGTTGATATTTCAATATCTTTTTATACTTTTAAAAGTGTGATTATTCGATTTTATAAAAAGTGTGACTGTGTGAATATTTTTAACTTATATAAATAATCACACTTTCGTAAAATAATTTTCTGGGTTTAGAATGCTTACATTTTTTATATTACTTTTTTCAGAAACAAAAATTTTGATATAATTTTCTTTGTCATTTATTCCTTCTAACATGTAACTTACAAATTTTATATTATCATCTGTAATTAGTTTTCCATAAACAAATCCATTGAATATATATCTTAAATCTCTGTTATCTATATCCCAATTATCTCTTGGCATACTTACCTGAACTCTTATAATAACTTCTTTATCTTCAAACAATCCCTTATATTTTTCTGCTACTGTTTGACATGTTTTCTCTAATCTCCTGTTATTATAAGGTGTTCTAACTGGTGGCAACAATTCATAGATTTTAATTTTCAATATACCATCTGAATATTCACTTTCAAATTTACTAATCTCATCTTGCTTTCTCGAACTTTCTATAATAGATGGCATTTTAAACTTTAAACATTTATATATTGAATTTCTAAAAAGCTCAGTTGTATATAAAATTTCATAAATGTTTTCTTCATTTAAATCATTTTGCATACATTCTTTTGCTACTTTTGTAAATTCAATCAATTTCTTTTTAAAGTTTTGCTTATCATAAACTGCAATTTTTCTTTCTAACACATTTCCTCCTTTCTAGCTATTCTTTTTATATCCATCATTTTTATATCCTTCACTATTAAATAGCTACATTGTTTTCAAAATTATTTAACTCTATAATTATATCTTCTTGCACTTTTTCTCTATTGGATTTTTTACACAATCTTTGTATTATAGAATTTTAAAATAGATTTTTCCACATTTTATTACCATTTGTGGATAGTAAAAATATTTTTATAAATTATCTACTAAACTTTAATCAATAATTTTTTCATTTGTTATTCTAGTGTTTAACTTTTTAGAAATCTTTGAAACTATATTTCTTCTCTTTTTCTTCTGAGTCTGGCTTTTCTAGACTATCATTAATATATTCATCTAGAATTTCTTTTGTAAAAAGTGATTTTGATCCAATTTTAAAATATGGAATTTTCTTTTCTCTTACCAATTTGCGAATTAACCAATAAGAAATGCCAAGATATTTAGCTGCTTCTGTTGAATCTAAAACCTTTTTTAATTTTGGATTTTCATCAAAACTCTCAATTTTCATACAATCACCTCCTTTCTGTTTCTCATTATGCGTACATAATATAATATAATTCTGAATTTGTAAATACTTTTATTGAGATTTGTGTAAAATTTTTTGTTTTAATGTTTACAAATAGTAATTTATTTTGTATAATAATTTTATTAAATTGATAGGAGAATTTAATAAAATGGAAAAGTTTGATTTTGGAAATCGCTTAAAAGAGTTGCGTAAATCTGTAGGAATTACTCAAGCACAGCTTGCAGATAGTTTGCATGAAAGACGTGCCACGTTATCTAATTATGAGAATAAAAATGTTTATCCTGGTTTTAATATGTTAATAAAATTAGCTGATTATTTTCATGTTACAGTAGATTATTTAACTGGAAGAACTGATGATTATGAAATTAATTCAGATGAAAAACAAGAAACTTATTATTGGGTTAGAATTAAGAATCCTATACCTTACAAGAATAACAAATTTGGTATATATGCTTTAGCTCAGGATACTGATATAGATTTTTATAATTTGTCAGAGTTAAAAAATAAATACTCTAGAATATATTTAAAGTTATTAGAATGTGCGCCAGATAATAGTACACATTTTGAAAAATGTTATGAATTTTTTTCTGAGCTTGGATTTTTAGGAAACACAGAATATAATGATAAATATGTAAATTATTCTATGTTTAACAAACAATATCTTGGGATATACAAAATAAATGAAGAATTTAATATATCAACATTATCTTTTGCTACAAATTTATTGTTATCTAATCCTGATCTATTTTGTGTATCTAAAGAAGAAAAAAATTATATGAAAAAGAATTCTCTAATGGGGTATTGTGAAACGATTCATGATATTGAATTCTTTGCTACTGAAATGAAAACTTTAATATCTACATTCTTACTTTATGATAAAATATTTATTTCTCGAATCAATGAAAAGTTAAGAGATATTAATTTTTATTATGATAATAACTATAAAAGAAAAATTACTTTTACCTCTCTACTTTCATATATGTATTATGAATTACTTGAGGATTATATTAATGGTTATTATCCTTATCAATGTAGCAAGTGTGGTAAGTTTTTCTTATCAACAGTTAAAGATAATCCAGAATTAAATCATACTTGTGATAGTTGTAAAGGAGGTATAAAATAAATGGATAAAAATGCTTTAGTTCCTTTAAAAGAGTATTTAACCAACTTAGTAAATTGGCTAAAAAATACAAACATCAATATAGATGAGTTTGAAATTATTGATACTTCTTTCGAGGATTGGGGAGAAATAATTACAAAATCTTCAAAAGTTCTAGGATTTGTAGTTAAAGCATATAATTCTTTTCAGCAAATAATTTTTAGAAAATTTATAAAGGGATTAGCAAAAAAAATCAACAATAAAGAAGCTTTAGATTATGCATCAAAGCAAAATTTAGATGACTATTTATCTAAAGAAAAGAATCTTGAATTTGTATATAACACTATTCGTAAATCACTAACAGCAAATTCACTAAAGTGTACTGAGTTATTGGCTATTATGGTTGGTGAAATTTTATTAAAACAGATAGAGATGTCACCTGAAAATATAATTATTATTGATGCATTACATGTTTTAAATGACTATGACTTAGATAACTTTTATAAAATATACAATTATCTTTCAAATAAAGATGATAATAAAGAGAGACTAGATATTCTATATAAAGAAATAGGAGATGATATTAAATTATCTATTTCTAAATTAATTAATACTCAATTAATAATTCAAGAATATGCTAAATTAGGAATTAATAACTCCCCAGTAGGTACTATATATGGAAATATTAGAAAAGATGATGAAAAATATATCATTACATATAGTATTAGTAAAAAATTATTTGACTTATTAAATCAAGCAAATGGACAAATATTATTTCTTAATTAATATTTTTTCTGCCACATGGAAAGGAGGTGATGATTGTGTGGTAGGAAATATTGAAAAGCGAGGAGAAAATTCATACAGATTAAGGGTTTCTGGAGGTTATACAGGTAATGGAAAAAGAATTATCTATAAAAAGACAATTCAAACTAAAAGTAAAACAGAAGCTCAAAAAGAACTAGCTCTATTTATATCAGAAATAGAAACAGGACAAGCTTTGTCTTCAAAGAAAATGCGTTTTAGAGATTATGCTGATTTTTGGATTAACAATTATGCTATTCCAAATTTATCTCCAAAAACTTATGAAAGATATAAAAGTATGCTAAAATCTAGAATTCTCCCCTATCTCGGCAACATGTATTTAGACAAGATTCAACCTATGCAATTAATGTATTTGTATCAAGAGCTTAGCAATTCTACTTATATTAGAAAGAACTCTACTTATAAGCTATCTTCAAAAACGGTACTAGAACATCATAGACTTTTACATTCAATGTTACAACAAGCTGTATATTGGCAGATGATTCCTTATAATCCTGCATCTAGAGTAAGACCACCTAAAGCAAGAAAGCCCAACATTAATTTCTATGATGATGCTCAAACAATTGCATTAATTAAAGCTTTGGAAGGCGAAGAATTAAAATTTCGTGTTATCATTCTTCTGACAATTTTTACTGGTTTAAGACGTGGTGAAGTGTTAGGCTTAGAATGGCAAGACATTGATTTTAAAAATTCTTCAGTTGCAGTTAGGCAAGCTAGCCAATATGTTTCTTCTATTGGCATATACACAAAAGATCCAAAGACAGAAACATCAAACAGGATACTTAGCATTCCTGAATCAATTACAAAATTGCTAAAAGAATACAAAAGAAAACAATTAGAATGTAAATTTAAATTAGGAGATAAGTGGATTGAAACAAATAGGTTGTTTGTTCAATGGAATGGTGCTCCTATGCATCCTGATACAATAACAAAATGGTTTAGGCAATTCCTAGAAGAGAAAAATTTGCCTCATATTACATTTCATGGCTTACGCCATACTCATGCAACTTTGTTAATCTCACAAGGTTTAGATGTCCGAACTGTTAGTAATAGATTAGGACATGCTCAAACATCAACAACTTTAAATTTCTATGTTCACTCTTTTGCAAAAATGGATAGAGAAGCATCAGAAAAACTTGATAATCTTCTTTATCGAGAAGATACTAAAAAATATTTTAAAGCCAATTAAAAGGCTTTTCACATATATTTACAAATAAAAATGAAAGGATAAAATTCTATGAGTAAAAAATATATAAGAAGAAAATATCAAGACATCATAGTTTCTGCTTAATCTTATCAATTTTTATTTTATAATTTTTTTACATTTTTATGTTTTAAGCAGAAACTATTTGTTTATTTTAGAATTTTTATCAAATATACTAAAAATATCGAAAATTCAAGGTTTACTAAATACCTTTTTACATATATCTGTGCCCATAACGTGCCCATTATTTTTTATGTAACTTATTAGGCACAAAAAATAAGAGTCTACAATCTCTTGCGACTCTAATTAAATTCTTGGTTGCGGGGGTAAGACTCGAACTTACGACCTTCGGGTTATGAGTAAATCCTTGTTATGCTATCTGTACCTTCTAATATCGTTTTAGCTGTTTCTCTATATGATTTTTTTGTTATCTCTCTTACTATCATTTCTATTACACTTTGTGAATATTGTCCTATTTCATTAATTTCAAGAAACTCATCTAAAAGATATACATACTTTTTTTCTCCATTTACTTGCATTTCATATCTTCTTCTCGATATTGGTATATCTCCTAATTTTGTTTTTATTGTTGTTGGTTGAAAATCTTTTGGAATAAATACTTCTTTATCTCTATAATCTATTTGAAATTTAGAAATGGAGGAGTTGATAAAGTGTTATTAAGTGATGCAATAAAATTAAGACTTGAAAGCCTAATGAAAGAAAAAGATAAAAGCTCAAGATATGAATTATTTAACATAGAAAATATTGAAATAAAAGATTCCAAAGGATAAAAACTCTGGAATCTTTTTTAGTAATAATTTTTATCTAATTTGATTAATTAAATGATTAACTTAACTGTTTTCTTTTAAGAATTATTAACTTACTTTTTGTTATTATATAATTATTGCCAAAATTTAAGATGGTATCAGTTTGATACCATCTTTTACCCACTAGAAAGATTTAACTACTTTATTTGCTCCAACGACGTTTCTGTTCGAACTTTTATAGAACAGATGGATACAAATATCATTCTCATGTTATTTTTTTATTTTATTTTCAGTATGTATTATATTATTCCCCAGTTTTGCACCATTTGTCAAAACTCATAGGTGTTAGGACTTATAGCTAAACAAAAGCAACTAAAACTATTGAAATATACGGAGTTTTATGGTATAATTTATTACGATTTAGCGAATAAGCTAATTAATTATTATAATCTCCTTAAGGAGTTTAACATAAAGAAACACTAACAACACAATAATTATTATTAAGGAGGAATTTTTATGAAGCGGCATTTTACTAAAGTAGTTAATAATCTTATTGGGTTTGTATACGGAATGTCGATTGCAGAAAGAATAGGTTTTGCTATAAGTGTAGTAGTTGGAATTTATTTTGGTATAAGCATTTGGGTGTGTGCCGACAAAGTACCAGCTACAGCAACAGATTATGAGCAATTGGAAAATCAAATGTATGCTATTGAACAAAATCCAGACATTTTATTCAATACAGATTGTGCTATAGACATAAATGATGATATTATTACAGTTGAATATAGAAATGCCAATTGTAGACTGAAGGTGGAATATGACAAAAACTTTGAAATCTTATCTACTTCAGAGTATGACAAGAGTGTTGGTTGGTTAGAGGCATTGCTTTGTTCAATATGCATAGGAGTAGCATTCTTTGTTTTGATAAATGGTATAGTGATAACAATAGAGGATATGTATTTGAACGAATAAGCTAGCAAAAATAAAATAGTACAAATTACGTTTCATAAAACGGCAATCACGAGATGTGATTGCCGTTGATTTATTTTATATATTATTAGAAAGATAATTTATGAGGATAGAAATTCTATCCTCGTAAAAATCTATATTAAATAGAGAACAAATCGAAAAGAATACCAATTAACTGGTTCGTCTGCGTGAAAGTAATGCCTTGATGCCCCTTGAGCCACAACTTCTCCGTTAATTTTCCAAGTCGAAGCCGAACCTCTAAAAATTGCTGGTTGTTTGCTAGCAAAGTTACTTCTTTGAGCTACCCATTCATTATAGTTACTTTCTAAATCATATATATTATATACTTTATCAGCATTATTCTGACCACATTTCAGCAAAGTACCGATATGTCTAGATTCAATAGGTTTGTTCACATCAAATACATTTCCATTACCATCTTTTTTTCCATTAACAAGGTTCATAATCATATCCCATTGAATACTAGTTATTAAACCACTTTTCACATTATCATTATCGACAAATGTTTTCGATTTTATTTTAGAATCTGTCTGATTTATACAGCAATAAACTTCTGCTCCTTTTTTACATACTAATTTGGGTTCGTTTGACCAATAAAAAGGATTTCCCTCATTATTCTTAATTAAAATAGCTTCCTCTGCACCAGCCTCATATCTACCTACATAAAATCCACCAGCATCCCTAACTAATTTTTCTTCTAATTTCTCTTCACTTAACCCTTCAGCATTTAATCCGCTTGGCAAATAATCTTCATCTGCTTTTAAAGAATCAAAAATGGCTTTTATCTCATAATCCTCATTCATTTCATATTTCACATCTTTTTTTACTGGTATCCAAACAAATTCATTACCTTCTGAATCTATTATTACTAATCCATCTTCAACTGTATTTTCTCCATCAACTTGGCTTACAGCAAATCCTGCTGGAATTGGTACAGTTACTTCCTCACCGTTATAAGTAGATTTATATTTTGTTCCATTTAAATTCATTGTTGCTTCAGCCATTGTCAGTTGTCTTTGTTCTTCTTCAGATTCTTCTTTATATTTATCTACTGTTTTCTCTGACATTTTAAATAAGCCATTTTCACCTAAAGCAATATTTAGTGTTACTCCTGCTAAAATCAACATAATTATAATACTTACCACCAACGCAACTAGCGTTATTCCTTTGTTTCTCATCTTCTTTTGCACCTCTCTAATTTTTATTTTTATCATTAAGTAACTAACTTAATGATAATTTTATTTTTGAGGTTTTGCCTTTAAAATCAACAGTTTGCTGATTTTTTATATTTTAAATATTTTTTATTAAAAAAGTTTTTCAAATGTCTTGATTTTGTTTATTTTTTAGTATAAAATACATATATGAATATATCGTCAAGTTAGTTACTTGACGATACTTTTTATTTATTATTTAAAATTTTTTATTAATTTTGCCACGATAATATTGGATAATCTTTACCTTTTCTCCATGGCTTTTCTTCACTTCCACTGTTTAATAAGTCTACGAATTCTTGTGTTATCATTTCTCCTTGTTCTTTTTTTACTGTTCCATCAGTATCTTGTCCATTTATTCCACCTGTATATGTTCCAGATAAATAATAGCAATTTTCTACTGTTGTATTTTCTTCATTTTCTGTTCCTACAATACTTCCGAATATAATTATCTGTTGTTTCTTTTACAATTATACTTCCTGTATTGTAACAATTTTTTATTTCACTATCTGTTGTCGTTGATGGTATATAAGTTATTCCTCCTATATCTCCTTCAATTGCCGTTACTACACCCATATTATAGCAGTTATCTATACTTGCTGTTGAATCCCATCCTGAACTTCCTACTATTCCACAAACACCAGATCTTCCACTTATTTCTCCCACATTATAACATTTAGATACCCTTGCATTTACCAATGCTCCCACAATACCTCCGATAGAATTAAAGTTATCCTTTTTTATTAAATCTCCTATCTTTCCTTCATTATAACAAGATTCAATTATTGAATTACTGTGTATTTGACCTGTTACACCTTCAATATTGCTTCCCTTTATAGAATCTATTTGCCCTGTGTTATGACAATTCATTATTGTGCTATTGTTACAAACTGCTGATATACCTCCCACATAAGCTTTATATTGGTTGTCGACAGTACTTAATATTCCATTTGCAGTTACATCACTGCTGTTGGTACAATTTTTTATTGTGGCTTTATTCTGAAAAATTCCTACAATTCCTCCTACACGGCAATTACCTTTTACCATCCCGTTATTTACTTTTATATTTTCTATCGTTCCCCCATAAACACATCCTGCTAATGTTCCTATATATTCGGCTTCACAATTTATGTTTGCATTTGATATTGTTAGATTTTTTATACTTCCATTACTTCCTACATAACCGAATAGCCCTTGAAAATTTTCTGCTACATTAATATACAAATTACTTATTGTTCTATTTTGTCCGTCAAATGTTCCTTTGAATTGTTTCTGGACATTTCCTATTGATGTAAATCCTGTTCCTGTTGTTAGTTCTTCCATTTTATTTTTATCATCTGCATACGATTCTTCTGACTTAAAGTCTAAATTTACTGCTAACTTTACTATTTGATTTTCATATGTTGTTCCTGTATTTACTTTATTTGAGAATTCTACTAAATCCTCTATGCTTTCAATTAAATATGGCTTATCCTTTGTTCCTTCTCCAGTTATTACTCCTGGTGTTTCATCATCTTTTCCTTTACCTATTAAGCCTTGCAATTCATCTGATATTCCTTGCATTGTGCTTTCTTCTTCACTTTGAGCTGTCTTATATTTTTCTGCTACTTGTTGTGTCATCTTAAATAAGCCGTTCTCTCCTAAAGCAATATTTAGTGTTACCCCTGCTAAAATCAACATAATTACTATTGTTACTACTAAAGCAACTAGTGTAATTCCTTTGTTTTTCATTATCTTTTGCTCCTCTCCAATTTTTATTTTTATCATTAAGTTACTTACTTAATGATAAAACCGGATTCATAATTTATGCGTAAAAATCAATACTTTAAAGATTTTTTTATAATTAATTTTTAATCCAATAAAAATTTTTTTAAATTTAAGTTTCGGTTTTTTGTAAAAATAAATTTTACGCTAAGTTATAATTGGTAAAATATTATTATTTATGATTGTA
>CANQJH010000033.1 GCA_947624195.1 uncultured Clostridia bacterium
ATAAGTCTTTGAACCTTTTCTATATTTGATAATATTTTTTCTTCCGTGATTACCATTCTCACGTTTACTATCCCTCTTCTAGGCATTGTAAACATAACCTCCTTTTATTTATGTTAAGTATGGTATTTAGTGCTTCTTATACTACTTTAATAATTTTAGTACAAATTAAATATTATTGTCAAGTATAAAGTGAAATTTTTTTAATATTTTTTGAGTAAAATGTCAATTTCCGTAAGTTTATATGTTCCTTTTACGTTTTACTTTTTTTGCAATTCTTTGTACCTTTTTATTTTCATAGTTGATGTTTTTTCAAATTCGCCTTCTTTTAATTCAAGCAATTTAACAGCTTTGTATGTTGATAACTTTTTATTGACTTCTTTAATTTTTTCCCATATTACTTGGTGTATTTCTTCTTTTGTCATATTTGGTTTTATTTTATCTAGTTCGTCCATATCTGGGATTACTCTTGCTGTTATAATTAATTCTTTGTCATTTCTCTTTTTATCATCTTCTTCAGGTGATTTGCCATATACCATTACTTCTTTGATTTCTGGTATTTTGTCTAATAACATTTCTATTTCTTCAGGATAAATATTTTTTCCGTTTTGTGTTACAATAACATTTTTTGTTCTTCCTGTTACATATACAAATCCCTCGTCGTCAACATATCCTATATCTCCTGAGCGGAAATATCCGTCGTCTGTCATTACTTTTTTGGTTGCTTCTTCATCTTCATAATATCCAAGCATCAATGTTGGTGTTTTTATTAAAAGTTCACCTTCTCCATTTTCATTTGGATTGTCTACTTTTATATGTGCTTGAACTATAGTTTTTCCAGCTGATCCAACCATTGTTTTGTATTCTGGTGTTACTGCTGATATAGGTGCTGTTTCTGATAATCCATATCCTTGTAAAAATGTTATTCCTATATCTTCAACCCATTTTCCTACTTTTTTGTCAATTGGTGCAGCAGCTGAAACTATGATTCTTAAATTTCCACCTAAATTGTCAAGTATTTCTTTGAATACTCTTCTTTTAACATCTATTCCTATACTTTTTAATCCATTTGTTACATGAATCATTGAGTTTACTAATTTGTCTTTGTGGCTTTTCTTTATAGTTTCATTGATTTTTTTGTAAATGTTTTCAACTAATAATGGTACTGCTAAAACAGCTGTTGGTTTTGCTTCTTGTAAGTTAGGTACAATGTATCTTAAGCCTTCGCAAATTGCTACTCCACTTCCCGTTGCAATAGGTAATAAAAATCCTATTGTTGATTCATATGTGTGGTGAAGTGGTAATACTGAAAATAACATATCACTTGGATAAAGTTTTACATAAGCATTTACAGCATTTATATTTTCTGCTAAATTTCTATTGCATAGCATAACGCCTTTAGCGTTTGAAGTAGTTCCTGAAGTAAATATTAGTACCTTAAATTCTTCTGGATCTATTTCTATTTTTTCAAAACTATTATCTCCTGATGCAATTAATTTTTTTCCTGTTTCAATTAAATAATCAAGCCCTACATCCTTTCCCTCTAGTGGTTTGTATGATTTCATTTCAACAAAAAATTCTACATCTGGTACATTGTTTCTAATTTTTCTAATATCATCTGCTTTTAGTTTTGAATAAATTACAGTTGTGGCTTTGCTTCTTTTTATTAAGTTTTCTAGTTCATTTACTGGAAGTTCTTTATCTACTGGTACCGCAATTCCTACTCCACAAAGCATTGCCATATATGATACATACCATCCATATTGTGTTTCACTAACTATTAAAACTCTTTTATCTTTTTGGTTCAATAATTTGATTAATGCAGTTCCTAGAGCATCTACATCATTTTTGAATTTAGCAAATGTAGTAACCTTATATGGTGATTTATGGTCAGGTTTTTCTAAAATACAGTCTTCATCTGGATACTCTTTTGCAGATTTATAAAAGAATTCTTTTACTGTTTTGTAATGTGTAGTTTCATAAGGTTCAGTTCTTCTCTTTTTTAAATTTTCTTTTTGCATTTTTTCATAATCAATTTTGATGTCTGCTAAATCTTCAACTGTGTTCATTTTAATTTTTTTGAATTTTAATTTTGGTACTTTAATATTAATATTCATTTTATTTTACCCATCCTTTTATATTTTTTATTTATTTGATTTTGAGTCAAGTGTATCTAAATTGTCCAAGGCCTTGCCTGTTCCAATAGCCACACAAGAAATTGCGTCTTGAGCTATCATAACCTTAACTCCTGTGCTTTCCTCTATTAATCTGTCAATTCCGTAAAGTAAACTGCCTCCACCTGTCATATAGATGCCTTTTTCACTAATGTCTTCTACTAATTCTGGAGGAGCTTTTTCAATAGTTGATTTTAACCCTTCTATAATTTTTAAAGCATCTGGAAGTAATACTTTTAGCATTTCTTGATCATTTAACTCTATTTCAACAGGCAGTCCCGAATCTAAACTTCTTCCTCTTACTAGAATTGTTGCTTCCTCTTCTCTTGGATACACACAACCCACCTTCATTTTGATTTCTTCAGCAGTTCTTTCTCCAATTAAAGTCTTATATTTCTTTTTTACATATTTTATAATTGTTTCATCAAATTTATTACCTGCAGTTTTTATAGAAGTACTTACTACTGAGCCTCCTATTGATATTACAGCTATATCTGTAGTTCCGCCTCCAATGTCAATAACTAGATTTCCAGACGGTTTTGATATATCTATCCCTGCCCCAATAGCTGCTGCAACTGGTTCCTCTATAAGGAATACTTTTCTTGCCCCTACCGTATTTGCTGCATCTATAACTGCTCTTTTCTCTACTTCCGTAATTTGTGCAGGCACACAAATCATAAGTCTTGGTGCAAAAACTTTTTTCCCTAATATCTTTTTTATAAAATGTTTTAACATTTTCGTGGTAACTGTAAAGTTAGATATAACTCCATCTTTCAATGGTTTGATAACTTCTATATTACTTGGATTTCTTCCTATCATTCTATGAGCTTCTTTTCCATATGCAATTATTTCATTTGTGTTCTTATCAATAGAAACTACCGTAGGCTCCCTCAATACTATTCCTTTTCCTTTATTGTATGCAATAATTGTGGTAGTTCCTAAATCAATACCGATATCATCACTCATTTTTTATTCATCCTTTCTAGGCATATCTTAAATAATTATTGCCAGAAATAAAGCTAAGTAATCTATATGTTTATTTTTTCTTCAATATATTTTTCTAGTTGTTCTATAGGGATACGAACTTGCTCCATTGTATCTCTGTCTCTTATTGTAACTTGATTATCCTCTAATGTGTCAAAATCAATTGTTATGCAATATGGTGTACCAATTTCATCTTCTCTTCTGTATCTTTTTCCTATAGATCCAGCTTCATCATAGTCACACATAAATTTCTTAGAAAGAGCTTCATACACTTCATTTGCTTTATCACTTAACTTTTTAGATAATGGTAAAATAGCTACCTTATATGGAGCGATGGCAGGATGTATATGAAGAACTACTCTAGAGTCTCCCTCTCCCAAATCTTGATTTTCATAACCGTTGCATAAAACTGCTAAAGTAAGTCTATCTGCACCTAAAGATGGCTCAATTACAAAAGGTACAAACCTTTCATTTGTCTCTGGATCTAAATAAGATAAATCTTCTTTTGAGTGGTCTGCATGCTTGCTTAAATCGTAATCTGTTCTGTCTGCTATTCCCCATAACTCACCCCATCCAAATGGGAATAAAAATTCTATATCTGTTGTAGCTTTGCTATAAAATACAAGTTCCTCTTTTGAGTGATCTCTTAATCTAATATTCTCTTCTTTTATATCTAAAGATAATAAAAAGTTTTTACAAAATTCCTTCCAATAATTAAACCACTCTAAATCAGTTCCCGGTTTGCAGAAAAACTCTAATTCCATTTGTTCAAATTCTCTAGTTCTAAAAATAAAGTTGCCTGGAGTAATTTCATTTCTAAATGCTTTGCCTATTTGCGCTATACCCATAGGCATCTTTTTCCTTGTTGTTCTTAAAACATTTTTGAAATCAACAAAGATACCTTGAGCTGTTTCAGGTCTCAAATATATTGTTTCTGTTGTATCCTCTGTAACACCCTGAAATGTTTTAAACATTAAATTAAATTTTCTAATATTAGTGAAATTAGTTTTTCCACAGTTAGGACATGGAATTTTATTTTCATTAATATAATTAACTAATTGTTCATCTGTCCAACCATCAGCAATCAAGTCTTTACTGTGCTCGTGTGCCCACTCTTCAACTAGCTTATCTGCTCTATGTCTTGTTTTGCACTCTTTACAGTCTATTAATGGATCTGAAAATCCTGATAAATGTCCTGACGCAACCCACGTTTCTGGATTCATTAAAATTGCAGAATCTAATCCAACAATATCTTTTTTTTCTTGTATAAATTTCTTTCTCCAAACTGCTTTTATATTGTTTTTAAGTTCTACTCCCAAAGGTCCATAATCCCATGTATTAGCTAAACCTCCATATATTTCAGAACCTGGATATATGTATCCTCTTGATTTGCATAAACTTACTATTGTATCCATATTTTCTAACATAATAAATATAATTTCCTTTCTATTATTTGCTCAATCCTATACAATCAAGGTCTATAATGAATAATACTCATTTCTTAGTCCTAGTACGTTCTACATAAAATATGCGAATTTCAAGTATATAATCACCAGAATTTCAACAATGGTTATAACTGGAAAGCCGTATTTGAAATACCATTTTTTTGTTTTATGTCTAAAGGTGTACATACCGGCTATTCCACCGTATTCCTCCGCCAAGTGCAACTAGAAGAAATAAAAATCCTTCGCTTACTCTCCACTGTCCTACCTTTGCCTCATGTTTATCATACCACATAGTTATAAATGTGAATAGATTAATTAACAATATGTATATTAATACGTTTTTTAAAGTAAAGATTTGGCTTAAGATATTTGCTGCTTCCATTTTTATCTTTTACCTTTCACAATAATTGTTTTGATTAAATATAACTTATTATACAATTTTTTTAATTGTTTTGCAATAGAGTAGCAATTTAAAATAAAAAGTTGGCCTTTTATGGCCAATTAATCATTTTCGTCTAGTGCGACGATTTTACTTAATGGAATTTTATTTTATATAAAGCACGACACGAAAGCACGCATTGTCGTTGTAAACGTTGACTCTATCGACACCGTGCACGCACGCGACTGCATCCCCCCCTGAACCGTGGAAACCACCGCCGCGACCAACAACGAACATGGTGTCTACTTCATCCTTCCTCTTTATATTATGTCCTGTTGTCCACTCCCACATGTTTCCTGCCATATCGTAGATATTATATAACTTAAAATCATCACATAATCCTGTTCCTAACTCTATTCTATTTACTCCAGTTCCTGTACTTCCTGTAAAGATTCCATTAGGTTTAACATTTACTCTTCCTGTCTTATATGTTTTTGCATAATCCCATGCTGTATCACCATTTATCCTTCCATGTAATGCCCATAAACCATTTATTTTGCCATAATCGGTTGTATTATTGTTATAGTAATTTCCCCATTGAGTTGAATCAGTTATCGTTTTCTTACTATTGCTTGTTCCTAATATGTCATTAAACCTATTGCATATTACATTCCATGCTCCATTATCTACTAAATAACTTCCTACACTACTATTTCCTTTATACATATTTTCTGCTACTATTTTTGAATTTGGCTGTGTTATAAAGTTCCATGCTTGTACCCCTTTTTTACTTATTGGTTTCAAATCTTTTACTAAATCAAGCCCTGATTTATTTGTTGCTCCTCTTTGTCCTCCTGATACTGTATCTCTTTTATATGTTAAATCTTCACTACTTGGTGATGTATAAAAACTTGTGGCTTCTGTTGGTATTCCTGCTTCATATCTTGCTATATAAAATCCTCCATATTTTCCTATACTTTTTTCTGCTACTTCTGTCTGTTTATTTTCCCAATTTGATGTTATTTCACTTATTGTTACTTTTGCATCTGTTCCGTATTGTTCGATTATATAAGTTATATCTTCTGGTTCATAGTTGTCACTCCAATCTTCTCCTGATCCGCCTCCTGCTGGTCCTGTATAATCATCATCTCCGTTATCCTTATATTCATTATTTTTTGACCAATTAAATTCTATTATGTCATTTTTTGCGTCCTCATATTGTGTATCTGTGCATGGTATCCATACAAATTGATTTCCTCCGGCTTTGTTATTTAAATCATCTCCACTTACGTCTGAGATTACAAAGCCTGTGTCTATATCTCCTCCTGCATAATAAAATCCTTTTGGCACTGGAATCGTGTTTCCTTTTCCATCTGCTGTTGGTGTTACTTTTGCTAAGTCCCATTTATCTTTTTCTGCCTTTGGTACTTCTACCTCTTTTCCTGCATCTTCTGGATTTAAACGATTCATATCATCTAATAATTTATCTAATTCACTTTCTTCCTTTTTTGATGATTCCTCATACACTTTTACGGCATTTTTAGCCATCTTAAATAATCCATTTTCTCCTAAAGCTATATTTAGTGTTACACCTGCTAATATTAACATAATTACTATTGTTACTACTAGCGCAACTAGCGTTATTCCTTTGTTTTTCATTATCCTTTGCTCCTCTCAAATTTTTATTTTTATCATTAAGTAATTTACTTAATGATAATTTTATTTTTGAGATTTGCCTTTAAAATCAATACTTTGCAGACTTTTTATCTTTTAAATTTTATTTATAAAATAAAATTATACAAAGTCTTGATTTTGTTTATTTTTTAGTATAGAATAAGTATATGAAACTGTCGTTAAGTAAATTACTTGACGACAATTTTTTGTTTATTTTATTCGTTATACTTCTATATTTATAATTTTTTCTATAATTTTCATGCCTTCAATTGTTCAGTTTGCTCCCAAGTTAATTAAGAACAAAAAAGTTAATAAAAATAAGGTTTTAATAAAAATAATTTCAATATCTATTGCATTCAGAACAAATGTTTGATAAAATATAATTTATAAATAAAAGGAGTTGATAGTTTGAAAGAAATAATGAAAAAAATAAAACCAAAATAAGAAAAAAGGGCATAGTTCCCCCTTACCCCCAGAAAT
>CANQJH010000034.1 GCA_947624195.1 uncultured Clostridia bacterium
GCATCTGGTGTCTGGCTGATTCCACCATTTCTTATATATTTTGTTTTATAAAAAAACATATACAAACAAATAGAAATATTTTTATATTAATGCTTCCGGTTAATTCATCCAGTTACTATATGCTGTATAAAAAAACAATATATATTGAATATAAAGACAGTGATGGAAATGCTTTAGCGGATGCAGTTGAAAGTACTTCAGGAACAGCATATACAAATTATAACTTATCAAATGCTATAGCAGGAACAGCACCAAAACTAAGTAATAAAATACCAACAAAAGATGGATTTGAATTTTTAGGATGGAACACAAGTAAAAATCAATCAACAGCAACTTATTCAACAACAGATTGTACAAACCAAAAAGAAATAACAGGACAAACAGAAAATTTGCAACTGTATGCAGTTTGGGAGAGCGCAAAAGTAGATATAGGAAATGGGTTTAAAGTAAAACCAAATGTAAAGATAACAGCAAGTTCTCCAGCAGGAGTAAGTGAATGGTTACCATTCTATAATGATGGAACATATAATTATGTAATAAGTTATGATTATGTACCATATAATTCTACATACATGAGTTCAAGTAATACAAAGTTAGCGCGCTCGACGAAAAATTATCAGATATATTGGACTTCAGTTCCGAATTCATCTTATTCAAAAGTATCAGCATTCTGGGGAAAATCACAAGCAAATGCAAATACTAACGATAATGCAAAATGTGCAGCATCATTATTAAATACTAGCTGGTGGAAAAAATATGTAATCACTACTTATGGAGATCAAGCTATCGGAACCCCTTCATTAGAGATGTATGTAGAAGCATATAATAAAAGATATGGAACAGGAAAATTAAATTATACGCAAGGAACATATGGAGTAAATTATTCTGGAACTCCAGGAACGAGCGATCGTGCATTCTGTATTACAGACCTGTCTAACTGCTACTATTGTTGGTTAGCCTCTCCAAGCGGCACCTCCGACACCAGCTTGACAAACGTTCACTCTGATGGAACCTTCGGCGTAACTCGATATGTCGGGGCGAGCGGTGGCCTTGGTTTGCGTCCCGTAGTTCGTTTGGCATCTGGAGTAGGAATTATAGAAAAATCAGATGGAACATATGGCTTTTCAAATTAATCATTGAATTTCAAAATTAGTGCACGAATCAAGCGGGTCGAAGGGTCTGCTACTCGCTGACTACCTGACATAATTTTAAAAATGCAATAAAATAGCACGTTTGGAAGTCAAAAAATGTGTCTAACAACTTTGAAAAATTCAATTTTCCAGATAAAAAATGTTGGGCATATAAAGTAAAAGCTTGTTAAATTTGAAAAATACGTAAAAATATGATATAATACTGCTGATTTTAAAAGTAGGAAGGATGTGTTTGTAAACATATAAAAAATGTCATGAAAAAAATAAAAATTTCCGATAATCTATTATCAGCAATGGAAGAAAATGAAGAATTATGTATTGAATTGACAGTTCCAAGCATGTTGCATGAGTCTCCAGAAAAGATAAAGGAAATAGTACAAAATTGTAATGAAAATGTAAATTATCTTTTAGAAAAAGGACAAAATTGTAAATTTGTAACAGCTGATGGAAACGAACCCTTCTCTTATGATGATTTATTGTTTTTGGAAAAAATATCTGACCAAATAAAAAAGAAAATTCAAGAAGAAAATTTCTTGAATAACGTAGAGAAAGCACGGTTAATAGAATATGTTATATTTAATATATTCACTCCAATATCTTGGGATGACCCAGATTTTGATGCTTTCTGTGACCTTAATTTACTACAAGCAATGGAAACTCAGATAGGTTCTTGTTCTCACTATGCTGCTTTAACGCAATATTTACATTTAAGGAATAACATATATAGTGATATAATTTATGCTAAAACAAATAGAACCAAAATAGATGAGGTTAAAAAGGTAAAGATAGAATATTACCATATGTTTAACTTAATGTTTATTGGAGAGAATTCAAAGAAATGGACCTGCATTGATTCTATGTGGGAATATGATTTCTTTAAAAACCACTATTCCAACGAATTTTCTTTTGTATCTTTTAAGCAAATACAAAATAGTATGTTTGATTATAGTGAAGCTCATAAACATCCTGTTCAAAAAATAAATGAAGTTCCAACAATAAACATAAACTTGTTAACTATTGATATGAAGCTAGGTTCTTTAAAAAATATTTATTATTATCTGTATCCTACATGCGTGTTTATGACACAAGACATTTTTGAAGGACATTTTGAAAAAGCAATAAAAAAATTTAATTTTAGCAAAGATGATAAAACCATATCTAATCTTTGTGATAAAAGCGTTATAATTCAAATAATGGGTATGGTGTCATATATTTGCTCAATAGAATTAGAAAATCAAGGATTAACGGATAGTAAAAAAAGAAAAGATGAAAATGGTTTAATAAAATATGTGGATACATATTTGAAATTTATTTTTCCACGAATCTACGGAGGATTATATTGGGAACGTATAAAAAATAATGAATCCATTGTTATAACAGAAGGAGCAGTTGACATTGAATACTTACAAGCTTTATTTGAATTTATTACAGATAAAGATGGAAATTTAAAAATTTATTTTGATGACAGTATAGACAAGTTTTGTTTGTACATTAACTTTTCTAATCAAGAAGATTTGCCAATTGTAGAAGTTATAGAATATTAGATAACAAAAAGCAACATTATAAAAAAGCTGAGATTTAACAAATCTCAGCTTTCTATTAATTAAACTAACTAAACAATTCCGGTTTTGCCGGTGTCAACATTCAATTAATCCTTTTTAGCGACTCTACGAATTTTGTAAGGTCGCTTATCTTTTCTACTACAACGATTTTCTAGAAAATCTTTCACTTTAATGGCGTCCATCGGAGCACCACCATGTTTTTTAACCTTAAACATTTAAAAAAATCCTTTTTATAATTTATTAATAATAATATAACACATAAATACCATTATTGTCAACCTGTTTCTTATTTACTTTTTAGAAAGTACATTTTTTGTATTTTTTAAAATCTCATATCTTATCTCTATGATTTGCTTATAAAAATTCTTTCTTGCTATAGACATACATTGTATTGAATCAATAAATTCAATAATTTTCTCGATATTAATTTTGTCAAAAATTCTAAGTAATGCCTCATTGCATTCCTCACGTTTTTTACTCCTTATGTATGACATATAATTAATCTTTTTTCCATTTTCCTTTAAGCATGAGTATGAATTAATTGCCAAGTTTTTTATTTCAACTTTACTCATTTCCTCAATTTGTTTATCTTCAAGCATTGGATTTAGACATGAACCGCAATCGTAAATTGGAGCAAAGGAAATTTCTTTTGTTTTATTATTAAGCAAAAATCCCCAATTTCCATTGTGTCTATCTGTATTACCAATTAATGCATCAACAATAAACATATCCCAGAAGATTTCTTTTGTGTTATTTGTATCAATGATATTTTCACTATCGTTAATAACTTCCATAATATCAGTTAGCTCTGTTCCAATTTTTTTATCAGGGTTGCTACTTAAAGCTAAACTTTCAAATTCATAAAGTGAATAAGTCTCGCTTGTAAAATCTTCACAAGCACAGACTATTTTTTCTTTATTTTTAAAATTATGTTCCCAAAATTGTATTTTGAGTTTTGAACCCGCATATTCTGAATACGTTGCTACCTATATATTCAGAATATGCATTATTTATATAGGATATATTTTTATTTTTATCTTGAACTGGATCTGGAAATTTTACTAAATGTTTTTTATTATTAAATAATAATGTTTTCTTTTTTTCTGAACCTTTATAGCTGTTAAGTTCTTCTGATACATTTGTAAAATCAATCATTTTATTCACCACCAAAACATTTTTTATTTATAATAATTATAGTATATTTAGATGAGTTAATCAAGTTTTATTTGAGTTCATATCCCGATCCATCTGATTTTTCTATAATTTTGACTCCGTATGTTAGACGAACTACAGGGCGCAAACCAACCGAGTTGTATCTAGCGCTAGAGTCACCCCAGCCGATTCTGCCCCCGTCGGTTACTGTCGGCAAAATGCTGGCGCCGGCGTAGGAAGGAGAAGCTAACCAACCAGAGAGGCACTGATATGTTTCTGTTATACAAAATGCTCGATCACTAGTTCCTGGAGTTCCTGAGGAGTAACTCCATACGTTCCTTGTGAATAACTTAATTCTCCAGCTCCATATCTAGCATTATACGCATCTATATACATTTCTAGAGAAGGGGAACCAATAGCTTGATCTCCATATGTATCAATTACATATGAACTCCACCAGTTAGTGTCTAATAAAGAAGCTGTGTATTTTGCATTATTATTGGTACTTGCATTTGCCTGAGATTTTCTCCACCATGTATTTACTAAAGAATATGTTGAACTTGGAACTGCTGACCAATATACTGCATTTGGGTATTCATTCATTGTTCCTTTTGCTAACTTTGTATTACTAGAACTCATATATGTAGAATTATATGGTACATAATCATAACTTATTACATAATTATATGTTCCATCATTATAGAATGGTAACCATTTGTTTACTCCAGATGGTGAGTTTGCTGTTATTATTTTTCCGTTTGCACTAGATGAATTCGGATTGAGACTCTTTTTTTCCCACACTGCATACAATTGTAAATCTGTCGTTCTTCCTGTTATTGCTTTTTGATTAGTACAGTCTGTTGTTGAATATGTTGCTGTTGATTGTCCTGAATTTGTATTCCAACCTAAGAATTCATAATTATCTTTGGTTGGTAAAGTACTTGATAGTTTCGGTGCTGTTCCTGCTATGGTGCTTGATAAGTTGTAGTTTGTATATGCTGTTCCTGAAGTTGATGACATTGTTGAGCTACTTCCTACTTTTCCTCCTTGTAAGTCATATTTTATGTATATTGTCTTTTTATACAGCATATAGTAACTGGATGAATTAACCAACGTCACTGGGTCTCCAACATTTACATCTGCCGAACTAGCTGCTACAGATGAATCTTTTTTCCATCCTAATTTAGTGCAATTGTCTGGCAAAGTTGCTCCGTCTAGTGATGATAATTGTATTGGATATCCATGTTCTTCATTTGTATAATCTCTATATGCTTGTCCGGTTTGTGTATCTGTTTTTCCATTGTATTCATATCTTGTTACTGTTACGTCTTTTTCAAATAGTGCGTAATATGTTGCATTTTCTGTTGCTGTCGTTGGTATTTGTGCTTTTGTTAATACATTTTCTAAGTTTGTATAACTTTCATTTGTTGACCAACCTTTAAATGTCCACGTGTCTGCTATTTGGTCTTCTGGCACTGTTATTGTTGCTCCAATTTTTTCTTGTTTGTAGTTCATGTATGCTTCTGGGGTTTGAGTTTCTCCGCCGTTATTATCGTAATAAAATCTTATTGTTACTGTATATTTATATGACATGAAAAACTCTGTATCGTCTGTTAGTTCTGCAGTCTTACCAGTTTCGTCTTGGGTTACATCTATGAAGTCTTGTGTTGCATTTGCTTCTGGTTTTGTTGACCAACCA
>CANQJH010000035.1 GCA_947624195.1 uncultured Clostridia bacterium
TAAGTTCGTGTCGATAAGTTTTTTTACAAATTTCTAAACTTACATTATCAAGGTTTTTCAACTAGCGAAAATATTCACTTATATTTCTATTGATATGTTACTATTTAATGATTTTTTTATACTAATTAATGGGTCATATAAAAAAATAATTTGGCAAAATGTAACTTTTTTGTAAAAATAAGAAGGAAAAAAAGAAAATATAGCGAATAAAATAATAGTACATAAAGTATAATAAATATGTACAAATACAAAACTTTGGAAGGAGAACATAAACCAATGGAAATAACAGATGTAAGATTAAGAAAAGTAAGTACAGAAAACAGACTAAAAGCTGTTGCCTCTGTAACATTCGATAATGAATTCGTAGTTCACGAAATCAAAGTTATCGAAAATCCTGAAGGAGTATTATTTATTGCTATGCCTAGCAAGAAAATCAAAAGTACAGGAGAGCACAAAGATATAGCTCATCCAATTAATCCTGCTACTAGAGAAAAAATTCAAAAGGCTATATTAGAAGTATACAATAATACCCCTGAACCTGAAGCAAAACCAGAAGCTCCAGTTTCAGAAGAATAATAAATAACAAGCGTGATTTAACATCACGCTTTTAATATTATTAGCTTTTCGAAGATGCTTAGCAAAAGGTAGAGTTTTTTACCTTTTGCTTTTTATTATGAAAGAGGCAAACTATTTTCATGCTTAAAAAATAAGTAATTTTGAAAAAAACGGTTTACATTATTTTTTTGTAATGATAAAATGATACAGTCAAATAATAATAAATTAGTTTCTACAATAATAAAATAGAAATAAATAATAAAAATTAAAATTAAAGTTAAAATTAATATAAAAAAGGGGAGAGCGTAATGTTAAACATTTTTAAAGCAATTATTTTTGGAATTATAGAAGGAATAACTGAATGGCTTCCAATTAGTAGTACGGGGCATTTAATATTAGCTGAAAGCTTCATCAAATTTCAAGGACTTTCAGAAGGCTTTTGGGAGATGTTTGAAGTAGTTATTCAGTTAGGGGCAATACTTGCAGTGGTTGTTTTGTATTTCAAGTCTATCTGGCCATTAAAAATGGAAAAGTCAAAAAATGGAGGCAAATCACTAAAATTAGATAAACAAATATTAAGCTTATGGGGAAAAATTATTGTTGCATGTTTGCCAGCAATAGCAGTAGTTCTTTTAGGAATAGATGATTTCGCAGATGAACATTTTTACAACCCAACATGCATTGCAATAATGTTAATTGCAGTAGGTATTGCATTTATAGTAATTGAAAATACGAAGAAAAAAGAAGCTAAAGTAAATAGTGTGCAAGAACTTACATATAAGCAAGCAGTCATAATAGGATTATTTCAATTAATAGCAGCTATTTTCCCAGGAACATCACGTTCTGGTGCAACAATAATAGGAGCTCTTTTAATAGGAATATCAAGAACCACTGCCGCAGAATATACATTTTATTTGGCAATTCCAGCTATGGCAGGTGCTAGTTTGTTAAAAATATTAGATTTTGGATTTGAATTTACTGGAGCGGAACTTGCAGTTTTGCTAGTCGGCACATTAGTATCTTTTGTAGTGTCTATGCTAATTATAAGATTCCTAATGGCATACATCAAAAAGCATGATTTTAAAGTATTTGGATATTACAGAATTGCATTAGGCATCCTAGTAATTGCTCTACTTTTAACAGGCGTAATTGCATGAAAAGATAACTATATTCATTTGTTATTATACTAATATGCGAAGTGAATAAGTAATAAACCAAAAAATTGAGAATACACTTTAAAAGAAATATTTTTAAGGTGTATTTTTATGAGTTTATTAGAGATCGTTTTAATAAGTGTAGGATTAGCAATGGATGCATTTGCAGTAGCAGTTTGCAAAGGCCTAGCAATGAAACATGGAAGTACAAAGAAGGGAATAATCATTGCTTTATATTTTGGAGCATTTCAAGCAATCATGCCATTAATTGGTTATCTTCTAGGAATTAAATTCGAAAAAGCAATAGAAACAGTAGACCATTGGATAGCTTTTGGACTGCTAAGTGCGATAGGATTAAATATGATAAAAGAATCACTCAATAATGATGAAAATGATATTAATGATAATGTAGGATTTAAAACAATGTTTATTCTTGCATTAGCAACTAGCATAGATGCATTGGCGGTTGGAGTTACTTTCGCATTTTTGAGAACAAACATATTTATTCCTTTAATATTTATTGGAATTATTACATTTTGCTTATCATTTATAGGAGTGAAAATAGGTAATAAATTTGGAGATAAGTTAAAAAATAAATCAGAAAAATTAGGACGGAATTATACTAATTTTAATGGGAATAAAAATCTTGTTAGACCATTTTGAGGTATTTTGAAAGAATATCAATGTAATTTAAGAAATTACTTGATATTTTTATTTATTTTATGATAATATATAGTAAACTAAAAAGTGAAAAAAGGAGAAAGTGTGGAAAAAAGTTGAAATTTGCAAACTAGATTTTCACCTCACTCCTAGAAAGGGATGTGATTAAATATGGAGAAGAAAGAAAAAATAAAAGGAACAGTTACAGTAAATGAAAGAAAGAAATTAAATTTTGGTGTATGGATTGGTATAGTAGTTGCTATAGTTGTAGTAATTGCTATAATAGTAGGAATAGTGTTTTTTACACAATCACCATATTTTGCAGTAATGAGAACATTTAACGGATTAAGAAAAGGAAACGTAGAAGTAGTCAACCAATATGTATCTTACCAAGACTTAATAAATTCACTTGTTGAAGGTGTTGAAATTGGAGAAGAAAGAACTGATTTGGAAAAAAATTGCTTCAGTGAATTCAAATTCAAAATTAATTCTGTAAAGACAGAAGGAGATACAGCAACAGTTTCGGTTGAAATCACAAACAAGAATTTCAGAAATGCCCTAACGAAGTGGACACAAACTATTTATCAAAGATTTATAAGTGGTGAGGAAATATCAAACGATCAAGGAATAAACATTTTAAATGAATATTTAACAGATGAATCAATCGGAACAATTTCAAATAACGAAGATATAACACTAAATAAAGTTGATGGTAAATGGCAAATACAAATAGATGAAGCTTTGCAAAATGCTATTTTCCCAGGACTAAGTGAAGTAGTAAATTCAATAGAAGCATTAACTAATAATTGACAATGATACACTGATTGAATGATTAATTAAGTTTATAAATAAAAAACATTTCTTATTTTGAAGTGAACCCAAATTGTTAGACAAAAGTTTAATAAAAAGGGTTCATTTCATTATTAGTAAAAAATGTTTTTATATGTTTAATACAAAATTAAAATGTATATATTATTGAATAAACTAAAAAGCTTAACATGATTTTCTTAATGTATATAAAAAATACATTAATTTAATTTCGTTACTGCATAGAAACAGCTAAATTCTCGGTATTATTATAAATTTCAGGACCAAGAATTTTTACAGTTCTATCAAGTTCTGTCTTAGCCAAATTATACATAGTTTGATTCCAATTGCCAGTTCCAGCCTCATATTCAGCAATTATATTTTCAATATCCAAAAGTTCATATCTATCTGTACCATTTGCATTAGGATTATTTCCAGAATTATTATCATAAACATATACAGGTGTATAGGTTGCATTGTCTATAGAAATTTCTCCGCTAGCACCATTTTTTCTAACTTGAACATTTAGAACAAGGGTATTACGAGTATTAGCAAATGTTTGAGCTGAGAAAAAATTGCCCATTGAGTAAATAACAAAACCAGTCTTTGTTGTGCCATCTTCCAAAGTAACAGTCTTCATTTGCATTGGCTCTAAAACATGAGGATGGCAACCAAGTATAACTTGTACACCATTTTCAATTAAGAAGCTAGCCAAATCTTCTTGCGTAGCATTTGGTTCAGTATGATATTCATCACCCCAATGCATACTAACAACAATAAGTTCAGCACCTTCAGCTTTAGCTTGATCTATTTTACTCTTTATTAAAGTTTTATCAATTAAATTTACACAATATTCTTTTCCACTAGGAACTGGAATTCCATTAGTTCCGTAAGTAAAAGCTAAGAATGCAGTTTTAATTCCATCCAAATCTTCGATAAGCATTGTATCCTGTTCCTCTTGAGTTCTAGCAGAACCAGTATGTTTTAAACCAGCCTCATCTAGATAATTTAAAGTAGATACTAAACCAGTAAAGCCCAAATCAAGAGTATGATTATTAGCAGTAGTCATTACATCTAGTCCAAGTTCTTTTAAATCAATAGCTAGATGTTCAGGTGTATTAAACGTAGGATAACCGCTATAACCACGAGAAGGGCCGGCCAAAGTAGCCTCTAGATTGCCAATCGCAACAGTAGCATTTTCAAAATACTTTGCTACATATTTGAACATAGGAGAAAAGTCATAAACACCAGTCGATGAATCATATGCGTCTTTAAAATTTTGGCTATGGCATAATGTATCACCAATAGCCACTATGTTAATAACAGAATCATCAGGAATTTTACTATCAACTTCTAACTGTGCATCAGCGTCTTGAAAAATATTTTGATTTATTCTCAAAGATAGTTTTTTTACAACATCATAAGTTCCAAATGAAAGTATAGCAATAATGAGAATTACAACAATTAATTTAACATAATTAAATCTTTTCCTTTTTGACATAAAAATTTCATCCTTTCTCAGTTTACAAGGAATATAGTAATTTTTAACTGATTTCTCAAATTTAAACCTCATAAAACAATAATTTAATATAAGAATATCATTTATTTTAAAGAAAATCAATGCATATTAAATTTAAGTTTCGGTATTTTTTGAAAAAATATAAAATAGTTATCCACAGAATTATTACATTTTCATTAAAATAGAGAAA
>CANQJH010000036.1 GCA_947624195.1 uncultured Clostridia bacterium
AAAATGCTTCAAGCTCAAGGCTTTCATACCTATGTGTGCCTTTGAGCGAAGCGAGAAAGGAATGGAATTTTTTATGAGAAAACGATTAAGTAAACAAGAGAAACCAGAAAGATCATTGCTTACACTTAGAAGAATCTTAGTAATATTAATTATATTCTTCGTAATTGCAAGTATGGTTGGCGTTATGGCTTCAAACGAAAGATTAATGTCAGTTAAAATAGTTCTTTCTAGTGGTTATGAAATGAATATTATGACAACTAACAGAAAAGTATCAGACATTTTAGCTGAAAATCATATTATTGTATTAGAAGATGAAAACGTTACTCCAGACATAAATTCGGAGTTATCAGATAATAAAACAATAGTTATTGAAAAAGGTGTAGCAAAGCAAAAAGCAGCAGAAATATTTTTCTCAGCAGAGGAAATACTTCAAAGTTACACATCTATAGTAGAAAAAGTAGTTACAGTAGAAGAAGAAATACCATTTGAGACTATAACAAAAGATGTTTCAAACGGAAGTAGCACAACCCAAAACAGGGTTACCCAAATTGGTGTAAATGGACTTAAACAAGTTACTTACAGAATAAAATACCAAAATGGTGAAGAAATTGAAAGAACTGAGATTTCTTCAGAAATTATAAGAGAACCAGTTGACAAGATAGTAGAAGTTAGAACAAAAACAGTTACATCAAGAAGTGTAACATATGTATCAGAAGGAAGATGGAGCTATTCAGCCGAAGAACTTGACTTATTATGTGCAATTACTGCACAAGAATGTAGTTCAAGCTATGAAGGATCACTAGCTGTAATAACAACAGCATGTAATAGAGCACAAAGTGCTACATGGAGAAAAAACGGTACAGACCCATTAAGTCAGTATAAGGCACCTCATCAATTCTGTTATACAATAGATTCATACTGGGTAAAAAGATTAAACGGTAACTATCCAAGCTTCGTAAGACAAGCGGTAGAAGATGCATTAAACGGTAAAAGAAATCATAACTACCTATCATTTAGAGGTTACTCAACAGCAGGAAGTGTTAAGATAGGTGGTAACTGGTATTTTAACGCAATGAACTAATATTTGTAACAAAAGCTGAGTGTCATTTTATTGGCATCCAGCTTTTTAATTAATTGGAGGAATGAAATGAAGCTAATTTCATGGAATGTAAATGGCATAAGAGCAGCTATAAATAAAGGATTTTACAACTTTTTTAATGAAATTGATGCAGATGTATTTTGTGTGCAAGAAACAAAACTACAGGAAAATCAAGTAGACGACAAAATGAAAGAGCTAAGAGAGTACGACTACTGGAATAGTGCTGTAAAAAAAGGTTATTCTGGTACTGCAACTTTTTCAAAGCAAAAGCCACTATCAGTAAGCTATGGAGATGATGATGAGGGCAGAATTATCACTTGTGAATATGATAAATTTTATCTAGTAAATTGTTATACTCCAAATTCAAAAAGAGAGCTTGAAAGACTTGATTTTAGAATGGAATGGGAAGATAAAATTAGAAAATATCTAAAAGAACTTGATAAAATAAAGCCTGTAATATACTGTGGAGACTTAAATGTAGCACATCAAGAAATAGACTTAAAAAATCCATCAAGCAACCATCATAATGCAGGATTCACAGATGAAGAAAGAGGCAAAATATCAAAACTTTTAAACAGTGGTTTTACTGATACATACAGATATAAATATCCAGATAAAAAAGACGAATATACTTGGTGGTCATATATGTTCCATGCACGAGAAAACAATGCAGGATGGAGAATTGACTATTTTATTGTTTCTGATAGAATAAAAGACAAAATAGTGGATGCAAAAATTCATACTGATGTTCTAGGAAGTGACCACTGTCCAATTGAACTAGACATAGACCTGTAAATAAACAATTACTCCTAACGTAATTTAGGACTTTTTGAAATATAGTTTAAAAGCCCAATGCTGATGGAGTAAGGAAAGGAATTTATTTTATGAAAAAAGAAAGAATAATGGGAACCAAAAGATGGTTTTACTGGCTATCAATAGGAGTTATCTTAATCTTAGTATACAAGTTCTTAGATAACTTTTCAGGAATAGGAAAGTGGTTATTAAACCTACTTTCTATACTCACTCCATTTCTAGCTGGGATATTAATTGCATATATTCTGTATATACCATGTAAAAAAATAGAGCAATTGCTTAAATCTAGAAAAATAAAGCACACTAGAGGAATTAGTATAACTATAGTTTACCTCTTAGCGATATTAGTAATTGCTTTAATAATAAAATTCATTATTCCTATTATGGTACAAAGTGTCATGGACTTAGTTGAAAATATACAGAGTTATTATAATTCAATAGTAGCAGAAGAGTACAACTCAGAGATATCACCATGGCTACAAAATAATGTACTAAAACCAATAGTAGAATATACACAAAAAATTAATTTTGAAGAAATGTTTACTCCAGATATGATAAAAACATATCTAAGCTCTGCATTTGGAGCAGTAAAAACAATAGTCAATATATTTATTTCATTTATATGCTCGGTTTATATCATAGCACAAAGAGAATCTATAGTTGATTTTATTAATAAATTAGCAAAATCGACAATGACAAAAAAAGGATATAACAGGTTTACAAAATATTTTACCTCAGGAAATCAGATATTCTTTAAATTCATTTCGAGCCAAGTTATAGACGCATTAGTTGTAGCAATAATATCAAGTATAGCAATGGCAATAATAGGAGTAAAATACGCTTTACTTTTAGGCGCATTTATAGGAATTGCAAACTTAATCCCATACTTTGGAGCAATAGTAGGAGTAGCAATTGCAGTAATAATTACTCTACTTACAGGTGGATTAAAGCAAGCTGTAATCATGGCAGTTGTAGTTATTATCTTACAGCAAATTGATGCTAATATAATCAATCCAAGAATCACAAGCTCAAGATTAAAAATAAGCCCATTACTAGTAATATTTGCAGTAACAATTGGAGGCGCATATTTTGGTGTAATAGGCATGTTTATAGCAGTACCAATAGCAACTTTAATTAAATTAGTTATAGATGACTTTATAATGGAAAAACTAAAAGAGTCTAGTAATGATACAGTAAAAGTAAGAAGTGACGAAAATGACGAAATAAAAAAATAGATATAAACATGAAGAAATGTAGATAAATTGAAATATAATTAAATATAAACAAGTATAAATAATAAATAAGTAAATACAACAAAAACGTAAAACATAAATTTTCTAAGTGGTTTAATCACAAAGAGAATTTATGTTTTTTTGCATTTTAAAATCCGCTAATCCCTAGAAAAACAGTAAAAAATGACCATGTATATAACGAAAATGTAATAAAAACGTAAAAAACACTATCGGCAAATACCTAAAAATAGCTTCCGTAAGACTATTTACATCAAAGAAAAAATTATCGCAAAATACACATGTTGACGTTGATTGATATAAAATCTAAAATAAAATTATGATATTACAAGGATATATAAATATTTAATTATATATTAAACAGCTTGGGAGGAAAGTATGAAAAAAATAATTGCTGAAGTTGCAACGTTATTAGGTTCAACACTGTTATTATTAACAGTGCTATTTACTGTAGTGCAAATTGCTATGGACAATAACTTGATAAACAGAACTTTTTTATCTGCACTAATGTCTAATGACACAAATATAGCAGAAGAGGCAAATACGACAAATGAAGTAACTGAAGCAAATGAACTAACTGAATCAAACCAAGTAGATGAAAATGTAATGGAAGAAGAGGCATCAGAGGAAGCTGAAGAAGATGAATTACAGGCTTATTCAACAACTGCTATGGATCAACCTGCTACAATTGCTACAACTCCAAGTAATTACCATGATTGGACTGAGTTAAAGTCACTAGGAGAACAATACTCGTATTCTACACTTTACTACACTGATACAACAACAATGACACCATATTGGAGAAGTGTCAATACTATAAAAAATGAAACAAATCACAATAAACATCAAAAGCAACAGACTGATATTAATAATGGAAAGGCTTATGGTGTCAAACTTTATCAAGGAGAGTCAGTAGATTTACTTATAAAAAATTGTGGAGTAGATGATAATTTTGATTTATTTGATGTAGTTATTAATATAAGTAATGTCAAAAGTTATAGAGGAGTAGCACGTTATCCATATAGTACTGAGGTGCCAGTGGAGGTCCCATTTAATGATTATAGTAAACCACATGATGATGATATTATAACTTTAAGTTACACTGTTGATAAAGAAGCACGGAGATGACAATAATTCCGATTTCGTTATATTATATTTTACCAATACTAAAATTTTAGCAGATCAGACAAATCCTGATAGTGAAGATCGATCTACAATATTGCCTGCTACAAGTGGAAATTTAATAACGTTCCAATTAATGGCATTATACGCATGCTGTGATTTTACCATGACTTACTATAAGGGAGGTACTTATAATCCATCAACTCAAACAGGACAGAGAGCAAATATTAATTATGTAACAGGTTTCTATTATGATATTGATATACCAATTAGACAATCTTTAACTAATGCACCTTTTTATGGAGCAGAAGGTATAAAACCATTAAATGGAACATCACAATTTTACTATGATAAAAATAATATAAATATGAATCTTAAAGACAAGGATACTGGAAGACCAATTCAATGTACTGTAAAGCCAATGGATGGTCGGAATATGTGTTGACCATGTGGAAGTGGGAAGAAATACAAGAACTGTTGTGGAAAAAACGCATAAATAAAGGGTTTGCAGATTTTTGAAAAATGAAA
>CANQJH010000037.1 GCA_947624195.1 uncultured Clostridia bacterium
AAAATTCACATTTTAATTTTATGTACTCATTGACAAACACCCATTATTTCAATATAATAATATAATGAGATTATTTGCGATTATTGTAAAAAAGGAGAATTGTTTATAAAATGTTAAAAGTATTGAGGAATCTTAAGGAATCATGGGTTTTAGTATTGACAATAATTATACTTCTATGTATTCAAGCTGGTGCGGATTTGAAGCTACCAGACTTTACTTCAAAAATTGTAAATGTGGGAATACAACAAGGTGGAATTGAAAATACATCACCTGAAATTATAAGAAAATCTACATTAGATAAAATAATGTATTTTACAGATAAAGATAATGAAATATTGGAAAAATATACTGCGTTAGAAAGCAATGATGAAAATATAAGCAGATATCCAATACTTAAAGATGAAAGCTTGTATGAATTAACTAACGTTACTAGTGATGAAAGAAAAGAGTTGGATGAGTATTTTCAAAAACCTTTAATGGTTTTGAACTTTATGGAGAGTGAAGAGAACAGTGAGCAAATAAAAACACAATTTCAAAATTCAGTAAATGATCCAAGTTTTCAAAGCTCAATGTTACAACAAATCGATAGTCAAATATCAGCTATGCCTGATACAATAAAAGAACAAGCAGCATATTCTTATCTAAAAAAAGAGTATGAAGCAATAGGTGTTGATACAACTAAAATATCAAATAATTACATATTAAAAACAGGTGTACAAATGTTGGGAGTAGCTTTTATCAGTATGGTGTCAGCTATTCTTATAATGTTGTTCTCATCAAAAGTTGCAACTAAATTAGGTAAAACTTTAAGAGAAAAGGTATTTAAAAAGACATTAAGCTTCTCAAACAAAGAATTTACAGAGTTTAGTTCCGCATCTCTCATAACAAGAAATACAAATGATATACAAAGAATTCAAGAATTGTTAGGGATGATGTTTAGAGTATTAGTATATGCTCCAATAATGGCAATAGGTGGATTTGTCGCAGTTATAACTTCAAGTAACTTCTCAATGGCTTGGATTATAGGTTTAGCTGTATTTTTAATCATATTGTTAGTAATTATTTTATTTGCTACAACAATGCCTAGATTTAAATTAATGCAAAAATTAATAGATAGATTAAATTTAGTTTCAAGAGAGATACTTAAAGGAATACCAGTTATAAGAGCATTTAATACGCAAAAAAGGGAAGAAAATAGATTTGATGAAGCAAATAACAATTTAATGAGAAATAGCATTTTTGTAAATAGAGTAATGTGCTTAATGGATCCACTTATGATGCTTATTATGCAAAGTGTTTTAATTTTAATTATCTGGGTAGGTGGACATAGAATTGATGAAGGTGTAATGCAAGTTGGAAATATGATGGCATTTTTACAATATACTATGCACATTGTAATGAGTTTCTTATTCATTTCAATGCTTTCAATAATGCTTCCAAGAGCATCTGTTTCAGCTAATCGTATAAATGAGGTATTGGAGAAAAAGCCTTCAATAGAAGATAAACCTAAAAATAAACAAGCTAAATTTGATAATAGCAAAAAAGGATTGGTAGAGTTTAAAAATGTATCTTTCAGATATCCAGATGCAGATAGCGAAATACTAACAGATATTAATTTTACAGCTAAACCAGGTGAAACTACTGCTATAATTGGTAGTACGGGAAGCGGTAAATCAACAGTTATAAATTTAATTCCAAGATTTTATGATGTAACTGGAGGAGAGATACTTGTTGATGGCGCTAATATCAAGGATGTTCCTCAGCAAGAACTAAGAAAGAAAATAGGATATGTGCCTCAAAGAGGTATGTTGTTCTCTGGAACAATAGAAAGCAATATTAAATATGGTAAAAATATTTCTAATGAAGAAATGGAAAAAGTAGCAGACATCGCACAAGCTAAAGAATTTATAGATAGCAAAGAAGATGGCTATAAATCAGAAATAGCTCAAGGTGGAGATAACGTATCTGGTGGACAAAGACAGAGACTATCTATTGCAAGAGCTTTAGCTATTGATCCAGAAATATTTATATTTGATGATAGTTTTTCAGCATTAGACTTAAAAACTGATAGAAATTTAAGAGAAGCTTTAAAAACAAAAACAGTTGGAAAAACAGTAATTATTGTAGCACAAAGAGTAAGCACAATTATAAATGCAGAACAAATAATTGTTTTGGAAGAAGGTAAAATTGTTGGAAAAGGAACTCACAGCGAGTTACTTAAAAACTGTGAAACATACAAGCAAATAGCTACTTCACAATTATCAGAAAAAGAATTAGGACTTGAGGAGGTGAAATAGAGAATATGCCAGGACCAATGAGACCAAGAGTTAAAAATAATAATTTGGATAGAGCAAAAGATTTTAAAGGCACACTAGGTAAATTAATTAAAAATTATTTATCTGCCTATAAATTTCAACTTATAGTAGTACTAATATTTGCAATTGGTGGAACAATTTTTACAATTGTAGGACCTAAAATATTGGGTAATGCAACGACTGAAATTTATACTGGTGTAATGAGTAAGATTTCAGGAGGAGCAGGAATCAATTTTGAAAATATTGCACATATTTTAATAACCTTACTAAGTCTGTATGTTTTGAGTGTAACTTTTTCAGGTGTGCAAGGTTTTGTAATGACAAATATATCTCAAAAACTTACTTATAAAATACGTAATGATTTAATCAAAAAAATAAATAGACTACCAATGAAATTTTTTGATACAAAAACAGATGGTGAAGTGTTATCAATTATCACAAATGATATAGATACATTGTCAATGTCATTAAATCAAAGTATTACACAAATTATAACTTCAATTTGTACAGTAGTTGGAATATTTGTAATGATGATTTCAATTAGTGTACCAATGACAATCTTTTCGTTAATTGTACTACCATTTACATCAATTTTGGTTGGAATTATAGTAAAAAAATCACAAAAATATTTTAAAGCACAACAAGACTATTTAGGACATGTAAACAGTAGAGTTGAAGAAGCTTATGGTGGATACAATATTATAAAAGCATTTAATGCAGAGGAAAAGACAGTTAAAGAATTTGAGAAACAAAATGAACAATTATACAAAGTAGGCTGGAAAGCTCAATTCTTATCAGGACTAATGAGACCGATTATGAACTTTATAGGAAATCTTTCTTATGTTGTAGTTGCCATACTTGGTGGATATTTTGCCATAAAGGGAATCATAACAGTTGGAGATATACAGTCATTTATTCAATACAGTAGACAATTTAATCAACCAATTGCTCAAATGGCAGAATTGTCAAATATGCTTCAAGTTATGGTAGCAGCTGCAGAAAGAATATTTAATTTCTTAGAGGAAAAAGAAGAAGTACAACATATTAAAAATGCAAAAGATGTAAAAGGATTAAGTGGTAATATAAAATTTGACAACGTTAAATTTGGCTATGATGCAGATAAAATAATTATCAATAATTTTACAGCTGATGTAAAAGACGGACAAAAAATAGCAATAGTAGGACCAACTGGTGCAGGAAAAACTACTATAGTTAAACTACTTATGAGATTCTATGATATAAATGATGGAGCTATATATATTGACGGAAACAATATCAATGAATTTAATCGAGGGGATTTGAGGTCATTGTTTGGCATGGTACTTCAAGATACTTGGCTATACAATGGAACAATAAAGGATAATATTAGATATGGCAAACCAGATGCAACTGATAATGATGTTATAGAAGCTGCAAAAGCTGCTAATGTTCATCACTTTATAAAAACACTTCCAAATGGATATGATATGGTATTAAATGAAGAAACATCAAATATTTCAGCAGGGCAAAAACAATTATTAACAATTGCAAGAGTTATTTTAGCAAATCCTAAAATACTAATTTTAGATGAAGCAACATCTAGCATTGATACAAGAACAGAAATAAAGATACAAGAGGCAATGGACAATTTAATGAAGGGAAGAACAAGCTTCATTATTGCACATAGACTTTCAACAATTAAAAATGCAGATTTAATATTAGTAATGCAACATGGAGATATAGTTGAGCAAGGAAAACATGAAGAACTACTTGCTAGAAATGGTGAGTATGCTAAACTTTATAATTCGCAATTCGATGAAGGAGAAGAGGAGTAAGTAATTTCCGCTAACGATCCGGTTAGTCGCTGCGCGGCTTATTCAAAAATAACTATATTCATGTTTTTTATAATTAATAGATTATTTTTCTAAAATTTGATTTATTAAATTAGATAATTGAGATTCGTCAACAACTGACTTGACGCTTGCGTCTAGAAGTTCGTCGGTATTTACATTTTGTAAATTTAGATTGTAACCATTTTTAAGAGCAAGTTGTCTTAAGAATTCTCTAGTAGTTCTACCATTGCCTTCTCTAAAAGGATGGAGTACATTGAGTTCAGCCCAGTAGTATGCAAGCCTTTTAGCCAATTCGGATTTTGATAGATTTTGTAAATAATTCTCATTTTTTAGATTATTGAATAATCTACTGATTTCAGAGTCTATGTATTGATAATCGGCAAAACTAAAATTATCTTTTGCAATATTTTCAGTTCTAAACTTGCCAGCAAAAGGATAAATATCTTCAAATAAAAATTTGTGAATACTAACAAAATGCTCAACATTAAAATCACCAGTAATTCCTTTTTTATGAAGAGCTAGAAGTTT
>CANQJH010000038.1 GCA_947624195.1 uncultured Clostridia bacterium
GATTTAAAATATAAAGAATAAATCTCTCGGAGAGCAAAAAAGGTTTTAGGAGATTTTCTCCTAAACAGCAAAAAGGGGGTCAAAACACCACGCTGGCGAATATTAGGCATAAAATTTTGCCATAATATTATGAACAAATAAATTATTCATAATTTCTGCAATTTATTTTAGAAATAAAGAGAATTTTTATAATATAAAAAATTAGATATTTTTAGATAAAAATGTTATATTATATATAAATTAAAAATAGTAAGTTATATGGGAGAAATATATATGTTAGGAAATATATTATTAGGAATAGTATCATTATGCACAATGATTTCATATTTACCACAAACTATAAAACTAATAAGGACAAAGAAATCAAGCGATTTAAGTATTAACTCTTGGATTCTATGGGGAATAAGTAGTTTATCATATACATTATATGCAGTTTTATGTAGTAGGGATTTTATGCTAATTTTTGAAACATCTCTAGAATTATTTTTCTGCTTACTAATTTTATTATTAGCAATAAAGTATAAAGATAACAAATAGTTCAAAGTTAAATTACAATTAATAAAGTAAATAAAAATATCTTAAAATTGAAGCTTTAATAGCTTCTTTTTTTCTACCCTTTTTTCTTTTTATGTACCCATTTTAAACCAAACAAAAAAATACATAGTAAAATGGCATTACAGATATTACTATTGTAGTTATAATAAAGAATAAAAATACAGAATTTGGAAATACTTACAACAAAAGGAGTGAGCATAATGCAAGAAGAAAACTTAAATGATATACGTAAAAGAAAATATAAAAAGAGAAATGATTTTAAAATAAATATTATATTTAATGAAAAAGGAGAAACATTGGAGAGAATAATAGAAAGAGCATTTAGTAATTATATATTAAGAAATAATGATACAAATTAGTAAAATCAATAGCAAAAAAAGAGATAATATGATATAATATCTAACAAGAGTATCAATATTATCTCATTATCTTTACATAGCAAGTAAGGAGGGGAATGTGAGCTATACGATATTGAATAATATTGAATATAAAGTAGGGATATATATTAGACTTTCAAGAGAAGATGAAGAAAAAGAAAAATATCAAGAAAGCGAAAGTATTGGAAATCAAAGGACTTTACTAATGCAATATATTAAAGAAAACAAACTAAACTTTATTGCAGAATATGTAGATGATGGTATAAGTGGTACAAGTTTTGATAGACCAGGATTTAATAGAATGATAGCAGATATTGAAAACGGAAAAATAAATATGGTAGTTACAAAAGACTTATCAAGACTTGGAAGAAACTATGTACAATCAGGTCTATATATTGAAGATTATTTTCCAGAGCATAATGTTAGATTTATAGCTATATTGGACAATATAGATACAGCATATGATACCTCAAATAATGATATAGCACCATTTAAATCAATATTAAATGAAATGTATGCTAAAGATACATCAAAGAAAATAAATAGTGTTTTGCAAACAAAAAGAAATAATGGAGAATACTTGGGAACTGCACCTTATGGCTATAAAAAAGATCCAGAAAATAAATACCATTTAATAATAGATGAAGAGGCAGCAAATGTTGTAAAACTGATATATGAAAAATATTTAGCAGGTTTTGGTACAATGCAAATAGCAGATTATTTATCTAAACAGAAAATTCCAATTCCATCAGATTATAATAAAAGAAATAGAGGAACAAAATCGGTTTCTTATGGTTTATGGCAACAATCGACAGTACGATTTATTCTTTCAAACGAAATATATACAGGAACAGTTATACAGGGAAAGAGAAAAAAGGTAAGCTTCAAATCAAAGAAATTTATGAATCTTCCAGAAGAAGATTGGGTAAAAGTAGAAAATATGCATGAAGCAATAATTAGCAAAGAAGATTTTGAAAGAACGCAAAGAGCCATCAAAGCAACAAAGGGTTCACGAGTAGTGCAAAATGATTATTTATTTAAAGGATTACTTAGATGTTACGACTGTGGAGGTTATATTGGAATTAGAAGTCCAGATAAAAATGGAAATATTTATGGAAGATGTCAAAGATATGGAAGGTTTGGAAAATTTGATGTATGTTCACCACACAATTTCAATTATCAAGTTTTTGAAGAACAAATGCTAGAAGTTTTAAGAGAAGTTTGTAAAGTTTATACCAATACAAAAAAACTAGAAGAAATTGCAAAACAAACTAAATCGCAACAAAAACAAGAAATTGACATTAAAGCTAAAATAGAATCTTTCAAAGAATCTATTGAAAAAGAAACTAGAAAGTTGGAAGTAATGTATGATGATAGACTTGCAGGAATTATTACACTAGACGAATATATGAAAAATGCAAATAGAATAAAAGAAGCCGTCAAAGCATATGAACAAAACATCAAAGAACTTGAACAAGAGATATCTTGCGAAGATGATAAAACAAAAAGTGAAAGTAGATTGGATAATTTAATAGAAGAATTTCTTAACATGAAGAAACCAACAAAAGAAATAATTAGAGAATTTATAGAAAAAATTGAAATCCATAGTGACAAACAAATTGATATTTATTTCAATTTTAAACCATTACAAGAAGTTAATAATAATTTAAATAAATTTATATGTGCTAGAAAGAAATATGAGATTAAAAGTGCGTAAAATTATTCACTAAAATTAATGAATAATGAATAGTGAATAATTGAAATTCTGCGCAAAACTGTCCACAACTGCAATACACACATGCTGCCATTTGGCTAATTATTGCCGAAGCAATGTTAGGATGCAATGAAAAAGCGTATGATATTTATAAGAAAATAAATCCAATTGAACACTCTTTAACCATTGATATGGCAGACAAATACAAGGTAGAACCTTATGTTGTAGAAGCAGATATTTGTTCTGAGGGAAATTTAGCAGGTAGAGGAGGATGGACGTGGTACACAGGTTCAAGTGCGCTAATGTACAAACTCCAAGTAGAATATATCTTTGGTATAAAAGTTAAGCAAGGCGTTTTATCACTTAGTCCTTGTGTTCCAAATGAGTGGAAAGAATTTGAAGTAAAATTAAAATACTATGATGCAGAATATAATATAAAGTACGTTAGAGCCAACAAAGATGAGATGATTGTAGATGGAAAAGAGGAAAAAGAAATACAACTGCAAAAGAGTGGTAAATACCACATAACTAAATATTTTAAATAAAAAGTTATTGATACAATTTATAACTGCAATAGTTGTGAGTTGTATCAATTTAATTTCTTATTTATAAACTTTTTTGTCTAAATTTATTGAAAAATCTTAATTCATATGATATAAATATGAGTAAATTAATCATAGGAAGGTAAACTTATGGAGAATATGGAAGAAAACAATACATATGATGAGGGAAAGAAAAAGATATTAGCCGTTGATGATGAGATGGCAATTATTGATTTACTTAAATTCAACATAGAAAAGGAAGGTTACACCTTTATTTCTGCACAAGATGGTGAAGAGGGTTTACAAAAAGTTATAGATGAAAAACCAGATTTAGTACTATTAGATGTTATGCTTCCTAAAATGGATGGCCTTTCAGTTTGCAGAAAAATAAGACAAGAGCAAATAAACATTCCAGTAATTATGCTTTCGGCTAGAGGAGAAGAGATTGATAAAATATTAGGCTTAGAAATAGGTGCAGATGACTACATCACAAAGCCTTTTAGCACTAGAGAGCTAATTGCTAGAATTAAAGCTAACCTTAGAAAGCTTGAACAAGACATAAATTTAGGATATTCAAAAGGCAACAAGATTTCAGTTGGAGCTTTAACACTTGACTTAGATAAGTTTGAAGTTAACGTTAAAGGACAAGTTATATCTGACTTAACAAGAAGAGAATTTGAAGTTTTAAGATTTTTAGCTCAAAAACCTGGACAAGTTGTTACTAGAGAAGCCTTATTAGAAAAAGTATGGGGATATGAGTATTTTGGCGATATTAGAACTGTTGATGTAACAGTTAGAAGAATTAGAGAGAAAATTGAAAAAAATACAGCTAATCCTAAAATATTAGTAACAAAAAGGGGAGTAGGATATTATATAGCTAGCAAATAGTGGAGGAGTAAATGAAAAATTATCAACTAAAACTAATTTTGGCTTTC
>CANQJH010000039.1 GCA_947624195.1 uncultured Clostridia bacterium
AAAATGCTTCAAGCTCAAGGCTTTCATACCTATGTGTGCCTTTGAGCGAAGCGAGAAAGGAATGGAATTTTTTATGAACGAAGATGAGCTTGAAATAAAAAACAATGCAGTTATTCATAAAGATAAATCTTTAAATAGATTAGATTTGTCTTTTTTGAAGCATATAGAATTATGCGAATATAAAAAAAGTGAATTATTAGCATATTGGATACATGATTACGCAGTCTATCATGATCAAGAAAGAGATTTTGATGTTACTAAATCTGGCGTATTTCATAGAGGAGATATAATAAAAGTAAATCTAGGTTTTAACATAGGTAGTGAATTAGGTGGATTACATTATTGCGTTGTATTAAATAAAAAAGATAATCCCAAAAATGGAGTGTTGAATATTGTACCATTAACATCGAAAAAGGAAAATAAAAAATATCCTAAGTCTTGTGTAAATTTAAGTAATGAGCTTTATAATATTCTTAATCAAAATATTCAAAAAGAAAATAAAAGATTAAATAAATTATTAACTAAATTAGATGGCTTGGAAGAAATTCCAAAATCTATACAAGAATCTATTTCAAAAGAAATGAAATATATAGACCAATTAGGAAAAAGTATTTATCAATATAAAAAAGAAAGTATAGTTTTAATTAATCAAATTACTACAATTAGTAAACAAAGAATATTTTATGATGTTGTGTTAAAAAATGTACGTTTATCAAACAGAAGTCTTGATTTAATTGATGAAAAAATAATTAAGTTTTTTACAAAATAAAGAGGAGAGTTGCTCTTGAACTCTCCAATGTCATTTTTGACTCCCGCATTACTATTTAATAGTAATGGGTTAAGTTAAATATATTTTAACATATAATATTTAACTTGTCAAACTAAATTTGACATTAATATTATATGTTTTTTTAGTAATAATTATGTATTCAAACCTTGTTATAGTGTAATTTTATCTTATGGAGCCACCAGTGAGAATCGAACTCACGACCTGCAGGTTACGAATCTGCTGCTCTACCAACTGAGCTATAGTGGCATAGAAATATTTTAACACAAATAAATAGAAAAAGCTAGATAAATTTCAATATCATTTTAAATTTTCTAGCTTGTGGTTTATTATTCATACTTTTAGCTTTACTTTTGTGAATTTATTAATTTAAGCATATCAATATTTTAATTTCTTAGCAATAAGTCATACATAGTTTTGAACTCATATCCGTTGTTTCTGCAATACTCTATTATTCTTGGCAATGTTTCATATGTTAAAATTTTATCTGCTGCATCATGCATTAATACAACTACACTTGTATAAGAACTTGCAGTTTGTACAAATCTATTGTATAGTCCATCTATTGTTTTTACTCCTTCGGAATCTCCACTTAAAGCATTCCAGTCAACTGTTGCAATTCCTCTTTCTCTTAAAATTTGTTTTGTGGCTTTTTTTAGAGAGTCATATGTTCCACCAACAGATCCGCCTGGGAATCTAAATACCAATGAATTATAGTCTTGTTTGCCTATTGCATTTCTAATTGATTGGTTTGTTCGATTATATTCATCAATAACTGTGTTCGAATTTTGATAAATTGAGCTATAGCTGTGAGTATAGCCATGGTTCGCAATATAATGACCTTCTTCAAATTCTCTTTTTACTAATGCTGGATTAGCATCTACTCTATTTCCTAATACGAAAAATGTTGCCTTTATATTCTCACTTTTTAGTAAATCCAAAATATATGGTGTTACTTGTGTTGTAGGTCCATCATCAAATGTTAAAAATACTCTTTTAGGATCACTGTGACTATATATTTTGTCAAATCTTTGTAATTCGTCTGTAGTTAGTGCTGAAAAATTATTTGGTATAACCACGTCTTGTGGTGGGTTGCTTTGTCCTGTACTTTGTTGATTTCCCTCTGTTGATTGTTGGTTAGTTTGTCCACTATTTTGCTCAGAGTTTGACTGTTCATTATTTTGAGCATTATTCTGATTTTTGGTGTCATTTGAATTTTCTTGTTGTGTATCGTTTTCGCCTGATTTGTCTACAATAATTACGTTTTGTTCTACATTATAAACTTGAGCAACTGGCTCATTTTGTTTATTTATCATGCATATAACAAATATAAGTAATGCAATACATGCAACTAGTGTTATAAACACTTTTCTTCTATTAACTTTTTTTCTTACATAATGATTACCTTTATGCTTACCTTTTACGACATATTTCATCTTTTTTTCCTCTTATATTACATATTTTACAACCCTTTAAGTAGTATGTCAATTATTTTTTAAATTATTAAATTTCCAAGCTAGATTTTTTACTACTATTGCATTTATTTGTTCTTCAGTTATTGTTCCATTTGTTACAGCATTTTTAATATTGTTTATGCTTGCTTGATAATCTGATGTGATAATCAAGTTATTTCCTGCAATGACGGCTTTTGTATAAACATTTTCTATTCCTGATACTGCATTCATTGCCAAATCATCTGTAATTATAAGTTCTTTAAAATTCAAATCATTTCTTAATATATCGTGAATCTCTTTTGATATTGAAGCTGGATTTTCGCTATCTATACTTTGAACAATATTGTGACTAATTAAAACTGCTTGTGCTCCTGCTTCAATTCCTGCCTTAAATGGTGGTATTGCGGTATTCATTATTTCATCATAACTTCTTGTGTCTAATGAGCTTGTTTTATGAGTATCTTTGTTATTTCCATATCCAGGGAAATGTTTTAGAGTATAATACACTCCTGTATCTTTACTTGCTTCAATAACTGTTTTGGCATATTCACTTGTTAATTCCACTCCTTGTCCCAATGTCCTTTTATACATATAATCTGACGAATTTGTTGAGACATCTACAACAGGTGCCAAATTCAAATTTATTCCAAGTTTTGAAAGCAATTGACTTTTATTTATTGTATCCTGTTTTATAAGATCTAATCCACCTTCGTTATATAATTGCATTGGAGATTTAAATTTTGAGGCTGCTAAATTTGCATTGCTACTTATTCTTACAACTGTTCCACCCTCTTCATCAACTGACATTAAAAGTGGGATTTTACACTCATTTTGTATATTACTTATCATAGTTTGCACTTGCTCTACTGTTTTATTTTTGAAATCTTTTTCAAACAAAACGTATCCGCCAAAGCAATTGTCTCTTGCAATTTGAGCTGAATTACTATCACTGCCATATCGTACTAAAAGAAGTTGTCCTATTTTTTCATCAAGTGTTAATGTTTCCAACATTTCCTTTGCTTCTTCCATAGCAATTTCTTCTTTGGTTGGCTCTTTTACTTCTACAATATTTTCTTCTGTCGGTGTTGTTGCTACTTCGTCATTAAATAAGTTGATTGTATTTGTGTACACTAATGCCGCAAATACTGAAAGTATTATTATTAAAAATATTATTATAAAAATTACTTTTTTCATTATTTATCTCTTTTCGTTCAAATAGATGTGCAATATTATATATTCTCACATCTTTATATAATTAATAATCTAATTTCATTTTTTGTTTTACTTTTTGCATAATTTCCATAGCTTTAATTCTTGCATTATCAGTTCCATTCGTAAGTATATCCATTACTTCTTTAGGTCTTTGTTCATAATAATGTCTTTTATCTCTAATTGGTTCTAATACTTTATTTATATTTTCTATTAATTGTCTTTTACAAGCGACACAACCTCTTAGCCCTTTTTTACACTCTTCACATACGTTTTTGCAAGTGTCTTCATCACTAAATAATTTATGGTAATAGTACACCATACATACACCAGGATGACCTGGGTCGTCTTTTTTTATTCTTGCTGGATCTGTTAATGCTCCCATAACTTTTTCAGTTATAGTTTGCAAATCGTCTGATAGATATAAAGCATTTCCTAATGATTTGCCCATCTTTTCATTTCCGTCTAAACCTTTAATTCTTCCTCTTCCACTCATAACAGCTACTGGCTCTCTTAATGTTTCTCCATAAATTGAATTAAATTTTCTAACTATTTCTCTACACTGCTCAATTA
>CANQJH010000040.1 GCA_947624195.1 uncultured Clostridia bacterium
TTAAATCCTTCTAAATAGTACTTAATCGGTAACTAGAAGTTACTTTTTCCAAATTGAATTTACTTTTTCAATTGACCTATATGAAAAATATCTAAAAGCACTAATAAGTTATAAAGACTTGAAAAGAATAGATGAATATATGTTCCCAAAAGATCGGATTTAGAGAGATTATATATAATTCATTACAACACAAATTATTTTCATCAGGAGTTCCAATTCAAATTAGTGTATATGATGATAAGTTATATGTATGGAACGATGGGGAATTACCTAAAACAATTACACAAGAAAATTTATTTGAGAAACATGCTTCAAGACCATCAAATCCTAAAATAGCTCAAACATTTTTCAAAGCAGGTTTTGTAGAGTCATGGGGCAGAGGTTTTGAAAAAATAAAAGAAGAATGTATAAAATATGGAACGCCAATGCCAGAAGTTTCTGAAAATACAGGAGGAGTAATGATAAAATGTATTCCATCTGAAAATTACTTAAATTTGTTATATGGTATGCAAAATAAAGAAAAAACACCACAAAATATGCATAATACGATAAAAAAGGTTACGAAACTTCAAACAAGAATATTAGCAAAGATGGAAGAAAATCCTATAATAACGCAAGTAGATTTAGCAAAAGTTTTAAGGGTAAGTAGGCAAACAATTTATTCTAATGTAAAAAAATTAAAAGAAAATAATATGATAGAAAGAACTGGCTCAAAGAAAAAAGGAAAATGGAAAATAATGAAGTAAAAAAGTTAGTAAAAAAGTTAGCATTAAAATTAACTCGAAAGTGGCACGATAAGCACAAGAGCGACGATTAAGCTTGCAAAAAAATTAGCAAAAAAGTTAGCATTAAAATTAGCATTAAATTAGTAAAAACTTTACAAAGTAAACATAACATGGTATAATAAGGGTATTGTTATGGAGGAAAATAATATGCCTAAAATCAACCCATATTTAAGCCATATATTCTATACTGTTGCAATAGCAAAAAGTTTTACAAAAGCAAGGAAAAAGGAAAAATCAACTGATTGGAGAGAAGCAACAATTATAGATATGTTACAAAATGTAAAATATGTAGGAGATTTAAAGCAAAGGATAACATATACAACAGACTTTTTAGAGCATACGAAAAAAACTAATCAAGGAGAAGTTGAATTTATTTATACAAGTAATCATCATGAGCCTATAATTGACAGAAAAACATTTGAAGAAACACAAAAGGAACTAAAAAGAAGAAGTGATATGTATAAACATGAAAAAAGTAAGTATACAAATAAGCATACTTTTTCAGGAAAATTAGTTTGTGCAAGTTGTGGAGCTTCGTATGTCGGTGGAGAAAACAGACATAGAAAAGATGGAACTTTAAGAAAAACATGGAGATGTTATACTGCAACTAAATATGGTAGAAAACATATAGAAGATGGACAAGAAATAGGTTGTGATAATGATAGAGTAAATAATGAGTTATTAAAACAATGTTTTATGAAAGCGTTAAAAGAAATACTTATAAATAAGAAGGAAATAAAAAAAGACATTGAGAATTATGTTAAAATAGCAATAAACAAATGTGGCAAAGAAACAAAATTAAATGATATTTTAATAAAAGAAAAGGAACAACTTATAAAGGAAAAGAATAAATTACTAGATTTATGTATTAAAGAGATTATTGATGAAGAAAGCTATAAGCAAAAAAACAAAGAAATAGAAAATAAAATGATAAAATTAGAGAAAGAAATTCAAGAGCAGGAACAAAAGGTTAAATTTAAAGAGAACATAGAAGAAGTTTTAGACAATGTTAGAAAAATAGTTGATGGTATATTAAATCTAAAAAAATTTAGTAAAAACATTTGCAAAGAATTAGTCGATAAAGTAGTTATACACAGTGATACAAAGTTTGATTTTTATTTGAAGGGTTATGAAAACCCATATATTTTTGGCAACCAAGAAAGTAACATTTTATCCTTACAGCATTAGTAGTAACCATAATAATAATGCTAATATTAGCAGGGGTAACACTAACAATAGCATTACGGAGAAAATGGCTTATTTAAAATGTCAGAGAAAGCCGCAGAGACATATAAAGAAGAAGCAGGAAAGGAAGAAAATGCATTGCAAAAGGGAAGTGAGGAGATAGGAAATATAATCGAATCACTAAAACCACCAGTAGTAATAGACGGAGGAGAAGTAGGAAGTCACTTAAACGAGTATCAAGGAAAATACGTGGATATAGGATTAAATACAAATGGAAATGACGTGACAACAGATGACTGGGAATTATTTTATGCGGGAAATGACAGAATATATTTAATAGCAGCAGACTATGTAGCAACTGAAGTATTAGAAAAGCAATGGCATGTAATAGGAAGTGGAACGACATTAGATACTAATGGTTTTAAAGCATCTAGTTCATATCAATATAATGTTTATTGGCCAAATTATCCAACAAAATTTTTGGATTTACCAACAGAACCAGATAACTATTTAAGTTTGGTAATGCACAAGCAATATGATTTAAATAGCAATAGTGGAAAGAATAATTCGATGGCAACATCACACTTGCTAAATAAAGATTCATGGAATGGAATAAAAGAAGTAGCAGGAAAAAGCGATTGTATAGAATTTGTAATCGGAGGACCAACTCTTGAGATGTGGTGCAAAGCATGGAATGAAGCAGTTGAAGGAGATACAAATGGATTTGTAACAATTGAGCCAGATCCACAAACAAGTGGCAGTGGATATAAAGTTAAGCATGGTACAACATCAGATTACTTAATGTATATGAATGGAGGAGGATTAGGTACTACTCTAAGCAGTGACCAAAAGACAGCATTAGGAACGACATACAAAACATTTTTCCCACACACAGAGGGTTACGAAAGTTGCAACGGATATTGGTTGGCTTCGCCGTCCGCTTACGCCTCGAACCTCTTGATGTATGTCCGCTATATCGGCAACGTGAACAACTACTACTGTTACGACAACAACCTTGGCGTTCGCCCCGTAGTTTGTCTGGAGTCTGGAGTCCAATTGACAGAGACATCAAAGGGATCGAATATATATAATGTGAGCATGTAGTAATTAAAAATATATGGGTTGAATGGCGCTGAACCCCAATTTATGCAGTTCGGTATGTTGAAAAGCCAACATACTGAACTGCTTTTGTTGTGTGGATACGCTAAACTTGGCGAGCTCATTGTTGCTCCTTTGGCTCTATGTTAACGGTATGGTTATGCGTGTCGAATTTTGTCGACAAGTTTTTGTTGACAAATGGTAAAAAATGTCATACAATATGAAATATGAAATTTCCTATATTTATTTTTCTTATTCAGCATGAAGGGAGTGATAATAAAATTAATTGCATATAAAATTTTTTTTAACAAAAGAAATTATAATCAAAAATATTAAATCAAGAGAAATTATAATCTGAGTTCATTAAAATTAATTTGACTTATAATTTAATTTAATTAAAATTAAAATTAAAATGAATTATAATCAAATTTAATTAAAATCAAGATGAATTATGATCAAAAGTAATTAAAATCAGAATAGTTATAATCTAAATTAATTACAAGAAGTCTATATGGTAGACTTAAAACACTATAAAATACATATGTAGGAGGAAACATAGTTTGAAAGAAATAATGAAAAAAATAAAACCAAAATAAGAAAAAAGGGCATAGTTCCCCCTTACCCCCAGAAAT
>CANQJH010000041.1 GCA_947624195.1 uncultured Clostridia bacterium
GAGCCAGATATAGACTTAAACTTCTCAGGAGAATATCAAGCAAAAGCACATAAATATACAGAAGTAATATTTGGAAAAGGAACAACATTTAAAGCTGGAACAATAGGAACAATTGCAGACAAAACAGCTTTCGGATATGTAAAAGGGTATTATGAAGATAGAAATATACCAGTAAATAAAGCAGAGATAGTAAGATTATCAAAAGGATGCACAGGAATAAAAAGAACAACAGGACAACATCCAGGAGGAATAATAGTAGTTCCAAAAGGAAGAGAAATATATGAATTTTGTCCTGTACAACATCCAGCAGATGATCCGAATTCAGATATAATAACAACACATTTTGACTATCACTCAATAGATCAAAACTTATTAAAATTAGATATACTAGGGCATGATGATCCCACAATGATAAGAATGTTACAAGACTTAACAGGAGTAGATCCTCAAAAAATACCTTTAGATGATAAAGAAACAATGTCGATTTTTAGTTCAACAGAAGCTTTAGGAGTAACTTCTGAACAGATACACTCAGAAGTTGGAAGTTTTGGAATACCAGAATTTGGAACTAAGTTTGTTAGAGGAATGTTAGAAGATACTAGACCAACAACTTTTGAAGAACTAATACGTATATCTGGATTATCACATGGTACAGATGTATGGCTAAATAATGCACAAGATTTAATACAACAAAAAGTAACAACACTTAGTGAAGCTATATGCACAAGGGATGATATTATGATATATCTAATAAAGCAAGGAGTTCCATCAAACTCAGCATTTAAAATAATGGAGTCAGTTCGTAAGGGAAAAGTAGCAAAAGGAGCAGAACCTAAATGGCCAGAGTATGAACAATTGTTAAAAGAAAACAATGTTCCACAATGGTATATAGATTCATGTAAAAAAATAAAGTATATGTTTCCTAAAGCACATGCCGCAGCATATGTAACAATGGCATTTAGAATAGCTTGGTTTAAAGTACATATACCGCAAGCTTATTATGCAGCATATTTTTCAATCAGAGCAGACGAATTTGATAGTGAATACATGATATATGGAAAAGAGAAAGTAAAAAATAAAATGAAAGAAATAGAACTTCAAGGAAATCAGGCTACACCTAAAGATAAAGCAATGTATTCAGTATTAGAAATAGTATTAGAATTTTATGAAAGAGGATTTAAATTCTTACCAATAGATCTTTACAAATCACACAGCACAAAATTTTTAATGGAAGAGGATGGAATAAGACCACCATTAAATAGTATACCTGGATTAGGAAGCGTCGCTGCACAAGGAATAGAAGAAGCTAGACGAGAAGGAAAGTTTATGTCTATAGATGATATGAAAATACGTTCAAAAGTTGGAAATTCAGTGGCAGATTTGTTGAAAAAATTTGGATGTTTAGAAGGTATGAGTCAAAGCAATCAGCTTAGCTTGTTTGGATAATTTATATAAATATTTGTAATAGTTAAATTTTAAAACTTTGCTGTCGCAACTTCAAATTCGCACTTCGCGTTGCTTCGTTTGATCGCTAACGCAGTCTCTAAAATTTAACTATATACAATTTATTAAATGAGGTAATAATATGGAAGAAATTTTTACAATAAAAAATATAATAATATATTTGGTAGCAATTAATGTTATAGGGTTTTTGATAATGTGGATAGATAAGCGCAGAGCGATAAAAAATCAGTGGAGAATTCCTGAGAAAACAATTTTTATAATTACAGGATTAGGTGGAGGAATAGGAACAATAGCTGGGATGTATACTTTCAGACACAAAACAAAAAAGATTGGATTTATAATAGGTTTACCGTTAATATTAATATTAGAAATAATAACAGCAATTTACTTTATAGCAAGTGGAAATATTATGTAATTTTAAAGAACAAAATAAAATATAGAAAGCCTGAAAATAAAGCTTTCTATATTTTTTTATTTTAATAAAATAAAAATAAAAAGTACACATAAATTGTAAAAATAAAAAATGAAAAAATAATTTAAAAAACCGTAAAAATGTTTTGTGAATAAACCACATTTAAAAAATGCCTATTTTAAATTATTCACAAAGTTATCCACAGTATCCACAAAAAATAAAAGTGGAAAAATTTTCATAAAAAAGAATGTTCGAGAAACATAATATTACAAAGATTACATAATTGTTACAAAAACATTACAAAACTAATAGTATATAATAAGGAATAAAGTTAAAAAAGGTGGAATAAAAAAATGACAAGAAAAATAAAAAAATATTATGGCGAAAAGTTATTTAGATGTGATTGTATAGAAAATAAAGAATTAATAAAAAAAGAATGGAACAAATATAAAAACAAAAATGCTATATTAATAGATGTAAGAAGTAAACAAGAATATGAAGAAGGACACATTGATGGTGCTATATCAATGCCATATTATGAAATATATAAAAGAGCTAATAAAGAATTATTAGACAAAAAACAAAAAATAATACTATATTGCAACACAGGAAGTAGAAGCAAAAGGGCAAAAAAAATACTAAAAAAAATGAGTTATATTAATGTAGAAGAAATATGTAAAAAAGATAAAGTTTGAAAAATAATTACAATTTTGGCGTTGTCAAACTTCATTTAAAATTTAATCAACGTACAAAAAGTATGCCTCATAAATTTTAAATTTGTTTTCCTAGCCAAAATTTAATTCTTTTCCAAACTGATTTGTGCCTCAGGAAGGAATGGTTAAAAAATAGAAAAAAACGATATACAAAAATTGAAAAAAAATAAATTAAAAAAAATTTAAAAAAGGTGTTGACAAAGGTAAAAACGTATAGTATAATTAACTTCGTTACACACCGTATGTAACATAAAGTACATTGAAAAGTAAACAATAAATTCCAAGAGAACAAACCAAGCGGACCTATGAAAATAGGTACCCAAAAGAGTTTTAAAAGTTTTCTAAATAAAAAAGTAAGAAGCGAAGAAGAGCTTGAAAAAAACTTTCAAAGAAAATTAAAATTAGAGAGTTTGATCCTGGCTCAGGATAAACGCTGGCGGCGCACATAAGACATGCAAGTCGAACGGACTTAACCCTAAGTTTACTTTGGGAGCGGTTAGTGGCGGACTGGTGAGTAACACGTAAGCAACCTGCCTATCAGAGGGGAACAACAGTTAGAAATGACTGCTAATACCGCATATGCCATGAGTATCGCATGATACAAATGGGAAAGGAGCAATCCGCTGATAGATGGGCTTGCGTCTGATTAGATAGTTGGTGTGGTAACGGCATACCAAGTCGACGATCAGTAGCCGGACTGAGAGGTTGAACGGCCACATTGGGACTGAGATACGGCCCAGACTCCTAC
>CANQJH010000042.1 GCA_947624195.1 uncultured Clostridia bacterium
GGAATGATAGTATGTCATATGTCATATGCCATATGCTATAAATATTTAGGGAAAGGAGGAAAATAGCATGAAGAAAAATTTGACTAAGAAGAATAAAGCAACTACTGGAACATTGGTTGCGTATGCGTGTAGTGGATGCAATTTTAGCTGCTACTGCAAGACAACATCGTTGACGGCTTCGGATGTTCATACAGTAAGTGAACTCCACTTTTCTTCTCTGGTATTGGAAACAATTCATTGAGAAAGAAGTTTTTAGAAGGAATAGTGGTTATCTACTGTAATTCTTTCTAAATGTACATGCTAATACATAAGAATTTTGGCATTAGTATGGAGTATTGATGGTGTGGTGAGTAGGGGATGGATTTTATCCCCTACTTGGACACTAATTTAGACTGGTGGTGTAATTATGGAAAAAGCAGTTTTTCATTTATTTAAAACATATAAAAACAAATACTTATATGATGTAAATACTAATGCACTTATATTGGTTAGTGATGAGTATTTTGAAAAAATAGAAAAATATAATGATACTGGAATAGAAAATGATGTAGTCAAGAAATTGCAGGAGCAAGGTTATCTTAGAAAAAGAAATAATTTTATAATGGAAAATCCAGAAACGGATGGGCTGAAATATTCATTGGAAAACGATTTGGGAACAATGGCATTACAAGTAACGCAAAATTGCAATTTGAGATGCAAATATTGTGTTTATTCTGGAAATTATGAAAATAGAGAACATTCTTTTTTAAGAATGAGTAGGGAGACAGCATACAAAGCCATAGATTATTTAGTAGAGCATTCAGCAAACTCTGAAAATTTGCATTTGGGCTTTTACGGTGGGGAGCCTTTGCTCGAGTTTGACTTGATTAAAGATTGTGTAGAATATATTAGAAAAGTTGCAAATAAAGAAGTTATTTTTAATATTACCACTAATTGTGTTTTGTTAGACGAGGAGAAAATAGATTTTCTATATCAAAATGATTTTAGGCTGACAATTAGTTTGGATGGTCCCGCAAATATTCATGATGCAAATAGAGTAAAACTTGATAATAGTGGTAGTTTTTCAAATGTTATAACAGCAATACGAACAATAAAGAAAAAATACCCAGAGTATCTTATTAAGGTTAATATAAATGCTGTAATAGATATTTCCAAAGGCTTTAAAGATGTTTATGATTTTTTTGTTACGAATGAAGAAGTTAGTGATGTCTATACTACATATAATTTTCAAAGTAATGACTACGCAATAAACAGAAAGGTAATGAGTGAAGAATTTATATGTCAATATATGTTGGAACAGTTTAAGTACCTTATAGCAATGATGGAGAAAAAAGAAGTATATACCAGATCTAATATATTTGATGCAAATATCAAACAGTTAATTGAACGTGTTCATAAAGTGATAATGTATAAAACATTTGAAGTTTCTAAAGAGCATCATAGTGGTCCCTGCGTGCCGGGAAAGCACAGGTTATTTATTAATGTAAGTGGATGCTTTTATCCTTGCGAAAGAGTAAATGAATTATCTGATCCAATGCAAATCGGAAATTTAGATACAGGTTTTATACTAGAGAAGGTTCAAAATCTTTTAAATCTTGGAAAATTGACCGAAACAGAATGTAGAAACTGTTGGGCGTTTAGATTTTGTACTATTTGTGCAGCAAAGGCAGATGAACATGGTCAATTATCTAGGGACAGGAAATTACAAAACTGTAAATTAACTAGAGACACTATTCATAGGCTTTTAATAGATTATTGTTTATTAAGAGAGTTGGGTTTTGATTTTGATACGGATTATGAAATGGAGTAGTTAATATGATACAAAAAAGAGCAATATTATATCCGGTTACAAAGGAAAGTGAAATATTACTTAAGTATAGCAGTTTGGTTGAAAAGGTATCTGTTGTTGGGGTTTTACAGCTTGAAGAAGCGGTTAAGAACAGTTCTTATGTAATGATAAGATCATACGATACAGATAGATATGATATGGCTGTAATTGGGGATGGAACTATTTTGAAAGAGGACATGCAGGAAAAAATATATAGTATTATTACTGAGATTGTATCTTATAAAAAAGATATAATAATATTGTATCGTATAAAGCATGAACAATATGAGAAAATCAATAACATATGCAGGCAAAATGGAGCGGAATTTGATATTATAACAGGATTGCAAGTAGAAGATAACAAATATTTACCTAAAATCTATACAATTAATACTCCGATAATAGTAGTTGCTGGTATCAATGAAGGCACTGATAAATTTGAAACCCAATTATTGCTAAGAAAATATTTTGTCAATGCTGGATATAAAGTGAGTCAAATAGGAACAAAAAGATTTAGTAGTTTATTTGGAATGTATGCTTTCCCAGAATTTATGTATCAGGAAATTCAAGAGCAGGATAAAATTATCCGATTTAATACTTTGTGCAAAAGTATAGAAAAAAAAGAAAATCCAGATATTATTATTGTAGGTATACCCGGTGGTATAATTCCAATCAATAATGAGTTTACAAATAGATTTGGCATGACAGCGATTGAAATAGGATATTCAATAAATGCTGATATTATGGTTTTAAACATAAATTATGATGATTATACAGATGATTTTTATGGCGAAATGAGTTTGCTGGCAAAATATAAATTTAATATAGATAGATTATATTTTGGTATGACAAATCACAAAATTGATTTTCAACGAAGCAGAGAAGCTAATGCTTTGCGTTTTGTGACAGTTGATATGGAA